>NZ_CAKZOT010000026.1 GCF_937138205.1 uncultured Rhodospira sp. | reverse complement strand
ACAAGCGCCATGCGGTGCCGGACAAGCTGGATTGGCTCATCGACTTCCTGGACCGACTGCGTCATGGACCCCATGTGAGGAGTCTGGAAGATCGCCGGGAAATCCAGAGGTATGTGAACGACCTGTGCGAGATCCACCGCGATCTGTCGGGGCAGGATTTTGAGGACCCGAGAGACCCGAATGCCGACGCTTCCCGAGAAGCGGAAAAACAGAAGTACCACAGATTCCATGACGTGTTTTCGAACCTTCGCGGGTTTCTGCGCGATCTGGAGGCGGCGGGACGAAGGGAGAACAGAAATGGCACAGGTTGACATGGAAAAGCGCGCCCGCCTTGTTTCCGGCCTGATCAACAAGACGGTGGAAGGACGGATCCAGTGGCGGGAAGGGGTCCGCGAGGGTGCGTTCGTCACGGATTTCACAAGATCCTCAATTACTCTTGAGAAGCATAAATTTGCGTATACGGGGGAAGAATGCCATGAAGAATGGCATAGCATAGAAGTATCGAACGAGAAGGGACACATTATAGATAGATTTGATCTTGAAGATGTTCTTGTTTATATTTCGGAGAAATCGCTCGGATCTCGCCTGTTTATCCCACAGGTTCTGGAGGAAGGTGACAGCGTGGGTGCGTTGGCCGAGTCCTTTTTTGGAGGTGTCCGGTTTAGCGCCATGAACGGCGATGACGTTTACGACGGAGTCTTGCAGGAACTCGCATCCTGACGCACGAGTTCGGCCGAGCGCGCCGGCGAAGCATCTTTCTTTTCGAAGGGTTCCTCCTTGCCCACCCCCGTCATCATCACATGCGCCGTCACGGGGTCGGTTCATACGCCGACCATGAGCCCGCATCTGCCCATCACGCCCGACCAGATCGCCGAGCAGGCGATCGCGGCGGCGGAGGCGGGGGCGGCCATCCTGCACCTGCACGCGCGCGATCCCCAGACCGGCCGGCCGACCCCCGATCCGGACGTGTTCATGCGCTTCCTGCCGCGCATCAAGCAGGCCACCGACGCGGTGGTGAACATCTCCACCGGCGGCGGAATGCCGATGACGGTCGCGCAACGCATGGAGGCCGCCGTCCGCGCGGCCCCCGAGATGGCCTCGTGCAACATGGGCACCATGAACTTCGGGCTGTTCCAGGCGCTCGACCGCTGGTCCGACTGGCACCACGCGTGGGAGCCGGACTTCCTCGAAGCCAGCCGCGATTTCGTGTTCAAGAACACCTTCGCCGATATCGAGGCCCTGCACGCCGACCTGGCCGAGGCGCGCGGCACCCGGTTCGAGTACGAGTGCTACGATGTCGGCCACCTGTACACCCTGGCCCATTTCGTCGACCGGGGCATCGCCACGCCGCCGCTGTTCCTGCAATTCTGCCTGGGCATTCTCGGCGGCATCGGCGCCGATCCGGACAACCTGATGACCCTGAAACGCACGGCGGACAAGCTGTTCGGCACGAATTATCAGTTTTCGGTGCTCGGCGTGGGCCGGCATCAAATCCCCTTGACCACGATGGCGGCGGCCATGGGCGGCAACGTGCGCGTCGGGCTGGAGGACAACCTGTTCCTGGACAAGGGCGTGCTGGCCGAAAGCAACGCCCAGCAGGTGCGGCGCATCCGGCAGGTGCTGGAAGGCCTGGGCCGGCCCGTCGCCACGCCCAGCGAGGCGCGCGCGATGCTGGCGTTGAAGGGCGGCGACCGGGTGGCGTTCTGAGGCGCCCCGGCGAACGGGCTATCGGCCTGCCGCTCCGCCCATGGCCCCCGGCACCTCGATCACCGTTGTCCGGCCAGCCACGGTTTCGCCCAACGTGTCCAGCAGCGGTCCGGCCACCAACTCGGTCACTTGGGCGCGGGACAAGCCGTTCAGCGGCGAGTCCACCCAGCCCCGCCACAGGTAGGCCCCGGTGCGGGGATCGAACACCGTCACCTCCAGGCGCATGACGGCGGCGAAGCTGTCCTGGCGCTGGTGAAAGACGTTCCCCTCAAGGGCGCCGGTGCGGCCGCGCAACTCGGTCGCATCCACGCTGGGTGGCCGTTCGGCCTGTCGGGCGGCGTCGCCGCGCGGCTCCTCCATCTCCAGCATGTCCATGCCCAGCACCGGCACCCCGGAGCGAATGACGTAGACGTCAAAGCTCATCTCCAGAGTCGGGCCGGTGCCGGCCGAGGCGGGCAGGGCGGCGGCCAGCGCGGCGTGGATCGCGTCGTGCTCGCGGGAATCGTCGTCGCGGCGGATGACGAACATCGCCCCGTCCGGCAGGGGGCGATAGGCGGCGGCATTCAGGGCCACCGACAGGGGCGCCACCGGCACGACGGCCGCGCGTTCGGCGGCGGGCAGCGGCTGCGCCGTGCCGCCAGTCAAAACGGCCGCGACGAGGGCCAGCGCCCCCGCCGTCACGCGGCGGGCGGTCGGTTTCGCGCCGGCTGGGGCGCCTCGATCCATCATGGGTTTGGTCCGTCCATCCGAATGAGGGGGATTGCCTCACTGTAGGCGTCACGGTCCCGCTTGACCACACCCTTGCCCGGTCGGACGCCCACGATCCGCTTTGTTCCGGTGGCGGACGTGTTATCGTCTCGACCGGGGGGCAGAGAACGATCGAGGGGCCGTTTCGCGGCGGCTGATGGATGCCGCGCGGGGCCTCCGGCACAGGGAGAGAGCGCGCCATGAGCACGACCGTCTGGTTCGCCACCAACCGCACAGAGCCGCGCGGCGGCCGCAAGACCTTCGGCAACAGGTTCCACGCGGACGGGCCGCATTTCTACCGGGTCGGCCGCGCCGAGGTCACCCGCCACGGCGAGGACGACGACGCCGCGACGGTCGAGTGGGACCTGTTGCCCGAGCGGCGCCCGGCGGTGCCCAATGTCAACGACGTGCCCGAAACCACACGCAAGAACACCCAGAGCGGCCGGACCGGAAGCGCCGGCCTGTTTCAGGAGATTCGTGACGCGGTGCGCCGGGACCAGGCCGAGGTTCTGATCTTCATTCACGGCTTCGCGAACACGTTCGAAAGCAGCCTCGTCCGTGCCGCGCAACTCGCCGAGACCTACGCCTTCGAACGGCGCGCGCGCGCCGGCGAGCCGGCCCGGCCGGTGCGGCTGTTGCCGGTGGCGTTCGCCTGGCCGTCCGACGGCAAGGTGCAGCCGCCGTGGATGTACGCCAGCGACCGCGACGACGCCGAGATGTCGGGCGTGGCCATGGCCCGGGCCCTGAAACGGTTCCTGGACTTCCTCGACACCCAGGACGCCGCCGGCGGGGAGCGCTGCCCGTATCGCGTCCACCTCGTGGCCCACAGCATGGGCAATTGGGCGCTACGGCACGCGATCCAGGGCCTGCGGGCACGCGTTTTCGGCGCCCGCCTGCCCAAGATCATCGACAACGCGTTCCTGATGGCCGCCGACGAGGACGACGACTGCTTCCAGCACGTCCACAAGCTTCAGCCGCTGACGGAACTGGCGCGGCGCGTTCACGTCTACCACGCCGAGAACGACCTGGCGCTGGAGGTCAGCGACAAGACCAAGTTCAACATGGACCGCCTGGGCACCGCCGGGCCGCGCACCTTCAGCGGGTTGGATACGCGGATCACGGCCATCGACTGCTCGGCGGTGGCCGACACCACCCTGTCACACGGCCGGCACCAGTATTATCGGCTGCGCGAGGAGGTCATCCGCGACGTGCGCGCGGTGCTGGCGGGGCCGGCCACGCCGGGCCGCATCCCCGGACGGCAGGAGGTCGAGCCCGGCCGCCGCTACCGCCTGGACGTGGATGCGTGAGCGATCGCGTGCCGGCGGTTGTCCTCATCCGTGTCGTCGTGAAGGCCCGCCGATCCTCCTGCCCTGACGGCTATACAAGACCCCACCCCAACCCTCCCCGTAAACGGGGCTATCATACTCACACTTGTTTCCGCCGAAGCGGCGGCTCTTCGCTCGTGCGAGGACGTGACTCGTCATTCCGAACCCTCGTCGCAAGACGAGGGTGAAGCAATCCAGAGCGGTAGGCGTCAGTATTCGCCCTGGATTGCTTCGTCGCTGCGCTCCTCGCAATGACAAACGGAAACAAAGTTGTGTGAATCAGATAGTGTATGGGGGAGGTTGGGAGGGGGTTCAGGCGTTGGGCGCCCCTTCGCGGATATTTAAGACTCGGATCGGATGGGACCCGAAGACCCTACCCCTCACCCAAGCGCAACACCAGCTTACCCGAGACACCCCGGCCCAGCAGGGCCTCGACGGCCTCGACCACGCGGTCGAGCGGGTATTCGGCCGAGACGCGCGGCCGCAACAGGCCCTGATCGTGCCAGGTGGCCAGGGCGGCCATGGTGGTCCGCACCCGCGCCGGCGCGATCCGCATGTACGCCCCCCAGTAGAAGCCGATCACCGACAGGTTCTTGACCAGCAGGCGGTTGGCCGGAATCTGCGGCACGGTGCCGCTGGCGAAACCCACGGCGAGCAGGCGGCCGTCCGGCGCGGTGCAGCGCAGCGAGGCGTCAAACACCGGGCCGCCGACGGGATCATAGACGACGTCCGCCCCGCGTCCGTCGGTGAGGGCCAGAACCCGCTCGCGGACGTCCTCGGTCTTGTAGTCGACGCCGTGGTCGGCGCCGTGCGCGGCGGCGACCGCCAGCTTGTCGGCGCCGCCGGCCGTGGCGATCACCACGGCCCCGCCGGCCTTGGCGCACTCCACGGCGGTCAGGCCGACGCCCCCGGCGGCGCCGTGGATCAACACCACCTCGCCGGGTTGCAGCCGGGCGCGGTCGAACAGCCCGAAATGCGCCGTGCCGTAGGCAATGGGAAAGGCGGCGCCGGCGGCCATGTCCATGCCCTGCCCCAGCGGCCAGACGGCGCGCTCGGGCACCACGGCCTCCTCGGCGAAGGCGCCCAGGCCGGGCATGGCCATGACGCGGTCGCCCACACGAACGGCGGTCACGTCGTCCGCCACCTCCGTCACCGTCCCGGCCAGTTCGAACCCGGGCACGAAGGGCGGCTCCGGCTTCTCCTGGTACTTGCCGGCCGTGATCAGGCTGTCGGCGAAGTTCAGGCCGGCGGTGGCGACACGGATACGCACGCCGCCGGGAACCATGGGCGGAACCGGGACGTCCTCGACGCGCAATTCCTTGTAGGACGAGATGGCAGGGCAGACGGCGGCGCGCATGAATGGCTCTCCCATGATGGCGTGGGGCTTGATCCGGGGATGTCGATCGGCATGATGCCGGATTTCGCCCCATCCCCAAACCGCAACAATGGCGGAGCGTCCATGCGCGGCTATTTCGGCATCGGCGTCGAACGCGTCAGCAAGCCCTATAACGTGGGCAGCGTGTTCCGCTCGGCGCACGCCTTCGGCGCCAGTTTCGTGTTCACCGTGGCGGCCAGCTATCCGCGCCGGGCCGGACAAACCACGGACACGTCGGACAGCACCGGGCAGGTGCCCTTCTACGCGGTTCCCGACGCCGCGTCGCTCGTGCTGCCGGACGGCTGCAAGCTGGTGGGCGTCGAGCTGTTCGACGACTCCATCGACCTGCCCAGCTTCCAGCATCCGTTGCGCGCCGCCTACATCCTGGGCGCGGAGCGATACGGCCTGTCACCCGAGATGGCCGCGCGGTGCGATTTCATCGTCAAGATCCCGACGCGGTTCTCGCTCAACCTCGGCATGGCCGGGGTGATCGTCATGTACGATCGTCTCATCAGCCGGGGCCGCTTCGCGCCGCGTCCGGTGGCCGAGGGCGGACCGCGCGCGCCGCTGGCCGAGCACGTCCACGGTTGGCCCACCTTCCGGACCATGGAGGCGCATCGGGCGCCGGCGCCGCTGGCCGAGCTGGCCGAGACAGAGCAACTGGAACGCGCCGGGCGCACCGGTTCTCGCGGCGTGGATGACTCGTGACCGGGCATCGCCATGTCTTGGCCGCATTGGTGCTCTTCCCTCACGTGGTCGGCGGTTCAAGGCTTGATCCCGACCGGACCACACGGCACAGTTCGCACCCGAAGCCCCGGGGCCGCGTCCGTGCGGTCGGCCTGGGTCCGTCCATCCAGGAGGATCGACAACGATGATTCCATCCCTGCGCGGCCTGCTTGCCCTCGCCATCCTGGCCACGACCAGCGCGGCCGTCCTGGCGCCGCCGGCCCTGGCGCAGGACGTCAGGACCATCGGCAAGTTCCGGGACTGGACCGCGTATACCTATGACGAAGGCGGCAACAAGGTCTGCTACATCGCCAGCCGGCCCCAAAAGGATGAGGGCAACTACACGCGGCGCGGCGACATCTTCGCCATCGTCAGCCACCGTCCGGCCGAGGGCGCGCGCAACGTGGTCAGCTTCGTCGCCGGCTACCCCTACATGGAGCAGAGCGAGGTCTCCGTCTCCGTGGACGGCAGCAAGGACTTCACGCTGTTCACCCATGACGAGACCGCCTGGGCCTATGACGAGGACGACGCCAAGCTGGTCAGCGCCATGAAGGCCGGCGGCCGGATGACCGTGGTCGGCACCTCGTCGCGCGGCACGCGGACCACCGACACTTACTCGCTAATGGGCTTCACCAACGCGCACGAAGCCATCACCAGCGAGTGTCAGTAAGCCGGCGCCTCCGCCGGAGCGGCGCGGGCCCCGCGGCCCTTGCGGCCCGCCTCTGCGGTCCCATGTGGAAGGCCACGCCGCGCAGGCCATCCACACGTGCTGAGGTTCCATGATCGACCTGTATTTCTGGCCCACACCCAACGGCCTGAAGGTGACCATCCTGCTGGAGGAACTGGGCGTTCCCTACACGGTCCACCCGATCAACATCACCAAGGGCGAGCAGTTCACGCCGGAGTTCCTGGCCATCTCGCCCAACAACCGGATGCCGGCGATCATCGATTCAGAGCCGGCCGACGGTGGCGAACCGCTCAGTGTGTTCGAATCCGGCGCCATCCTGACCTATCTGGCCGACAAGCACGGCCGTTTTCTGCCCACCGACCTGCGCGGCCGCGTGCGGGTCAATGAATGGCTGCACTGGCAGATCGGCGGCCTGGGGCCGATGGCCGGTCAGGCCCACCATTTCCGCCAGTACGCGCCGGAGCAGGTGCCCTACGCCATCGAGCGCTATACCAAGGAGGTCAACCGCCTCTACGGCGTGATGAACACGCGGCTGGGCCAGGTGCCCTACTTGGCCGGCGACGACTATTCCATCGCCGACATCGCCTCGTGGACGTGGGTGGTGCCGCACGATCGCCAGGGGCAGACCCTGGACGATTTCCCGCACCTGAAACGCTGGTTCCACGAGATCGCCGCCCGCCCGCCGGTGGAGAAGGGGCGGCGCGTCGGCGAGGCGTGGCGAAAGGACTTCAATCCGGCCAGCGACGACGCGCGCAAGGTTCTGTTCGGCCAGACGGCGCGGTGATCGGCGGCATGATCGCGAACCGCTAACGGCCCGCCCCCGGATCGAGGCGGGCCGCTGTGTCTTGAATGAACGGATGGGCTCGGGCCCGCTTGTCAAGCCAGCCCGCACCCGAAACGATGGCCGCAATGGGGTCGCCACGGAACCCGACGCGAACGGTTTCCGTTTCGCCGGGGACTGGATTAAGGTGCGTCGACTTCAGCAAGGGGTGCCGTCATGTCCGAGTTCGTCATTCCCCCCCATCCCCGCACCAGCCTGCCGGTGGCGGGCGAGACAGGCCGATTCCCCGTGCGCCGCGTGTTCTGCGTCGGCCGCAACTACGCGGACCATACGCGCGAGATGGGGGAGGACCCGACCCGCAGCCCGCCCGTGTTCTTCACCAAGCCGGCGGACACCGTGTTGCCGGAGGGCGGTGAGGTGCCCTATCCCCCCGCCACGGCCGAACTGCACCACGAGGTCGAACTGGTGGTCGCCCTGAAGGGCGGCGGGCGCGGCATCCCCACGGCCCGCGCCCTCGACGCCGTGTACGGCTACGCCGTGGGCATCGACCTGACGCGCCGCGACCTTCAGGCCAAGGCCAAGAAGGCCGGCGAGCCGTGGGACGCCGCCAAGGGCTTCGACCTGGGCGCCCCGGTCGGTGTTCTTTCGCCGCTGGAAAGCCTGGATGGCCACCTGACGCACGGCCCGATTCGGCTGACGGTCAACGGCACGATGCGGCAGAACGGCGACCTGTCGCAGATGATCTGGTCGGTGCCGGAGATCATCCATCACCTGTCCGGGTTGTGGGACCTACAAGCCGGCGACCTGATCTTCACCGGCACGCCGGCCGGCGTCGGGGCGTGCGGGCCAGGCGATCATCTGGTGGCCCTGGTCGGCGGTCTGGCCCCGCTGGAGGTGACCCTGGTCCCGCCCCGGTCATGACTGCCCCCACGCCCAATTCCAAAGACCCGGACGACCTGACGCCGATGGAGGCCACCGCCGAACTGGCGCGGCTGGCCGAGGAGATCGCGCGCCACGACGCGCTGTATCACCAGCAGGCCGCGCCGGAGATCAGCGACGCCGCCTATGACGCCCTGGTGCGGCGCAATGCCGCCATCGAGGCGCGCTTCCCCGATCTGGTGCGCGACGACAGCCCGTCGCGGCGGGTGGGCGCGGCGCCGGCCCCGGGCTTCGGCAAGGTCGCCCACCGCGTGCCCATGCTGTCGCTGGGCAACGTGTTCGAGCGCGCCGAGGTGGCCGAATTCGCCGCCGGCATCCGCCGGTTCCTGAAGCTGGCCGACGACGAGCCCCTGGCCCTGGTGGCGGAACCGAAGATCGACGGCCTGTCGGTCTCTCTGCGCTACGAGGATGGCCGGCTGGTGCAGGCGGCCACACGCGGCGACGGCACCGAGGGCGAGGACATCACCGCCAACATCCGCACCCTGGACGACGTGCCCGACCGCTTGGCCACGGACGAACCGCCGCCGGTGGTCGAGATCAGGGGCGAAGTCTACATGACGCGCGACGACTTCCTGGCCTTCCGGGAGCGTCAGGTCGAGGCCGGCGAGAAGAAGCCGCCCGCCAATCCGCGCAACGCGGCGGCCGGGTCGCTGCGGCAGAAGAACCCCGAGGTCACCGCGACACGGCCCTTGCGACTGTTCGCCTATTCCTGGGGCGAGGTGCGGGGGCTGGAGGTGGCCAGCCACCATGATTTTCTCGACCGGCTGCGCGCCTGGGGCCTGCCGGTCAATCCGGAAACGCGGCTGTGCGAGGATGTCGAGGCGGCGCTGGCGGCCTATGACGATCTCGCCGCGCGCCGGGCGGACCTGCCCTATGACATCGACGGTGTGGTCTACAAGGTCGACCGGGTGGACTGGCAGAAGCGGCTGGGCTTCGTCAGCCGGGCGCCGCGCTGGGCGACGGCGCACAAGTTCCCGGCCGAGCAGGCGCGCACGGTGCTGCGGTCCATTGAGGTTCAGGTCGGCCGCACCGGCGCGTTGACCCCGGTGGCGCGGCTGGACCCGGTGACGGTGGGCGGCGTCGTCGTCGCGCGCGCCACCCTGCACAACGAGGACGAAATCCGCCGCAAAGATATCCGCGCGGGCGACACGGTCATCATCCAGCGCGCCGGCGACGTCATCCCCCAGGTGGTGTCCGTGGTCCTGGAGGCGCGGCCCGACGACGCCGCGCCCTTCGCCTTTCCCGACCATTGCCCCGTGTGCGGGTCCGAGGCGCCGCGCCCCGAGGGCGAGGCGGTGCGCCGCTGCTCCGGCGGGCTGATCTGCCCGGCGCAGGCGGTCGAGCGGCTGAAGCACTTCGTCTCCCGCAATGCGTTCGACATCGAGGGGCTGGGGTCCAAGGCGGTCGAGGCGTTCTTTCAGGACGGGCTGATCCAGGGTCCGGGCGACATCTTCCGGCTGGAGGAGACGGCGGCCGACCGCATCAAGGCGCGCGAGGGTTGGGGCGAGACCTCGGCGCGCAACCTGTTCCGGTCCATCAACGACCGCCGCGTCATCAGCCTGGACCGGTTCATTTACGCCCTTGGCATCCGGCAGGTGGGCCAAGCCACGGCCCGGTTGCTGGCCGGGCACTACGGCTCGTTGGAGGCCTTGCGCGCCGCCATGGCCGAAGCCCAGGACCCGGACTCCGACGCCTACAAGGCCCTGGTCAACATCAACGACGTGGGCACCAGCGTGGCCCGGGACATCCTCGCCTTCTTCCACGAGGACCATAACCAGACGGTGCTGGACGATCTGGCCGCGCAGCTTGACGTGCGGCCGTTCGAGCGCGCCGAGACGGCCGGCGACAGCCCACTGGCCGGCAAGACCGTCGTGTTCACCGGCACGCTGGAGACCCTTTCGCGCGCCGAGGCCAAGGCCCGCGCCCAGACCCTGGGCGCCAAGGTCACCGGGAGTGTCTCGGCCAAGACGGACTATGTGGTCGTCGGCGCCGACGCCGGCGGCAAGGCCGCCAAGGCGCGCGACCTGGGCGTCACGACACTCAGCGAGGCCGAGTTCCTGGAGATGAGTGGCGGCGCGTAAGCCCGCTTCTCGCCTCCATCACGCCAAATCGTCGATCTCCGCGTCCGTCAGGCCGCCCGGCACCAGGGTCAACGGCACCCGTAGCCGGTGCGCGTGCTTGCCCGTCAGGGCCGTGACCAACGGTCCGGGTCCCTTCGGGCCGGCACTGGTGGCCAGCACGACGATGGAGATGTTCGGCTCCTCGTCCAGCAGGTCGAGCAGTTCGTCGGTCTGGTCGCCCTCGCGCACGAACAGGGCCGGCATGTGCCCGGTCATGCGGTTGACGAGCGACGCATTGCGCTGCAGCAGCCCCTCGGCGCTCTCGCGGGCCTCGTCGCGCATCCGCTTGCCGACGAACATCCAGTGTTCGAACTCGGTCGGCTGGCTGACGTGCAGAAGCGCGACGTGTCCCCCCGTGGCGGTGGCGCGACGGCAGGCGAAGCGCAGGGCGGCCCGCATCTCGGCAGATTGGTCGACGACCACCAGGAAGGTGCGGTGGTCGGGGCTGACGGTCGAGGAGGCGTGAACCTCCTCCTGGCGCAGGACAGTGCTGAAGAGCATGGCGGTTCCTCCCTCCCGCTCGTCCCGGACCTCGCCGCAGGATGGGCGTCCTGCCCCCTCATCCATATGGCCCAAAGCGATCCCCTGGGACAGCGACGCCGCGTCCCGCCCGTTTTCGGGATCGGGATGGCTCCCGTTGACGGAAGCCAGGGTACACGGCGCTCGGCAACCCCGACCGGCCCACGGCCAGCGAAGTCACGTAACCCCATATTGTCCACGGGCCATCGCGGTCGTGCAAACAGCTTGTTGTCGGGCAGGCTGTCACAGAGATGCCACCGAGCTGCCACAAAACCTTAAAATGAGACCGTTCAAGGCCCTACGGTGTGGGCGTGGATGTGCGGGCTCACGCCGAGGATCCGACCATGACGGGGCCGCCGGCCCGGCACCAGGCGCTGAGTCCGCCCTCGACTCGGTAGACCGGGCCAGGGTGACCCGCCTGCACGAGCGCCAGCGCGGCCGGCTCGCAGCGGACGCCGACGGCGCACATGAGGAGCAAACGGCGGCCATGGGTCGGTGGGCTTTGGTAGGGATCGAACGTCGACAGGGGCCGCAGGAGGGTTCCCGGAACGTGTTCAAGCGCGCGTTCGAACCGCTCGCGGACATCGATGATCACCGCGGAGTCCGCCGTGTACCAGGCGAGCGCCACGGCCGCCGTCACCAGGTGCACAGGGGGGCTCTGCTGGATCAGCGATCTGGGGTCCGGGAGGCTGTCGAACATCGGCGTGACCTCGCGTCCGGGGGCGGATGCCAAGACGACATCGGCCCTTTTGTTGGATCCGTTGCGCCTGTCCGTCTGGCCGTCCGATCCGTTCCGCCCAGACCGTTGACGCGGTTGGCCTTGGACGGCCATGGTTGGACGTTGACCGGGTGCCGCTGGATCAGCCGACCCCATCTCACTAGTTTAATATTGTTCGAATGAAAAACGGGGTCAAGCTTTTGGCGGAGGCGCACCCCCTTCTTTTGACACCCCCTTGCCTTTCGTTATGCTCCGTTCGATATAGTTTCGCAAGCCCCGACCCTTTCGGCGTCCCGAACCCGTGCGAAAGTGCCCGTCCTCATGAGTGAACCGCGTCCGCTGCCCGCCGCTGCCCCCGAGTCCGGCGACGCGCCCCCGGAGCCGGATCAGACCCTCGACGCGCGCGACCTGCGCTGCCCGCTGCCGGTGCTGCGCGCCCAGAAGACGCTGCGCGGCATGGCCCCGGGGCAGGTGCTGGAGGTCGTCGCCAGTGACCCGGCCAGCGTGGAGGACATGCGCCGGTTCAGCGCCCAGGGGGCCGCCGAGCTTGTGGCGCAGCGCACCGAGGGCGAGAGTCTGTTCCGGCACTGGCTGCGCCGCCGGCCCGGTTGACACGCTGCGGCTCCGTTGCCCGGCGCCGGGGCGCCTGCTAGAACCGCTGGGCCGCTGGCGCGATCGGGCGGCGGGACACAGGGGGGCGGCGGTGCTACGCAAGACCTACGACTGGACCATGCGGCTGGCGGCGACCCGCTACGCCTTGGCGGCGCTGGCCGTCGTCTCGTTTCTCGAAAGCTCGGTCTTTCCCATTCCGCCGGATGTCCTGCTGATTCCCATGGTCCTGGCACGGCCGCGCCAGGCGTGGCTGATCGCGGGCGTCTGTACCCTGGCCAGCGTGGCGGGCGGGTTCGCCGGGTACGGCATCGGCCTGTTCCTGTTCGAAGTCGTGGGCCAGCCGATTCTGGAGGTCTACGGCTACCTGGACCGCTTCGAGGCGTTCCAGGCGCTGTACAACGAATGGGGCGCATGGATCGTGGCGGCGGGCGGTGTGACGCCCATCCCCTACAAGGTGATCACCATTGCCAGCGGCGTCACCCAACTCGACCCGTGGGTGTTCGGCATCGCCTCGGTGTTGTCGCGCGGGGCGCGGTTTTTCCTGGTCGCGGCGTTGCTGTGGGCCTGGGGCGATCCTGTGCGGGCCTTCATCGAGCGGCGCCTGGGGCTTCTGGTGACGCTGGGGTTCGTGCTGCTGCTCGGTGGGTTCCTGGCGCTCAAGCTGCTGTGATCCGGCCGCGTCTTTGTCCCTTGCGGCCGGCGGGGGCCGAGCCATATCACGGGCTATGATGACGCCACCCGATCCCGAACCGCCCGCCGCCGATGGCGCGGACGCCCCGGACAGTGCGGACGGACCGCCCAAGCGGCGCCACCCGGTGCACCGCGCCGCCCGCGTCGGTGGCGGACTTGTCTTGCTGGTGGCGGGCCTGATCACGTGGCCGATGCCGATCCCCGTCGGGCTCATCCTCATCGCCCTCGGCTTGGTCCTGTTGGCCCAAGAGTCCCATGCGGCCCGCTCGGCGATCCGCTGGACCCGCACCCGCCTGCCGGCGCTGGACCGGGCGATGCAAAAGGCGGCCCCGCGCCTGCCGTCGCCGCTCCGCGCGGTCATCGACCAGACGACACCGGACCAAGGCCGCGACCCCGGCCGTGACCGCACATGGGACAGCGCGGCCGATGCCGACGACCGCGACCCTGCGCGACCGCCGTACGGGGGCGGACCGGGCGGCGAGCCCGCCCCGGAGTCCGCGCCATCGTCACAGGGATGAAACCGTATTTGACAGCGCCGGGGAATTCCCATAAGAAAGCGTCCCCACGGCGCTCCGGCGTCGCGAGCCCGCCGCTCCGCTGTCCGGATCGGCCCCGGCGCCCAGGTAGCTCAGTTGGTAGAGCAGGGGACTGAAAATCCCCGTGTCGGCAGTTCGAATCTGTCCCTGGGCACCATTTCTAAGCCCCTGAAAGGTAACGCCTTTCGGGGGTTTTGCTTTTTTTGGGCAAGGGCCGTTGAAAGGACTGGGGTAACATCTGGGGTCACATCTGGGGTATCCGACGCCGACCCAGGACAATCGCCCGCCAGGGACGCATCGTGCTTGCCTCTGGGGCCTCGTCTGCCCATTTCGAACCACCTGATTTGGACCTCTTCCAAAGCTGCGGCCGTTAAAGATCCAGTCCCCACGCCGGTCCCCAGCCGGATCCGTCTCAAAATCCAACCGTCCCCTACATCCTATAGAGCTGGGCGGTGTTATTTCGACCCGGCGACAGGTGGATTGTGAAACGGCACCGAGGCCATCCCACTACTCCGCGATGCTTTCAGTTCCTTGTCCAGGGTGATCGATAGCACATCATTACTTGCATTCTTTCCCATTTCTCGACCAAAGCCAGTAACTCGTTCTTTGACTTGTGGAATATCCCATTCTAATATTACAATCGACCCAGACGCAACTAAAAAGGGCCGAATGCATCGTGCTTGCGTGAGACGGGAATCCGAACCCTGAAGGAGCAACTGCTGTGGGTCACCCACTTCGCCGCCATTGAGGACCTGCGCCAGGGCTTGGCCGACTTCGCCGGGCGGCACAACGCCATTTGGCTGCGTCAGCCTGGAAACATGCGCGTCGGCTGATACCTGTCGCTGGCGGAGAAGTTAATAACTTTCAATATGTTACGTGGAATGCCCCCCTGCCTATTACGAGTCAATTTGCCGAGCCGGTTTACAACCAAGCCGTCGCCCACAATCGGGCATAGCTCGTGCCCCACCTTCCGCCGACACCTGGCCGCCGACACCTGGAAAGACGCCACCTTATTTTGTGGACTGGGAAGCGGAAATACCCATCATAAACATTGGGATCGGTCGGCGTGCCGGCGCGGTTGCGTGGTCTGAGGGAGAGGGCTGGCGCGGGGCGGCGGATGGGGCATACTCCGACGTCGCGGTGCTGCCAGGAGATCGGTGCCATGAGGGTCGTCATCGCCCCGGACTCGTTCAAGGGATCCGCCACCAGCCTGTGCGTCGCGCGGGCCATCGAGGCCGGTCTGCACAGGGTCGGCGACACGATCGAGACATCGCTCGTGCCCATGGCCGATGGCGGCGAGGGCACCGTCGAGGCGGTGACCGGCCTGCTCGGCGGCGAGATCGTCACCGTCACCGCGCGCGATCCGCTCGACCGACCGGTGGCCGCCGCTTACGGCTGGGTCGCCGCGCGGCGGCTGGCGGTCATCGAACTGGCGGCGGCGTCCGGACTGCCGCTGATGGGCGGCGCGCTCAACCCGCACGCGGCCTCGACCGGCGGCACCGGCGACCTGATCCAGGATGCGCTGGAGCGCGGCGCCGAACACGTGATCCTTGGCCTGGGGGGCAGCGCGACCGTTGATGGCGGCACTGGCCTGCTGGCGGCGCTCGGCGCGCGGTTCCTGGATGGCCAGGGCCAGCCAGTGCGCGGCGCGGGTGGAGCCCTCGGCCACACCACAGCGATGGATCTGTCCGGGCTTGATGCGCGTGTCCGCTCCCTGCGTCTGACCATCGCGTCGGACGTCTCCAGCCCGCTGCTGGGTCCCGAAGGAGCGATCGCCGTGTTCGGCCCGCAGAAGGGGGTGACGGCGGACGAGATCGAGGCCTTCGAGGCCGGCATGGCACGGTTCGCCGATGTGGTCGTGCGCACCACCGGCGTGGACCGGCGCGACGACGCCGGCAGCGGCGCCGCCGGGGGGGTCGGCTATCTGCTGCGCTCGGTCCTGGAAGGGGTGGAGGTCCGCGACGGTTTCACCCTGATCTCCGACATCGCCGACCTGAAGGCGCGCATCGCCGGCGCCGATCTGGTGATCACGGGTGAAGGCCGCCTGGATGCCCAGTCCCTGGTCGGAAAGGTGCCGGTCAGCATTGCCCGCATGGCCCAGGCGGCGGGGGTCCCCACCATCGCCTTCGCCGGGTCCATCGACGGGGAGCTGGCCACATTCCGACAGGCCGGCTTGGCGGCGGTCCTGCCCATTGTCGACCGGCCGATGACCCTGGCCGAGGCCATGGCCAACGGTCCGGATCTGATCGAGCGGGCGGCGGCGCGTCTGATGGCGACGCTGCGGCTGGGGATCATCCTGGGCGCGGGGTCTATCTGATTCATACAACGTGTTTCTGTTTGTCATTGTGAGGAAAGAAGCGACCAAGCAATCCAGGGCGGATATTTGCGTTATACGCTCTGTATTGCTTCACCCTCGTCTTGCGAGGAGGGTTCGCAATGACGGATCACTTTCCGTCTGGGCCGTCAACCCCAGCTTGGCGGGAAAAGAATTGTGAATATGATTGCCTCCCGGGGGAAGAGATGGGCGGCACACTCCGAACCCGAATCATTCATCCGAATCCCGTATGACCGGGGCTCGTTCCCTTATTCCGCCCGACGATAGAATTGACTCGTTCGGCCGTCACGACGCCCCACCGGCGTTGTTGAGTCTTTGTTTTTCTCGCCGCAGCGCCCCAAAGGGGCGCGCGGCTCCGCGGCCCCGGCCGCCCAAAGGGCGGCCAAACTTTGTCGGCGCCGCGAAGCGGCGCCGTGGGCGCCGGCCCCATTTTGGTTAAAGCTGGCATCGCGAAGCGATGCCAGAGGCGCGCCGGCCGTCCGACGAATGAAGTCAGTTCATTCGTCGGACGGTATTACCGGCCCGACGGACGCGGCACGGAAAGCCACCGCGCGGGGCCAAGTCCCACGCCCCGCACGATCGCCACGCCAGCCAGAATGACCGCGAGACCGATCAGCGACGTCGGCGCCATGACCTCGCCGAGGACCAAGGCCCCCAATACGACCCCGAAGGCCGGAACGAGATAGTTGTGCAACGCGGCGAACGTCGCCCCTTCGTGACGCACCAGCCAATAGTACACGACGTACGCCAGGGCCGTGTTGGTGGCCCCAAGAAGCACCAGAGCCGCAAGTGGCCCGGCCTCGGGCGGGCCGGACCCGAGCATCCCGGGCGCCTCGGTGATCCCCCACACCACCCCCAGCACGCCGGCCGATATCGTCAGGGTCATGGCCACCGTCGCGGTCAGCCCGACCCGGCCCGCGAGCCGCCGCGAGATCAAAGCGCCCAGGGCGTAGCCGGCGGCGGCGAGCCCGGCCAGGCCCTTGCCGGCCCAGTCCGTCCAGCCGGCGCCGTCGCTCGCGGGAACGCCGAGGACCAGGAGCACGCCGCCCAGACCCACCAGAATGCCGAGCCAGGTGCGAAGGCCGCGTGGCTCCCGCAGCGACGGGAACAGCATCCCCAGAAAAAGCGTACACAGCGGTGACGCGGCCATCATCGTCGCCATGTTGACGCTGCTGGTCAGGTGACCGCTCATGCCGAGCAGGAAGAACGGCGCCATCTGCCCCACGGCCGCCAGGACGAGCAGCCAAAGCCACGTGCCCAGGTCCCGGGGCAGCTGGGCACCGACGGCCGCGGCCACCGCCATCATGCAGACCGCCGCCACGGCGAGCCGTCCGGCGGCGATGGTCAGCGGATCGAACGTTCCGGCGACGATCTTGATGATCAGAAAGGACGAGCCCCACAGCATGGACACGAACACAAGTGCCAAAAAACCCATGCCGGCCGTCCCCATGAAGTCTAGCGTCAGATGGCCTGTAAGCCGGGTTCTGTCCCCGCGCCCCGGATCGCTCCGAAGCGCGATGGATGGCCATTCATCTGGGACGCCCGTCGCCGGACGCCTCGCGCGACAT
>NZ_CAKZOT010000025.1 GCF_937138205.1 uncultured Rhodospira sp. | reverse complement strand
ACGACTACCTCGCAAGCGTCGTCACGGCATGACCCGTTCACCCGATTCCCCTGAAGACGCCGTTCGCGCGTGCGAACAGGGGCGGAGTCGCCCTTGCGCCGCCGCGGGGAAGCGGCTACCCCAGGGGCCATGACCGATCATCGCCTTGACGATACGGCCCGGGCCGGCGACATCGCCCGCCTGCTCGCCCTCATGGCCCGGCTGCGCGACCCGGACGGCGGCTGCCCGTGGGACGTCGAGCAGACGTTCGCCACCATCGCCCCGCACACGCTGGAGGAAGCCTACGAGGTCGCCGACGCCATCGAGCGCGGTGCCATGCCCGACCTGAAGGACGAACTGGGCGATCTGCTGCTCCAGGTCGTCTTTCACGCCCGCATGGCCGAGGAGGCGGGCCATTTCGCCTTTCCCGACGTAGTGGCGGCCATCTCGGACAAGCTGGTGCGGCGCCATCCCCACGTGTTCGGCGACGAGACCATCGAGGACGCCGACGCCCAGACCGCCGCCTGGGAGGCGCAAAAAGCCCGCGAACGGGCCGGGAAGGCGCATCACGGCGTGCTGGACGGCCTGACCGTCGGCCTGCCGGCCACCACGCGCTCGCAGAAAATGGGCAACCGCGTGGCCCGGGTCGGCTTCGACTGGCCCGACCCCAACCGCCTGATCGACAAGGTGCAGGAGGAACTGGACGAGGTCCGCGCCGAGGTCAACGCCGGCGCGCCGCAGGACCGCCTGTTGGACGAGGTCGGCGACCTGATGTTTACCTGCGTCCAGCTCGCCCGTAAGCTGTCGGTGGATGCCGAATCGGCGTTGCGGCACACCAACGCCAAGTTCGAACGCCGCTTCCGCCATCTGGAATCCCGGCTGGCCGAGTGCGGCCGCGCGCCGGCGGATGCGTCGCTGGAGGAGATGGAAGCGCTATGGCAAGACGCCAAGGGCGTGGTGGGCTGAGGGCGTGGCTGCGCGCCCTGACGGTCGTCCTGCTGCTGGTACCGCTGGTCGCCAGTTGCTATGTGCCCGATGACTTCCTGGCCGAGGTGCGGATCAACCGGGCCGGCGAGTTCGGCCTGACGTACAAGGGCACCCTGACCTGGGCGCCGCTGTGGCGCGGCATCCGCCGGGGCGAACTGACCGAGGCCGAGATCGCCGAGAAGGTGGAGAACATCCGCCGCGACTTGGTCCGCTATCCCGGCTTCGAGACGGTCGAGCACGAGGGGGCGGGCCGTTTCCGCGTGTTCTATCAGACGTCGGGGCGGGTCGATGGCGACGAGAGTTACTACTTCCTGCGCTCCAACGCCCGGGTCATCGCCATCATCTCGCGCGCCGACGGCCTGCTGGTCGTGCGCACCCACGGCATCTCCGACGAGAACAAGGAGCACCTGCTCGCCGCCGGCATGGATACGCGCGGCAAGATGCGGGTGGTCACCAATAATGACGTGATCCAGCACAACGCCCAGAACCGCCAGGATGGGCCGAACGGGTTCGTCTATTACGACTGGGTGATCCGCAGCCTGACCGACGAGGCCCCCAGGATCGTGATGGCGCGGTAGCAGAGTCGCATTGTTGGGCAACCCCGGATCGACCAGATCGATCTCCAGCGATCCGTAGGGTGCGTTCGACCGCCTCCCCGGCGCTGCTTCGCGGCACCGCCCATAATCATTGGACGCCCGCTGGGCGGGCGCCGGGGAGGCGGGCAACGCACCGTTGCGCGGTCAATTGGTGCGCTGCCGGCCGCTTACGCGGCCGTCGAGCGCACCCTACGGATTTGTTGATCGGTCAAAGTATTGTCGAACGGGAATTACCGCGTCCGCAGGTTGTCCGGCTCGTAGACCGGCACGAACCCGAACACGCCCGGCAGGGTCGGATCGACCACCACGCGGATGGCGTGGACGTCCCCCGCGCCGTGCACCTGCAACGCCGTCATGGTGTCGATGCGTCCACCGCCTTCGCCGCGGAACGGCTGATCGATCTCCAGTTGGTGGGAGTCGCCGTAGACCAGCAGGACCGGCTTGGCGAACGCCTCGCCCTCGGCCTGCAGGGTCTCCATGGTGCCGGTGAACCCGCTGGAGCGGTTCAGGTCGCCCCAGAACATGTCGGCCTGCATGGCGATGACCACGGCGGCGCTGTCGGCCTCCGTGGCGGTCTCGAAGATGTGTTTGATCCAGGCCTGGTTGGCCTCGTCGCGGGCAAAGAATTCCTCGACGGCGGCCGGCGAGCGGACCTCGAAGTTGTTGTTGGAGCCGACGACATGGACGGTGCCGAAGGTCACGCCGCCGTGTTGCCAGACCGCGTTCTCGACCATGTCGGAGAAATCGGAGGCGTCGGCCTGACGGGTCACTTCAATTGGGGTTTGGCCCAGGCTCTTGGGTTCGGGGAAGAACGTGGCCCGCACGGCGGCGAGGCGTTCCAGCGGGTCATAGCCGCCGGCCGACGCGCGGTGGCAGTCGGTCCACTCGTTGTCGCCCGGCGTGTAGACGATGGCGCCCTCGTAGCGCATAAAGTTGTCGTACTCGACCTGGAAGCGGTCGTCGGAGCAGTCCGAGCCGCCGCCCTTGATGTCGCCGACGTGGAGGGTGAACGCCGGATCGATCCTGTTGACCCGGTCGATCAGGCGCTCATAGGCGGTCTGCGCGGCGTCGCCGTAGGGCATGTCGCCCAGGGCGACGAAGCTGAAGGCGGAGTCGCTGAACACGGGCGCCTCGGCGTGGGCCGGGGCGGCACCGGCGGTCAGGCCCAGGACGAGCGCGGCTGTGGCAATCGGACGCATGGGACTCTCCTGACGTGGTGGACAGGATCCCAGTGTAGGGCGCGGCGGGGACAGTCCGATTGCGGCCCTGTGAAGAATTGATAACACAGCGAAACAGGATGGCGCGCGGGCTCACGCGCCTCCCGGCGCCCGCACCGTCGCCCGGTAGGCGTGCCACGTCGCGTGCCCGATCAGCGGCAGCGTGACCGCCACGCCGATCAGGCCGGTCATCAGGCCAGCCTCGGTGAACACCACGATCAGGCCGGCCCACAGCAGCATCACCTTCCAGTTCCGGAGCACGGCGACGATGCTGGTCAGCACGGCCTCGACCGCGTCGACCTTGCGGTCCAGCATCATGGGAATGGAAAAGGCCGCGCCGATGAAGGCGATGGCGGCGAACACGGCGCCCACCACCGACCCGACGGCCAGGAACACCAGCCCATCGGGCGACAGGGTCTGGTTCAGCATACTGCCCCACGACATGTTCACGTAGGGGAAGAAGATGGCGAAGATCAGCGCCGCGAACCGCAACCAGATCATCAGCAGGAACATCAGCGCCACGCCGATGGTCAGGATGTGGAACGGGTTCGCCCGCCACGCGGTCAGGGTCATGCCCAGCGTCGGTGTCTCGCCCGCCTCGATGCGCCGGCTTATCTCGTAATAGCCCAGGGCGAGTCCCGGCGAGACCAGCAGGAACCCGGCCGTGGCCGAGGTGATGAGGTAGGGCAACTCGGCCAGCCACAGACCCACGGTCACGCACAGGCCGAGCAGGGTGAACAGGGCACCCAGGCCCAGGCTCAGCGGCCAGGCGGCGACAAGGTCGCGCCAGCCGGCGGCCAGCCAGGTCCACGGGTCGTCCATCGTCAGGGTGTTGACCCGCTCGGCGAGGGGAAAGCCGGAGCGGGATGGTTCCTTGGTGGCCGGGTCCTCGGTGGACGGTTTCTGGGTAGACGGGGGCGCGGGGTCGCGGGGGCTTTGCATGGACGGTCTCCCTCCCTCCCTGTTCCAACGCCGGCGCGTGTCGGCGTCGGACACGACGGGGCGTCGCGGTTGGTCCGCGATCGCCCGCGCCGTGATCGTTGTCATCTCGTAAGAAATCGGGAGTCCTGTCCGGCCGCACAAGCCGGCGGGCCGCGCGCGGACGGATTATTCCGCGTGGCCCCGGCCGCCCCGGGATTCGGACCAGCCGATCGGATCGTTCAGGAAGGCGCGCACACCCTCGATCGCCTCGGGGGCGAAGGCCTGCTGGCGCTCGGCCTCCTCCAGCACGTCCCACCAGGTGGCCAGGAAGTGCAGGCGCAGGTCCGCCTGCGCCAGGGTCTCCTGTGCGCCGGGGAAGACGCCGTAGAAGAACACGACGAATGTGTGCCGCACCTCGGCGCCGGCGGTGCGCAGTGCGTCGCAGAACACCCGTTTGGATCCGCCGTCGGTGGCCAGGTCCTCGACCAGCAACACGCGAGTGCCGTCGCGGAACGTACCCTCGATCTGCGCCATGCGGCCGAAGCCCTTGGGCGTCTTGCGCACGTACAGCATGGGCAGGTCCAGGGCGTCGGCCAGCCACGCGGCATAGGGGATGCCGGCCGTCTCGCCGCCGGCGACGGCATCGAAGGCCTCGAACCCGGCGTCGCGCTCCAGCAGGTCCTTGGCCATGGCGGTCAGGCGTCGGCGGGCGCGCGGGAACGAGATCAGGCGGCGGCAGTCGATGTAGACCGGGCTGGCCCATCCCGCCGTCAGGGTATAGGGCTCCTGCGGCCGGAAGTTGACGGCCCCGGTCTCCAGCAGGATGCGCGCGGTCAGGCGCCCGGCGTCGGCGTGGCGGTCAGACCTCTCGCCGGGGGCCGGGGCAGCCGACAGCGGTGTGGACTCGGGGTTCATGGGCACATCTCCGGCGGGGCTGGACGTGGATTTCCGTTTCGTCGGCGCCTTGTTTAGCGGCTATAAGGGGACCACCGCAATCGCCCCGACGGCGCCGCCATCGTCCCACATCCCATCATCCGCAGGGGAGTCCGCATGTCTTCGGATGCCATTCTCACCAGCCGTGACGAGTCCGGCTTGGTCGCCACCGTGACCCTGAACAAGCCGGACAAGCTGAACGCCCTCGACCTGCCCATGTGGCGTGGGCTTTCCGAGGCGTTCGAGATCCTGGCCGAGGACGATGCCCTGCGCTGCGTGGTGTTGCAGGGCGCCGGCAAGGCCTTCGCGGCGGGCGCCGACATCGGCGAGTTCGACACCGTGCGGGCCACCGCCGAGCAGGCCAAGACGTACGACATCACCATGCGCCGCGCCCTGAAGGCGGTGCGCGAGTGCCCGGCGCCGGTGGTGGCGCGGATCGACGGCGCGTGCGTCGGCGGTGGGCTGGAACTGGCGTGCATGGCCGACCTGCGGGTGGCGACCACGCGGTCGCGGTTCGGCGTGCCGATTTCGCGCATTTCCGTGGTCATGGCCTATCCGGAGATCGAGGCCATTCAGCGCCTCATCGGGCCGGCGCGCGCGGCCGAGATCCTGCTGGAAGGCAAGATCCACGATGCCGACTGGGCCTATCACGCCGGCCTGGTCAACTACGCGGTCGAGCCGGAGGCGCTGGACGAGACCCTGGCCGGCGTGGTTGAGCGCATCGGCCTCGGCGCGCCCCTGGCGGCGCGCTGGCACAAACGGTTCGTGCGCCGGCTGGTGACGCCGCATCCGGTCTCGGAAAGCGAACTCGACGAGTGTTACGACTTCCTGTCCACCAGTGACTACGTCGAGGGCGTGTCCGCCTTCAAGGCCAAGCGCAAGCCGGCGTTCCAGGCCAAATAGGCGGGCGTGGCGTCGATCGGCGAGGTGGCGCTGCTGACGGCGGTTCTGATCGCCGTGGCGTTGGTGTTCGTCTACACGCTGCGGCTGGGCGCGCCGCCGTGGCCGACCTCGCCACGGGCGCGCGCGGCGCTGCTGGCGGCGGCGCCGGAGCCGGGGGACGTAGCCGGTGAGATTCTGGAGCTTGGCTGCGGCTGGGGTGGGCTGGCGCTGGCGCTGGCCGCGCGCTATCCGTCGCACCGGGTGGTGGGTGTCGAGCTGTCCCCGGTGCCCTGGGCGGTGGCGCGGCTGCGGGTGGCGGCCGGGCGTGTGCCGAACCTTGAGATCCGGCGGGCCGACCTGCACCGGGTGGACCTGTCGAGGGCCGGGCTGATCGTCTGCTACCTGCACGCCAGCGCCATGTCCCGGCTGGCCGCGCGTTTGCGCCGCGAGGCGGGGCCGGGGACGTGGGTTGTTTCGAATACGTTCGGCCTGGGCGACTGGCACGCGGTGGCACGCCATCCGGTCGGCGATCCGTTCGGCACCGAGATCGTGGTCTATCGGCTGACCGAGGACAGATATTCCGGCCGGTAGCGCAGCGACCGGCGCACAGGCCGGTCCTCGGTGTCCAGCAGGTCCATTTCGACGCTGGCATCGGCGCGCATGGCATCGCGCGAGGCCAGATGCAGGATGCCCACGGGGCGGTGCGGGATCTCGGCCTCGACGAAGGCGCCGGTGCGGGCGCACACGCGCGGGATGTCCAGGTAGTTGCAGGCGTGCGGCATCATGGCCACCGGCAGGCCGTCCAGGTGCACCGCCATGACGATGGCCATCTGGTTGGAGCCGAAAATGCGGCCGTGCCGGACCATGCGGGTCATGTGCTCCTGGATCACCGGCCAGTGGGGGGCGTCGCCGGCCAGGGCGAAGACGCCGTTGTTGAAGGGCCGCACGGTGGCCAGCCGGCGCACGGTGTCGGCGCCCAGGCGGGCACGGCGGGCGTGCTTCATGCAGTAGGTCCGGGCCAACGCCATCCCGCCGATGTGGGTCCGGATGTCCACCGGGATCGGCCCCGTCGGCGTGTCGTCGTACCCCACCGCGAGCCCGGCCCGGCGCACGCCGGCCAGCAGCCAGTCGATGGCCACCGGGTCGCACACCCAGGCGTCGGCATCGATCCAGATATAGACGTCGTATCCGGGGAAGTAGTCGCGCGTGAACAGCTTGTTGACCCGCGCCATGAGCCAGTCGCGCTGGCCGGCGCGGCGTCCTGCGGTGTCGATGTTCCAACGGCCGTCGGCAACGTTCTCGACCTGGGAGCGCAGGCGCTCGGCGGTCTCCGGGCTCATGCCGGTGGAGATCAGGGACAGGTCGATGCCGTCCAGCGCCCGGTGGGCGCGGACGGAGGCGATCAGTTCCTCGGCCAGGGGGGCATAACGGTCATCCGCGCCCGTGACGATGGTGACGCGGGGCGTTGCGGAGGCGGTGGACACGGTGGGCATGAACGGGCGATCCGGCGGTGGCGTGGGCGCGCCACCCTAACCGGATCGCCGCGCCCGGGCCAGAGGCGGCCTAACCGAACGCCACGCCCGGCTTGACGCCGATCTTCTTCAGGATCAGCGCCAGCGGGCAGAAGCCGGTGAACGCCGCCTGCAGCATGTTGGCGCCGACGAAGGCCGTGATCCACAGCACCCAGGTGGCGGTGGTGAACAGGGCGATCAGCACGGTCACCAGAACCACGGTGCCGGCGAAGGCGAGAACAATGCGATCGATGGACATGGGTGGGTTCCTTCAACGTCGGGGACGGGCGGGCCCGTCCGTCCGGTCATCGTTTGTGAACGGGCAGGGTCTCGGCGAATGAAAGAATGCCGGTGGCCGTGTCCAGCCCCATGGCGCGCAGCGGCGGCATGTCCTCGCCCGGGTGGCCGTTGAAGACGCTGTGCAGCGCTCGCTGCGGCTGGCTCGTGACCGCTCGGCCGAGCGGCGACATGGTCCGCACCGCGCGACCCTCGGCGCCATGACAGGTGGCGCAGACGGTGTGGTAGTGCCCCTCATAGATCGCGGCGTCGGCCAGGAAGTGGCCGGTGTCGGGATGAATGCGGGGCGCCATGTCGATCTGGCCGTGGCTGACGAAGGTCGCAAGGTCGGCGATGTCACGCGCCGACAGCAACCTCTGGTACCCGTGCGTCTCGTCGGTGAGGATGGCGGCGATGTCGGCCGGCTCGGCGCCGGCCATCCCGTCGATGCCGGTGTACGGCGCTGGCGACCCGCCAATGGCGATGCCGTTGATGCCCCGGTAGTCCCAGCCGTGGCAACTGGCGCAGCGCCAGCTTGCCCGTTGCGCGCGGGCCAGGGCGTCGCCGCCGGCGGCCTCGGCCTCGGCGCGCCGGTCCTCGGGCCAGGCTGGGTGCCAGCCCTCCGGGACGGTGCGGCCGGCCTCCTCGTACCAGGTGTCGTACAGGCGGCCGCCGCGCACCACGGCGGCGATCTCGGGTCGGCTCGGCAGGGTCTGCATGTAGGCGAGGGTGCCGGCCAGTTCCGCCGGGTCAAGCACCCGCAGCGGCGGCATACTGCCGTTGGGGTGGCCGTTCAGCATGATGTGCAGGGCGTGCCAGGGCTGCGCGCGGCTGAACGAGCCCAGCGGCGGCATCTCGGTGACATCCATGCCGTCGGCGCCGTGACAGGCGGCGCAGATGGACTGGAAATACACCTCGCCCCGCTCGGCGTCGCCCCGGGCGCGCCGGCTGGCCGGGTGGATCCACTGGTCCATGATCATCTGCCCCTGGGTGACGAACAGGGCCAGGTCGCGCAGGTCGGTTTCGTCCATGTAGGTGCCGTAGCCGTGCGTCTCGTCACCCAGCAGGGCGATGACGCGCTCGGGATCGCCGCCGGCCGCCGCCGCGATGCCGACCTCGGTTCCGCCGGAGGGGCCGTGCTTGCCGCGATAGTCCCAGCCGTGACAGGTCACACAGCGGCCTTCGCCGGCGGCGGCGGCGCCGTGGATCTCGGGCTTCGGCAGGTGCGAGATATGGCGCTCGCGCACCTGCAGTTCGGTGCGCCAGTCGTCGTACAGGCGTCCGCCCCGGGCGATGGACGAGATGATCTCGTCCGCCGATGCCGGAGCCACGGGAACGCCGGCGGTGACGGCCAGCAGGACCACGGCGCTCCACAGGACGCGGGACGCGCGCAAGGCGCCAGCGGCGCGAGAGGTGCGGGACGTGGGGCTCATCCTTCATACCCTTCCGGCAGTTCGTGAACGACGCCCTTGTGGCATTCGATGCAGTGGCGGCCTTCCATCATGGCATCGGGGTGCTTGAGCTCGGCGCGGCGGCCCTGCTCGAACAGATCCATGGCGGCGAAGTCATGGCACTCGCGGCATTCGCGCGACTGCGTGGCCTCCAGCTTGGCCCACACGCGCTCGGCCATCTCCAGGCGGTGCGCCTCGAACTTTTCCGGCGTATCGATCGTGCCCAACAGATGATGGTAGACGTCCTTCGAGGCGACGATCTTGGCCCACAGCTTGGGGAAGAAGTCGCGCGGAACATGGCAGTCGGCGCACGTCACGCGCATTCCCGTGCGGTTCGCGTAATGGATCGACGTCTTGTATTCGGCGTATGGCCCCACCTCCATCTCGTGGCACGAGATGCAGAACTCGTTGGAGTTGGTCACCTTGGCGAAGACGGTAAACCCGCCATAGCCGCCGCCGATGAGAACCAGGAGGCCGAGCACGAAAATGGTGGTGCTGGTTGTCGTGGCGAACGGGTTGCGCCACAGCCAGCGGAACAGACCCCGCCGGCGTGGCTTGTCGGACGGATCGGACGCGGACATCGGGCCTCCTGTCGGTTGGATCACGGGCAACGACGGTACGAGATCGGGGGATCGGCCGATGCGGTCGGGACGACCCCTCCGGGCCGACGGCACCGGCCCGGCACAAACGCGGCGATCAGGCCCGGGGCCGATCGCCAGGTGTCTTCACCCGGCGCCTCGGGGCCGCCGTTCCGGGCAAGGCGGCCCCGCGCGCCGATGGCCCGACGGGCCGGCCGGTCCGTCAGCCCCAGGCGTCCGCCTTGATGTTCTCGAACCAACTGTGGGCGTAGAACAACTCGCGCCGCCGCGATTCGGGGCTGGCGTCGATCGGCGACACACCACCGGAGCCTTCGACCGGCTTCAGGGCATTCTCGAAGTCGTCGTAGCTGTACACCGCCGCGACCGAGAACCCGTGCTCCGGCCCGCCGATGGAGTAGCAGGCGTTGGCCAGGTGCGGGACGGGCGGTTCCTGGTCCATGGCCAGCGCCAGGGCGCCGGCGGCCAGCGCCTTGCCCTGGGAGTTGGCGCTGGAGCCCGACTTGGGCATGGACGCGGCCACCGAACTGTCGCCCAGCACGTGAACGCCCGGCACCACCAGGGATTCGAAGGTGCCCTTGTTGACCGGCGCCCAGCCGTCCTCGACCAAGCCGGCGGTATGGGCGATGGTCCCCGCGTGCTGCGGCGGAATGATGTTGACGACGTCGCCCTTGAAGGAGCCGGCGACCGCCGTGACCTCCATGGTCTCCGGGTTGACGCCGGTCACGGTGCCGCCGTCGGCTTTCGACACCCACTCGATCATGCTGTTGTCGGTGCCGTAGCCGTAGAACATCTCCCAGGCCTGCGTGAACAGCGGCATCTTGGAGAACTTGTCCTTGGCGTCCAGCACGATGATCTTGGATTTGGGCTTGTGCTGCTTCAGGTAGTTGGCGATCAGGCAGATCCGCTCGTACGGGCCGGGCGGGCAGCGGAACGGGTTCGGCGGCGCGGCGACGATCACGGTGCCGCCGTCCTCCATGGCCTCCAACTGGCTGCGCAGCAGGGTGGTCTGCGGACCGGCCTTCCAGGCGTGCGGCATGACCTCGGCGGCCTCGGCCGAGTAGCCCTCGATGGCGTCGTACTTGAAGTCGATGCCCGGCGCGACGATGCAGCGGTCGAACTGAACGCTCTCTCCGCCCTGGGTGGCGACGGTCTTGGCGTCCGGGTCGATGCCCGTGACCAGATCGTGCATGACGGTCACACCGTGCGCTTCCAGGCCTTCGTAGCCGACCTGCAGCGTCGCGAAGTCGCGATCGCCGCCGATGACCTCGTTGCTCATGAAGCAGGTGGTGTAGGTCGGGTTGGCCTCGATCAGGGTGACCGTGGCCCCGGGCGCGTAGCGCTTCAGGTACTTCGCGGCCGTGGCGCCGGCCGGACCGCCGCCGACGACGACGAATCGGGGGGCCGCGGCGCGCGCGATGTGGGGCAGGCCGACCGCGCCGACGACGGTGGCGGCGGCGGTGGTGCGGAGAAATCCGCGACGTGTCGTGTTCATGGCCGCCTCCCTCACTTCACGCTGGCGTAGTAGTTGAGGATCTTCTCGAACCCCTCGTCCCCGTGGTCCTCCATCAGGTCGCGGAACTTGCGCGCCTGACGGCGTTCCATCTCGCGGGCGCCGCTGAGGAAGTCGTCGACCGAGAATCGCATGTACTGGAGCTTCTGGCCGGCGAGGATGCCCACGCCCTCGCCGTCGCGGCCCTCGTTCTCGTGGCAGGATTCGCAGTATTCGGCGGCGAGTTCCTTGCCCTCGGCGATCATGGTCTCGTCGATCCACGGCTGCGCCGGGCGTTCGAACGGCTTGTCGCCGAAGTACACGGCCAGGTCCTCGATCTGGCTCTCGCTGTAGCCGCGCGCGATCCGGCCCATGACCGTCGAGGGGTTGGAGTCGTCCTGGTAGGTCTCCATCATGTAGATGAACTGGTCGCTCGGCAGCCCGGTGATCGACGGAATGGCGGCGCCGATGCCGTTGCCATCAGTCCCGTGACAGAAGGTGCAGGCGCCGGCCATCACCTCGACGGTTGGATCCGCCATGTCGTCGGACTGGGCCAGGGCGGGCGTCGCCATCGCGACACACCCCAGCACCAGGGCCGCCGCCAGGGGGCGGAGGCCCTTGTGTCGTGTACCCATCTCGTAACCTCCCCGTTTGGATGGTGTATCTTTCTTCCACCTGAGCGCTTTGCCCAGACGTGGTTGTATCGTTGCCCGGAAAAAGCCGGGTGCGAAATAAGGTTTCAAGCCGGGCGCGGCTTGTCAAGCCTTGGATCAGAAGATGCTAATTCGAAACAACAGCCTGTTCAACACGGCCGTTTTCAGCGGACACGAGCAAAATTCACACAGCCAGGATTGACCGGGTCCGAAACGACCCGCGAAGCTTGACAGCCACCGGGGCGGAGGCGGCGGGCGTCGCGCGCCGGTGCCGGGCGCTCCGGACACCACCGAACGGGAGAGTGTCATGACCGGTTATGATCCGCTGTTCCTGGGCGCCGACCTGCCCATTCCGCTGCCGGGGTTCTCGGCCGCCCTTGACGGCGCCGTTCTGCGCGCGCCGACGCTCGATGCCGAGGTCTTCGCCCACTACGTGAACTACACCGTGGCCATGAATCGGCTGCCGCACCGGCGCTCGGCGGTGTTCGCGGCGCTGAACATCGATCAGACCCGCCTGCGCGGGGTCAGCCGGTCGGACCGGTGGCGCATCGACAGCCGAATCGGCGCCGAGTTCCAACTCGACAACGCCTACTACCACAGCAACCCGTGGGACCGGGGTCACCTGGCGCGGCGGACCTCGGCCGCGTGGGGGGACTCCAACGCGGAGGCCAAGCGGGCCTCGGACGAGACGTTCTACTACTCGAACGCTTCGCTCCAACATGCCCGCTACAACCAGGACGAATGGCTGGCCCTGGAGGACTGGGTCAAGGACCTGGACCTCGACGCCGACGGCCGCATCAGCTCCTTCAGCGGTCCGATCTACGATTCGTTCGTCCGCAGCCTGGAGCCGGACGGCCGCCCCCTCGCCACCGTGCCGTCGGCGTTCTTCAAGGTGGTCTGTTTCCGCAACACGGCCCGCGCCCTGGAGGTGCGGGCGTTCATCCTGGAACAGGACACGGACGCGCTGGCCGATTGGGGCGGGCGCGAGGGGGTGAGGGCCGAGCTGGCGGAGATCGCCCTGGGCGCGCTGAGGGGCCGCACGCGTTATGACAACCAGCGCTATCAGGTGACGGTGGCGGAGATCGAGGCGCGCACCGGCCTGGTGTTCCCGGACATCGTGGCGCAAACGAACCCGCTGTTCTTCACGAAGCCCGCGCCGGGCGCTGACCAGCCCGCCGGCGACCTGCCGGACAGCCAGTTCCCCGAGGCGCGCGAGGTGGACGATCCGTCCGAGATCGTGGGACCGGGGAGCGACCGCACCGTGATCGCCGACGATGACGTCGACGTCTTCATCGCCGCCGCCCTGGTGAATCCGAAAGGCGCCGAGCGGGAGGGCGAGTGGATCTCCATCGCCAACCTGTCCAACGAGACCGTGAACCTGGCCGGCTGGACGCTCAGCGATACCCTGCGCCCACGGCTTACCCTCTCCGGCACATTGGGGCCGGGCGAGGCCACGCGGGTGCAGCCGATCGCCCCGCTCATGCTGGCCAATCACGAGGCGCGGGCCATCGAACTGTACGACGACGCCGGCCGGCGCATCGACCGCGTGCGCTACACCCGCGAACAAGCCCAGGCCGAAGGACGGCCGGCCATCTTCGCGTACCGGAACACGGCGTTCTATCGACAGCCGTAGCGGGTTGGGGTGGCCGATTCGTCGCGGTGGACGGGATGTCGACGGGCAACGGCGTCGTCCGTTGTCACTTGTCTTTTCCTTTGTTGGGAAACAAGTAGCGGCCAACCAAAGCCCAAAACCCAAATACAGCCGCTGTGGTTGTTGTGACGACAGTGGCAAACTGCGTATCTGACAGACCAATGCCCCAGATCGAAAAAACCATCTGGACAAACGGAAGGGCAATTAAGAAGAAGACCCAGAGGACTGTTATTGCAAACGCGCGCTCCGCAAACTTCTTGCGCCCCTCCATGTCTTGTAAACGTTCTGCTTGGTTTAGTTTCTCATTCAGATCGGAGGGTTCGTCGACAGGGTTGTCAAATAGGTATTCTTCTTCTTCTTGGCCTGTCGGCGTAGGGTCAAGGATAACAAATTCGGCGTCCCTCGTCTCATCCCGTGAGACGAGGGATCTCAGTTCGGTAATGGTCTCGGATAAGATCTTCCGGTATCCGGAGGCCTTGTGGGACTCTGAAGTCATAACGCCTTGCCATCACATGCCAAGGTGACCCGGGTTTATGTGTCAGATCTGAGAGCTGACCACCCGTCATGTTCCCATACTTAGCCCAGATACGCCGTGCCAAATCAAGGTGTTCTGGATCGCGAGTGACTGAAGGTTGGTCGAAGTCAACGATCTCGGTTCTCGGTTCGAAAATCGGTGTGGCGCGAAAGCGCTTGAACGCCTGATAGAGGGAACCGAAAACCGGCCCGTACTGCCAGACTTCCGGATCCACGCTCAAGGCGCGGTCATCATGTTCCTGAAGCCAGAAGCCATGAAACAGGTAAGTCAGCTTCTGGAGTTTCATATGCGTGATGCCGTCCTTGCCAAACTCGGCCAGGAAAGCATTGCTGACTTCAATTGGCGTGACGGTTCCCATCGCACCCAACCCTACTTCGTGTGTTCACCCAATTCGCAACAAAAACTCATGGGCAAAACGCGACACATGGTTGCGCGCCCACGTCAGCGAAGCCACGGCCCACCGTCACCGTGCAAGTGCCTCCGGGCCAGGCAGAGTCGCAAGCGCGTCAAAAACGATTTTAACACGTTATCCCCGTTATCCACACGCCCCTTTTTTCTTGACATTGAGCTTCAAGGCATATGTGGACCCGCACCCAATTTGCCAGTGGCAAGGATCACCGGATCTCGTCTGAGGCTGGCTGGTGGGGCTGTACCGGCTCCGCATCCGGGCAGGCGATCAGTGGCACGCCGCCGGTCATCGCGTCGCGTGCCATGGCCTTGCCGGCGTCCGATGCGGCCGCGCAGTACAGCGTGGCGGCGCCGAGCACGGCGCCGGGAATGACGGCGGCGGGCAGGCAGCCCCCCAGGCCAACGGCGAGGGCGAGGGCGGCGGTCAGGCGCGCGATCATGGTCTTATCCTCCGATGAGGGCGGCGGCGAGGGTCAGGGCCTGCTGCAGCGGCAGGGCACCGGTGGCGACGGCGCCGGCCAGCGCGGCCAGGGCGGCGACGGCGACGAGGGCGGCGGGCCAGGTCCAGGACCGGCGCAGCGGGCGCGGCATGATCGGGGGCATGGGACTCTCCAGGGCGGTGTGGGCAGGGGGGGATCAGCCGGACGCGGCCGGACTCTGGGGCGGCGTCTTCAGGCCGAGCGCTTCGATCAGCGCCAGGGCCTCGGCCGTGCGGGCGAAGCGGGGCGGGCCGGCCGCCGGGGCGCCGTCGCCGGCGGGGGATGTCCGGTGGCGGACGACGAGCCCCGCCCCGCGCAGCTCGTGCAGCACCTCGGGCATCAGCAGCGGGTCGAGCCGGGCGCGCACCGCCAGCTCCCGGGCCGGCAGGGGCGCGTCGCCCAAGGCCATCAACGCCCGCCGGGCCAGCGGGCTGATGGGGGCAACGCCGGTGAGCGGGGTGCCGCCCCGCACTTCGCCGGCATAGGCTGGCGGCACCTTGCGGCCCTTGCCGGCGGCGAGGAAGGCGGCGATCTGGCTGCGTTCTTCGGCCGGACGGTCCGGGTCGTTGGTGATGACGTCGCGGCGCATCGGGCCGGGGTCGCGGGCTTGCGGCGCGGGCCGAGGGGGCGTCCGCGGTGGGCGGGCGTCTTGGGTCTCGACGCTCTGGCTCGGCGGCGTCGCACGGCCGGCGCGCAGCCGGCGCAGGCGATGGCGCACGCTGGATGGCGTGCGGCCGAGGCGGGTGGCCATGGTGGCCAGGTCCAGCCCTTCGTCGGCCAGGCGCAGCAGAATGGCGTCCGAGCCGTTGCCCCAGCCGTCGGAAAAGGCGGCGCCGGCGCGGGCGTGGCCGCTGGCCCGCGACCAGTCGGTGCGGGTGCCCGACCGCAGCAGGGTGACGCGGCGCCGCTGCCCTTCCGACTCCACGCGGACAAGGCCGGCGTCTCGCAGCGCGGCGAGGTGCTTGCGCACGCCGTCGGGGCTGGCCAGGTCGAGCGCGTCCATCAGGGCGAAATTGCTGGGGCAGGGGGCGCCCGCGTCGGCCGCCTGCGCCAGCAGGTCGAGCAGGTGCCGGGTTTGGGGCGGCAGAGGGGGCAGGGCAGGCGCGTGGCCGGCCATGACATCAGGCGTGTCGCCGGTGTGGGGGCTGGTGGACAGGGAGGCGGACGAATCGAACATGGGGGCTGGATCCTTGACTGGGCGGTCGGCGGCCGGGACGGCGACGTGAACAGGCTGCGTCGGGGGCGTGCGTTCATGAAATGTTCCCTCCCCAAGGTGCAAAATGAACCGCGCCGGTCAAGTGGAAAGACCGAACGTACCGTGCTACACTGCGCCGCATGGAAACTGCCGCCGAAAGACTCCGTCACGCCCGCACCGCCGCCGGTTTCGCGACCGCCGCCGATGCCGCGACTCGCTTTGGCTGGAACGTGAACACGTACAAGAGTCACGAGAACGGCCAGCGGAACTTGCGTGCGGATAAGGTTGCGCTTTACGCTAGCGCTTTCGGCGTCTCCCCGGCGTGGCTGCATTTCGGCGATTCGTCCGATCGGCACGGAACGGTACGAAATGTACCACAAGCGCCATCCGGATTCGCGGAAGAGCCATCGGCGGTGCGGCAGGGCGACATGGACCCGTCCCGCCTGCGTCTCGACGGACTGGTCGGGGATCGCGACCTGCAGGTGTACGGGTCAGCCCTGGGCGGACCGGACGGGGAAATGATCGTGAGTTACGAGCCGATCGAGTGGGTGCGCCGGCCGGCGCCGCTGGAGGGCGTGAAGGGCGGCTTCGGCTTCTACATGATCGGGGAAAGCATGAGCCCGGCGTTCGAGCCGGGCGACATGATCCTGTGCCATCCCAGCCGGCCCCCCTATGCCGGGCAGGACGTGCTGGTGATCCGGCGCATCGCCGGCGGACAGGCGGCGTTGGTCAAGCGCTTGGTGCGCATGGACGCCAACGGACTGCGGCTGCGCCAGTTCAACCCGCCGTGCGACTTCGAGGTGCCGCGCGAGGACGTGGTCAGCCTGCACCTCGTGGTCGGCAAGTACAGCCGGCGGTAGACGGGTGGGGCTTTCAGGCCGCCGCGGCTCACAAGGATCAGGTTCTGAATGGGATTGTAGACCCGCCCGCCACACCGTGCGAACGGCGTCGACTTGTCTCCGGCCGGCGCGGCCGCTACCGTGGGTTCGGTCGCCCCGTGCGGCCAACCCCTGACGGCGGATCGCCCGTGTACGCTCTGTTCATCAAGCCATGGCTCGCCCTGCTGACGGGGCTTTGGAAGGCTGTCCTCGGCCTGCCGCCGGTGACGGCCGCGCGGGACTGGTGGCGCGGGCTGAAGTGGGATCGGCGTCAAGCGTGGCGGCGGCGGTGGGTGAAGGCGTGGCCCTGGGGTGCCTGGATCCTGGGGCTGGCCATCGCATGGCTGGCGCTCCATTGGATCGGCTTGTGGGGCTGGATCGGCGATCTCATCGGCCTGACCGGCGCGGCGTTCCGGAGCGTGCAGGACACGGGCTTCGCGGACATGGAGGCGGACAAGCAGGTCGAGGCCCTGCGCAACCTGCTGTGGGGCCTGTCGGTCGCCGCCGGCACCCTGGGCGCCCTGGTCGCCATGGGGTTCGCGGCGTGGCGCACCTGGAACGACGCCCGGCGCACCGCCACCGAACGCCGCAAGCTGGAAACGGAAACCTTCGCCAAGGCCATCGAGCAACTCGGCAACGATGACTTCGCCATCCGCCTGGGCGCCATCCTGAACCTTGAAACCCTGGCCAAATCCTCCCCCCGCCTGCACCCGGTCATCATGGAGGCCTTCTGCGCCTACATCCGCGAGAAACG
>NZ_CAKZOT010000024.1 GCF_937138205.1 uncultured Rhodospira sp. | reverse complement strand
ATTCGCGCGCAACCAATTATGAGTCCCGCTGCCCGGACTTTTGCCCCGGTTACATGGCCGACAAAGAACTGCTGGCGTGGTGGAGCTTCAACAACACCGACAACGACGCTGACCTGTTGAATTCCACCGAGGACGACAAAAACGCCCGGTCCAACTACGGACACATGTACGACAACAACGATCCGTACGACGACGGGTTCTATGAACCGGCGAGAGGATCGCTGTTCCCGGTCAGCGACGCGTACTCCGGCTCTCCCGGCGCGCTGATTTTCGCCACCGATCCCGGGGTTGGCATTCCCAACACGGCGGACTACGGCGCCTGGATCGATGTGTCAGGGCTGGTCGGCGACAACTTCGAGACCGGCACGGCGGACAACTGGGGCTCCTACTCCGGCACGGCGGACAATCGTCCGTCCGGCACCTACGCGGGCGGATCGCTGTCCGTCGTCGGCGACGACAATAACGGCAGCGCCTTTGCCATCCGTGCCGACCTGTCGGGCTGGGAGGACATCGAGGTCTCCTGGGCGCAGCGCGGCACCTCGACGGGCTTTTCCGCCCGCACGGTCGAGGTCTCGACGGACGGCGTCACCTTCACCGAGGTCTACAGCGACTCCGGCGCACTGTCGTCATCGTGGACCATCGAGACCGCCGACATCGGCGCCCTTCTGGACGATGCGGAAAACGCGATCATCCGCTTCACGGTCGACGGCGCCAGCAGCAATTCGGGCAACAACCGCTTCGACAACATCCAGCTTCTGGGCGCGCCGCTGACCACGACCGTCAGCGCCGTGATCAACGAGTTCATGCCGAACCCCCCGGGCGGTGATCCCTCCACCCAGACCTTCGAACTGCTCGGTACCGCCGGCGCGGCGTTCGAGGGCTGGGTCGTCTCCATCGAGAGTGACGCCGGTTCCAGCGCCGGTCTCGTGGACCGCGCCAGCCAAGTCAGCGGCACCTTCGATGCCAACGGCCTGCTGACGGTGGACGTGCCGGATCTGGAGAACCCCAGTTTCACCGTCGCCCTGGTGAGCGACTTCACGGGCGCCACCGACAGCACGGACATCGACACCGATGATGATGGGGTCGCCGACGACCTGTCCGCCTTCGGCACCGTGTACGACGCCATCGGCGTGCCGGACGATGCCGGCGAGCTCCTGTACGGGACCGACCTGGGCGGCACGGACATGGCCTTCTTCGATGACGAACCGCGCCTGATCTTCCGCGACGGCGCCACCGGCGAGCTGTATGCGGTGGATGGCGCGGCCGGTTCGGGGTCGGTGTTCGACGCCAGCGGCGCAGAAGTCAACGCGACCGGCTTCGATGTCGATCCGACCGCCGGCACCGATACGTTCGGCGCCGTCAACCCGACCTACGACGGCTCGGTCGAGCCGGTCTACGCTGACCAGTTCATCAGCGCCATTCAGGGCAGCACCGATCTCGCGGACGGCACCCTGGTCGGCGTGTCCGGCGCCGCCGATGAATCACCGATGCTGGGCGAGGCTGTGCGCATCCAGGGCGTGGTGACCGCCGTGTTCGCCGACCTGGGTGGCTTCTACGTGCAGGAAGAGGACACCGACGTCGACGGCGACGCCTTCTCCTCCGAGGGCATCTTCGTCGCCAGCAGCGGTGTGATGCCCGACCTCGGCAACCTGGTGACTGTCGAGGGTTCGGTCGCCGAAGTCGAGGGCGAGACGCGCCTGACCGTCGACACCGTCGCCGTGGACGACGACAGCGACCTCCGCTCGCTCATCACGGCGGCCACCATCGCCTTCCCCACCGCCACGGTGCTGATGGATGCCGACGGCGACTATGTCGCCAACCTGGAAGCCTACGAGGGCATGATGGTGACGGTGCCGGAGGCCATGAGCGTCACCGAGCTGTTCCAGCTCGACCGCTTCGGTACCATCCGCATCAGCTCGGAAGGCCGCCTGGAGCAGTTCACCCAGTCCAACGCCCCCAGCGTCGCCGGCTATACCCAGCACCTGAAGGACGTCGCGGCCCGCTCATTGGTGATCGACGACGGCTCGGACGTGCAGAACCCGGGCACGCTGCTGGTGCCGGGCCTCGGCGCGGACGGCACTCTGGACGGCGGCGACGTCTTCCGCATGGGCGACGCGTACACCAACCTGACCGGCGTGCTGAGCTTCAGCGAGGACAGCCAGTCGTCCTCCGAGGAGCCCGAATACCGCCTGCATCGCCCCGACGCGACATTGACGCAGACCAATCCCCGACCCGAGGCGCCAGAGGACGTCCACGCCGAGGGCGAGGGCGACACGGACGGCGGTCACGGCCATGGTCCCTGGTGGTGGCCGTGGGGGAACCATGACGAACCCGAGGACATCGGCAGCGACTTCAAGGTCGCCTCGTTCAACGTGCTCAACTTCTTCACGACCCTCGACACGTGGCCCGATAAGGAGGGCGTCGGGCCGAACGGGCTCGACCCGCGCGGCGCCGACACCAATCCGGCGTTCCCGTTCGGCACCGTCGGCCCGACGGACGAGTACGACCGCCAGCTCGCCAAGCTGGTGGAGGCGATCGTCGCCGTCGATGCCGACGTGGTAGGCCTGCTGGAAATCGAGAACGACTTCATGGCGGGCGGGGTCAGTCCGGATCCGGCGCCGCAGTACTCGATGGGGCCGGTGGCCATCCAGGCGCTGGTGGATGAGATCAACGCCTTCATCCTGGCCGATACCGGCGTTGCTGGCACCTATGACTGGGTGCGGCCGGACGGCGAGTTCGTCGGCGACGACGCCATCGCCGTCGGCATGATCTACGACAGCGCCACGACCAAGCTGGCCGACGGCACGACGGTCGAAACGCTTCAGGACAGCGATCTCGCCGCTTTGGGCGTCGATCCCGGTCACGAGCTGTTCAACGGTGCCGGCACGAATCGCGTGCCGCTGGCCGCCAGCTTCACCGAAATCGCGACGAACGGCACCTTCACCGTGGCCGTCAACCACTTCAAGTCGAAGGGCTCGGTCAGTCCGTTTGGCGACAACGCCGACAAGGGCGACGGCGCCGGCAACAACAACGAGGCGCGCTTGCAGGCGGCGCAGGCGGTCGATGCCTGGCTGGACACCGATCCGACGGGCTCCGGCGACGATGACGTGCTGATCATCGGCGACCTGAACGCCTATCGGATGGAAGACCCGATCACGTTCCTGCAGGGCGAGGGCTACACCGATCTCGCCAGCGCCTACGAGGACGATCCTTATTCCTACGTCTTCGACGGGCAGACGGGCACGCTCGACTACATGCTGTCGAACACCACGCTGACCGGGCAGGTCACTGGGGCGACCGAGTGGCACATTAACGCGGATGAACCGGACGCCTTCGACTACAACCTGGACTACAACCGCGACCCGTCGCTGTACACCGACGGTCCCTATCGCGCCTCCGACCACGATCCGATCATCATCGGTCTCGACCTGGCGCCGGAGCGCATCCTGGTCTCGGGCGGGCCGCGCCTGGATTTCCTGCGCGGCAGCGACGCGGACGAGCTGTTCGTGGGTGGTGGCGGCCGCGACTTCATCTGGACCAGCGGCGGCTCCGACGTGGTGGACATCGGCGGCTTGCTCGACAACGGCCGCAAGGACGTCACGTTCATTTTCGACTTCGATGTGGACGAAGATATCCTCGGCGGGGTGGCGGCGTCGGATGTGGCCCGGAGCCGGTCCTCGTTCTGGCACACCAAGCTGGTGTTCGAGAGCGGCGACAAGGTGTTCCTGACCGGCGTGCGGGATGCCGACGACATCGACTTCGAATACGACGACACGCTGATCGCTTGAATCGGGCGGGGCCCGGACGGACCGGGCCCCAGGGACGCGGGTGACGATCAGGCGAACAGATCGTCCGGGGTCAGGGCCTCGGCGAACACCATGACGTCGGCGATGGTGCCATGGAAGGAGTCGTAGATTTTGTCGCTCGTCCCACTGGTGCGGCCCCAGGCGTTGGCGCCGACCACCAGCGATTCCGCGTTGGTCTCCAGGCTATAGGCGAAGTCGGTCTGGTCGGCCAACGCGCCGTCCAGGTAGAGCCGCGCCCCGTCGGTGCCGAACGCCAGCAGCATGTCGTGTTCGATCCCGTCGGTGACCGCGTTGTCGGCCTTCAGGGTCACACTGCGTTCGGTGTCCTGCAGGCGCAGGATCAAGTCTCCCCGTTGCACATAACAGGTGATGTGGCCGCCATCCGCGTAGCCCCGGGCGTCCTTCGAGAACAGTGTGTCCCGATCGCCGCCCGAGCCGTTGTCGGAGACGAACGACAGGGCGAACGTTCCCTCGGCCAACGCGAGAGCCGGGTCGTGCGGCACGTCGACGATGTCGGCGGTGCTGTCCACCGCCAGCGTCTGCGGTGACAGCATGAACACCGGTACCGGCGCGTCCGCCGGGTCCAGCACGTCAACCGTCACGGTCGCGGTGTCGCTGCCGCCACGCCCGTCGTCCACGGTGTAGGTGAAGCCCGCGCCCCCGGCCGGGACGGCTGCGTCGGCCGAGTACACCACGCTGTCGCCGGACAGGGCGACCGTGCCGCCGCCGATGGCGTCCACGGCGGTGATGGTGAGCGCGTCGGCGTTGGCATCGCTGTCGTTGGCCAGCAGGTCGGCCAGCGCCACCGTGGCCGTCTGGCCGGCGACCACCCGCACCGGGCCGTCGTCGACCGCCACCGGCGCGGTGTTGGGCGGCGTGTAGTCGGCCGGCGCGTTGGCCAGCCAGGCGATCTCATCCTCGCCGAGGGCGCCAGAGAAGACCGCGAAGTCCTCGATGGTGCCGTCGAACGGGTCGTCGATCCGGTCGGGCTTGTCATCGCTGCGCCGGGTGGCGCCGGCCCCCAGGACAAGGCTGTTGTCGTTGAGCGTCAGGTCGCTGGTGAAGTCCGCCGCCGTGTCCGCCAGTTGGCCGTCCACGTACAGCTTGGCACCCTCGGGGCCGAAGCTGAAGGCCATGGTGTGGCGCTCGCCGGGCTGAATCGTCAGGGTGTTCGCCTTCAAGTACAGCGACTCGGTGTCGCTCTGGAAACGCACGTCCAGGCGCCCCTTGACCAGCCGCGCCGTCAGGTGGCCGCCGTCCTCATAGCCGGTGTGGTCCTTTGAGAACAGTGTGCGGTATCCATCGGTGGCATCCGCCGTGAAGGCCAGCGAGACGGTGCCGGACGCCAGCGCCAGTGCGGCGCTGTGGGGGATGTCCAGATGCGACGCGGTGGTACCGTCGAAGGTATCGGTGCCGCGCGACAGGACGGCGGCGCCGTACAACGCGTCCAGGTCCCCGGTGTCGGGAATCAGGTCCGCGTTGGCCAGCGCGCCGCTCGCCAGTTCGTCGTCCAGCAGCACGTTGAGCCAACCGGCGGCAGTCTTAAGACTGACGTTGCGGTTGCCGTCCTCGTTCAGGAAGCGGTCCCGTTCGATCTCGAAGCCGAAGTGGTAGATCCCGTCAGCCACCGTGTCGACCGCCGGCCGGTCGAACAGATAGGTCGTGTCGCCGTCGTTCTGGACCAGGTGGAAGCCCCACTCCTGGCTGTTCTCATCGTCGCCATGCAGCGCGACGAAGGTCTTCAGGCGCTCCGCGTCCGAGCGGACCCAGGCGTTGACGGCCCGCAGGTCGAGCGTGCTCAGAACCCCGTCGTTGGCAACGCCGGTGACCTTGATCCCGTCCACCAGCATCTGGTTGAGCAGGCTGGCGCAGCGGGCGCCCTCGGCGATCTCGGCCGTGGCGATCTTCCGGTTCAGGCCCTCGTCTGCGATGATCGTCTCGGTCAGCACGTCAAGGCCGGTTTTGGTGGCGACGACGGCGGCGTAGGGATCGGTCTGGCCCACCAGCGTCGTGCCGTCGGCGAGATCGTCGGCCAGCGCGACGCTCAGCCAGTGGGCCACGCTCTCGAGCGAGGCGTTCCTGTTGCCGTCCTCGTTGAGGAAGCGGCCGTTCTCGATCTCGAAGCCGATATGATAGGTGCCATCGAACACCCGGTTGACCGCCGCGTTGGCAAACAGGCGGCTGGTGCCGCCGTCGTTCTGCACCAGATGGAAGCCCCATTCCCGGTCGCCCTCATCGTCACCGTGCAGGTCGACGAAGGTCTTGTAGCGGGCCTCGCTGGCGCGGACCCAGGCGTTGACGTCGTACAGGTCGCTGGCGGTCAGGGTGCCGTCGTTGGCCACGCCGGTGGCCTGGATGCCCTCGATGATCATCGCGTTCAGGGCGTCGGCGCAGGACGCGCCCTCGGCGATCTCCGACGTGTCGATGCGGTGATTCAGGCCCGGGTCGCGCACAATGACGTCGATCCACGCGTCCAGTCCGGTCCCGGTCGTGCCCGCGATGGCGGCATAGTCCGGGAACAGCGGATCGTCCGGCGCGTCCGGCACGTCGATCACCGGCGCCACGCTGCCCAGGCACAGCGAGGCGATCTCGCCGTCGGTCAACACGCGGTCATAGACCGTGAAGTCCTCGATGGTGCCGTCCAGCCGCTGCGCCCGCCAGTCGGGGTTGCTGTCGGTGCGGGCATAGGCATTGGCGCCGACGATCAGGGTCTCCGGGTTCTCGGTCCAGTTCACCAGAAAGCCGGTCTCGGCATCGGCCAGCACGCCGTTGACGTACAGCGCGACCCCGTTCGATCCGAAGGTCACGGCGACGTCGTGCACCACCCCGGTCTCGACCGTCAGCCCCCTGGCCTGCAGGTAGGTCGAGTCTGTCTCGGTCTGGAAGCGGACCTTGAAGCCCGAGTCGCACATCCAGGCGGTGACGTGCCCCGGATCCTCCTGGTCGCGGGCGTCGCGCGAGAACAACCCTTTCCAGCCGCTCAGGTCGTCGGCGGCGACGCTGAGGGTGATGGTGCCCTCGGCCAGCGCGAGGTCCGGGCCGGCCCCCAGATCGGTGCCCAGGCCGGTGCCGCCAAAGGTCAGATCGAGCGGCGCGATCACCTGCGCCGCCGCCAAAGCCGCCGGATCGACCGCGGACGACAGCAGATCCGGGTTGACCAGGGCGCCACCGGCCAGATCGTCGGCCAGCAGCACGTTGAGCCAGCCGGCGGCCGTTTCCAGGCTGACGTTGCGGTTGCCGTCCTCGTTCAGGAAGCGGTCCCGTTCGATCTCGAAGCCGAAGTGGTAGAGGCCGTCGGCCACCCGGTCGACCGCCGGACGGTCGAACAGGTAGGTCGTGTCACCGTCGTTCTGGACCAGGTGGAAGCCCCACTCCTGGCCGTCCTCATCGTCGCCGTGAAGATCGACAAAGGTCTTCAGGCGGTCTTTGTCCGAGCGGACCCAGGCGTTGATGGCGTGCAGGTCCGCCGTCGTGAAGACGCCGTCGTTGGCCGCGCCGGTCGCGTGGATGCCCTCCAGCAGCATCGTGTTTAGTTCGCCGGCGCAGCGGGCGCCCTCGGCGATCTCGGCCGTGGCGATCTTCCGGTTCAGGCCCTCATCGGCGATGATCGTCTCGGTCAGAACGTCCAGGCCGGTGCCTGTCTCGGGAATGCCCGCGTAGGGGTCGACGGCGGTGTTCGCCAGGCCACCCGAGGCGAGATCATCGGCCAGCGCGACGCTCAGCCAGTGGGCCACGCTTTCCACCGAGGCGTTCTTGTTGCCGTCTTCGTTGAGGAAGCGGCCGTTCTCGATCTCGAAACCGAAGTGATAGGTGCCGTCGAACACCGTGTTGACGGCAGCATTGGCGTACAGCCGGCTGGACCCACCGTCGTTCTGCACCAGGTGGAAGCCCCATTCCCGGTCGCCCTCGTCGTCGCCGTGCAGGTCGACGAAGGTCTTGTACCGGGCCTCGCTGGCGCGGACCCAGGCGTTGACGTCGTAAAGGTCGCTGGCGGTCAGAGTGCCGTCGTTGGCCACTCCGGTGGCCTGGATGCCCTCGATGATCATGGCATTCAGGGCATCGGCGCAAGACGCACCCTCGGCGATCTCGGCGGTGTCGATGCGGTGGTTCAAGCCCGGGTCATGGACGATGACCGAAATCCAGGCATCAAGACCGGTCCCGGTCGATCCGGCAACGGCGGCATAGGCCGGGAACAAGGGCGCGGTTTCGCAGGACGTCGTCATGTCGGCTTCCCTTCTTCAGATCTGAAAAAGCGGATGCCGGGGGCCGTCACCCCGCCACTCTCCCCCCTGGCGGCGCGACCCGGGTCACATGCGCGCGTGCCAGAGTCGGCCTGGGTGGATCCCGCGCGGACTGGGAGTCCGCGTCCGGGTGCGAACTCGCCATATTGCATATGCGTTCCGATGTATAAGCGCAATATTTTTAATTTTATACAATTCAAGGGTAAGGCTTATCCCCCTGTTTCCGGCCCCCCCTTTGCCGTTGGGGACGTACGGTCGCTGGATCCACCACCGGCTCCGCCAACCGGACCCAGGGGGATAAGCCGGTCAAGGGTATGGACGTGTCGCACGTCCGCTTGCCTTTGCACGGTCCCTCCCTTGGGTCCGGAAAAGCCAAGACTTGCACGACTGAGGTGGCCGGAGTCGTCGAGACAGAGTTTGGCGGATATTAAGTGGGTCGCCTGCCGTGGGTGAAGCGCCCCTGAGGCTTATGCAGGGAGGGCGGGGCCCGACCGGAATGACCCTGCTCCAAAACGGTGGACACCTCCGTTAAGCTCCCTCTGGAGCGGAGAGGTGAAACGATGACGACTGAGACGCGACGATCCTTCACGGACGAGTTCAAGCAGGAGTCGGTGGCAGTGCTGGAGAGCAGTGGCCGGCCCTTGGCGCATATCGCGTCCGAGCTGGGCATCCAGCCTTCCATGCTGAGGAACTGGCGCCGGCGGTTCGGGAAGCGACGCTGAAAGTCCGGAGGCAGTTACACCTCTTGATCGTGCCGTGCCTCGGCCAGTTCGGCCTCCTGCCGCCGCTCGGATCGCCATATGCCGGGCGAGCGCCCGGTCGCTCGGCGGAAGGCTCGACAGAAGGAGGCTTCGGACTCGTAGCCCACGGCTTCGGCAATCAGGTATATGGGGCGGTTCGTGTCGACCAGCTGTCCGGCCGCGATCTGCATCCGCCAGCTGAAGAGATAGCTCATCGGCGGCAAGGCCGAGCGCGTCGCGAAACGTGTCGGCGAGGCCGGTGCGGGACACTCCGACGGCCCGCGCGAGCGACGAAAGCGTCCAGCCCCGCGCCGGGTCCTCGTGCAGGAGGGTCAGCGCGCGGGCTACATGCGGAATCCTTAGGGCCGCGAGCCAGCCGCGTGCGTCTTTCGGAAAACGCTCGGCATGGATGCGGACGGCCTCGATGAAGATCAGCTCGCTCAGGCGGGAAAGCACGTTGCGGCCGCCATCGCGGCTGTCCCGCCCCTCGGCCGCGGCGGCGCGGATGAGGCTGGCGAGCCAGCCGCCACGCTCAGTGAAACCGTCAGAGATGACCAGCATGCCGGGAAGCGCATCGAGCAGCGGATTGAACGGCAGAACATCGCAGCCGAGGAAGCCACAGATCAGGCGCACCGTCTGCGGACCGTCCCCGTTGCGGCTGAGCATCAGCGGCTTGAGGCCCTCGGGCTGCGGCGCGTCGAAGATCGCGGGATCGAACGGCGATCTGAGGCCGGGCTCGCTCGAGAGCACGTGTGGCTGGCCCTGTGGAAAGACGATGACACTGCCTGCGGTCAGCCGCACCGGCTCGTCCGCGCTGTCGAGCAGTCGCGCCCAGCAGACGCCGTTCGCGACCACGTGGTAATTTATCACGTGCTGCGCGTGCGGCATGACAAGTGCCTTGAACTCGCAGGAAGGCGGTGCCTCCGCGACCCATGGCGCGCGTCCCTCGACGTCGAATTGAGGTGGTCGGAGTCGTCGAGACAGCGTTTGGCGGATTTTAAGTGGACCCCTTGCCGTGGGTAAACCGCCCCTGGGGCCCCTGCAGGGAGGGCGGAGCCCGACCGGAAGGGGCCCCAGGGGCGGGGGTGACGATCATGCGGCCACGGCCTCCGGGGTCGTCGCCCAATAGGCCACGTCCGGTGTCCGGCCGCCCAAGGAAGAATGCGGCCGGCATCCATTGTAGAAGTCCAGATACTGGCCGATCGAGGCCCGGGCCTCGGCCACGCTATCGTAGGCCTTCAGATAGACCTCTTCGTACATGATGGTCCGCCACAGGCGCTCGACGAAGACATTGTCCCGCCAGGCGCCCTTGCCGTCCATGCTGATCTCGATCCGGTGGACCAGCAGCACCCCGATGAACGCCTCGGACGTGAACTGGCTGCCCTGGTCGGTATTGAAAATCAACGGCTTGCCGAGCCGGGCCAGGGCCTCCTCCAGCGCCTCGATGCAGACGTCGGCCGTCAGAGTGGTGGACAGCCGCCAGGCCAGCGCTCGCCGGGTTGCCCAGTCCAGGACGACGGCCAGATAGACAAAGCCCCTGGCCATGCGAAGATAGGTGATGTCCATCGGCCAGACCTCGTTGGGCCGCGTTATCGCCCGGTTTCGCAGCAGATACGGAAAGACCATGTGCCCCGGGGCCGGCTTCGACGTGTTCGGCCGGCGATACAGCGCCTCGATCCCCATGTGGCACATCAGCGTCACCACCTTGTCGCGCCCGACCGCGAAGCCCTCCACCCGCAGCATGTCGCGCAGCATCCGGCTGCCGGCGAACGGATGCTCCAGGTGAAGCGCGTCGATCCTGTGCACCAGCGCCGGGTCCGCGTCCGACACCGGCCGGGGCAGATAGTACAGGCCACTCCGGCTGATCCCCCGCATTTCGGCCTGGTGCTTCAGGGGCAGCGCGTGGTTGCGGGCCATCATCGCTTTCCGCTCGGCAGGCCGGCCTTGCCGAGTGCATCCGACAAAAAATCCTGCTCCAGCGTCAACTGCCCGATCTTGGCGTGCAGGTCCTTGATGTCCACGGTCGGCGCAGAGGCCCCCGGGGCCGGGTCGCCGAACACACCCGTGGCGCCCTCCAGAAGCTGGGCGCGCCATGCCGTGATCTGGTTCGGGTGGACGTCGAACTGCTGCGCCAGTTCGGCCAGCGTCTTCTCGCCCTTGATCGCCGCAAGGGCTACTTTCGCCTTCAAGGCTGGCGCGTGCGTCCGGCGGGGTCGTCTCGCCATAAGATGTCCTCCTGTCTCGGCATCGTCGCCAGTCTCAGGCAGGAGATCCAATTATCGCCCTGTCCAAATTTCCCCGACCGGCTCTGTCATGGAGAGCCGCATCCAGGTAAAAGGTCAGAATGGCTGAACCCAGGAAAATGGGCGGCGCCCGCGCCGGACCTGAGGGCGGCCCTGATGTTCTGGTCGCGGGGGGCGGCCTGGCCGCGCTGTGCGCCGCGATTGCCGCGCGTCGCGCTGGCGCCTCGGTCTGGCTGGTTGACGCGGCTCCGGACGCCCTGAAGGGCGGCAACGCCCGCCACGGCCGAAACATCCGGGTGGCCCACGACGGACCCTCCGCCTTCATCCCCGACCGCTATCCGGTGCCTGCGTTCGAAGACGACCTGCGCCGGGCCGACCCCGGGGCGGATCCTGATCTTGTCCAGCGGCTGGCGCGGGACTCCGAAAGCGTGCCCGGATGGCTGGCCGCGCAGGGCGTGGCCTTCCAGCCGCTCGCCTCCGGTGTCCTGCCCTATTCGCGGCGGACGGTCTTTCTGCTGGGCGGGGGCACGGCGCTGGTCAACGCCCTGGTCCGGACGGCGACGACGTTGGGCGTGCGGGTGCTCCACGGCACCGCCGTCGACGACGTGGCGGCGGACGGGCGGGCGATTCTGCGCCGCGCGGAAGGCCGAACGGAGGTGTCCGCCCGCGCGGTGATCGCCTGCACGGGGGGCTTCCAGGCCAATCGCCCCTGGTTGCGCGAGGTCTTCGGACCGGTGGCCGAGGCCTTCGTCAACCGTGGCACACCCTCCGCCGACGGCCGCCTGTTGCGGGCCTTGCTGGAGCGGGGCGCGGCCCCCGTCGGAGACCCCGCGCACGCGCACCTCGTCGCCGTGGATGCCCGCGCCCCCGCCGACGACGGCGGTATCGTGACGCGGGCCGACGGCATGGCCTGGGGCTTGGTGCTGGACCGCGACGGCCGCCCGGTCCGGGACGCCACGCATGAGACCGGGTCGGCGCGGTATTCGGGCTGGGGGCGGCTGGTTGCCGGATGTCCTGGGGGGATCGCCCATGTGATCCTGGACACCGCCGGGGTGGCGCGGCTGGGCCGTCGGGTGTATGTCCCACGAACCATGCCCGATACCGCCGCCCTCGCCCAAGACCTCGGTCTCGATCCGGTGCGCCTGGCCGAAACGCTCCATCAGGAGGGGCCGGCGGGCGGGCCGCCGTGGCATGTCCTGTCCCTTCGGCCGGGGATCACCTTCACGGGGCTGGGGGTGCGCGTGGACGCGGACGGCCGCGTTCTGGACCGGGCCGGCGCACCCCTGCCGGGGCTGTTCGCGGCCGGCATGATCATGGCCCCGGCGGTGCTGGGCGGACGCTACCTGTCGGGAACCGCCCTGACGGTCTGCGCCGTGTTCGGCCGCCGCGCGGGGGAGGCGGCGGCGCGCCATGCCCTTGCCTGAGGGGGACATCCTGGACGAAGCGCGCCGTCAGATGACGGTCTGCGTTGTCTGCAAGTATTGCAACGGCTACTGCGACGTGTTCCGCGCCGCCGACGCGCGCCCCGACCTGACGGACGGCGACCTGTTTTACCTCGCCAATCTGTGCCATCACTGCCGAAACTGCTGGTATGCCTGCCAGTACCGCCCGCCGCACCCGTTCGCCGTGGCACTGCCGGCGGCCCTGGCCCGGGTGCGGGTCCTGTCGTGGCAACGCGCCGTGGGATGGCCCGCGCCGCTCGGCGGCCCGGCGGGTCTAGCCCTGGTCGCAACCCTGCTGGTGCCCCTGCTGACGCTGCTTCTGGTGCCGCCGGAGACGCTGTTCGCCGCACACCGGGAATCGGGCGCGTTCCATGCCGTGATCCCCCGAGGCGTGATGGTCTGGGGCGCCGCGCTTGCCCTGCTGGCGCCTGTGGGGCTGGTCGGGCTCGCGATGACGCGGTTCTGGCGCGCCATTGGGGGCGGATCGGCGCGACAGGTCGCGCGGGCGCTCCCGGCAACGCTGCGCGATATCCTCACTCTTCGCAATCTGAGTGGCGGTGGGGTCGGCTGTAACGAGCGGGACGACCGCTTCGGCTTCGCGCGTTGGCACGCGCATCATCTGGTCTTCTGGGGCTTCCTGCTGACCGTGACCGCCACGCTGGCGGCGGCGGCGTCCCATCACCTGATGGGGATGAGGGCGCCCTATCCCTGGATCAGTGCCCCGGTGGTGTTGGGCACGGCGGGCGGCGTCGCGCTGCTGGCCGGCGTGGGGGCCATGGCCTGGATCAAGCATCGCGCCGACCCGGCGCCCGAGGCCCCGGAAACCCGCGCGGCGGAATGGACCTTGCTGTGTGTGCTGGGGGCCTCCGCCGCCAGCGGGCTGATGCTGTTGGTCTTGCGGGAGAACGCCGCCATGGGAATGCTGCTCGCCGTACATCTGGGGACGGTGCTGGCCTTTTTCGTGACGCTGCCGTTCGGCAAGATGATGCACGCGCCGTTCCGCGCGCTGGCCCTGCTGCGCGCCGCCATGGATCGTCAGGAGACCGACCGCGCCCATGACCCTTGACCGACCCCGCGTCCTGATCCTGGGCGGCACCACCGAAGGCTATGCCCTGGCCGATGCCCTGGCGGCCGATGGCCGCTGGGATCCGGTCTCCTCCCTGGCCGGGCGCACCGCCAATCCGCGTCCGCCGGCCGGGGCGATGCGCGTCGGCGGCTTCGGCGGGTCGGACGGACTGGCCCGCTGGCTGCGGGACGAGGGCATTGCGGCGGTGATCGACGCCACCCATCCCTTCGCCAGCCGCATGGGCTGGAACGCGGCGACCGCCTGTGCGGCGGTGAGTGTTCCGCTGCTGCGCCTGGAGCGGCCGCGCTGGACGCCCGGGCCGGGCGACGCCTGGAGCTTGGTCGCGGACTGGGATCAGGCCGTGGCGGCGCTCAGGCAGATGCGGGCGCAGCGTGTGCTGTTGGCTGTGGGCCGGCAGGAGGTCGCCCCGTTTGCCGCCCTGCCCGACGTCTGGATGCTGATCCGCTCGGTCCAGGCGCCCGACCCCATGCCCGCCTTCGCGCACGCCGAGGTGCTGCTGGCGCGCGGGCCGTTCAGTCTGGACAGCGAAATGGGCTTGCTCCGCACACGGGCCATCGACACCATCGTCTGCAAGAACAGCGGCGGCGCCACCGACGCCAAGCTGGCCGCCGCCCGCGCCCTGGGGGTCCGGGTGGTCATGCGCGACCGGCCCGTCCGGCCCGACACCGCCACCGTCGCGAGCGTGGACGAGGCGACAGGGTGGCTGGAGCGGCTCGGTTGAAGCCATTTATGTCTGTAGCGTATTGACAAACGGAATGGGCATCACTTGTTATGAAAGGTGTTTGTCGAGCGGGTCATCGGCTGACACAGGAAAGTGAAATGGAGTCGCGCGGAAATCCGGAGCGTGAACACGGTGTACCACATAGCGATGCTGCGGTCTCATTGAAAGTATAGGTGCCAGTACTTCCGTTTAATTGGCATCTATTAAACGGGGAAAGCTCCAATGAAAGCCACGATCGCTAGGTGCTCGGATGCCAGTTTCTCCAATAGATCCAACGGAGTTGCGATTCGATTCATTTGAATGGGACGAGGCTAAATCGATCTCGAATCGACAGAAGCACGATATATCATTTGAAACGGCAGCTGCTATTTTCGACAACCTTGTGATCACACGCGAAGATGATCGCAAGGACTACGGAGAGCCCCGGTTCATCGCCCTTGGTATGGTCCAGGGCCGGTGTTTGACAGTAGTCTACACTCCAAGACCGGACCGGGTGTGCCGGATCATCTCGGCATGGAAGGCAGGAGCCCATGAGCGAGCGCATTACGCGAAAGTCGTGGAACGACATCAAGCCCAGCCATGAGGAGCTTGAAACCCTGGATGCGCTGAGCGACGAAGAGGTGGCCCGGCGGGTGGCCGCCGATCCGGACGCCCCCCCGCCCCCGGACGTCGACTGGTGGCGCAACGCCGAAGTCGTGGCACCGCGCAAACAGCCCGTCACGCTGCGGCTCGACCCCGATATCCTGGCGTGGTTTCGCGAACAGGGACCGGGCTATCAGACCCGGATCAACGCGGTCTTGCGACACTACATGGAAACGGTGGGAGACCGCTGACGCCCGTCTGGCACGGATGGGACCTTTGGTGTCAGGGTCAATCGGCCAAGCATGTCCTGGCCAGACTTTGGAGGCTCGGATGGAGCTGTTCCCGCGGATCACCCAGACCCCTGGCCTCATGGGCGGCAAGCCTTGCATTCGAGGAATGCGGGTTACCGTGGGCATGATCGTCGGACAGATCGGCGCCGGCCATAGCGTGGACGAGGTCCTAGCCGCATACCCCTACCTGGAGCGCGAGGACATTCTGCAGGCTATTCGCTATCGCCCGTACCACCTTGGCGAATAGACCCAGGTGCCGCCGTCGATCGGGCGCGGAAACGTCTGCGTGGCCGACGAGCCGACCAGGATCACCGTCCGCATGTCGGCGTCCTCCGGCCGCACGGCGCCCAGAGTCGTGACCCGCACCGCCTCGTCGGGGCGGGCCACATCGCGGGCCAGCACCACCGGCGTTTCCGGCCCCCGGATCGTGCGCAGCCGGTCCAGCGCCTGCCCCAGTTGCCAGGGTCGCGCCTTGGAGACCGGGTTGTAGAGCGCCATCGCCAGGTCGGCGCGGGCGGCATGGTCCAACCGGTCCAGGATGACGTCGAACGGCTTCAGGTTGTCCGACAGCGACAGGATGCAGAAGTCGTGGCCCAGCGGCGCGCCAACCCGCGCGGCGGCCGCCTGCGCCGCCGTGATGCCGGGCACCATGTCCAGATCGATCCCCTGCCACGCCGGGTCTGCGGCGTCGTGCAGGGCCTCCATAACCGCCGCCGCCATGGCGAAGATGCCCGGGTCGCCGGAGGAAATCACCGCGACGCGCGCGCCCACCGCCGCCAGGGATAGAGCATGGCGGGCCCGGTCCAGTTCCTCGCGGTTGTCGGTCGCATGAACCGCCTGCTCGGGGCGGGGCATGCCCACCATACGCTCGGCCATGCGGATATAGGTCTCGTAGCCGATCCAGTGATCGGCGCAACGCAGGGCCTCGCGCGCCGCCGGGGCGAGCAAGTCGGGGCTGCCGGGGCCGAGCCCCACCACCGACAGGTGCCCACGCGCATGTCCCACGGGGCGGACAGCCTCGGGCGCGCGGGCGACCGCGATCGCGACCGCTCCGGTCAACCAAACCGGGCGATCCCGCTCGGCCTCGGGTACCGCCGTTGCGACCAACACCGCCGGATCCGCGGACGCGGACACGAACCGCACCGGCCAGCCGTCATCGGTCTCCAGGCGCCGCAGGCCGGCGCTTGGCGCGTCCGCCTCCGGTGCGAGCACGCAGGCCACCGCCGCCCGCGCCAGTCCCGCCGCCGCCAGCGCCGCCGTCACCCGGTCGGGAAGGTCCTCCCCTCCGCCGACCACCCCGACCACCACGGTCTTCGGATGGAACACCAGCGTGCCGTCCTCCGGCGCGCGGTCGTCCGGCGTGACGCGGATACACCGCTCACCGCCTGGTGTGAACGGCAACCGGCTCTGCGCCAGCCAGGGCGCGTGGCCCTCCAGGCGCACGGTGGCACCGCCGAGCAGATCCGACATGAACGCCTTCGACGCGCCCGGGTCCCGGGCGACATAACCGTTGGGCGGGGCCTCCAGCGTCACGTTGAACCGCACGTCCCCGGTGGTCGTGATCGCTGGCGCGACGCCCAGGGCCTCGGCGATGCGCCGCGCCAATCCGTTGACCCCCTGCAACCCGCCCAACAGCGGCACCACGGCGCTGCCGTCCTCGGCCACGGCCAGGACCGGCGGTTCGGCCCGCTTGTTCTGAAGCAAGGGGGCCAGGGTGCGGATGATGATGCCGCTGGCGCACAGGGCGACGACCGGAACGCCGTCCCGATGCAGCCCCGTCACCGTCTCGCCGAAGCCATCATAGGTCACGTCCGCGCCCTCGACCCGCCCCGACAGGCCGTAGACCCGAGAACCGGCGGGCAGCGCGGCCTGAATCCGGCGCGCGGTCTCCAGACTGCCTTGCCCCAGCACGACGATGGCCGCCGCCGTGTCCACTCCCGCCGTCACGGCGTCAACCCCGGCCATGTCCGTCCCGGGATCAGGATCAGCGAGAAGTAGGGCACGGACTCCGGTTCGACCTCGGCCAGGGGCATCATCCGCTGTGTGGCCATGGTCGCGCGTTCCACATACTGGGCGCGGTCCATCAGCCCAAGGTCCTCGATCACCCGGCGGACCTTGGCGAAGGTCTTGCCCAGTTTCATCACCACCGCCGCGTCGGCGTCGGCGAGCCGCCGCCGCAGATCGTCTTCCGTCATGACGCCGGACAGCACGGCCAGGACCTGATCCCGGTAGACCAGGGGCGTGCCCAAAACCGAGGCGCCGGCCAGGATGGAACAGACACCCGGCACCACCTCGGTCTCGTAGCGGTCCGCGAGCCGGTCGTGCAGGTACATATAAGACCCGTAGAAGAACGGATCGCCCTCGCACAACACGGCGACGTCGCGGCCGGCATCCAGGTGCCCCGCGATCTCCTCCGCGCTGTGGTCGTAGAAGTCGCGCACCTGACGTTCATAGTCCGGTGAGGTCGACGGCGTCTCAATGGTCACCGGGAAGACCATGGGCAGCCGGATCTGGTCCGGCCTGAGGTATCCCTCGGTGATGGTCAGCGCATGGCCCTTGCGCCCCGGCGCGCTCGGGAAAGCCACCACCGACGCCGCCCGCAAGCGGTTGAGGGCCTTCACCGTGATCAGTTCGGGATCCCCGGGACCGACCCCCAGGCCGAACAGGCGTCCTTTCTGGTCCACCATGTCAGCCGTGCGTCTCCCGCCCGAGGGCGTTGACGGCGGCGGCGGCCATGGCGCTGCCGCCCCTGCGGCCGCGCAGGGCGACGAAGGGCACGCCCCGACTGTTGGCGATCAATTCGTCCTTGGACTCGACCGCGCCGACGTATCCCACAGGGAAGCCCAGGATCAGCGCGGGGCGCGGCGTTGCCGGGTCGTCCAGCAGGCTCAACAGGTGGAACAGCGCCGTCGGCGCATTCCCGATGGCGATGACCGACCCGGCCAGATGGGGCCGCCACAGCTCGACCGCCGCCGCCGATCGGGTCGTCTCCTGGTCCCGCGCCATCTGCGGCACGGCCGGCTCGTTCAGGGTGCAGACCACCGCGTTGTCCGCCGGCAGGCGCGCGCGCGTGATGCCTTCCGCCACCATGCGGCAGTCGCACAGAATGGGCGCGCCGCCGTTCAGCGCCGCTTGGCCAGCGGCGCCCGCGCCGTCCGAGAACACCAGGTCGTCGATGACGTCCGGCATCCCGCAGGCATGGGCCACGCGCACCGCGACCGCCTCCAAGTCGGCGGGGATGCGGCTCAGGTCCGCCTCGGAGCGGATGATGGAGAAGGACTGCCGGTAGATCTCGTGCGCGTCACGGCTATAAGCGTTCATGGCCGTCTCCTTGAAAAACAGTCTGGGGCTCCGCCGTCGGCACGGACCGGGGGACCGCTGATATCGGGAGGCGTTATCTACACCGAGCCATGCGCGTGCGAAACCGTAAACCGGTCCGCACCGCCGGGGCGCGGTCCGGGTTGTCAGGGCATGGCCCCGGGGCGTATCACCACGCTCGGTTTTCCGAAGGGCACAAGAGAGGGATGATGGACCCCTGGCTGACGGTGGGCGACATCGGTGAGGACGGTCTGTCGCGGCTGGCGGGGCTGCCGGACGAGGCGTTCGACCACGACGGCCAGATCACCAAGCGCGATCAGCGCGCCGTGACCCTGGGCCGGCTTGGCCCGCGTCCGGGGGAGCTGCTGTGGGACGTGGGGGCGGGCTGCGGGTCCATCGGCATCGAGTGGATGCGGACCCACCCGACATGCCGGGCCATTGCCATCGAAAGCCGAGCCGACCGACGCGACCACATCGCCCGCAACCGCCTGGCTTTGGGCGTGCCCGGGCTGGTCATCGTTCCCGGCGCGGCCCCGGCGGCGCTGGAGGGGCTGGAGGCGCCCGACGCCGTGTTCATCGGCGGCGGCGTGACGGCCGACGGCGTGGTGGAGACCTGCTGGACGGCCTTGAAACCGGGCGGCCGGCTGGTCGCGAACGCGGTGACGCTGGAGGGAGAAGCCGCCCTGCTGGCCCTGCGGGCGCGCCTCGGCGGCGACCTGATCCGCCTCTCCGTGGCGCAGGCCAAACCCCTGGGCGGGTTCCACGGCTGGCGCCCCGCCATGCCGGTCATGCTCTACAGCGTCACCAAAGGAACCGCCAACGAGTCCGGAGTCTCCCCGTCATGAAAACCATCCTGCTGATCGGCATCGGGCCGGGCGATCCGGACGCGCTGACCCTCACCGCCATCAAGGCCATCCGGCGTACCGATGTGTTCTTCGTCCTGGAGAAGGAGGGCGACGGCAAGGACTCCCTGATCCGGTTCCGCCGCGAGATCCTCGCCGAACATGCCGGCGACCGCCCCTATCGCATCGCCACCGGCGCCAGCCCCAAGCGCGACCGCGCCTCCGCCGACTACACGGGCGCGGTCGAGGACTGGCGCCACCGCCGGACCCAGGTGATCGCCGAGTTGATCGACGCCAACATGACCGACGGTGAGACCGGGGCGTTCCTGTTGTGGGGCGACCCGGCCCTGTACGACGGCACGATGCAGAACCTGCACGACCTGATCGCCGAGGGTCGCGACGACATCGCGTTCGAGGTCATTCCCGGCATCACCTGCATCCAGGCCCTGACCGCCCGGCACCGCATCCCGATGAACCGCGTCGGCGAGGAGATCGTCATCACCACCGGTCGCCAGATCGAAACCGGCGACCCGTCGGCCGTCACCAACAGCATTGTCATGCTGGATTCGCGCGACGCCTATCAGCGCCTGCGCGGCGAACCGGGGATGGACATTTTCTGGGGCGGTGATGTGGGCAGTCCGGACGAGGTGCTGATCGCCGGTCCCCTGGACGAGACCGCCGAGCGGATCGCGGAGACCATCAAGGCCCAGCGCGCCCGCAAGGGCTGGATCATGGACACGTACATCCTGCGGCGGCGGCAGCAGGCCAAGTGAACCCCCGTGTTCGGCGGCGGGTCCGAGAAGGGGTCAATAGTCGCGCCGAGTCACAGACAAATATCCGTCCGTGCATCCTGGCCGGCTCGCTGATGGTGGTCACGCTGTCGGTGGGCGAGTCCAACGTGACCTGGATGCTATGACCAAGACGCTGCCGGTGGGTCTCGCGGACAGCGATGTCTCCATGCGCCTGGAGGTGGCCAGCGCCTACACCCTGGTCTTTTTCATCATGATCATGCCGCTGCTGACCGCCATGCAGATGCTGGGCCGCGAACGCCCTGTGCGCCAACCCCAGAGCACCTCGACACGCCCGTACGGACGACGCCATGCCCCAGTTTCTGAACTGGACCGACACATGGCCGCATTGGGGCTTGGTGACGCAGCCCGGGACTCATGGGGTGGAGCACGATGTCGCTGAAGAGGATTGCGTCATCCATTTCCGTTGCCGCAGCCCTGCGCGCGAACGCGGCGGGCGGCCCCTTCGGTCAGAGCTCGGTGGCTTCGGCAAGGGCCAGCGCATCTTCAATGTCCACGCCGAGATACCGGACCGTGCTCTCGATTTTGGTGTGCCCGAGCAGGATCTGAACCGCTCGAAGATTGCCCGTCGCCTTGTAGATCAGCGAGGCTTTGGTGCGTCGAAGAGAGTGCGTTCCATACTCTTCGGGTCGGAGGCCAATGGCCGAAACCCACTCATCAACAAGGCGGGCATACTGCCGCGTACTGATGTGGTTCGCATGATCAACCCGGCTGGGGAAGGCAAAGTCGTCCACAGTTCCACCGCGCCGCCCGAGCCATGCAAGCAGACTCGCTCGGGCGTCAGCCATCAGCTCGAACTGCACCGGCGTCCCCGTTTTCTGTTGTATCACCATGCCCCGCGTTCGGATTTCCGGTCCGGCAACGAGCGTCCCGATCTTGATCTTCACGAGATCGCATCCCCGCAATTTGCTGTCGATGGCGAGGTCGAACAAAGCGCGATCCCGAAGGCGACCCTCCCGATCAAGAAAAAACCGGATTGCCCATATCTGCCGGGGCTTCAGGGCGCGCTTTGCGCCAACTTTCCGGCCTGCATTCCATGCGCGCTGTCCCTGCGAAACAGGGTCATATTGTGAATGTCCCATTGCCTTTCTCCTCTGGCCGTGATTGACCAGCAAGGACACGGTATGCCGCATGCGAGTCGATCAACAGGCGGCAATTTCCTTTATCGCGGCTAATCAGCGACTGCCGTGGCGTGGGTCGGCTGGCAACCAGAGGTCCGCTTGTCCTCCGCTCCGCTGCAAACCCGACCGTCCCCTTTCGGCCCCTGTCGTCCAGTCTGCGCCCATTGTCGTCGTACGGCAGGCTTGGACCCGCTCCCGAAACCGGACGGTCGCGTGGTCTCGCAAGGTGTGTGGGGGCGCCGAACACT
>NZ_CAKZOT010000023.1 GCF_937138205.1 uncultured Rhodospira sp. | reverse complement strand
CCCAACTTCAACAGTGATCCGGGGGTCCGGCGCGGCCGGTTATTGATTTTATTGAACTTTTTCGTCCAAATTTTGGGGACAGCCCGAATCCTGGTGCCACGCGGGATCTCAGAATAAGCTTTTACATTGACTTAGGACGGTATAGGCTGGTGTCCTCTATGGGGAGGCCGGCATGTTCTTCCGTCTGAAGGTCAGTGGGGCGCGGCGATACCTGCAGATCGTCGAGAACCAGTGGGTCGACGGGCGCGCATGCCAGCGGGTCGTCGCCACGGTCGGGCGGTTGGATCACCTTGCCGCCAGTGGCGCCCTGGATGCGCTGCTGGCGTCGGGCGCCCGGTTTTCCGAACAGGCGGTCCTGCTGTCGAAGCTGACCGATCCAGACGCCGCCCCACACCTCGGCACCAAACGCATCGGCGCCCCGCTGATCTTCGGCCGCCTGTGGGAGGAGACCGGCTGTCAGGCGGTCATCGAACAGGCGCTGTCCACGCGCGGGTTCGAGTTCCCGGTCGAGCGCGCTGTCTTCACGGCCGTCCTGCACCGGATCATGGTCTCTGGCTCGGATCGGGCCTGCGAGCAGTGGATGGACGACTACGACATTGCCGGCACCGACGGGCTGGCCCTGCATCACTTCTACCGGGCCATGGCCTGGCTGGGCGAGGAGTTGCCCGAGGACCGCCAAGCCCACGCCACACCCTTCGCCCCGCGCACGCTCAAGGACGAGATCGAGGAGGCCCTGTTCGAACGCGGCCGCGACCTGTTCAGCGACCTCAGCGTGGTGTTCATGGACACCACGTCGCTGTCCTTCACCGGCGCCGGCGGCGAGACCCTGGGCAAGCGGGGCCATTCCAAGGACCATCGGCCGGATCTGAACCAGATGATCCTAGCCGTGGTCATCGACGGCGACGGCCGGCCGGTCTGCTCGGAGATGGCGCCGGGCAACACGGCCGACGTCACCGTGCTGCTGCCGATCGTCGATCGCCTGCGTCACCGCTTCAAAATCGGCCGGGTCTGTGTGGTGGCGGATCGCGGCATGATCTCGGAGGCCACCATCGCCGCCCTGGAGGAACGCGCCCTGGAGTACGTGCTGGGTGTGCGCGAGCGCATCGACAGGCGTGTGCGCGACCATGTGCTGGATGACCCGGCGCCCTTCACGCCCCTGCTAATCGAGCGCGCGAAAGGCGAGACCCAGTTGTTCGCGAAGGAGGTCCGCGTCGACGACCGCCGCTACATCATCTGCCGCAACGAGGCCGAGGCCGAGAAGGACCGGCGCGACCGTCAGGCCATCATCGAGGGCCTGGAAAAGCAAGTGGCCAGGGGCGACAAGGCCCTGGTCGGCAACTCGGCCTACCGGCGCTATCTGCGCAAGGCCCGGCGTCAGGGCGAGGACGGACCAGAGGAGACCAGGGAGCCCGTCTTCGAGATCGACGCCGGCAAGTTGGCCGACGAGGCCCGCTATGATGGCGTCTTCGTGCTGCGCACCAACGCCCGGATCTCACCCCTGCAGGCCATGCTGCGCTACCGGGATCTGCTCCAGGTCGAGGCCGTGTTCCGCACCGCCAAGGCGCTGATGCACACCCGCCCCATCTATCATTCCTCCGACGCCGCCATCCGGGGCCACGTGTTCTGCTCCTTCCTGGCCCTGGTGCTGCGCAAGGCGTTGCAGACCCGCTGCGAGGCCGCCGGCCTGAAGCCGGAATGGGGCGATGTCCTGCGTGACCTCGACCGGCTGGAATCAGCCACAGTGACCAGCGGTGGAAAAAGCTGGACCATTCGAACCGAAGCCACCGGCACGCTGCCCGCGATCATAAAGGCCGTCGGCGTTGCCCTGCCGCCAAGGGCACGCCCGGCCGAACGCGATCCACCCTCTGCGCCGTCGCCTGCCCAACCCACACCAAAACGCCGGGGCCGACCCCGGCATGGTGCCACGCGC
>NZ_CAKZOT010000022.1 GCF_937138205.1 uncultured Rhodospira sp. | reverse complement strand
AACAGAGCTTAATCTCCCAATCCGACTGTCTCAAAGTCGTTGACACGTTCCGATCTGCCGGCGCATGGCATTGATGTTGCGGTTGGTCAGAACCGTTCCGTCCAGCAGCACCCGGCCCTGATCGGGGGGGCTCAGGTGGTTGATGCAGCGCAGCAGCGTGGACTTGCCGGTGCCGGAGGAGCCCATGACAACCTTGGTTTCGCCCCGCCCGAGCGTCAGCGACACGCCGCGCAGAACGTCGTGTTCGCCAAAACGCTTGTGGAGATCCTCGACGCGCAGGATCAGGTCTTCGGACGTGTTCACTGGGACCTCCGCTCGAAGCCGGGCACCGCAAGCCGGGCTTCCACGCGATACAGCACGGAATTGCCAAGCCTGTTGACGATGAAGTAAATCAGCGCAACCACGCCAAAGACGATCAGAATATTTCCTTGGGTATTCGATACGATGTACTTGGCTTGGCGCGTCAGTTCCACGACGCCGATCACGTAGGCCAGCGACGTGGCCTTAAGCTCGGACGAGAACTCGTTGGTCCACGGCCCGATGGCGTGGCGGGCGGCCTGAGGCAGGATGATGGTGCGGATCGACTCCCAGCGGCCCATGCCGATGGCTCGCGCCGCCTGCATCTGTCCGGACGGAACCGACTGGATGGCGCCCCGATAGATCTGTGACTGATAGGCTGCCGAGCGAAGACCCAGGGCCAGCACGGCGGCCATGAACGAGGACAGGGCGACGTAGTCGGTGACGCCATAATAGAACAGCAGCAGCAGGACGACCGCCGGCACACCCCGAAAGACGCGCTCGAACGCCCAGCCGACGGCGCGCAGGGGCCACGGGCCGTAAACCTGGCCCAGCGCCAACCCAAGCCCCAGCACGATCCCGACGGCGAGCAGGGCCGCCAGAAGCTGCAAGGCGATCCAGGTGCCGTGCAACAGGAACGGCAGGTTTTCGTACAATGTCTGCCAGATCATTGGCGGCACACCCCCGCGAACGTACCTGGACCGAGACCGACGCGCACAGCTGCGGCGCGCGCGTCGGCCCGCCCCCGTGCCTACTCCGAATAGCCCGGGATCGGCCGCTGGTAGGAATCCACGTAATCCGGCATTGCCGTCGGGATGGTCCGAATGCTCGCCTGCGGGCTGTAGGCGTGAACGATCTCCGCCCACTGGCCGGACTGGTAGATATTCATGATCCCGACGTTCAACTGAGCCAGCAGCTCATTGGGGTCGCCCTCCTGGACCGCCAGCGCCTGCGGCTGGTTCTGCTGGATCGTGCCGACGATCTTGATGGCGCGGCCCTTGTCGATCAGTTCCTCCGCCGTGTCGGTGCTGGTCACCACGGCATCCAGGCGACCGGTGCCCAGGTCCTCGACGGCCGTGATGTAGTCCTCGTAGGCGCGCAAGGTCACGTCCACGCCCTGGTCGACGAGGTGCTCCTGCAGCCACTCGTGCTGGGTGGCGCCGCCCTGTGCCCCGACCGTCGCGCCGCAGCACAGCGCGGTGACGACGTTCTTGTCTGAGTCCTCGGTGACCAGAACCTCGTCGTCGTTCTCCCACCAGGGGATGGAGAAATCGAGCACCTTCGCCCGTTCCTCGGTCACGTTGAGGCCGGTCACCAACAGGTCGATGCGGCCTTTCGCCAGCGCCGGGATCAAAGAGGGCCAGGGCAGATCCTTGAATTCGACCGTCAGGCCCTGGTCCTCGGCGATGGCCCGCATAGCGTCAATGGCAATGCCCTTGTACTCACCGCCCTCAACGTAGGCCCAGGGCGGAAAGGCGGCCTCGACGCCGGCGACCAAAGGTTCAGAGTCCTGTGCCATCGCGGGCGGCGCCATCGCGGCCACGAGCACACCCGCAGCAGAAATCTGCTTGAGCATGTAAAACTCCTATCCTGGTTAAGGGGACGCGACAGGGGAAAGAGGAAGTCACGGCCAGGTCAATTGCACTGGCCTTACCCCGCCGGATACCGCGTCAGCGTATCGCGATATTATCAGGTTAGGTCCGCAGGCATTTTAGCTTGCCCGCGCCCTGCCATTTAGATTTTAGGAAAGTTAGGGGCTATCTTGCAAAGGATCAACCGGGGGCGCCCAAATTTCTTCAAAAATGCGCCAGAACGCGCGTTAAGCGGGTACACATGAACATCTCCACAAATCCGGTAGCAGCCGCGCGAGCATTTGCTTCCCCGGCCGCGACAACCGATTCGCCGCGCCGGTGTCCGGGACAGGAGCCGACCTCCTGCGCCGTCTCCAGCGCCGTGGCGGGCACGGTCGCGGACTCGCGCGCCGCCCTGATGGAAGCGAATGCTCGTTTGCTCGACAGCCTGGAGGAGGAAGCCATGGCAAACCTCTTGCCGATCATAACCGAAGCCAAGGCCCAACTCGCGCGAGAGATTGAACACGAGCGGGAGTGGGAGACTGCGAAGGATCGAGACAGGGATGAGCGATTTGAGTAAGGCACAGACCTGAAGGAGCGAATGCTAGTGTCGGCTTCTGAGGGCAACTCTAGGTCGCATACGGCGGGAGCCTGACGATGCAGCGCGCTCCAGCGAATAATCACGAGCCACCCAAGTTTGTCGGTCATCCTTGCCAGTAGAATGTCGGCTTTCCAGTGAGCGCAACGACACAACGAACGACCGGGACGGGCGCAAATCTGACGCTGATGAGTCGTACCCGTTTTGGGTCACCGATGCATTGGTTTTCATACCAAGATAGTGGCGCCCGCGCGGCGTAAACGCCCCGCGCCGGGCTCTCGTGAACCGAGCCGCCTTGCGGCGTCTCGGCCTTCGGCTTCGATTCCCTGGCGCAAGGAAGACAAAGGAAACGGGGCTGGGCGCGGGCGGCGAGGACCGTTCGCATCCCCCGACATCGGCGCGTGGCAGCGCGTCGTGAACGCCTGAAGCAGTAACCGCTGGCTCCCGAGTCGGCCGTTGATCGCCCTGTCTTTGGGGCCGGCTTGACCCGCGACGGCCGGAGCGGGTGGGCCGTTCAGGGCGCGCGGATCAGTCCCAAGGCCGCGCGCTGGACAGCGAACCCGGCGTCTCCCGTGATCCTCGACAGCGCGTACGTCCGCCCATGCGGAGACGCGTATGCACCCGATGCCGTCGCCAGGAAGCGGCCCCGAATGCCGAGGATGGCGACGGTGCAGGCGGTCTGCGGCCGCCCAATGAAGCCTGTCGTCTGTCCGCTGAAAGCATACCCGAGGATGGCCGTTTCGGTCTCCCATGGCATCCGTGTCCTGCGCGCGGAACCATCCCTGCGTGTCTCCTGAAGGCCGTGAACCCGCGCCGCGCCGGTCCAACCCCGCGCCCCGACAAATTTCCCCTGGGCCCTTCGGTCCCATTCCTCGCGGGGCAAATTTGCCGGGCCTTGGGGTCCTCCCCTGCGGTCCGGCCCTTCGCTGCGCTCCGGGTGGGCCGGCGCGTCTCGCGGGCTCCCTGGCCGAGACATCGCAGGGATGGTCCCGGCGAGACACGGCTAAGGAGACCGATCATGGCCATCACTCTCGGCACGTTCACCAAGCAGGACGACAACAGCTTCACCGGCACCCTGAAGACCCTGAACGTCACCGCCAACCTGAGCATCGTCCCGGTCGCCAAGGCGTCCGACAACGCCCCCGACCACCGCGTCTACGCGGGCGCCGGACAGCGTTACGAGGTGGGCGCGGGCTGGAGCCAGGTCGCCAAGTCCAGCGGCGAAACCTACCTCAACCTCAAGATCGGCGCGCCCGAATTCGGCCCCCACTGGGTCCGCGCGCGGCTGGTCAAGCTGGAGCGCCCCGGCGACGACGGCACCACCCACATCGCCCTGTGGGAGCCGCGCGACCGCTGATCCCGGCCCCGTCCACGAGCCCCGCCCCGGTGCGCCGGTGGCGGGGTTTCGTGTGCTGGGGCCGGGTCTGACCGCGCCTGTCGCCGCTACGCCCAAGGGGGGCTCGAAAACGCTCGCGTCCGTTTTCGAGCGTCCCGCGCCGCCCTCATGCCCGTCACGCTGGCCCCGTTGCATCCGCATACGAGGAGGACCCGGCCATGGACGATAAAAATGACTCTGGGGCCACCCGGGCGGCCCAGGCCAAGAAGGGCAGCCCGTTCCTGAACACCGCGCAGGCCGCGTTTTATGTCGGCCTGTCGCAGCGCACGTTGGAGAAAATGCGCCTGACCGGCGGCGGCCCGCGCTTCCGCAAGCACGGCCGGTATGTCCGCTACCACATCGATGATCTCGACGCCTGGTCGCTGGGTGAGCAGCGCGCCTCGACCTCGGATGCGGGAGAGACGCCATGACCGCCCGCGCCATTCTGCGCCGCCGCCGTCGGCGCCAGCGTCCCGCCGTGCTGGCACTGGCCGGCCTGGGCGTGGCGATCCTTTCACTCACACCGACCGAACGGGCCATGCCCTGGCTGGTGTGGAACGCGTCTGCCAGCGCGCCCGTCGGGCTCTATCGCATGACCGACGCGCCCGCCGAACGCGGTGCCCTGGTGCTGGTCCGGCTGCCGCCAGATGTCGCCGCGCTGGCCGCCGAGCGCGGGTACCTGCCGCCCGGCGTACCGCTGCTCAAGCGCATTGCGGCGGTCGCTGGCGATCACGTCTGCGCCATCGGGTCGGCCGTCGTCCTGCACACCGTAACCGTCGTTCGTCGCCTTGACGCGGACGCCGCCGGACGACCCTTGCCGCATTGGAGCGGGTGTCGCCGGTTGGATGAGGACGAGGTTTTCCTGCTCATGGCGGTCGCCCCGGACTCCTTTGACAGTCGGTATTTCGGGCCGATGCCGTTGGCTTCGCTGATGGGGAGGCTCGTACCGCTATGGACCGACTGACGCTCGCCCTGCTGGGCGCGGTCGCGGTTGTCGCCGCGCCCGCCCAGGCCGCTGACCTGGCCGAATGGCGACCCCATATCGCCGACGCCGAACGCCGGTTCGACGTGCCAGCGGCCTGGATTGCCGCCGTTCTGACCGCCGAAAGCGCAGGCGATCCGGCCGCCGTGTCGCCGAAAGGGGCTATGGGTCTGATGCAGATCATGCCGGCGACCTGGGCCGAGTTGCGGGCAGACCACGGCCTTGGGACCGACCCCTTTGCGCCGCGTGACAACATCCTGGCCGGTGCGTCGTATCTGCGCGCCATGCACGACCGTTTCGGCTTTCCGGGGCTGTTCGCCGCCTATAACGCCGGTCCCGGACGATATCAATCGCACCTGACGACAGGCGATCCGTTGCCCGCCGAAACGGTCGCCTACGTGGCGCGCGTGATGGAACTGATCGGCCCTAAAACGACGCCCGATGTATCGAAGAACACGGCGCCGGATGCATCAAATCGCCCGCCAAATGCGCCCGCCAGTGGCACGCAAACCCCTTCAATTCCGTCCGGACGCGGCCTGTTTTTTACGCTGGGAACGACCTCCGGCGCGTCGTTTTCGGCGTCGAAAAACGGCCTGTTCGTGCCGCTGAATCCCGTCGCCGACGACACCGATTGACGCGCACCGGCGGCCCATTGCCTCCGGTGTCGCGGCCTCAGGCGCGGTTTTGCCCCCCTCATGAGATCGGATGAGAGCGTAGGAGGGCGCAGACGGCAGGAGGGGGCACTGGAAGGCAAGATAAAAGAGGGCCTCCCCATGTCGGCTATCCCCTTGTCTGCACATCGCTTTTCCGGGAGGTCGCCCGAGGGCGCGGAGCAATTCGATTGTAGCCCATTGATGTATCGTGACTTTTCAGGAGGCTGCCATGGCCGAGGATGAGTTCACGCCGAAGCTGGGCAAGCCCCGGTCGCGGGGCTCCAAAAGCGCCAAGCGCTATGCCCATCAGGTGCTCGCCGCCGTCAACCGGGCCGGCGGTCGCGCCGCGCGCAAGTCCGGCGCCGGGCTCGGCCGCATCGGGCGGGGCGGTGCCCCGGCCGCCGCGCTGGCGGGACGGGGGCGGTCGGCGTCGCGGTCCCGCCGCCGCGTCATCGTCAAGGCGCGCATCGTCCGCCTGGCCGGGAAGGGGATGGACACGGCGCGCGCCCACCTGCGCTACATCCAGCGCGACGGCGTGACCCGCGACGGGGAGCGCGGCGCGCTCTATGGCGCCGACCGGGACCGGGAGGACGGACGCGCCTTCCTGGAGCGGGCCGACGGCGACCGGCACCAGTTCCGCTTCATCGTCGCGCCGGAGGACGGGGCCGACTACGACGACCTGCGGCCGCTCACCCGGCGCCTGATGGCGCAGATGGAAAATGACCTCGGCGCCCGCCTGGACTGGGTGGCGGTGGACCACTTCAATACCGGCCATCCGCACACCCACATCCTTCTGCGCGGCAAGGACGAGCGGGGCCACGATCTGGTCATCGCCCGCGACTACATGGCCCATGGCCTGCGCGAGCGCGCCGCCGATCTGGTCAGCCTGGACCTCGGCCCGCGCACCGAGCGCGAAATCGCCCTGCGCGACCGCGCCGACATCGAGGCCGAGCGCCTGGTGCCACTGGACCGCCAGTTGCGGTCGATGGCCGACGACGACGGCGTTGTGTCGTCGGCGGTGCGAGATCCAACCCGCCAGACGTTGCTGGCCGGACGCCTGCGCAAGCTCGAGCGGCTGGGTTTGGCCGAGGAGGCGCGGCCCGGCCGCTGGCGTCTCGACCCAGGCTTCGAGCAGACGCTGTTCCGCATGGGCGAGCGGGGCGACATCATCAAGACCCTGAACCGGGCGCTGGCCGAGCGTGGGCGCGCGCCCGATCCCGGCGAGACCGTGGTCCACGATCCGGGCACCGCCGCCGCCCGTGTTGTCGGGCGGGTGGTGGCGCGTGGGCTGTCCGACGAGATCCGCGACCGGCAATACCTGATCGTCGACGGGCTGGACGGGCGAACCCACTACGTCGACATCGGCCAAGGGGACGGCATGGAGCCGACACCGGAAGGGGCCATTGTCGCCGTCGCCCCGCGCACGGTTCGGCCGCGCGAGGTGGATAGCACCGTGGTCGCCGTGGCCGAGGCAAGCGGCGGACGATATAGCGTCGACCGGCACTTGGCCCACGACCCGTCGGCAACCGAGGCCTTCGCCGAGACCCATGTCCGCCGGCTGGAGGTCAGTCGCAGACGCCCCATGAATGATCCCGGCTAACACGCCGGTATGAGCAGTTCGGTTTTCTGCTCGAAGTCACGGATGCGTGGAAAGCACTACCCGAGGCACAGCGATCAGAGCTAATGAACGACGACGACCATGGTGTCCCCAGCCGTGGTGCCGGTGTCGCTGACAGTGTCGCTGGGCGCCGGGTCCGCCGCCATTGCGGTGCCGGCGACCAGTGCAATCATCGGGACGGTCAGGATCGTTCCGAAAACAGTGATTTTTTTCATGGTGCAGCCCTTTATTCCATCGAAGGAAAGAGAAGGCCCCGTGCGGATCGCATGAGACGTTTCCATCCTTCTGTGTCGAGCCAGGGCCGTCTTCAGTGATTCCATTGGCACCTTGAAAAGATGGGAACTGGCCGACTTCTAATTAATACGAAGTTTTAGACGTTTTCGGCAGCCTCGGAATCTACTCATGTCCGGCGCCCCGGCCTGTCCGCCCAACGTTTTTTTTCATTCGCGTGGAGGAGGATCGAAACGTTCCCGGCGCGGGCTGTGGTGGGCGCGGACCCCGCCTTTCGAAGACGCCGGCATTGCGCCCAAGCGTTGCCATCGCCACACCGGCCGCTCGGCCTTTGGCGTTGGCTCAGAGGATGCGCATTGCCTGCGCTCAGAAAGAGGCAGATCCCTTGGCGGGTTCCACCGATACGGCCACCTCCATCGCGATGCAGGCCGCGGCCGGGCCGATAAACAGGCCGGAGACCGGCGCGGTCTGGCGGATGTGGCGCGCCACGGCGACCGGGATCAGGTTGAACCCACCGACGCTTCGGTTGGTCGGATCGAACGTGATCCAGCCGGCGCCGGGGACGTAAACCTCGGCCCACGCGTGGGTCGAGCCGCTGCCGGCGGACCCGAGGGTGTTCAGGTCGGGGTCGTACAGATAGCCGGACACGATCCGCGCGCCGAACCCCAGGTTTCTGACGGCATCGACAAACAACACCGCGAAATCGCGGCACGAGCCCCGGCCGCGCGCCAGCGTCTCGATCGGGGTCTGGACGGTCTCTTCGTCGCGGGCCTCATAGGTGATCCGCGCGGCCACGCCGTTGCTGATATCCTTCAGCAGCGACAGCGTGTCCGTGTCGGGGCCGGCAATGAACCCCCGCGCCCAGTCGTGCAGCCGCCCCCCGGAATCGAGGTAGGCCTGAAGCCGCAGCGCGCCCAGATCGGTCATGTCGTCGTCACTGAGCAGGAACGGATACGTGACAGCCGACGCGGCGATGTCGAAGACCGGCCACTGCTCGACATCAAGCGTCAGCGTGGCGAGGCTGTCGATGACCAGCGTGTCCGCCGGGGCGCCGAACGTCGCCGTCGCCACGGCGTTGCCGGCGACGTCGTGCGCCCAGGTGACGGTGGCGGGCGGAGCGATCTCCAGATCGTGCGTGTGCAGCCGCACGGTGCGGCTTTCGCGCGGCCGCAGCATCAAGCGATGCGGACCGAAGACCATCGGTTCGCGATAGTGATAGGTGGTGCGGTGATGGACCGTCAGAGCACTCAAGCGAGGTCTCCGGACGGCGGCGGTGTATCGGCCTGGCGGGTCGTGACCATGCTGCCCCTGTCCTCATCCCACAGAACAGACCGGACGGCACGAAACCCGTCCTGGAGGGACACGGGCACAACACCCCGCAGCGCGGGAATGGCCTCGTGGCACGCCTGAAGCCGATAATTCGGAATGCGCGGGTTCAGATGATGCACGTGATGGAAGCCGATATTGCCGGTGAACCATTGCAACGCCGCCGGAAGACGCAGGTAGGTCGAGCTTTGCAGGGAGGCTGCGATCGAGTCCCACTCCGCGTGGCGCATCCAGTCCACTGTGTCCCCGCGATGCTGCACGGAAAACAGGAAAACGCCGATGATCGCGGCCGAGATCATGACCGGAAGCTGGACGGCCGCGACCGTGCCAAACCCCAGCAGCAGGCCCAACCCGCCGACCATCGCCACCAAAGCCAGGTTGGTGACAAAAACGGCGCGCCGCTCCTGCCGCCATTCCCTGGGTGTGTCGAAGGGAAGTCTGTAAAGAATGAGGAAGACCAGGGGCGGAATGAGAATGTTGGCAACGATCGGGTGCCGTGTCGCGCGGTACCAGACACGGCCCCAAGGGGACAGCGCCCGGTACTCGGTCACCGTCAGGCAGGACGAATAAATGTCGGCCCCGCGATCACGGCGGTCAAGGTCGTTCCAGACCCCATGATGGCCGGCGTGTTGCCGCCGCCACGACCGATACGGGGCCAGCGTCAGCAGGCTGCAGGCGATCCCCAGCAGGTCGTTGGCGCGCCGCCCGCGAAAGAACGCCATGTGCCCGCAATCGTGCTGAATGATGAAAATTCGCACCAGGAATCCGGCCGCCAGCGGCGCAAGCGCAAGGGAGAGCCAGAAGGACACGCTGTTGGCCAGATACATCACGGCGCACGTGACGAGAAACCCGCCAAATGAGGTCACGATCTGGACGATGCTTTTTCTCAGGACGGGCGCCTGAAATGCTGTCGTGTCCTGGCGGAGGCGGCTTTTTCTGGTCATGATCTGCTTGCTTTCGCAATTCTTGGTCTGCCGCCGCCGCCCGGCCCATGCCTTTGTCCGCGCGATGATGCAATCAGCGCGCCAACACGCACTGTCCGCCCAGCATCCGGAAGCCCCTGTTGCAAGCCCACCTGTTCCCCGACCGGTCGATGTGGGCGTTTGGCGGGGGAACGATCAGGATGCATGTGTTTCCGTCCTGCTCGTACCCGCGCTCGCATTGCCACCCTGGCCCGAATTCCCCCCCGACAAGAAAGGCGTTGTCCGGAACCACGATGGCCTCGCATCGGCCGTCCTTCTCCACAAATCCTCGGTCGCAGGTCCACGGCGGGCCATAGCGCTTGTTCGTCAGATAGGCGTTGTCAGGAACGTCGATCACCACGCACCGGCCGGCCTCTTCCAAGAAACCGCGATGACATTCCCATCCGGACCCATAGGTTTCGTCTGACAGAAAAGAGTTCTCGGGACTTTCGATGACTTCACATCGGTCGCGGACCCGCCTGTATCCGCGATCACAGGCCCAATCCTCGCCTGTCGACTTCAGGTAGGCATTGGGTGGAACGACGACTTCCCGACAGGTTGATCCGTCAACGTCCTTGAAGCCGTGCCGGCATTCCCAGCCGGTGCCGTAAGACCGCTCGGTCGCAAAAGCATCCTCGGGAACAACGATGGCGATGCAGGCGCCGTCCTCCCGACGATACCCGTCGTCACAGGCCCAGCCTCCACCAAAAGAGCGGTCATGCGCGTTCTCGGGCGTCGGGCCGGTTCGGTCCTGGGCGACAGCAACAGACATGAACAGCAAAACAAGGAACGCGACCAATAGGACGCGCCAGGTTGACCTCGCAACAAACAGGGCCCCAGTCTCGAAACTGTGCATCTTGGGCGTTTCCTTCCTGGCGCGGGTTCGCTCCCGCGCCGGTTGACGATGGGCAACCCATGTGCGGGACCCATGATCTTGATCGGAAACGGTACACGGGTCCGGGACAGGCCGTGCTGATCGAGGTTAGCCCGGCTGCGATCAACCGGCGTTCCCCGCCGTTTCATGGCGTCATTGGGCAGGGTCACGTTTCGTCCGGCAGGAACGCCAACAAGCCGCGTTGGTTGATCTCTCGCACGACGGCCGACACCTCCCCCGCCGGCGTTGGATGGGCAATCAGAAACCCTTGGGCTTCGTCACAGCCAACGCGGAGAAGGAACCGCAACTGTTCGACGGTCTCGACTCCCTCCCCGGTGACCCGACAGCCAAGCCGATGGCCCAGCTCGACCAGTCCGCCCACCAGGGCCTCGTGGTCCGCGTCGCCAATCGCGGCAATGAACGAGCGGTCCAGCTTGATCTTGGTGATGGGGAGGTAATTCAGATAGCTGAACGCGCTGAAGCCGGTCCCGAAGTCGTCGATGGTCAAGGCGAAGTTGCGCCGCCTGGCACCGTCCACAAACGTTTCCGTTGCCGTGGCGTCGTGGCTGAACAGGGTGCTTTCAGTCAACTCAAGCTCCATCGCCTCGGCGGTCATGCCATGCGCCTGAAGGCACCCGTCGATACTGTCGAGGATCAGTGGGTTCTGGAGTTCCTTCGCAGACAGGTTGACGGCCACTTTCAACGTCAACCCTTCATCCTGCCAGAGACGGGCCTGTCGCATCGCCTGATCCAGAACCCACCGCCCCAGGGGTATGATCTCTGCCGTCTCTTCGGCCAGACGGATGAAATCATCCGGCATGATCAGACCGCTCGTCGGATGATTCCAGCGAACAAGCGCCTCGGTGCTGACAACACGGCCATCACGGAGATCCAGCAGCGGCTGGTAGTAGACCTCGAACTGACCCTCAGAAAGGGCCAGCTTAAGCCCGGCCGCAAGAGATCGCCGACGTTCGACCGCGACGCCCAGCGCCGGTTCGAAGAAGACCATCTGGTCGCCCCCCAGGTCCTTGGCGCGGTAAAGCGCGAGATCGGCATGCCGCAACAGCGATTCCGGATCGCCGCCGTCCTCGGGAAAGACGGCGACCCCCAGGCTCAGGCCTGCGTTCACCTGTTGATCCTGATCCCCAACGCTCAGATCAAGTCCACCAAGCAGACGGTCGAGCACGTGGCTGGCATCCGCGCCGGAGTCGAGGTCCGGCAGGATCACGGCGAACTCGTCACCGCCAAGGCGAGCCAGGGTATCAAGGGGGCGGAGGGCGGCGGCGCCCATCTCGGCAACCCGGCACAGCAGGCGATCACCGCAAGGGTGGCCGAGCGTGTCATTGATGTCCTTGAATTTGTCGATGTCCAGCATGGCCAGGGCGACCCGATTGTCCTGCCGACTTGCCTGTGTCAGGGCGGTTTCCAGCCGATTGCCGAACAAGGATCGGTTCGGCAATCCGGTCAGGGGGTCATGCAACGCGAGGTGGGCGAACCGTTCCTCGATGGTCTTGCGCGCATCGATATCGAACAGAATGCCGGTGATGCGCTGGGCGCGGTCTTCGTCGGACCGTCGCGCCGCCTGCGCAACCACCCTGACCCAGCGCGACGTTTCGTCCGCCAGCCGAACACGGAAATCAAGGTCCAGTCTGTCAGTCCCGCCGTCCATCAGTTCGGCGACCCGACCCATCACCTGGGCTGTATCGCCGGGATGAACCCGGTCCGGCAGCCATGCATCAAGGTGGTCATTGTCCGGCCACTCGGTGAGTGAGACCCCAAGAATTTCGGCGCACCGATCACTGACGAAGGTTTGATTGTCCTGGCTGATGTCGAACGCGAACACGCCACCTTCGCTGGCATCGACCGCCAGCCGCAGACGCTCTTCCTTGTCCTGAAGGGCCTCCTGCGCGCGCGCCCGCCCGACCTCCGACCAAATCCGGGTGGCGATGTCCTCAACAAGGGCCACGTCGCCGCTACTCCACGGTCTCGGCCCAGTGGAGGAGAGGACGCCGAACACCCCGGCCAGTCTGTCGCCCTTGACAAGGGGCGCCATCAGGAAGGCCCCGACCGAGCGGGCCGCGAATAGGCCGGGCTCATCCGATGCGGACGGGTCCAGGTCCTTGCGGACATCGGCGACGGCTACCGTCCTGCCATTGGTGAGGTCGGCGAGGATCGCCGATCCGAAATCTCCAAGGGGATGACAACCCGCCATGCTCGCGAGGGTGCCATCCGTCCAGTCCTGCGCAACGACGGCTTCGTCGCGCGTGGGCGTGCTCTCGGCATAGATGGCCTGGCTGACGCCAAGGTGTCGCGCCAGAATCTCGCATCCGACGGCCTGGGCGGCGGCCGGGTCGGCAAGGTCCCGCAACCGGTCGGACAACTCGATCCGCAGGGCCTGATGCGTTTCACGCTCACGGCGCCGGGCTTCGTCGTGGCGCTCCTGCGTGACATCCTCAAGGGACAGCAGGATCAGGTCCATGCTGTCCAGGCGCATCGCATTGATCAGAATGGTGCGGCTTCCAAGTCCGGAAAAGACGTGTTCGACCTCGTAGCCGCCCGTTTCCTTGTTGGTCGGCAGCACGTCCGTCAGGAGACGGTGGAGGTCGGGGATGTCCCATTGTCCGGAGCCCAGTTCGGACAGGAAGTGCCCTTCAACCATGCCCGGCGAGGTGCGGAAGTGGTCATAAAATGCGGGGTTCGCGGACACCACCCTTTGTTCGGGATCGAGGATGAGCAGTGGGGCCCGCACGGTTTCGACGATCGCCTCGGCGAAGTCCTTGGCCGACTGAAGCTTCTGCTCGTAGTGGCGCCGCTCGGTGATGTCGATGAAGGTCACCACGATGCCGTCAATACGGTCGTCCTCCGTCCGATACGGAAGAATGCGCCGCAGGAACCACTGATCGCCCTGGGTGCCGGGCACCTGCCGCTCGTTGGGGGTCAACGTGGACAGAACGCTGCTGGCGTCCGTCTCGAAGGTCTCGTCCTTGACCTTGCGGGCAAAGCTGGCAAAGGGGCGCCCCATGTCGCCGGGTGTCAGATCGACCAGATGCCGCAAACCCGGCGTGAACCAGCGAACGGTCATGGCCTGATCCAGGAACAGCGTCGGCGTTTCGGTGCTGTTGAGAAGATTGTTGAGGTCGTTTCTTTTGCAATCCAGTTCCTGAACCTTGTTCTGAAGCTGACTGTTGACCGTATTCAGCTCCTCGTTCAGGGACTGCAGCTCTTCCTTTGAGCTTTCCAGTTCCTCGTTTGTGGACTGAAGCTCCTCGTTCATCGTCATGATTTCTTCGTTCGAGGCTTTCAGGTCCTCGTTCGCGCCTTCAAGCTGGCGCACTGTCAGTCTCAATTGTTCCTGTGTCGCCAGAAGGTGCTGTTCCAGCGTGGCGGGCGTCTCCGCCTGGTCATCCTGGGGGTGCGGATTGGCCGCCTCGGGATGCGGTGCCCTAAGAGGCGCACTGTCGCGCGCGCCGTTTCGATCGAAGGTGATCAGCAGAAGCGTATCGCCCTGGCCGCTGGTGAGCGGCGCCACGGTTACCGTCACGGCGTGGTGGAGGTCCTGGCCCGTCATCACGACCTGACCGCTCTGCGTGCGTCGCTGCGCCAGGGCTCTTTGCCGCAGGTTGCGGACCGTGTGGGGCAGGGCATCGCGCAGGTGCCGTGTCAGGTCGCGCGTCTGCTCGCCGTCGGGGTGGCGCAAAAAGGGCGTGGTATCTCCATGCACCGACAGAAGGCGCAGATCGGGGTCCGTCAGCACGGCGGCCGGCGCGAACCGGTCAAGCAGCGCGCGCCGCGCCAGTTCGCTGTGGTCGCGATGCGGCGCTGTCGGCGCGCTGCCCGACGTTGAAGCGACCCCTTGAGCGCCGGTCGGCGGGCCGCCCACGACCGGAAACTCAACCCCGTCGCGCGGGACCGGCCCGGTCCGGCGGTGAATACGCCACCGCTTCGAGATCGCCTTGAAGCCTTCGTTCGCTCCCAGCGCGGTTTCGACGGACCCCAGAAACAAGGCGCCGCCCTGGCGCAACGCGAACCGGAACAGGGCCAACAACTTCCGTTGCACATCCGGTTTGAGGTAGATGAGAACGTTCCGACAGACGATCAGATCCATGCGAGAGAACGGGGGATCCCGAAGCAGGTTCTGCGGTGCGAAGGTGATGGCATCGCGCAGGATCGGGCGGACCCGAAAGGCATCGTCCTCCGGGGAAAAGAACCGCTCGATGCGCGCGGGCGGCAGTGTTTCGATGACGCTGGCGGGATACACCCCGTCGCGGCCGACGGCCAGCGCGTCCTCGCTGGCATCCGTGGCGAAGACCCGCACCGATACAGAGGCTTGTGCCGCCTCGGCCGCCTCGATCAGCAGCATGGCAAGGGTATAGGCTTCCTCTCCCGTGGCGCAGCCCGCGACCCAGGCGCGAATCGGTCGGTCCGGGTCTCGCTCCGCAACCATCGGCGCAATGACCTGCGCCCTGAGGTCTTCCCAGGCTTCCGGGTCGCGGAAAAAACTGGTCACGTTGATCAGCAGGTCGCGCGCCAGGGCTGTTGCTTCCTGGGGACTCTGGCGGACGAGGTCGAGATAATCGGTGATCTCGCGCACGCCCTTAAGGCCCATGCGGCGCTGGACGCGCCGGCTGACCATGGCGTCCTTGTAGCATTGGAATTCGTGCCCGGTCTCGGTGCGAATGGCGTCCAGAATGGCATCCAGCGGCGGCGAGGATACGGCCGGTCCTGGCGCCTTTAAGGGTTGTGAGAAGGTCACGTCGTGCAGGATCACGCGGCGGATCGTGTCCGGCAGGGTCTCCAGCGGCAGGACGATATCGGCCAGTCCGGTCGCAACGGCGTTCTGGGGCATACCCGGGTATTCCGCCGTTTCGGGGTCCTGGACCGCGATCAGGCCGCCCGCTTCCTTGATGCGGCGGATCCCTTCCGACCCGTTGCTGCCGGTGCCGGAAAGAATGACCCCCACGGCATGCTCGCCGCGCAGCGCGGCCACCGCCGTGAAGAAATGGTCTACCGGGCGGCGGCGCACCCTCTCCGGGTTCATCTCTTCAAGCCGGAAGATCTCGTCGCCCAGACCCAGCAGGGTGGCCGGCGGGATGACGTAGACCCGGTCCGGTTCGACCGGCATCCCCTGCTCGGCCTGTACGACGGGCATGGCCGTGTGCGTGGCGATGATCTCGGCGACGCGGCTGGCCTGGGATGGGTCCAGGTGCAGGATGACCACGAAGGCCATGCCGCTGTCCGGTGGCATGTGGTCGAAGAAGGTGTTCAGAGCGGCGATGCCACCGGCCGAAGCGCCAACTCCGACGATGGGAAACGAGGACTTGCGCTTGGACATCATGGCGCCTCTGCCAGGTTGGGGACCTCGGGACCATCGGCCGACCGCACCGTTGCGGACGCCAACCAGAAAGATAATCTAAATCATTTCCCAATACGTATTGTTGCAGGAATCGTTAAGCTTCGGGACATTTTTTTGTGATATCCTTTGTTTTTTAACTCATCACATTGTTTTTATGCGGAAAGATGCCGATTTTTCAGCCACATATCTTCGTCAATGGCCTCCGTCGCATTGGGGCCGAGCGGATTCTGTTGTCAGCGTGATGACAAGAGCATGTGGCAACCCATCCAGGGGGATACGGGCGGCGCCGGCGCCGGCGGCGATCAGGGCGCCATCCAGGGCCACGCAGGGTTGGTCTTCCGTGAAGGCAAGGGCGGTCTTCACCCGAATGTCGCAGCGGGTTCCGGCCACGGTGACGGTGGCCTCGAACCCGGGCCAGGTCTCCGGGATCCGCGGATCGACGACCAGGTCGCCCCCCTCCCGCCGCAGGCCGAGAATGCCCTCGACCCCGGCGCGGTACATCCAGGCCGCCGACCCGGTGTACCATGTCCACCCGCCGCGTCCGACGTGGGGTGGTTGGGAATAGACATCGGCGGCGACCACATAAGGTTCGACCTTGTATCGTTGGACATCGTCGTGTCGTCGGGCGTGCGTGATGGGATTGAGCATGGCGAACAGCTCTGCGGCTTTGGCGCCATCGCCCAGCCTGGCGAACGCGAGGATGGCCCACATGGCGGCATGCGTGTACTGGCCGCCGTTCTCGCGCAGACCCGGGGGATAGCCCCGGATGTAGCCGGGATCGTGCGTGGTTGAGTCGAAGGGTGGGGTGAACAGCAGAACCAGACGGTCCTGCCGCCGGACCAGATGCCGGTCCAGCGCGGCCATGGCGCGGGCGGCGCGGTCCGGGTCCGCCACCTCTGACAGGACAGCCCAGGATTGGGCGATGGAATCGATGCGGCAGGCATCGCCGTCCCGTGTGCCCAGCCACGTGCCGTCGTCAAAGGTGGCCCGTCGGTACCAGTCGCCGTCCCAGGCCTCGCGTTCGACCGCCGCCACGATCCCGGCGGCCTGATCCCGCCACCCCTGGGCGCGGGCATCGCCGCGGTCCGTGGCGAGGGGCGCGAACAGTGCGACGGTGCGGGCCATCAGCCAGGCCAGCCACACGCTTTCGCCCTGACCGTCCTCTCCGACCCGGTTCATGCCGTCGTTCCAGTCGCCCGTGCCCATCAGCGGCAGGCCATGCGGCCCCAGCAGGGCCAGGCTCCGGTCGAGGGCCAGGGCGCAGTGTTCGAACAGCGACGCCTGCCGATCCGAGAGCGTCGGCGTGAAAAAGGCATCATGGGCGCCCGGCTTCAGGCCCGGCCCCGCCAGGAAGGACACGGGTTCGTCCAGGACCCCGGCGTCCCCGCTGGTCATCACATAGCTGGCGACGGCGAAGACCAACCAGATCCGGTCATCGGAAATGCGGGTCCGCGTGCCCTGACCGGAGTGCGGCAGCCACCAGTGTTGCACATCGCCCTCGATGAACTGCCGGGCGGCGGCGCGCAGCAGATGGGTCCGCGCCTCCTCCGGACAGGCGAAGGTCAGGGCCATGCCGTCCTGCAACTGGTCGCGGAAGCCATAGGCGCCGCTGGCCTGATAGAACCCCGACCGGGCCAGGATGCGGCACGCCAGGGTTTGATAGAGCAGCCACCCGTTGAGCATGATGTCCATGGCGCGATCGGGCGTCCTGACCTGCACCGCCCCCAGCAGCCCGGCCCAATGGTCCGTGACGGCGGCCAGGACGGCGTCGAGATCGGCGCGTCGGGACCGCATGATCAGGGCGCGGGCGTCGGCGTCCGAGGCGCATTCGCCCATGAACCAGACGACGTCGGTCTCCTCTCCGTCCGCGAGATCGATGGCGGTGGTCAAGGCCACACAGCGGTCGAGCACGACGCCGGCCGTGTCCGACGCCGGCGCGCCGACGTCCCCGTGAAACGCGGCGCGGTCCGTGGTCCAGCTCGTCTGCCGTCCGCCCAGGTCGGTGAAGGCGACCCGATCCGGAAACCCCGGTCCCCACGGGTTGCGCGTGAAAATCGCCCCGGTCTGGTCGTCGCGGCCGGTCAGCAGGAAGGGGGAGGCGGTTCCGGGCGCGATGCCGACCATCCATTCGACAGCGGCGGTGACCGACAGACGCCGCCGTTGGCCGGATCGGTTGCGCAGGGTCAGGCGCGAGATCTTGATCGGGTCGGCGCGCGGAACGAACTGGATCAGGTCGAGGGCCACGCCCTCCGCCTCGTGCTCGAACCGGCTGTATCCGAAGCCGTGGCGCGCCACGTAGGTCCCCCCATCGCGCCGGGGCCGCGCCATCGGGCTCCAGACCACCCCGGTTCCGTCGTCCCGCACAAGGATCGCCTCGCCCGACGGGTCGGTCACCGGGTCGTTGGACCAGCGCGTCAACGGGTTCTCGCGGCTGTTCACGGCCCAGGTGTAGCCCGCGCCCTCCGCCGACACCTGAAAGCCGAACTCGGCGTTGGCGATCACGTTGATCCAGGGCGCGGGTGTGGTCTCGTCGCCCGTCAGGACCGTGACATACTCCCGTCCTTCGCGATCGAAGCCCCCGAAGCCATTGAAATACTCAAGGTCGGCGCCACCGGGCGCGGACCGGGGCGGCCCTTGCGAGGGTCGGGCGTCCGGATACCCGGCCTTGGGCCGCACGCCGGCAGCGGGCCTCTCGGCCCGTGCGATCTGGTCGGCCACGGATCCGCGTTGGGCATGGAGAACGACACGCGCGGTGGCGGCCAGAAGGTCGCGCGTCCCCTGCGGGACAAGATCGCGCCGGATGACATGCACCGCGCCCGCCGCGACGGACTCGCCCAGACGTGGGCGCGACTGGCTTTTGCGGACCGCCGCCTCAAGCGCGGCCTGAAGGTCCTGGATGTAGGAGGCGGGATGCTCGTTGACGATCACCAGGTCAACGGCGACCTGCTTCATGCGCCAGTATTCATGGGCCTGAAGCATCTGGCCGACCACGGCCATGTCCGCCGAATCGTCGATGCGAAGCAGGACGATGGGCAGGTCCCCGGAGACGCCCAGGGGCCAGAGCCCGGACTGCGGCCCGGCGGCGCGGCTGATCGCCTCCACCGACATCCGATACCGGGGGTCCTGGTAAAGGATTGGCGCGGCCAGGGTCTGGAAATCGGCGGCCTGTGCCGCGCCGATGCCGATATGCCGCAGTTCCACCTGCGCCTGTGTCCAGGCCAGGGTCTTGGCCCGGTCAAAGGCGTTCCGGTCGTGGTGCTTGTCGATCAGGTCCAGCAGCGCGGCGCGGGTGAAGGCCACCACGGTCCAGAACGACACCCGGGCGACGGACCCGCCCGGGATCGTCACGCAGCGCCTGAGGGAAAAGACCGGATCCAGAACGGTGCCGACGGTATTGGACAGCGCCCGTCCGTCCCGCATCGCGACCGCGCCGGCCAGAGTGCTGGTGCCCCGGCCGAGGAAACGCGCCCGGTCGGTCTCGAATTCGGGATCGGCGGCGATGTCGCCCTCGACGACGGCGAAATGGGCCGCCCAGACGCCCGGATCGTCCGGGGATCGGGGCCGGCGGGTCGCGGTCAGGGCCTCGAATTCCGGCAGGTGCGCGGTTTGGACGAACATCCTGGAAAAGGCCGGATGGGCCGCGTCCGCCGCCACCGGCGCCAGAACCAGTTCGGTGTAGGACGTCAGTTCGATGTCGCGGGGGCGCCAGCCACTGTTGGTCAGCGAGACCCGGCGCACCTCCCCGTCATCCTCGCCGGAGACCACAACGTCCATGGTGGTCGTCAGGGTCCCGTCGTGGCCGGTGAACTGGGCGTGATCCTCGCTGAACAGGACCTCGCCCGGGCGTCCGCTTTCGCCGGCCGCCGGACTGGCGCTCGCGGTCCAGCGCTTGCCCGTGGCACGGTCCCTGAGGACGATGACCGTGCCCCCGTCGTCGGGTCCGCCGTCTTCGCGCCAGCGGGTCAAAGCGATGGGGCCCCAGCGGCTGTAGCCGCCGCCCGTGGCCGTCAGCATCACCGCGTAACGACCGTTCGACAGCAGGTGCGTGATCGGTGCGCCGGAGGCTGCGACGCTCAGGCGGCGGGGCGCGGCCCCCCCGGAGGCGATGGCGGTGACGGGCGTCCTCATGCCCTCCAGATCCGGACGGACGACCGCGACATCCTGAGGGACCCGCTCCTGAAGCAACAGCTCGCAGGCCTTTGTCATGGGATCCCGATGGAACCGGTCGCGCATCCGGCCGTCGGTGACGGCGTTGGCAAGGGCGACGATGGTCATGCCCTGGTGGTGGGCCATGAAGGTGCGCACAATGGCGACCGTCTCGCCCTCCGGGATCCGCGAGCGGGTGAAGTCCAGCGCATCGAAAAAGCCATGGCGTCCCAGGGCGCCCATCCCTGCCAGCCGGTCGAAGTTGCGGCGGGCCCCGTGCGGATCGACCATCGCCCCAAGCGCGGTGGCGTAGGGCGCGACCACGGCGTCACCGGCCAGCCCCCGTTTCAGGCCGAGTCCCGGCACGCCGAAGCTGGAATACTGGTACGTCAGCTCAGGATCGCGGGCGTTGAAGGCGGATTCCGAAACCCCCCAGGGGATGTCCAGTGTGCGCGCATGGCCCTTCTGGGCCGCAACGGCAAGCCGATTGGTCTGCTCAAGCACGCTGCCGATGGGTGCGCGCATCACCAGCGACGGCATAAGGTATTCGAACATGGAGCCGGACCAGGAGATCAGGGCCGACCCGCCGCCCATGGGCGTGGCGCCCCGGCCCAGGCGGAACCAGTGTCGCGTCGGCACATCGCCCTTGGCGATGGCGAACAGACTGGCCAGCCGCGCTTCCGAGGCCAGCAGGTCATAGCAGTTCGCGTCCAGTCCGTTGTCCGCGAGGGAATACCCGATGGACAGCAGCATCCTTTCCGGGTTGAGCAGGCCCGTGAAGTCCATGGCCATGGCCATGGCGCGGGCCTGCGCGGCGAGTTCCCTCAGCCGGTCCGACAGATGCCGCGCCGCGTCGTGGCCGAGACGGCGATCCCGGGCATGGCTCAGGCCGGCCGTCCTGAGGGCGTCGATCCAGAACAGGGGATCGGATGCCAAGTCGTCGTCGTCCGCCATGGGCAGACTGTCCCGAATGGCCTCCGCCGCCTTGTCGGCAAGGCGGTTCAGGGGGGCGAAGACCAGGTCGAGGCCCTGGGCCCCATCAAGCAGGGTCTCGATCCCGTCAAGACTGGCGGCGACGGTCGGCCCCTGCCCCCGGGGTGGGGCGGGCAGATCGGCGATGGCCAGACGGGCAAGGCGCACGGTGTCCATCAGGCCGGCCCGCGCATCCGCCTCGGGCGCGTTCGGTGCCTCCGGCTTGCCCGGCGCCGGGGTCGCCCAGTCCTCGCAGGCATTGGCAAGCGCGATCAGGTGGCCCGCCAGATTTCCGCTATCGACCGACGAAACGTAGGCCGGATCGAGAACGTGCCCATCCCGTGTGTCGTACCAGTTGAAGAAGTGGCCCTTGTAGCGTGCCAGACCGTCCATGGCCGTCAGGGTCGCTTCAAGGCGTTCGACGGTTTCGGTCGTGCCCGCCCACCCGAAGTCCCGTGCCGCCACCGTCGAGAGCAGGTACAGCCCGATATTGGTGGGGGAGGTCCGGTGGGCGAGGACGGGGACCGGATCGACCTGAAAATTGTCGGGCGGCAAAAAAGAGTCGGCCTTGGTGACGAAGGTCTCGAAAAAGCGCCAGGTCCGCCGGGCGACGAGGCGCAAGGCGGCGCGGTCGGCGTCCGACACCACAAGGCGTCGCGCGCGCTGCGACGGCCGGCTGATCCGGTACGCGATGGCGGGCATGGCCGCCCAGGACACGGCGACGGGCAGGATCAACAGCCAGGAGGACGGCGCGATCACCACGGCTCCGGCCGCCAGGATCAAGCCGAGCGCCATGCCGCCGCGCATGGTTCCGTAAAACCCGGGCAGGTCCAGACGGGGCGCCGCCGTCGATGTCGCCGCCGTCGTCCATTCCAGGAGATCGCGGCGCGTGACGAACAGGCGCCATACGGTGCGGCCGATGGCGTCGAAGGCGCGCCGGGTCTGGTCGGGCAGGAAACAGACCGAGAGAAAAACCTGCACCATCGCCAGCCACACCCCCTTGCCCAGGGTGTCGAAATGGCTGCGCGCCGTCAGGCCGGAGCGCCGGGGCAGGATGGCAAAGGCGCTCGGCAGGAACGCGGGCAGCGCCATGGCCGCCAAGACGAACCCGATCCCGATCCAGGCCGCCGGCGTCGGCATCACCCAGCAGGCCGCCAGTGCGAACAGGAGGAAGGGCGCGAGGAGCGACCGCCGCAGATTGTCCAACATTTTCCACCGCCCGAGCGGTGTCGGCGCGCCAAGTCCGGTCCAGTGACCGAACACCCAGGGCAGAAGCTGCCAGTCGCCCCGGATCCAGCGATGCTGGCGTTTGGCGGCGACGTCATGGCGGTTGGGAAAGTCCTCGACGACCTCGATGTCGGAGGCGAGCCCGGCCCGCACCCATAGGCCCTCGAACAGGTCATGGCTGAGCAGGGCGTTTTCCGGGACCCGGCCGGACATGGCGGCTTCGAACGCATCCACGTCATAGATGCCCTTGCCGGCGAACGATCCTTCTCCGAACACATCCTGGTAGACGTCGGAGACCGCCGCCGCGTAAGGGTCCATGCCCGCCGGTCCCGAGAACACCCGCTGGAACAGCGAGCCTTCCGCGCCCCGGGGCAGCGACGGCGTGACGCGCGGCTGGAGAATGCCATACCCGTCCGTGACCCGCCGCAGGGCCGGATCCAGGATCGGCCGGTTCAGGGGATGGCTCATCTTGCCCACAAGCCGACGCGCCGCGTCGCGCGGCAGCCGGGTGTCGGCGTCCAGGGTGATGACATACCGCACCCCGTCGGGCACATGGGGCGCCACCCCGCCGACGGCCGCGAAGGACGTATCGGTGGCCCCGCGCAGCAGCCGGTTCAACTCGACCAGTTTGCCGCGCTTGCGCTCCCACCCCATCCACACGCCCTGCTTCGGGTTGAAACGGCGGTGGCGGTGCAGAAACAGGAAGCGGTCGCCGGCGGGGCCGGGGCCATGTCGCCTGTTCAGCGCGGCGATCGCCTCGACGGCGACGGACAGCAGGTCCGCATCGCTGTCAACGACCTCATGATCGGCGTCCGCCCCGTCCGACAGCAGGGCAAAGGTGATGTCTCCACCCGAGCCGGACAGATAATGCACCTCCAGGGTCTCGATCTGGTCGCGCAGATCGGTCTCGCGGGTCAGAAGCGTCGGGACGGCCACCAGCGTGCGCGCAGACCCTGGAATCCCCGCGGCAAGCTCGAGCCCCGGCAGGATGATCGGACGGTGGCGCCAGGTCGCCAGGCGGTTGACCAGGGCGGTGGCCACTTCGGTGGCGGGAACGGCTGCCAGGATGGCGAAGACCGCCAGTCCGCCCCAACCCAGCCCGGTCAGGGAGAGACTCCAGACAGGCAGCGCCAGAACCAGCAGGGTCATGACCACCATGGCGGCGACATACCCGGCCAGCCCCATGTCGCGACCCAGGCGGCCGAGCCATGCCGGGTACGTCGGACGGAACCCGATCGCCTGCTCAAGTGCGCGGCGGCCGTGCCCGATCAAATGAAAGCCGGGATCGCCAACCCGTTCGGCCATGCCCTGTGTGGGGGCGGTTCGGGCTGCCTCGTCGGCGGCGCGGATGGCGTGGTCCGTGACGTCGCCTTCCGACAGCACAGAGCCCCTGGCGAGGGTCTCTATGGCGGCCCGGTAAAGGTCGCGCGTCGGAAAGTCCATGGTGGCGAAATTGCTGGCGGCGCGGAGCCGTTCATCCACCAAGCTGATGCTCTCGACAAACTCCGTCCAGTCGATGTCCGAAATCAGCCGCATGCTGTTGATGACGTTGCGGACCGAAACGTTGGAGGATCCCAGGCGCTGTTGCGCGCGGGAGACAACCTGTTCGATGGACGCCCCTTGTTGCTCAAGGCGTTCGGACAGCCATCCGATCGCGGGCGTCATCGTCGGGTCCTGGTCCCGCAACCGCTTCGCCAGTTGCGCGGCGAAGACCTCCGAGAGGGGGCCAACGGCGCGGGTGGCGATATCGGCGTCCAGCGCCGCCTTTGCGCCGCCCGAGGCCAGCAGTCGGTCGGCCAACGTGTCCGCGTCGGCCCGTTCCGACCGCCCCAGAACGATCTGGGCCGACAACCGACGCAGGTTCTCCACAAGGACAATGCGCAAGGTGATGGCGACCGCCCAGAGTTCGCCGATCATCAACGGCTGGACGCGCTGGTAGGCCTTGATGAAACAGCGCAGCGTCAGCGGATCGATATGGCTGTCGGTATGGGCTATGAAGGCCCAGGCCAGCCCGAACACGCGCGGATATCCGGCGAGGGGACCCGCGGCCAGTTTGGGCAATTGGCGATAATAGCCGGCGGGCAGATGGTCGTGGATCCGCCGGATCTGTTTCTCGACAAGGTGATAGTTGTCCAGCAGCCACTCCGCCGCGGGAACAATATCGCCCCTCTTTTCGGCTTCGGCGGCACTCGACCGATAATCGGCCAACAACGCGACCGCGTTGCTTTTCAGGCGTCTGTCCAGCGGCGGGACCCTTGGTGGCCATGCCGTGACCTGCTGGGCCACGGCAAGGCTTTCCGCGTGCCGCTCCAGACGGTCCAGGCCGAACCGTTCCTCCCGGATGGGAGCCGGTCCGACCCAGAGGGGGGTGGAGGATGGACGCCAGCGGATGCCGGGTTGCCGTAGAGACTGCATGGTCCAGGGGTCCTCCAGGTGGGTTTGGGCGTCGGCTTCGGCCCGCATGCGCCCCATGCGGTCTGTTCCAGGCAGGCTTCGGGCACATTGTCCGCAGTGGGCAACGGATCGCCGGTTCGCGACGCCGTTCCCTTTTTCCTCAACACCGTCAGTGCCAATGTCGTCCGCATCAGTCTCTGCTCATGCGGACAATAACGATGGCCGACAAAGACAACAGAAGAATGGCAATGGCCTCGAAGAGTACGCTTTCCGGCGCAGTTTCCTTTCCCTGGAGAATGATCAATCGGGTCAGTGCAGTTATCGCGATAAAAATAGGGTATACGAATACGGAGCGGCGATCTGAATAATAAACAGACACCATTCCGACAACTTCGATATAAAGAAACATAAGAAGTATATCGGGCAATCCGATTATCTTGACAATGTACATATGATATATCTCTACGGCAACCCCGCTTATCGTCATCATTAGTATGACAATAAGAAATAATCTTTCCGTTATGTGGAATGTATAATGTGCTATGTTTCGCTCTATTTCATCGACGCGCTCTGAGCGAGCGGATTTGGAAATATCATTATTTTCTAAATCATTTTCTTTGGCGCGGCTCATTTTTATATATCCTTTTTTTAAAGAGACTGCCTTACCAACTCCGCAGCCACGCGGGCGCTTTCCTGGTCGAAGTAGTCGCCCCAAAATATGCCGTCAACCCGAACTTCCCATGCCTCATCTACTTCTATAATCTCAACTCTGTCCGCCTGAAGTTTTTTTGTAAAGCTGGCTGATTTGGGAAGAAGTGTTCCGCCATCACCTGCGGTATCGGCGGCTTCCACTTGCGCTTCGTCCTGGATCTCGGGGGTGGGTCTGTCGATAATGCGCAGGATGGACCGGATGAAGGCATCGCCACGATCATCGGCGGCCGTGCGGTCGTGGCCCCGAAGAACCTCCGCCATGGGTGCAAAAAACCGTTCCCTCAGGTGATTGACGAACCGTGGTTCTGTCCAGGACAAATGGGCGACAAGGGATTGCAAAAGAATTCTCTCGTACGCGAGGCGGTCCTTCTCGTTGTCGTTCATTTTCGGATGTTGTCTCGATTTGTTTCTGGGTTCTATCATGATATTTTCACTCCACGTGTTTCTCTGTTTAGGGTAGTGTATTAATTTCACTATGTTTCGGAAGAAGAGGGCTGATTGGAGTCGTGATTTTGTTGATTGAGTCTTTTATACAGCTCAAGAGCATTCTTCATGCTGCCGTACCTTCGGTAAAAATCGTAGAACGGGTCCACGGGCGAAAGGACGATCCGGTTCCACTTGATTTGCGTGGCAGACTCCGTCGAAAGGGCCTCTCCTGTGCCCGCAGTCTCATTATTTTGCGATCCCATGGCCTGAGGTCCTTGCGCTGAGTGTTGGCGGTGACAACAGGCGGGTCCGCGCGTCTGTACGCGCGTCCGACAGTTGGCTGCATTATCAGGTTCCATGTCGAACGCTTCGGCCCCTCCCTGGTTGAGGGGGCGATGGGGCGAGCGCCCCGAAACGATCCAGCCGGCGACTCGCTGTTCTTAACTTTGCTTCGCGTCGGCATCGCGTTTCGCCTGGGCCATGGCATCTTTCAGGTTCGTGTATTTGTACTCGCGATAGCGGAATACGTCGGCGGGAACCCGCGTGATTCCGGCGCAGCGCATTTCCGCCTCCGTAACGGGCGTGTTCTTGTCCGTGCGGGCGGTGTTGATCTGTTGGCGTTCCATGTCCTGGTCTCCTTTTCACTTTCTGGTTCAGGGGTGCCGGCTCGGCGGATGAGTCACACTCATCCGCCGCTGGTCTCATGCGCCGGCACGGCCGACCGCATGGGGTGTCCGGTCCGGCAGCACGAGATGAAACACGGACGTATCGACGGCAAGCCGGCCCCACAGGTGGTCGTCCGCCATGATGGAAACCCTGTCGCCATAGGCTTTCAGGCGATCCAGCAGGCGATCCACCTGGTTCAGGCGTGTCGGCTCCAGGGCGTGAAACCGCAGTGTCAGCCTGGCTTGCGTCTCCATGAGAAGCCTGGACAGATAGCGGGCGCTTGCCAGCACGATCCGCCGATCGATCAACCCGGTGAACGAGACAACGACGCGCGTGATCGGGCCGTGCCTCAGGGTGATGGAAACCCGCCCCGCCTCGATCGCGCGCGCGACGGCGGACCGGAACGCCGCGATGCGCCCCTCGATACCCGGGACATCGCGCTCTTTCGGGGCCAATTGTCGTGCCGCGAAGCGTTGCATCGACAGGCCGATGATCCAGTCGGAGATCATCAGCGGGATCTGGCCCGGGAACCTTAGCGGAACCGTGCGCAGGAAGGGCACGATGTGCCCCAACCCTCCCGGTGCGATCCCCCTGACGAACAGGCGGCTGATGATGGCGAGGCGCTGGGGCAGGGGATACCCGCTGCCATAGATCGGATTGCGCAGGTAGGCGAGTTTGTTGCGCAGGCGGCGACCGATCTCGGGACCCGTGAGCAGGCGCGCATAAAGGGCCTGATAGCCTTCGACCAGCGTCTCCAGGGTCATGGTCTTGGGCACGATGTTGGTCGTCGCGCCGGTGTTGTCGCCGGTCGTGTCGGTCTCGATCAGGCGGCCTTCGCGTTGCATCCGCTCATACAGGGGGGTGCGCGGCAGCGCCGTCAGCAGGCCGACCATGGCCGACTGGATGCCGGCCTCGGTGATGAATCGGTACTGGGCTTCGAAGGTGTCCAGGGTGTCGTTGTCGAAGCCGATGATGAAGCCGGCCAGAACGTCGATGCCATGCGCATAAATCCGGCGAACGGCGGTCAGGGGGTCCTCACGCAGGTTCTGCGTCTTGCCGGTTTCCTTCAGGCTGACCGGGTCCGTGGACTCGATGCCGATGAACACCCACCCGAAATTGGCGGCCCGCAACAGATCGAGCATCTCCTCGTCCTGGGCCAGATTGAGCGAGACCTCGGTCCCGAAGCTGAACCTGTAGCCGTGGCGTTTCTGGTAGTGGTCCAGAAATCGCAGCAGGTCTTTGGCCTGGCGGGGGTTGCCGATCAGGTTGTCGTCGACGAAGAACACCTGACGCGCGCCCAGGCGACGGAGTTCGTCCAACTCCTGCTCCACTTGCCAGAGGCTTTTTGTCCGGGGTTTGCGGCCAAACATGACAA
>NZ_CAKZOT010000021.1 GCF_937138205.1 uncultured Rhodospira sp. | reverse complement strand
GTCCCAGACCATCTCGCTGTAGTGGCTGGGGCGCAGGATGCGCATACTGGCCGGGTCCACCTTGGCCAGCACGTCCAGGTCGATGAAGCTGTCGTTGAGCGGCGTGACCAGGATATCGGCCCAGGCGTGACCGGCGCGCGACAGGTGGTTGTCGGCCCCCGGCGTGTCGATCAGCACCAGGTCGCATTCGGTCAAGAGCGCCTCCACCGCGTCGTCGAGGCGGTTGCGGTCGCCGGCCTCGTGTCCCGACAGTTGGATGGACTGATGCGTCGGCATGGGCAGATGCAGGCCGAAGCGGTGGCCGTAGGCCTCACGGTTCGAGACATAGGTGGAGAGGGTGCCCTGGCGGGCATCCAGGTCGATGCTGCCGACGGTGAAGCCGGCCCGCAGGAACCCGACCAACAGGTGCATGGCGACGGTGGACTTGCCCGAGCCGCCCTTTTCGTTGCCGACCACCACCACGCGCGGCGCGGTGGGCGAACGGCGCATCATGTCGGACACCATGTTCATGGGCTCACGGCCTCCAGAGCGGGGCGCGGGGTGGCGTCGGCTTCGGCCGAAGCCGGGCGCAGCCACACCGCGCAATCGTGAAACGCGGCACCGCCGTTGGGCGGTCCCGGATCGGCGCCCACCAGGGCGTTGATGCCCACGCCCTCGGCGAAGGCGTCGTTGGGCCACAGGCTTTCCACCACCAGCGTCCCCGGCCGCAGCCCGGCGAAGCGGCGGGCGTGCACGGTCACACTGCCCCGGGCGTTGCCGAGCCGCACCGGATCGCCGTCCCTCAGGCCGAGCCGGTCGGCGTCGGCGGGATGGACCATGACCGTCGGGTGGCCTTCCAGGCGGCGCCCTGTCGGCGTTTCGTTGAAGCTGGTGTTGAGGAAGTTCCGCGCCGGGGCGGTGACCAGGCGGAAGGGGTGCGTCTCGTCGGTCGCCTCGATGACGTCGAGTTGGTCGGGCAGGTCCGGCATGACCGCCGCCTGCGCGCCGCGCCAGGCGCCATGGAAGCGGAAGCGTCCGTCGGGATGGCCGAAGCCGGTCAGAAGGTGGTGGCGTTCGAACGACGCGGCGCAGTCCACCCCGCCCTGGGCGGCGATCTCGTCGGCGCGCGGCAGGCCGGACAGGCGCAACGTCTCCTCGACCAGTTCGCGGGCGCTCATCTCGTTGGCCACGTGCGCGGGCGCGTCCAGCCGCGCCATCAGGTCCCGCAGCACATCGTGGTTGCAGCGGGCCTCGCCCGGTGGCTCCAGGACCTTCAGACCGACGCCCAAAAAGGTATGGCCGCCGGCCTTGTACAGGTCGTCATGTTCCAGGAACGTCGTGGCCGGCAGCACCACGTCGGCCATGCGGGCGGTCTCGGTCAGGTGCTGTTCGTGCACGCAGGTGAACAGGTCCTCGCGGGCGAAGCCTTGGGCCACGCGGGTGCTGTCCGGCGCCACGACCATCGGGTTGGTGTTCTGGATCAGCAGGGCCGTGACCGGCGGCCCACCCAGCAGCGCGCCGCGCTCGCCGGTGAGGACGGCGCCGATGCGCGACTGGTCCAGCCAGCGCTGGGTGCCGTCGCGGTGGTCGGCGGCGGTGATCAGGCTGGTATCCACCGGGAACAGGCCGGACATGCTGTACAGCGCGCCGCCCCCCCGGTGCGCCCAGGCGCCGGTGACGGCCGGCAGGCAACTGACGGCGTGCATGGCCGCCGCGCCGTTGCGCTGGCGGGTGAAGCCGTAGCCGACGCGCAGGTACGCCCGCTTGGTGCCGCCGTACAGGCGGGCGAAGGCCTCGATCTCGGCCGCCGGGATGCCGGTGACGCGCTCGGCCCAGGCCGGCGTGCGGTCCCTCAGGTGCGCCTCCAGCCCGTCCGGGTCGTCGGTGTGGCGGGCCATGTAGTCCCGGTCGGCCAACCCGTCGCGGAACAGCACATGCATCACCGCGCAGGCCAGGGCGGCGTCGGTCCCCGGGCGCGGCATCAGGTGCACGTCGGCCTTCTCGGCCGTGGCGGTGCGGTAGGGATCGACCACCACCAGCTTGGCGCCGTGGCCCTTGCGGGCCTTGGCCACCCAGGTCATGACGTTGACCTGGGTGTGCACGGCGTTCAGGCCCCACAGAACAATAACGTCGCTGTCGACCATCTCGCGCGGATCGACGCCCCACTTGTGGCCGACCCCCGCCTTCCAGCCGGCATCGGCCAGGGCGACGCAGATGGTGCCGTCCTGCAGCGAGGTGCCGAGCAGGGCGCGCAGGCGCTCCATGCCGTCGCGCTGCACCAGGCCCATGGTGCCGGCGTAGTTGTGCGGCCAGATGGCTTGCGGGCCGTGGCGGCGCCGCGCGGCGTCGAAGGCCTCGGCGACGCGGTCCAGCGCCTCGTCCCAGCCGATGGGCTTGAAACAGCCCGAGCCCTTCGGCCCGTCGCGCAGCAGCGGCGTGGTCAGGCGGTGCGGGTTGTGCACCCGCTCGGCATAGCGGGCGACCTTGGCACAGATGACGCCGTCGGTGTATGGATTGGCGCGGCTGCCGTGCACGCGGCCGATGCGGTCGGGCGCGAGCCGTTCCACCTCCAGCGCGCAGGCGCTGGGGCAGTCATGCGGACAGGTGGACCGAACGATCTCCACCGCCATCGGGCGCGGTCCTTTCGCTGCGGTTCGCTGCGGTGCCGCTCGAGTCGGCGCCAAGACCTTGGGGGCCATGTGGGCATCGACCGCAAGGGGTAGCCTTTCGACACTGTACAAGGAGTTGACGGCGCCCGCAACGGCGATCACGTCCCCGAGTCGCCGTCCGCCCTGGACCGGGACCCCGCCACGAAGGCGTCATAAAGCTGTGTGATCCAGGACGCTTCGGGTGCCGGCTGCGGCGGGCTCTGAAAACCTTGAAAGGATTCATGTTTCCGATGACCGAGACCGAACGCTGGCGCGCGCCGTGGATCGACCTGGTGTTGCCCGTGGCGGCCATGGCGGTGGTGGTGGTGGCCTCCAACATCCTGGTCGGCTATCCCATCAACGACTGGCTGACCTGGGGGGCCTTGACCTATCCCGTCGCCTTCCTGGTGACCGACCTGACCAACCGCCGCTTCGGCCCGGCGCGGGCGCGGCGCGTGGTCTATGTCGGCTTCGCGCTGGCGGTGGTGTTGTCGATCGTGCTGGCCACGCCGCGCATCGCGCTGGCCTCCGGCACCGCCTTTTTGCTGGCGCAGACGCTGGACGTGCGGGTGTTCGACCGGTTGCGCGAGCGGGTGTGGTGGCTGCCGCCTCTGGTGTCGTCGTTTCTCGGCTCGGCGCTGGACACGGTGGTCTTCTTCTCGCTGGCCTTCGCCGGCACCGGCCTGCCGTGGATCGGCTGGGCCACCGGCGACTTCGCCGTCAAGATCGCCGTGGCGCTGGCGCTGCTGCCGGCGTTCCGCCTGCTGGCGCGCGCGCCCGGCCTCGCGGCGGTGCGATGAGAGGGCGCCTCGCAAAAACCGTGGCGGTGCTGGCGCTGGCCACGATCCTGACCCCGGCGTACGCCGGCGCGGCGGACGCGCCGCTCGGCCCCAGCGTCATGCTCTGCCTGTACGACGCCGACGGCCACATGCTGGCCGGCCACGCCGAATGCCCGAAGATGGCCCGGCCCAGCGACGCCATGGTGCCGGAAGCCCACTGCTTCTACGACCGCCAGGGGCGGCTATGGCGCGGCCTGCCCCGCTGCCCGCGCACGGCGCCGCCGTTCCTGATGGAGGAGGCAGGGCAGCGGCAGTAGGCGGCCCCCCCCTTGGGGCGGCTTACAGCGGCGGACCGAGGTCCAGGTGCCGCTCGATGTCCTCCGGTGGCAACTTCGACAGGTCCTTGTCGTATTCGGCCACCACGCGCTGCTGCACGGCGTCCGTCAACTCGTGGCGGAGGTCGCCCAGCATCTTTGGCGGCGCGACAACGATCAGGCGGGCGAACTGCTCGCGCCTCTGGCCATCGCCCAGCGCTTCGGCCACGGTTCTGGCGAAGCGGTATTTTTCGAGCCGTTGCGGATCGGTCGGCGCCTCGTGCGCGTGGCGCCCCTCGCCGCCGCTGTCGAACGTCCGGCCCGGCCGGTCGCTGGTGATTTCGCGCGAGGGCGGAACGTCGGTTGACGTCTCCCACAGCGGCGACCGCCCCAGACGCCGCCCGCCGGCCTCCACCTCGAACAGGCGCGCCCGCTGGGCATCGGCCACCAGCACCCATGTGGTTGGTTTGGTCATCGCTCACCTCCTGCGCCAAGGTCTGTGCCTGTCGTGTGGGATTGGGGCTCCCACAATGTCAGACAGGGAGGAAACGCATGGCGCCGCCCTGGGCTCCATCCGGGATCGCGGGATCACACCCGCTCCACCGGCACGGCGAGCACGTAGCCGCCGCCCCACACGGTTTTCAGCAGTGCAGGGTCCTTGGGGTCGGCCTCGATCTTGCGGCGCAGGCGGCTGACCTGGGTGTCCATCGAGCGGTCGGTGACGGCGGCGTTGTGCCCGCGCGCCAGGTCGAGCAACTGGTCGCGGGTCAGCACCCGCTGCGGATGCTCGACGAACGCCCGCAGCATGGAGAACTCGCCGCTGGACAGCGCCACCGCCACGCCGTCCGGTCCCTCCAGTTCGCGCCGGCCCAGGTCCAGGATCCAGCGGTCGAAGCGCACCCGCCCCGCCGGCGGCAGGCGGTCGGCCGGCGCGCCGGCCGCGCCCTCACCGGACCCGGTTCGGGGTCCGGCGCGGCGCAGCACCGCGCGGACGCGGGCCAGCAACTCGCGCGGATTGAACGGCTTGGCGATGTAGTCGTCGGCGCCCAGTTCCAGGCCCACGACCCGGTCGGTCTCCTCGCCCATGGCGGTCAGCATGACCACCGGCAGCGCCGCCGTGGCCGGATCGGCGCGCAGCGCCCGGCACAGCGACAGGCCGTCCTCGCCCGGCAGCATCAGGTCGAGGATCACCAGATCCGGGCGGCGCTCGGCCGGGCCGGAGAGGACGGCGCGAGCGGCGGCCGCGTCGGCGGCGGTGTCCACCGCGAACCCATGCTGCCCCAGGTAGCGCGCCAGCAGGTCGCGGATGTCGGCGGTGTCGTCCACCACCAGGATGCGCGAAACCGCTCCGTCCGTCCCCGGGTCAGCCATGGCGCGCCTTTTCGTCCAGACGGTTCTGGCGCCGGCAGGCAGTGACCACGTTGCGCATCAGCATGGCGATGGCCACCGGGCCGACGCCGCCCGGCACCGGGGTGACCCAGCCGGCCACCTCGCGCACCTCGTCGAAGCGGACGTCGCCGACAATGCGCAGCTCGTCGTTCACCGTCACCCGACTGCGGCCCAGATCGATGACCGCCGCCCCCGGCTTGACGTGGCGGGCGCGGATCATGCCGGCCCGGTTGGTGGCGGCGATCAGGATATCGGCCTGGCTGCAGATCTCGGTCAGATCGCGGGTGTCCTCGTGGGCAATGGTGACTGTGCAGCGCTCACCCAGCAGCAGCCGCGCCATCGGCCGCCCGGTGCGGTGGGTGTCGCCGACCACGACGGCGTGCCAGCCGATGGGGCGCGACTCGACAAAGGTTTTCAGCAGGTGGACGCCGGCCAACGCCTCGCAGGGCACGAACGCCGGCACGTCGTTGGCCAGCAGGCCGGCGTTGCGGGTGTGGAAGCCGTCCACGTCCTTGCGCGGATCGACCGCCTCGATCAGGCGGCGGGCGTCGCGGTAGCGGGGCATGTAATGCTGCACCAGGATGCCATGCACCGAATCGTCGTTGTTCAGGCCGTCGATGACGGTGATGACCTCGGGATCCGTGGTGTCCGCCGGCAGGGTGTGGAGCTGGGCGCGCACCCCCGCCTCTTCGGCGCGCGCCGTCTTGTTCTCGATCAGGCGCAGGGTGTTGGGGTCGTTGCCCACAACCACAATGGCCAGGGTGACGGTCAGGCGGTGTTCGGAGTGTAGGTCGCGGACGTCCTGATGCACGTCCCACAGCATCTCGCGGGCCGTGGCCTGGCCCTCGATCACGCGCGCGCCTGTGGCCATGGCGGGTCTCCCTTGGAGTGCGGAACGTGGGTCCAGGGGCGCTCAACGCCGGGGCAGGCCGGCCAGGTGCCGCGCCAACGTGTCGACTGTCGCCGTGTCGGCGGTGATGTGCAAGGTCTTGCGGCGGTCGGTGGCGCCGGCGACGACCCGGATGGCGCTCTTGGGTCGCTTCCAGGTCTTGGCCAACAGCGCCACCAGGGCGGCGTTGGCCTTGCCGGCCTCGGGCGCGGCGGTGACCGAGACCCGCAGCCACGCCCGCCCGTCGGCGTCCAGCGCGATGCCCTCGACGCGGTCGCGCGCCGCCCGGGGAGTGAGGCGCACCGACAGGCGCGCGCCCTCGGCGTCGGCGGTCAGCGGCAGGACATCGGTCTCGGCACCGGCGCTCACCGGGCCGGCCCTCACACCATCCGGATCATCAACTGCTCGATGACCATCTGCAGGAAGATCAGGACCAGGATCAGCACCACCGGCGACAGGTCAATGCCGCCCAGGGCCGGCATCCGGCGGCGGATCGGCCCCAGCGCCGGTTCGGTCAGCCGGTGCAGAACCTCGCCCACGGTGGCGACGAACCGGTTGTAGCCGTTGATGACGTTGAAGGCCACCAGCCAGGACAGCACCGCCTGGATGATGATGACCCAGATGTACAGGTTGATGACGATCAGAACGATGCTGAACAGCGGGACGAGGATGACGTCCATGGATGGCGGTTCCCTGATGTCTATGGGTGAACGGCGGCGACCCTAGTCGAAAACGGCGTGCGTGGGAATCTCGGGATGGGGTGGAGGCGCCTACCCGTCCGCCTCGGGCCAGAAGGCATCGTCCAGCATCTGGGCCACGCTGAACGGGCACTCGGCCGGGAACGTGGTCTCCGGCAGGCCGGTCTCGCGTTCCGCCTCGATGCGGGCCAGACGCCAGGCGCGGGCGATGGCGGCGTCGAGATTGCCCTTGAGGCTCGGATTGTCCTCAAGATGAGCCGCGAGGCGCAGCCGCTGTTCCTTGACCGACAGGCGCCACGAATTGCCGCGCCGCGCTGGTTGAACCCGCCATTTCAGCAAGTGCAAGAGAAGGATCACCAGCCGGTTCACCAGTTCGCGCCGTTCCGTGCGGCCCATGCTGTCGATCTCCTCGGCAAGATGGGCGACGTCGGCCTCGGCCAGCCGGCCGGCGCGCAACAGCGCGGCCTGTTCCTGGGTCCAGGCGTGGAAGTCCTGATCGTACAGGGTGGACATGCGCGGTCCTCCGCATCCTCACAGGGTGACAGCATCCGGCCCGCCTGGATGCCCGTCAAGCCAGGTCCAGCAGCGCCCGCGCCTCGGCGGCGATGGTGGCGGCCGGGTTGATGGGCACGCCGGTCCACGCCTGCCAGGGCGTCTCGTCGTCCAGCGGCCGGGCCGCCCCCGCCTCGACCAGCTGCGCGTGAAAGCGGGCGTGCGGCGCGCGCGCCCACCCGGGCGGAGCAAAGATGTAGAGCGGCTTGGCGGGCGTCGTCGCCTCGGTCAGCATGGACATGGAATCGCCGGTGACGATGACACCATCGGCCAGCCCCAGGAAGCCAAGGTAGGGGTTGCCGGCCGGATCCGGTGTCCAGGCGTGAAGACGGTGCGGGCCGCTCAGGGACGCGCCCAAGGACTCGTGTAGCGCGGCCACGGCGTCCGGTCGCGTGCGCCGGCTGGTGGTGACCATCAGCGACCCGCCCGCGCGCCGGGCCAGGGCTTGCGCCTGCTCCACCAGCCGCCGGGCCACCGGCGCGTCCAGCCGGCGGCGGCCGGAATCGCCGCCCACCAGGACGGCGATCCAGGGGCGGGGCAGGGCGGCTACCGCCGAACGCCAGTCGTCGGCCGCCGCAGCCAGGCGCTCGACGGTCAGCGGGTGCGGCGCGCCGGTCACCACGGTCACGTTGGGGCGGCGTGTCAGGCGCTCCACATGGCGGTCGTGCGCCGGCACGATGAGGCGGTCGAAATCGTCGTGGCCGAAGCGCGGGTCCTGGATGTGCAGCAGGCGCGGCGCGCGCCCATCGCGCGCGGCCAGGGCGTGCTTGAGCCCACGCGCCACCGCGCCGGCGCGCCGCCCGGTGGTCACGATCAGGCGCGGCGGCGGCGCGGCCAGCAGGTGGGCGCGCGTCTCCGGCGTCGGCCGCACGTGGCCGGCCAAGCGCTGCCACGGCCATTCGCGCGCGTAGGCGAGGGGCAGTTCCAGGCACGGCAGGCCCAGTGCCCGCACCACGCCCCGCGTCTGGGCGTTCGACCCGGCGAGCCCGTCCAGCAGCGCCCAGACGGAGGGGGGGCGGGCTGGCATCACGGTGACCACAGTCTAGTACAAGTGTCCGTATTAACCGGAAAAACACCTATTATAGGCGCAGATCCGACGCAACACGAAAGATTGTGATGGTTTGCTTCCATTCTGCCAACCGTATTAAACCCCTCCCGAAAATTCAAACTACGTCGCATACACACGAGCGACAATGACCAAAAATTGATCGCGGAAGACGACTTGACCTAATGCTCGGAGGCAGACTATGGTGTACGAGTTTGGTATCGTGTTAGGAAGGCGCTATTTGATGCTCGAAGACGAACTTGAAATCGCCCGGAGACTTGTAAAAACAGAAGCTTATCAAATGTCTGTTGGTGAGATCGCCAGCATGTACAGAGACAGAGAGGTTATAATTAACCCCGACTTCCAGAGATTATTTCGGTGGAACTCTGGCCAAAAGTCAAGATTCATTGAGTCCATTTTGCTTGGAATCCCGGTTCCATCAATATTCGTATACGAAAGGGAAGACTCCAAGTGGGAGATAATTGATGGACTTCAAAGAACATCCACCATTCTTGAATTTATGGGGTTGCTGAGGGATCCTGACTCGGAAGAGTTGTTGCCACCTTCTTGCTGTGAGGCAACAAAGTACCTGCCATCTCTTTATAACGCGGTGTGGGAAGCCTCAGACAAAATACATGATGTTCCTGTGGAAAGTCAAATCCCCCTGAAAAAGCCACAACAGCTTGATATACGGCGAGCGAGAATTGGCGTTGAGATCTTAAAGCGGCCGTCTGACAATAGAACGAAATACGATCTTTTTCAAAGGTTGAACTCGGGCGGAGTGCCGGCGAATCCGCAAGAGGTCAGGAACTGTATCATAATTATGGTTAACCCTCAGTACTTTGATTTCATCAAGAGAGCTGCAGAATACGAAAAGTTCATTGAAATATTGTCAGCTTCTTCTGATCAAATAACCCGACAACGCCACATAGAATTCGCCACCAGATTCTTTGTTCATACTTATATCCCATATGACGGGAAGCTGGATGTTGAAGAGTATATAGACGACGGGATTATTAAATTAGCTGAGAAGGGGGTAGATGTCGAAGCGTGGCAAACATTCACGAAAACGTTTGATATTCTTTATGCAGCATTTGGTGATAAAGCTCTAAAGCGGTTGGAAGGTGGAAAGCACGTTGGAAGAGTTGGACGTGCTGCCTTCGAATGCCTTGCAATTGGTCTGGCCAGAAATATTGAAGTAGTGTTTCGCAGGCCTGATCCAGTGGAGTTTGTTAGAGAAAGAATTGATTATTTCTGGACCTTACCGAGTATATCAAACTTCCTATCGCCAGGACTCAGGGGTACGGTCCGCATCCAGAGGACTATTTCATTCGGGGATGAGCTTTTCTCGTCATGAGCAAACCTAGAACATCGAATGATTTATTGTATCAACTTGACGCTGATCTTTCTTGGCGTCGCCACGAGCTTTCCGAGCTCCACTCCGTAATAAAATCTTCTGATGAGGCTCGCGCAAACGTCCTTACTCGGGCTCTAATCCCATTGCTTTATGCCCATTTCGAAGGTTACATTCGATTTTGTATTCTCAAGTACTTTCAATATCTTGAAACCTTAGGCTTACCCTACTCCGACCTTGAACGCCAGATATACATCAACTCGTTCTTGAAGAAAACAAAGAGCATGTTTGGTGCCGGAGCAAATCTCATTAGCATATCAGGACACATAGATGAAATAATATCATCTCAACACAACAGGTGCACTCATGTTGATTCGTCGTTGGTTGACGCAAGAAGCAACCTGAACTCAAATGTATTAAAGGAGCTCTGTTATTTGTGCTCACTTGATTACGGCGATTTTTTGAAGCACGAGTTGTTTCTCGATAAGTTTCTTTTGTCACGTCGAAACAGCATCGCGCATGGTGAAGAAATATACCTTAGCTCCAGAAATGTAAAGGGCGAGAGCGAAGTAAAAAAGTTTATTGATCAGACTCTCGAGATGATGCTGTTGTTTAAGGCGTCGGTTTCAAGCAAAGTCGCCGAGCAGAAATACCTTTGTTCGAGCAAATAGAGTGTAATATGTAGTTTATTCTCCTGCGTTCTGCTAATCATTCTTGCCGCCCCCTCCTTCATGCCGCTCGCGCATCCGCTCCAGCTGCTCGCGGAATTTCTCGCACGGGTCCACGTCCTCCAGCGCCGGGGTGAGGACGACCAGGTCGAAGGGCGGTGGGCCGGTGTCGGCGTCGGTGTCGCGCAGGTCCGCCGGAGCGGGATCGGCGGGCAGGTCCTCCGGCACCTCCAGCACGCCCACCGACAGCACCGAGGCCTCCGGGGCCAGATGCCCCAGCACCCACGGCACCGCCCGGTCGGCCCGGGCATGGCCGTTGCCGGCGATCAGCACGGCGCCGTCGGTCTCCTCCAGGTTCGCCCCCACCAGCAGGGCGCGGGCCATCTCGCCGTCGCGCAGGCGCTGGGCGGCGATCATGCCGGGCAGGGCGGACTCGGGCAGCATGTCACAGTGGCCGCGCAGGATCTCGGCGCCCAAGGCCTCGCGCAGCGCGTCCGGGAACGGCACATCAAGCGCGCGCGGCGCCAGCCCCTCGGCGCCGACCACCGCCTCCCAGCCCTCCATCGCCGCGCGGCGGATGTCGGCGCGCGGCAGGTTGCCGGGCAGCAGGGGCAGGTCGGCGTCCAGCGCCACGGCGGCGATGGGCTGATAGAGGGCCCAGTCGGGCCAGCCGCTCTCGCCCCAGTCCACGGCCGGCCCCAGGCCGGGGGCGTCGGCGTCCGGGCGGACCAGATAGTCGGCCAACGCCGCCCCCTGGCCGGCGTCGAGCATCTCCCACACCACCGCCGGGTGGCGCCCCGCCGAGACCATGCGCTCCAGCAGCCACGCCTGGGCGCGGTGGTGGTCGGGGTTGTCGTGCTTCTCGCCCAGGATCACCAGATCGGCGCCGGCGAGCCTTTCGGTCACCGCCTCGGGGTCCAGAGCGGCGCCGGTGCGGGCGTCCAGAATGCGTCCCACCAGCGGATGGTCGGCGCGGATGTCCGTCATCCAGGGATGGGACCACGGCGGATCGGCGGCGCGGGCGGACGTCATGGGCATGGCGAGCAGAAGGGGCGACAGCAGGGCCAGCGCGCACAGCGCGGCGAGACGGCGGATCGGGAGCATCGGCGGCACCAGGGCGAAAGGACAACGGACGGGCGGCGCACCGATCATATGGGATGTCCAGGGTCGATTGCCATGTGTCGAACCCCTTGGCCCTGCCCCGATCCGCCAAGGTGGTGCCGCATTTCCCGGGGTATCCTTGGGGACATGGCCGTCCGTTCCGGCGGGCGGCTCCGGGTGTGGGACACGGACCATGGCGAGGACAGCACCAGCGGAGATCGCATCGCGCCTGCGGCGCCGTCTGGCCGGCGTCGGCGTGCTGGCGGCCATGGTGGTCGTGACCGGCTGTGCCAGCCTGAGCCGGGAAGAGTGCCTGCGCGGCGACTGGGCCGCCATCGGGTATTCGGATGGCCTCCACGGTCGCTCCCAAGCGCGCCTGGGCGATCACTTCGAGGCCTGCGCCGACCATGGCGTCAGCCCCAATCCCACCGCCTATCGCACCGGCTGGGCGTCGGGCGTCCAGGTTTACTGCCAGCCCGGCAACGGATTCGACCTGGGCGCCTCGGGGCGGACCTACCGGGGCGTCTGTCCGCCGAGCCTTGAAGGCGCATTCCTGTCCGCTTACCGGGCCGGCCGGGGCCTGTACGAGCACCGGCAGGCTGTCGAGGCCCTGGAACGGGACCTGGACCGGCTCCGGCGCGACCTCGATCGCGTGGCCGACGACATGCACGCGCGCGAAGACCGGCTGGCGGCTGGGGATCTGGACCCGGGGGCGCGCGAGCAACTGCACGTGCAGCTGCGACGTCTGGCGGAACAGCAGGGGACCCTGCGCGAGCGCCGCACCCATCTGCGCCGCGACCTGGACGCCGCGCGGCGCGAACTGGAGGCGTACCGGTCCCACGTCCGGTTCCGCTGAGGCGACGATCGCTGTGTGCCGGGGACGGAGGGAGAACCGCGATTGCGCGACCCGATCCGGTGCACCGCGTCCGGACCGCGCGCTATTCCATCCGATGCGTGCGTTCGCGGCGTTCGTGGCGTTCCTGGGCCTCCAGGCTCAGGGTGGCGATGGGGCGGGCCTCCAGCCGGCGCAGGCTGATCGGCTCGTGAGTTTCCTCGCAATACCCATAGGTCCCTTCGGCCACCCGCTGCAGGGCAGAATCGATCTTCGAGATCAGCTTGCGGGCGCGGTCGCGGGCGCGCAGTTCCAGGGCGCGGTCCATTTCCGCAGAGGCGCGATCGGCCAGATCAGATTCCTGAAGGCCGCCGTCCTGCAAATTCTCAAGCGTTTCCTCGGCTTCCTTGATCAGTTCAGCGCGCCACTTCAGCAACTTTATGCGGAAGTACTCGCGCTGGAAGTCGTTCATGAAGTCTTCATCTTCACTTGGCCGATAATCCGGCGGCAGCGTAACGCTCATTGTCCGCCTCGAACCCTTCTTCGTGCCTTTGCGCGCCCCTCAACGCGGGGACCCCGCTCCGCCCCTTGACCGGCGGGACTATAGGCGGGCGCCTCCCCGGTCGCAAGCGTTCCGGTGGATTCGGGGCCGAAATGTGGTGAAAGCCGAACGCGACGGCCACGTCGGCACGGCGCCCACCGCGGGACGGGGCGTCACGGCGTCGTCGGTCGGCACTGATCACGGATCCCGGCGCTTTCCGGCCTTGGCCAGGTCCGCGAGGTAGCCCTCCCAGTACGCCTCGCGGTGGCAGCCCAGGTCCCACAGATAGTCCCACCGGTAAATGCCCGACTCGTGCAGGTCGTCAAAGACGATGCGCAGGGCGTAGTGGCCCATCGGCTCCAGATCCATGATGCCGACGTGACGGCGCCCGCCCACCACCTGCCGCTGGTCCGGGCTGTGGCCCTGCACCTCGGCCGAGGGGCTGTAGACGCGCAGCAACTCGGCCGGCAGCACATGCACGGTGCCGTCGGCGTAGCTCAGCGTCAGGGTGTGGTCGGCCCGGCTGACGGCAATGTCGACCGGGACGCGCGGCGCCTGGGCCTCGCTCATGCCGCCGGCGCGCCCGGCGGCGCCTCATCCAAGGTCCGCGCCTCGTCCACCAGCATGATGGGCACGCCGTCGCGGATGGGATAGGCGAGGCCGGCCTGCCGGCTGATCAGCTCGCGGTTCTCGCGGTCGTACTCCAGCGGCCCCTTGCCCAGCGGGCAGACCAGGATTTCGAGAAGCTTGGGGTCGATGGGGGTGTCGTCGGCGGTGTGGGGGGTGTCGGTCTCGCTCATGGGGGGTCCTTTTGCGTGGTCCTGCTCCGGCCCGGCGGGGCCGTCCTGTGCAATATAGGCCGCCGCCCCTCCGGACGCCAATGCGGCGGCGTGTCTCAGCCGTACGACTCTTGACCGGAGCGGGAGGCGACCATCAGTGAACCGCCACGCCCCGACATCACCGCTCGAAACCCTTGCGCCTCAAGGATCCGGATGACCTCGCGGCCGGACAGACCGGGCCGCTTGCCCAGCGGCCACCTCGCCGTCGGTGACGAAACCCTCCCCTTCGAGACCTTACCGTCTTGTCGAGCAGAAGCGCCGGTCGCCCGGCGCCTCTACTCGACAATCGGGTAGCCTATCCAGGGGAGGGGGGCCGAGCGGTGCCCTCCGCCAGAACCGGACATCATGCCGGCCGGTGCGAATGGATCATCCGGATGTCGGATCAGGTGTCGGCCGTCAGCGTGCCGTAGACGTGCGCGGGAACGGTGTTGAGCTGTTTGCGCGCGTTTTCGATCCACTTGCCGGTGGGCACCGAGGGATCGCGCGGCGTCAGGATGGCGATGGTGGACAGCGGCCCGTACTTCTTGGTGAAGGCGTCGAGCTGCTGGACCTGCATCTGGCGACTCTTGTCGCTGGCCTCGAAAATATCGCGGAAGACGCTGCGCAGGGTGCGGAAGAACTCCTCCACGCCAAAGGTCATGTCCTTGAGGATGGCCTTGCCGGGGCGGACGATGAAGATTTCCGCCGAGTCCATCTGTTCGCCGACGGCGGCCTCGACCCGCCGCATTTTCCGGTTCACGGCGTTCAACTGCAACAATTTGACCCGCGTCTGCACGTAGGCCTGGATCTCCTTGTCGGCGATGTCGCCGGACAGGGTGCGCCCCTGGCGGAAAGCGCTGAGGTGGCTGAGGTCGTCCCTGGGCATCCCCTCGACGATGGCCGCCACGTGCTGCTTGACGTCCGCGTGGCGGATGTCGCGCAACGCCCGCGTCTCGCGCATCCAGCGGGTGATGAGGCTGGCCGCCTCGCCCGCCTCCAGGCCCTCGAACGACACCAAGCGGGCCAGCTTGGCGGCCACCGAGAAGGTCGCCTCGGCATAGTTGGCGAAGACGCGTTCGATCTGCTTCTGCTGACCCTGCGCCTTGGCGAAGGCATACAGGGCGAGCGCGGTTTCCTCTTCCGATGGCTCGAACTGGATCGCTTTCCCGACCAGCGCGTACAGTTCCGTGACCGTGGTCGGGAACATGTCGGGGGTGATCTTGTTGTCGGCCAGGAACTGTTCGAATCGGGCCTGCCCGTCCTCGCCGGCGGTGCCGAGCTGGGCCTGCACCAGCGTCTGGCTCATGGCGTCGTTGAGGTCGGTGCCCTCGAAGTACTGGCCGATGGAGTACTCGACGATCTCCTTGAAGCCGGCCAGCGGGTTGCCGTACTTCACCTTGGGGATGCGGGCGCGGCGGATCTCGACGGCGGACTTGAACGCATTGGCGGCCGCGCCCATGGCCGGCTTGTCGACGCCGCGGATGAACTGCGGCCCTTCCTTGGCCATCTGCAGGTAGAGCTGCAGGGCGATGGTGAAGGCGGCCTGCCAGAGCTGGTTTTCCGACACCCGCAGCAGCACCAGCCGGTCGCGCACCGTCAACGTGTTCGTCTCGGCGAACTTCATGAACAGCATGTCGAGGATGCGGAAGGCCCACTTGTCCGGCGTATCGTCGGGACGATAGCCGAAGGCGTCGGTGTTGTTCAGCTTCAGGAACAGGATCAGGGCGTTGCGCACCGGCGTCATCGACTTGGGCAGCGTGATCTGCGGCTTGCCGCCCAGCGCCAGGGTGAGAAGGGCTTCCATCACGCCCACCTGCCCCAGGCGCACGATCCCCTTGCCGTCCACCAGCACGCCCGACTGGAGGATGGCGTTGGCGTTGACCTGCGAGACCTCGGCCATCAGGCTGGAGACGTCAACCGACTGGAATCGGCCGAGGAGTTCCAGGACCTTTTCGTTGATCGACTCCCGCCTCATGATCCTGTCTTGAGCCTGAATGGGTGGGGGGACCACGGGCGGTCCCGACGGTATCGGAACGGGCGGAAGACAAGCCACGGCCGCGCACTGAAGATCACATTAGGAATCCGCCTTCGAGAATGTCAACCGCGCCGGGATGGCACGGGCCGCCACGCGCCGTCCGGCGGCGCGGCGTCGGCGTTGCGCTGCGCCATACACCCCCGCTCCCGGTCCTTACCGTGCGGCCGGCGCCGGCGGCTGTGAGGTTGGTCACACCTATGACTCGGCACTCGTCCCCTTGTATGGTGGGTGGTTCTGGACTCAAGCCGCAGGACTCAAACCCGACGGAGCCGGCCATGCACATCAACCCCAAGGTCCTGATCATCGGCAGCGCCCTTGCCATGATCGGTCTTCATGCCTGTCCGCATGTCAGCCGGAGCGAACCCGCTCCCATCGCGCCAATCACTGCGGAGGCCCGGCCGCCGGCCCAATGAGGGTACCGGCATGGGGCCTGACCGCCCGCACGGCG
>NZ_CAKZOT010000020.1 GCF_937138205.1 uncultured Rhodospira sp. | reverse complement strand
TACATGTGCGATGTCCTGTGCGGCCACTCATAGGACGTTCAAGCGATTCCCCTGTCCTGACGGCAGTCAAGGTGGAGACGAGCCGATGTCTGACCTGACGCGACGCGTCGAGACGCTGGAAAACGATATGCGCGAGGTCAAGGGTATCTTGGCCCGGATGGAGCCCATGCTGATCCGCATGGACGAGCGCATGAATCATCTGGCCACGAAGGCCGAACTGGCCGAAAAGCCCAGCAAAACCTACATGTGGGGCGTCGTCGGCGTGATGACCGCCGCCGTGTTCGCCGCCGTCGTTCTGGGTGCCACGCTGACCTGATTTGCCGGTGCCGAGGGAGGGCCGCTGCACCGATCGTGGGGCGGAGGGTGTGATGACGGATGAAGATCATCGCGAAATCGCATATGCTTTGCTGGCAATGGCAACGGCCATTGGTAGTGTTCATATATTGGCGGCCTCTTTCATTACAGAAGGCGTTACTGCCCAAGACAAGCTAAAGTACTTTGAGGAATCGTCTAAATCTATTGCCGACATGTACGAAAGCGTTGATCGCGTGGCCAAAAAGGTCGCGGATATTAACAAGGGAGCGGAGTGATGGTGGAATCCGATCCCAACGTGCATATTCTTGATGAGTACCGCCGGACACAGGACAAGGTCCGCAGTCGGCATATGAACGCCGGGCGTAAGTCGCCCAATCATGGGGGGATGGTGGCGGAGGAAGTGGCATGAGCGAGCTTGAGCGCCGGGTCGCGAAAGTTGAATCTGTCCTGGACAGACTCGAACCTCTCATCATCCGCATCGACGAACAGTTGCGGAGCACGCTGCCGCACCTCGCCACCAAGGCCGAGATCGCGGACCTTCGCACCGAAGTCCGTGCCGGCTTGGCCGAAAAGCCCAGCAAAACCTACATGTGGGGCATTGTCGGCGTCATGACCGCCGCCGTGTTCGCCGCCGTCGTGCTGGGTGCCACGCTGACTTGATCCGCCGCCTTCGCCCCCTTGTCCCGCCGCCCGCATCGCCTATACTCCCGGCCTTTTCCAGGACTCGGGACATAAAGGCGCACGCGCATGAGCAAGACCACGGGCGACGTCAGGAAGGTGGTGCTGGCCTATTCGGGCGGGCTCGATACCTCGATCATCCTGCGCTGGCTGCAGGACACCTACGGCTGCGAGGTGGTGACCTTCACCGCCGACATCGGCCAGGGCGAGGAGCTGGAGCCGGCCCGCAAGAAGGCCGAGATGATGGGGATCAAGGAGATCTACATCGACGACCTGACCGAGGAATTCGTCCGCGACTTCGTGTTTCCCATGTTCCGCGCCAACACGCTGTACGAGGGCACGTATCTGCTGGGCACCTCCATCGCCCGGCCCTTGATCGCCAAGCGCCTGGTGGAGATCGCCCGCGAGACCGGCGCCGACGCCATCAGCCACGGCGCCACCGGCAAGGGCAACGATCAGGTGCGCTTTGAGTTGACGGCCTACGCGCTGAAGCCCGACGTCAAGGTCATCGCCCCGTGGCGCGAATGGGACCTGAACAGCCGCGCCAGCCTGATCGCCTACGCCGAGGCGCACCAGATCCCCGTGCCCAAGGACAAGCGCGGCGAGGCGCCCTATTCCATGGACGCCAACCTGCTGCACATCTCGTACGAGGGCAAGGCGCTGGAGGACCCGTGGGTCGAACCCGACGACGACATGTTCCGCATGACGGTGAACCCGGAGCAGGCCCCGGATACCCCCGAGTACGTGGAGATTGAGTTCGAGCGCGGCGACGCCGTGGCCGTCAACGGCGAGCGGTTGACCCCGGGCGCGCTGCTGCGCCGCCTGAACGAGATCGGCGGCCGGCACGGCGTGGGCCGCGTCGATCTGGTCGAGAACCGCTTCGTCGGCATGAAGTCGCGCGGGGTCTATGAGACCCCGGGCGGCACGCTGCTGCTGGCGGCGCACCGGGCGGTGGAGTCGATCACGCTGGACCGCGAGGCGCTGCACCTCAAGGACGAGGTCATGCCGCGCTACGCCAAGCTGATCTATAACGGCTTCTGGTTCGCGCCGGAGCGCGAGGCGTTGCAGGCCCTGATCGACAAGACGCAGGAGCGGGTGACTGGCACCGCGCGGCTGAAGCTGTACAAGGGCAGTGCCATGGTGGTCGGCCGCAAGGCGCCGGTCAGTCTGTACAGCATGGAACACGTGACGTTCGAGGAAGACGCCGTCTATGACCAGCACGACGCCGAAGGCTTCATCAAGCTGAACGCGCTGCGGCTGCGGTTGGGGAACGCGACTAAAGGCTGACGTCAACCACCATGCTCTCGACGTCGGCGGCGCGGCGGCGCTGGCTGATCTCGATCACCAACCGGTTGACGGCGCGGTCGTTGCGCGCCGTCAGGCCGCAGGCGCGGGCGAAGGTCTCGAACGCGGCCAGATCGACGGGATAGCGTTCGACGGTGCCCACGTCCTCCCGCGCCCGCACCGGCAATCCCGCCTGTCGGCCGTGGTAGAGCACGAGGTGATCGCCCTCCAGGCGCGCCAGCACGTCCACCTTGCCCTCGCGGGTGAGTTCCCCGGCCTCGTCGAACATGTCCGTGCGGGCGTCGCGCAGGCGCACCGGCTTGCCCAGGTGGCGGTTCTCCCACAAGGCGGACCACCGCTCCAGATGGCCGTAGAAGTAGCCCACGGCCGGGTGGGCGATCACCCCCATCAGCATCGGCCGCCGGCCGTCGTTGCCGCCGATGGCGGTGAGGGTCAGGAGGGCGGGGTCCGTCGTGTCGGTCATGCGGCGGGTCCCTGTGGCCCGGTGCCAAACACGCCGGCCAGATCGGGGGCCGTCACGGCGCGGTCGAAGGCGCTGTCCAGAGCATCGGGCGGCAGCGAGTCGAGCCGGGTCGCGACGTCATCCGGCAGGGGACCAAATCGCAGCGTGAGTGTGCGCCGCAACGCCTGCCTCATGGCGCGCATTTCGCCCCGCGCCTCACCACGCGCCTCCCCCAGCTTCTCGCCTTCGGCCATCCATTCCTGTGCCGCCAGAGACACCATGCTCGCCTCCCTGTCCGGTCTGGCCCGGTCCCATCAGTCAGTGGGACACCGGGTCTTCGAAGACTGCCGCCAAGTCAGAGGCGGTCAGCGCGCGGTCCAATGTGGCCTCTAACGCCTCCCCTGGAAGCGCATCAATGCGCGCCGCCACGCTGTCCGGTAGCAAACCGAACCGGGCCGTCAGCAAGCGGCGCAAAGCTCGCTTCAGACCGAGGGCTTCGCCTTCGGCCTTGCCCTGCGCTACACCTTCGGCCATCCATTCCTGTGCCGCCAGAGACACCATGCTCGCCTCCCTGTCCGGTCTG
>NZ_CAKZOT010000019.1 GCF_937138205.1 uncultured Rhodospira sp. | reverse complement strand
CTGATCCCCATGTTCCTCATCATCGGGGTCTGGGGTGGGGCGCGCCGCATCTACGCCGCCTTCAAGTTCTTCCTGTATACCCTGCTGGGCTCGGTGCTCATGCTGGTGGCGCTGCTGGCCATGTACCTGCACGCCGGCACCACCGACATCCCGACGCTGATGGCCACCACCTTCCCGGCGGAATGGCAGATCTGGCTGTTCCTGGCGCTGATGGCCAGCTTCGCGGTGAAGGTGCCGATGTGGCCGGTGCATACGTGGCTGCCCGATGCCCACGTCGAGGCGCCCACCGCCGGCTCCGTCATCCTGGCCGGTGTGCTGCTGAAGATGGGCGCCTACGGCTTCCTGCGCTTTTCCGTGCCCATGCTGCCGGAGGCCTCGGCGCAGATGGCCGATGTCATCTTCGCGCTGTCGATCATCGCCGTGATCTACACGTCGTTGGTGGCGCTGGCGCAGGAGGACATGAAGAAGCTGATCGCCTATTCCTCGGTGGCGCACATGGGCTTCGTCACCGCCGGCATCTTCGCCATGACCCAACAGGCGGTCGAGGGCGCGATCTTCCAGATGCTCAGCCACGGCGTGGTGTCGGGGGCGCTGTTCCTGTGCGTCGGTGTGGTCTATGACCGGCTGCACACGCGCGAGATCGGCCGCTACGGCGGCCTGGCCAAGAACATGCCGAAGTACGCCCTGGTGTTCATGCTGTTCATGATGGCCTCGGTCGGCCTGCCGGGCACCAGCGGCTTCGTCGGCGAATTCCTGGTCATGCTGGGCGTCTTCAAGGTCAACACCGTGGTCGCCCTGCTGATCGCCACGGGCGTCATCCTGGGCGCCGTCTACATGCTCTACCTCTACCGCCGCGTGGTGTTCGGCAAGCTGGAGAAGGCCGACGTCAAGGCCATGCTCGACCTCAGCCCGCGCGAGATGGCCGTGTTCGCGCCCCTGGTTTTGGTGGTGCTGTGGATGGGCATCTATCCGTCCAGCTTCCTCGACCCGATCCACGCCAGCGTGGCCAACCTGATCACCCAGTACGAAGCCGCGCTGGCCGCCGCCGACGGTGTCTCCGTCGCGACCCGCTAGGCCCCTGCTCCGCTGACCCCCGATCCGACCCGCCGGGAGACCCGACGCCATGACCGACCTGCCCTTGATGCTGCCGGCCCTGCCGGAACTCATCCTGGCCCTGCTGGCCATGGGGCTGCTGATGTATGGCGTGTTCGCCCGTGGTGACCGCGCGACCAGCTGCACCTGGGCCGCCGTCTACGGCATGGTGGTGGCCGCCGCGATCGTGGTGTTCGGCGGCGAAGGCCGGGTGGAGGCCTTCTACGGCCAGTTCGTCATCGACGACTTCACCCGCTTCACCAAGCTGCTGGTGATCGGCGCCGCCGCCGCCGCCCTGCTGATGGCGCGGCGCTGGATGGAAAGCGAGGGCGTGCACCGGTTCGAGGTCCCGGTGCTCATTCTGCTGACCACCACCGGCATGATGCTGATGGTCTCGGCCAACGACCTGATCGCCATGTACCTGGGCCTGGAGTTGCAGTCTCTCGCCCTGTACGTCCTGGCCACGGTGCAGCGCGACAACCTGCGCGCCACCGAAGCGGGCCTGAAGTACTTCGTCTTGGGCGCGCTGGCCTCGGGTATTCTCCTCTACGGCGCCTCGCTGGTGTACGGCTTTGCCGGCACCACGAGTTTCGAGGGCATCCAGGCGGCCGTGGCCGGCGGCGACGCCCATGTCGGCGTCGTGATCGGGCTGGTGTTCGTGCTGGCCGGGCTGGCCTTCAAGATCTCGGCGGCGCCGTTCCACATGTGGACGCCGGACGTCTACGAGGGCGCGCCGACCCCGGTCACGGCGCTGTTCGCCGTCGCCCCCAAGGTGGCCGCCCTGGCGCTGATCCTGCGCGTGGTGCTGGAGCCGTTCGGCGCCCTGGCCGCCGACTGGCAGCAGGTGATCTGGATCATCGCCGTGCTGTCGATGCTGATCGGCGCCTTCGCCGCCCTGATGCAGGAGAACATCAAGCGCCTGATGGCCTACAGCTCGATCGGCCACATGGGCTACGCGCTGGTCGGTCTGGCCGCCGGCACGCCGGAGGGTGTGCGCGGCGTGCTGGTCTACCTGGCGATCTACCTGTTCATGAACCTTGGGACGTTCGCGGTGATCCTGGCCATGCGCCAGCAGGGCCGCCCGCTTGAGGGCATCAAGGACCTGGCCGGGTTGGGCCGCACGCGGCCGCTGGTGGCGGTGGCCATGGGCATCTTCATGTTCTCCATGGCCGGCATCCCGCCCCTGGCCGGGTTCTTCGGCAAGTTCTATGTGTTCATGGCGGCGGTGGACGCCGGCCTGATCTGGCTGGCGGTCATCGGTGTGCTGACCAGTGTGGTGTCCGCCTTCTACTACCTGCGCATCGTCAAGGTGATGTACTTCGACGAGCCGCTGGAAAGCCTGGACCCTGTCGCCTCGGTGACCCTGCGGGTGGTCATGGCCGCCAGCGCCAGCGTCATCCTGCTGTTCGTTCTGCCGCTCGGCTGGGTGGTGGGACAGGCCGAGGTGGCGGCCGGCGCGCTGCTGGCGGGATGACGCCGCCGACCGAGGCGCCGGCCAAGGCGCCAGACGGCGCAGTGCAGGCCAGGGCGCCAGACGGCGCGGGGCCGGCCGGCTGGCGGCTGGTCCACCGCCCGGTGGTGGACAGCACCCAGGCCGTGGCGCGCACCCTGCTGGAGGCCGGCGAAGGCAGCCCCGTGTGGCCCGACGGCGCCCTGGTCGTTCAGGCCGACGAACAGACCGGCGGGCGCGGCCGCCATGGTCGCCCCTGGA
>NZ_CAKZOT010000018.1 GCF_937138205.1 uncultured Rhodospira sp. | reverse complement strand
TACCTGGAGCATATCCACAAAGCGGCCGCCGATATCCGCGACTACGTGGACGGACTCGACAAGGCCGCGTTTCTGGAGGATCGGCGAACACAGCAGGCCGTGATCCTGAATCTCCTCATCATCGGCGAGGCCGCCGGCCGGATCATGGACCGCTATCCAGCGTATGCAGCCGACCATCCAGACGTGCCTTGGAAAGCCATGCGTGGTATGCGGAACCGGCTTGCTCACGGGTATTTCGACATTAACCTCGACATCGTTTGGGAGACGGCCCTCTCGGCGATCCCGGCGTTGATTGACCGTCTCCCTTCTGGGGCAAGCCCCCATTGACCCCCGCCGCCTCCCGCGCTTGAGTGGGCGTCCTGCCCCGCTCCGCCCGCGCACAGGACCTCGCCCGCCATGACGCACCAGACCGCGCTGACCTATCCCGACGCCCTGATCCGCCAGATCCTGGCCGACGTGAAGACCATCGCCATGGTCGGCACCTCGGCGAACTACAACCGGCCCAGCTACTTCGTCATGAAGTACCTGATCGAGAAGGGCTATCGGGTGATCCCGGTCAACCCGACCCAGGCCGGCAACACCATCCTGGGCGAGACGGTGTACGCCAGCCTCGCCGACGTGCCCGAGCCCATCGACATGGTGGATATCTTCCGGGGCTCGGAGGCCGCGGGCGGCGTGGTGGACGAGGCCCTCGCCGTGGCCGCCGACAAGGGCATCAAGGTGGTGTGGATGCAGCTTTCCGTGCGCAACGACGCGGCGGCCGCACGCGCCGAGGCCGCCGGCCTGACCGTCATCATGGACCGCTGCCCGAAGATCGAATACGGCCGGCTGGGGGGCGAACTGGGCTGGTACGGCGTGAACTCGGGCGTCATCAGTTCGCGGGCCAAGCGCGCCCCCGGCCATGGCGAAGGCGCCGCCGGCAAGACCGACTACGGCTTTTCCACCCGCGCCATTCATGCTGGCGCGGCGCCCGACCCCACCACCGGCGCCCGCGCCACCCCCATCTTCCAGACCACGTCCTACGTGTTCGACGATGTCGACCAGGCCGCCAGCCGGTTCAACCTGCACAACTTCGGCCATGTCTACGCGCGGCTGTCGAACCCCACCGTCTGCGTCCTCGAAGAACGCATCGCCAACCTGGAGGGCGGCCGCGCGGCGTGCTGCGCCGCCTCCGGCCACGCGGCGCAGTTCCTGACCTTCTTCACCCTGCTGGAGCCGGGCGACGAGTTCCTGGCCGCGCGCAACCTGTACGGCGGCTCGATCACCCAGTTCGGGCTGTCGTTCAAGAAGCTGGGTTGGACCTGCCATTTCGTCGATCCGACCGACCCGGAGAACTTCCGCCGCGCCCTGACCGAGAACTGCAAGGCCATCTTCCTGGAGGTTCTGGCCAATCCCGGCGGCATCGTCGTGGACGTGGAGCGCGTCGCCGAGATCGCGCGCGAGGCCGGCATCCCGTTGATCGTCGACAACACCATGGCCACGCCCGCGTTGTGCCGGCCGATCGAGTGGGGCGCGGACATCGTCACCCACTCGACCACCAAGTTCCTGTCCGGCCACGGCAACGCGCTGGGCGGGGCGATCGTCGAGTCGGGGCGGTTCGACTGGGCGGCCAGCGGCAAGTTTCCCTCCCTGGCCAAGCCGGAGCCGGCCTATCACGGCCTGACCTTCTACGAGACCTTTGGCGATTTCGCGTTCACCACCAAGGCCCGGGCGGTGGCCCTGCGCGATTTCGGCCCGACGCTGAGCCCGCAGAACGCGTTCCTGACCCTGATGGGCATCGAGACCCTGCCCCTGCGGATGCGCCAGCATGTCGCCAACGCCCAATCGGTGGCCGAGTATCTGGCCGGTCATCCCAAGGTGGCCTGGGTCTCCCACGCCGGTCTTCCGGACTCGCCCTACAGGGCGCTGGCGGAAAAGTACCTGCCGGGCGGGCCGGGCGCGGTGTTCACCTGCGGGCTAAAGGGCGGGTTCGAGGCCGGGGTGAAGGTGGTGGAGGGCGTCAACGTCTTCAGCCATCTCGCCAACATCGGCGACACGCGCAGCCTGATCCTGCACCCGGCGTCCACCACCCATCGCCAGCTCACCGACGAACAGCGGGCGGCGGCCGGCGCCGGTGACGACGTCCTGCGGCTGTCCATCGGGCTGGAGGATGCCGCCGACCTGATCGCCGACCTCGACCAGGCGCTGGATGGCGTGTGAGCTGCAGTCGGTACGCGGCAACGGCCGACTCCACTCAGGGCGCGCGATAAGGTCAACGTGAGGCATGTGAAACTTAATGCGCGCATTCCTTGCCAGTCGCAGCGCCATGTTGTGATACCGGGCGACCGAAGTCTTGACTCCTCCCCATTCGCCGGGCGCGGTGCCGGCGCGGGAGATCCCTCGGCTCGCTTCGCTCGCTCGGGATGACGTATGTTTTTGTTTTTTATAAACTTATCCGTCATCCCGAAGCGTCCGTCAGGACGCGAGGGATCTCCCAAGGTCGTGTGCCGACGGTCCGGAAACCGTGTCACGATTTCCGTCGCTTGGTATGACGCCAAAATCACAGTCCTGACGCAAGACTGTGGATTCCTTTAGCCGATCCCCCCGCCGGTGATGGGGCTGCGTGACGATTGGTCGCAATCCCTGCCACGACACCAACGGGCCTCCGTCGTGTAGCCCGCAATACCCGACCTCGGCGCTTTCCCTCGCCGAGCCGCTCGTGTAGTATGGATTTGAAAGAAATCGGCGGCGGTTGGGTCTATATCCAAAGGCCAGTGTGACTGACTTTTGAGGACCTTGGCCGGCGGATGAGTCATGCTCAATCCACCAAGTCCGCTGGCGATTCTTGCTCATTTTGGGGATTGCCCCGTTTCTTGTCGCCCTGCCGCCACAGGGAGCCGCCATGATCACGCTCACAGACCCGTTGGCCCCGTTTGCCTTGTTCGAGGGCGTGAGCGAAAACGTCCGCATCACCTTGGCACGGTTGTGCACGCACCGGACGTTCGCGCCGCGTCAGGTGATCTGCGACGTCAACAGCCCCGATCGGGACGTCATGTTCATTCTCGAGGGAACCGTCACGGTCTCCAGCTATTCCAGCAGCGGTCGCGAAATCGCCTTCGCCGAGTTGGCGGCCGGGCAGTACTTCGGCGAGATCGCCGCCATCGACGGCCGGCACCGTTCGGCCGCCGTGACGGGGCGGACGAAGGGATCGCTGCTCGTCATGTCCGGGGACCAGTTCGGCCTGATGCTGCGACAGCATCCGGACATCGCGTGGCGCGTGATGGTGCGCCTGACCGACTTGATCCGCCGCACCAACGATCGCCTGCAAAGCTTCTCGACCCAGAGCGTCACACAAAGGGTCAGCCAGGAACTGCTCAATCTGTGCAAGCCGAGTCAGGCCGTCCCGGGCACCTTCATCATCTACCCGACGCCGACCCAAGCGGAACTCGGCACCCGGATTGGCGCCAGCCGCGAGACCGTGGCCCGCGTGCTTCTGGATCTGGCGCAGGACGGCATCGTCATCCGCAAGGGTCGCACGCTGAACATTCCCGATCGCGAGCGCCTGACGGCCCTGGTGGAGGGCCTGCGGGGCGGCCTGCAGACCAAGGTGGCGTGAGACCGCCGGCTCTCCTCACCGCTTGCCCAATAGGCGGTCCACCTGCTCCTGCGTCAGACCCGGGCCACCGGCGCCGAGCGGTTCCCCGGCCCGGCCAACCGCCGCCGACATCTCACCAGCAGCGGAGTCGACGCGCAGGGTCCCGGGTGGCAGCGCGGTCAGGTTGGACAGCAGCGCCCGCACCCGGCGCAGCCGCTGGTCCGTGATGTCATAGACCGCGCAGCATTCCATGACGGCCTCGATGCGCAGGCGCGTGGCTGGGTCCTCGGCCCGGTCCAGCAACAACTCGGCAAGCCCCATGATGCGGGCCGCCGCCCGTTCCTGCTCGCTGACGGCCGCGTCGATCTGCTCCACCGCCACGCGCAACGCCGTGTCGATGGCCGCCGGGTCGTTCCTGACCGAGGCCGCCCATCCGGACCCGCGCGCCATGTG
>NZ_CAKZOT010000017.1 GCF_937138205.1 uncultured Rhodospira sp. | reverse complement strand
AATTCCATATCATCGACAGAGACGATTTCCGGGTTTTGGCGTAGACAGGGTATAACAAACAAATACAGACGTCATCCCGAAGCGTCCGTTAGGACGCGAGGGATCTCCCAAGGTCGTGTGCCGACGGTCCGGAAAACGTGTCACGATTTCCGTCGCTTGGTATCATGCCCCCCTTTTTGTAGGGTGCGTTCGACCGCCTCCCTGGCGCCGGCCGGCGCCGGGGCGGCGGGCAACGCACCGCCACGCGGCCAGTGCCTTTGGTGCGTTGCGCCCCCGGCCATATCCGTACGACATGGCACGCGTCCGTGAACGGGCGAACGTCGCGTCGAACGCGACAGGGGGCGCGAACGCACCCTACGTTTTGCTGTTCATCCTTTAGCGACCCGTATCAAGCCCCCTCCCCGTCGTCGGGGTCCAGGGGCTCGTCCGGCGCGGCATCGTCATCGGGCAAGGCTTGGTCGTCGTCACCCGGCGCCCGCGCGCCATAGGCCGCCAGCGCCGGGCGCGCGTCCAGCAGGCCGGCGGCGCGCAATTCGTCCAGGCCCGGCAGGTCCTTGACGGTCTCCAGCCCGAAATGATCGAGAAAGGCGTCCGTGGAGCCCCATTGCAGCGGCCGCCCGGGCGTCTGGCGCCGTCCGCGCGGGCGGATCCAGCCGGCGTCCAGCAGCACGTCGAGGGTGCCTTTTGAGACCGCGACGCCCCGGATTTCCTCGATCTCCGCCCGGGTGACCGGTTGATGGTAGGCGATGATCGCCAGCGTCTCGACGGCCGCGCGCGACAGGCGGCGCTGCTCCACCGTCTCGACGGTCAGAACGTCGGCCAGATCGGGCGCGGTGCGGAACGCCCAGGTGTTGCCGGCCCGAGTCAATTGTACGCCCCGCCGGTCGTACTGCGCCGCGAGGGTCTCCAGCAGGGGACGCACCTTGACGCCATCGGGCAGGCGCGCCGCCAACGCCGCCTCGGTCACCGGCTCCGCCGACGCGAACAGAATGGCCTCGATCATGCGCAGGAGTTGGAACGCGTCCGGTACGTCGGTGTCTGTCATCGAGGCCACAGGTCACTCACCCCGGAACCAGTTAGAAACAGTGCCGTCCAACTGCATCAGAACACACCCGCCCTTTGAAACGGACTCGAGCGCCGCTAGTATTTGGGGAGCAAGTGCAAGAACCTGCTTTCGTCGATTCGTCGGCAACACCATGATGCCAGCGGCTCGCCCTATCAGCTCTTGTTGAAAACACAGGTTCTTGTCCGCCGTTAAGAGGAGATCGTAATTTCCTTCCAATCTTTCGAGAAGTCGGCCGTTTCGGATTCCCTTCCAGCCAATATCGGGATCGTTGACCGATCGCACGGCGTGGCCGACCAACAACGGCTTCAACTGAACGGGAACGTTTTCATCGAGCAGAATGCGCACGATCAAGCGGCCGTAAACTGAGCGCACGCCTCTTCAAGGCAGGCGATCAGGTCGCGTTTGTCCAGCGACGGGTAGCTCTCGACGATCTCATCCAGCGAGAGGCCATCCTCAAGGTTCTCGAACAGCACCTCGACGGGAACGCGAGTTCCCCGGAACACCGGACGGCCGCCCAAGATATCCGGGTCCCTGACAATCACGGCCGACATCGCATCCTCCATGCCTGCGGTGTCTCCCATCGTGGAGAGGGGCGCCGCGCCCGTCAAGCGACCCGCGCGCCCTGTCCACACGACCTCGATCACTCCTTCTTGCGCCGCACATACAGCGGCGAGAACGCCCCGCCGTCCTGCCGCAGGTCCACCCTGCCCTGCCGCGCCAGTTCCAGCCCAGCGACGAAGGTCGCCCCCAGCGCCGACCGGCGATGCAGGGCGTCCGCAAGGTCCTCCGGCAGGAAACGGACCAGCACCGTCCAGTCCAGCGCGTGGCCCAACAGGCCCTCCAGCCGCGCCAACGCCTGATCCACCGAGTAGAGATCGAACGGCTCGATGGCCAGCGACGTCCGCCGCTCGCGCGCGCGCAGCCCGCCATAGGCGCGCAACAGGTCGTGCAGCGTCAGGTCAAAGACGGTCTGACGATGCACGCTCACCGCCTCCGGCGCACCACGCGCGAAGCGATGATGGCCCAGGCGCGGGCGGTCCATCAGGCCCTGTCCAGCCGTCCGCATGGCCTCCAGGCGCTGCAACTGGAACTGCAGGGCGGCGGCCATTTCGGCGCCGCTCGGTTCCTCGTCCGTCTTCGGCACCGGCAGCAACAAGCGCGACTTCAGGAACGCCAGCCACGCCGCCATGACCAGATAGTCGGCCGCGAGATCGAGGTGACGATCCCGTGCCAGCCGCACGAAGGCCAGATACTGTTCCGCCAGTTGGAGAATGGAGATCCGCGCCAGATCGACTTTTTGATCCCGCGCCAGGGTCAGCAGAACATCAAGGGGGCCGTCGAAGCCGTCCAGGTTGACCACCAGGGTCGCCGGGTCGCCGCCCCCGCCGACCGGGTCCTCCTCGAACTCGGGCGGATCGGGCGTCTCGTTCTCGGCCTCGGTCGCGGTCACGCCCGGCCTCGCTCAGAGGAAGGCCAGGGCCGTGACCAGTTGGCCCAGCCCCATCACCACCGGGATCAGCACCGTGCGGAACGGATCGAAGGGAATGCCCACCTGACCCAGCAGAAACGGCAGCAGGAACAGCACGCCCAGCAAAATAAAGATGCCGACATGCTCCAGCCGCGCCAGCGGCATCCCCAGGGACCGCGGCAGCATCCCCACCGCCACGCGTCCGCCGTCCAGCGGTGGCAGGGGAATCATGTTCAGCACGGCCAGGAACAGATTGAGCAGGATCAGGTTCTCCAGCGTTTGCGCGGCCCACTGGCTCGCCATGGACGGCACCAGCGGCAGCAGGTGAATGAGCAGCGCGGCCGCAAAGGCCATCAGCAGGTTGGAGGCCGGCCCCGCCGCCGCCACCAGGACCATGTCGCGGCGCGGACTGCGCAGGCGGCCGAAGTTCACCGGCACCGGCTTGGCCCATCCGAACAGGAACGGTGCCCCGCTGATGAACAAGAGGCCGGGCAAGGCCACCGTGCCGACCGGATCCACATGCCGGATCGGGTTGGCGGACACTCGTCCCAGACGATGCGCCGTGTCATCCCCCAGCTTCCAGGCGGCCCAGCCGTGCGCGGCCTCGTGCAGCGTGATGGCCAGCAGCACCGGGATCACCCAGGTCGTGGCGGTGACAATCAGGTCGGGACTCATGCCTGCATCAACTCCTCAAGGCGGGCCAGGGCCGCGTCGGGATCAAACGGCGCCGGCGGCCGCAAGACCGCCCGGGCGCGCGCCAGACGCGCCTGGCCGGCCGCATCCAGGGGACGACAGCCCTCCACCACCGCCTGCATCTCCGCCAGATCCCCGTTGCAGTGCAGGACGACGTCGCAGCCGGCGTCCAGCGAGCGGCGTGCCCGTGCCTGGAACGATCCATCCAAGGCCTTCATCGAGATGTCATCGGTGATCAACAGGCCATCAAATCCAATATGGGATCGGATCACGTCCCGGACCACCACGGGCGAGATCGTCGCCGCCGCCGTGGGATCGATGGCCGTATAGACGACATGCGCCGTCATGCCCAGGGCCGCCCCGGCCAGCGCCCGGAAGGGCACGAAGTCGGTGGCGTCCAGCGCGTCCCTCGGCGCGTCGACCACGGGCAGCGACAGGTGGGAATCGGCGCGTGCCCGGCCGTGCCCGGGCAGGTGCTTGATCACCGGCAACACGCCCCCCTCCAGCAGCGCGTCGGCACAGACCTGTCCCAGGTCGGCGACGGCCTTCGGGTTGGCGCCAAACGCCCGATCGCCGATCACGTCGTGCCCCGACGGATCGACCACGTCGAGCAGCGGCAGGCAATCCACATCAATGCCGAGCGCGGCGAGTTCATGCGCGATCAGGCGGGTGTTCAGGCGCACCGCCTCGCGACCCGCCGTCGGGTCGCGGTCATACAGCGGGACGAACGCGCCCTGCGGCGGGGCCGCGCGCCAGTGCGGCGGTCCCAGCCGGCGCACGCGTCCGCCTTCCTGGTCGATCAGGATCAACGCATCGGCGCCGCCGGACAGCGACCGGAGGTCGGCCACCAGGTCCGCCACTTGCGCCGGCGTCTCGATATTCCGGCTGAACAGGATGAATCCGGCCGGCCGAGCCTCCGCGAACAGGGCGCGTTCCTGCGGTGTCGGAGACGGACCGGCGCATCCCAGGATGGCCGCCAGGGGCGCGTCAGTCACGGACAACAAGGCACTCCACGTCGCGGCGCCTCAGATCGCGGCACAGGGTCTCCGCCGCCGCCGCGTCCGGCAAGGGACCGGCCCGCAGTCGATAGAACTGCCCCAGGTCGCCGAGATCGGCATAGACGATCACATGCGGCACATCGCCGAGCAGGTCCGGGTGCGCGTCGCGAAGCTGGGTCCACTGCTTCTCCGCCAAGCCCCGCTCGCGGAAAGCGGCCAGTTGCACCTGCGGTCCCTGGTCGGCGACGGCGGCCACGTTCTCGGCCGGCGCGGGTGCCGGGGTTGGCGCCGGGGTCGGCGTTGGCCCTGGTGCTGGCGGCGCCTCGGCGACCTCCGGGTCCGGCGCGGGAGCGGGCGCCTCCGCCTCGGCGGGCGGAGCGGGGGCTTCCTCGGGTTCCGGGGCCGGCACCGCCGTCGCCGTATCCTCGACCGGGTCGGCCGACTGTTGCCCGGCGGTCTCGTCCGGATCCTCGGCCGTTGCTGCCTCCGTCGGCGCCGGCGCCTCGCCGGCGCCCTCCGGCTCGGCCACGGGCTCGGCCACTGGCTCCGGCGGTCGCGGCGGCGCCACCGGCCGCACCGGCGCCGGCAGCAGTTGTTCGACGCCCGGCCCGGACTCGACCCGGGCCCCCTCGCCCACCCGTTCATAGACCCGTTTGTCGGTGTTCTCGACCCGCAGGCCGCCCGGATCATCGGGCTTGATCTTGAACGGCTCGTCCTCGGCGCGCACGGTCGGCAGCGAGGGCTCCGGCTCGACTGGCGCCGGCTCGATCGTGGCCATCAGCTCGCCGGTTCCGCTCGACGTCGGCGGCACCGGCTGCAGCGCCACCCAGGCCGCCCAGCCGCCCCCGGCAAGGACCACAAGACCCAGCAGCGTCAACCAAAGGGCGCGACCACCGCCGGATCGGCGGCGCGGTGCCGCCCCCGGTTCGTCCCCGCCCTCAAGGTCAAGATCAAGGTCGTCGATCGGATCATAAGCGGGGCCGTCTCGCAGCTCTTCCGGATCATCGTCCGGGACGACGCGAAACATCTCATCGTCGAGGGCAATCGGCTCCTCGCGCCCGTCGCGTCGTGCCTTCCTCAATCCGGACATCAGCGGAGTTCCCTGACCGGCTGAACGCCAAAGATTTGCAATCCTGAGGCTATCACCGTCGCCACACCCTGGACAAGCGCCAGGCGCGCCAGGGACAGCGCCTCGTCGTCCGGCATCAGGAACCGAAGCTGGGCGTCGTCCTTGCCCTTGGTCCACAGGCCATGGAAGGCCGCCGCCACCTCGGCCAGATAGTAGGCCACCCGGTGCGGTTCATGCGCCTCGGCGGCCCCTTCCACGAGTCGCGGCCAGCCCGCCAGCAGGCGGATGACATCGCGTTCCTCGGGCGCGTCCAGCCGATCCAGCGGCGCTTCGGCCAGCGCGGCCGGGCTCAGGTCGCGGCCGGGCCACAGCTCCTCGGCGTGACCGAACACGGAACAGGCCCGCGCGTGGGCGTACTGGACGTACCAGACCGGATTGTCGCGGCTCTGCTCCGTCACCTTGGCGAAATCGAAGTCCAGGGTGGCGTCGTTCTTGCGCGTCAGCATGATGAAACGCACGACGTCCTTGCCGACGCGGTCGACCACATCGCGCAGGGTTACGAAGGTGCCGGCGCGCTTCGACATCTTCACCGGCTCGCCCCGGTCCAGCAGCTTGACGAGCTGGCAGAGCTTGACGTCGAGGCTGGCGCGGCCGTCGCTGACCGCCTTGACCACCGCCTGCAGGCGCTTGACATAGCCCCCGTGGTCGGCCCCGAAGACGTTGATCATGTCCTCGAACCCCCGGTCGACCTTGTCGCGGTGATAGGCCATGTCGCCGGCGAAGTAGGTCCACGAGCCGTCCGACTTGCGCACCGGCCGGTCCACGTCATCACCGAACTCGGTGGCCTTGAACAGGGTTTGCGGGCGCGGTTCCCAGTCCTCGGGCGCCTTGCCCTTCGGCGGTTCGAGCACGCCCGTGTAGATCAGACCGCGCGCCTCCAGGAACGCCAGCGTCTCGTCGACCCGTCCGGCGCCGACCAGGTCCCGTTCGCTGGTGAAGGTATCGAAGGCCACCCCGAGGGCCGCCAGGTCGTCCTTGATCATCGCCAGCATGGCGGCGATGGCGCGGTCGCGAATCGGCGCCAGCCACTCGGCCTCCGGCGCGTCGGCGAAGCGGTCGCCAAATTCGGTCGCCAGCGTCTCGCCCAGCGGCACCAGATAGTCGCCGCCGTACTCGATCTCCTTGCGGGCCAGCATGGCGGCGATGTCGTCCTCGCTCAGGCGGCCCAGCGCCTGCCGATAGCGCGCGTGGGTGGCCCGGGCCAGGGCATCGACCTGGGCGCCCGCGTCGTTGACGTAGTACTCGCGGGTGACGGCGAAGCCCGCCTTGTCCAGCAGCGCGGCCAGGGCATCCCCCACCACCGCGCCGCGCGCGTGGCCGACGTGCATGGGGCCGGTGGGATTGGCCGAGACGAACTCGACGTTGACCTTTCGCCCGCCGCCGATGCCGCTGTCACCGTACCGCTCGCCGGCGCGCAGGGCGTCACGAAGACACTCCAGCCAGACCGCCGGGTCCAGGCGCATGTTGATGAAGCCGGGGCCGGCCACCTCGACGGCGGTGACACCGGCCACACCCGACAAGCGCTCGACCAGCCGCTCGGCCAGGTCGCGCGGTTTCAGCCCGGCCGGCTTGGCCAGCACCATGGCGGCGTTGGTGGCCATGTCGCCGTGGCTGGGGTCGCGCGGCGGCTCGACGGCGACCCGGCTGGTGTCGAGGCCCTCGGGCAGCGTGCCGGCGGCGACAAGCGCCGCCACCTGGTCGAGAACGTGGTCCCGGTAGGCGGTGAAGATGTTCATGGCGGTCCGGTTCTGGCGGGGAGGCTTTCGCCCCCAGAAAGGGTCAGGGTTTGGTGACGGGATCGAACAGCCGGGCGTGTTCGTCAAGGGCGAAGCGATCGGTCATGCCGGCAATGTAGTCCGCGACCACCCGCGCGCGCCGCGTCATGTCCTGGTCGGCGGCAAGCGCGCGCCGCGCCCAGTCGTCGGGCAGAAGCGCCGGCTCCGACAGGAGCAGGTCGAACAGGTCGCGCACCACCCGCCGTGCCTTGCTGGTCATGCGGTTGACCCGATGATGGCGGTACATGTTGGGGAACAGGAAGTCCTTAAAGGCGCGATCGTGGGCGCGCATGGCCTCGGAAAAGGCCACCAGGGGCCGGCCCAGGGCGCGCACGTCCGCGACGCAGGTCGGCCGCTCCTCGGCCGCCCGCCGCGTCGTTTCCGCGCACAGGTCGTTGATCATCGCGGTGATCAGGCGCCGCACCGACTCGTGAATCAGCCGGCTGCGCTCCAGACCCGGGTGGGTATCCGCCACCTCGCGGAACACCGGCCCCACCAGCGGCACGTCGCGCAGGTCGTCCTCCGAGAACAACCCGGCGCGCAGTCCGTCGTCGATATCATGCGCGTTGTAGGCGATGTCGTCGGACAGCGCCGCCACCTGCGCCTCCGGGCCGGCGAAGGTGTCGAGTTCCAGGTCGTGCGTCTCGGCGTATTCCTGGATCGCCAGCGGCAAGGGTCCAGGGTCGATCGCGTTCGGGCCAAGCAAGGGACCGTTGTGCTTGACCAGCCCTTCCAGGCTTTCCCAGGTCAAGTTGAGGCCATCGAACGCGGCATAGCGGTGTTCCAGCTTGGTGACGATGCGCAAGCCCTGGGCGTTGTGATCGAACCCCTGATGATCGCGCATACACTCCTTCAGCGCCGTCTCGCCGGCATGGCCGAAGCACGTATGGCCGAGGTCGTGGGCGAGCGCCAGCGCCTCCGCGAGGTCTTCGTTGAGGCCGAGGACCCGGGCGATCGACCGCGCGATCTGCGCCACCTCCAGGCTGTGCGTCAGCCGGGTGCGGTAGTTCTCGCCCTCGTGATAGACGAAGACCTGGGTCTTGTACTGGAGCCGGCGGAAGGCGCCGCTGTGAATGATGCGGTCGCGGTCGCGCTGGAACACGCTCCGCGTGGCCGACTCCGCCTCCGGATACAGGCGCCCGCGCGTCCGGGCCGGATCGGTGGCATAGGCGGCCACCCCGTGCGACGGACGGGGTGCCGAAACGGCGTCGGTGTCGGGCGGCGTCATGGCGCGACCCTACCCACCGGCCGCCCGGGAGGCAATCTCAATCACGGGGTCAATCGCGGGGCCACTCACGGGGCACCGGGGGTGCCCGCCCCTCCCTTTCGGGCCGGAGCGGACGCGTCCGGCTCAGGCGGCCTGCAGGCGTTCGAACTTGGCCTGAAGCTCTTCCTGGCTTTCCTCGTGCGCCGGGTCCTTGACGATGCACTCGACCGGGCAAACGGTCACGCATTGCGGCTCGTCGTAGTGCCCGACGCATTCCGTGCAGCGCGCGGGGTCGATCTCGTAAATCATGCTGCCCATGGCGATGGCGTCGTTCGGGCATTCGGCCGGGCAAGCGTCGCAGTTGATACAGGTGTCAATGATCTTGAGGGCCATGGATGGGGTGTCCCACTCAGAGGTATCGAAGATGGGCGCCGCCCTTGGAAGGCAGCCAACTCTCCCACGATGGTGATCGTGCCAAAACGCGGGAGCAACATCAACCGTCCGCTCACGCGCCGCGGAAAATTGCGACGGCGGAACGGGAACCGGTGCGTCGGCCCTCTCGATAGAGGCGAACGCGCGGACTCGCATTGATCCGTGTCAACGCACCGAGTGTCGCCGCCGAAGGCGTTGAACGCGACACTTAAATGACGCTATATGCAAACGCGTGAGAGACCATGGTCGCGGGATGCGCGGCACTCTAATGTCCGGGCTGGGTCCAGGCTGGCCTATCGGCCCTGCTCTTTAAAGTAGGACAGATTAAATGATTCGCTCAACGGTATCAATTGCCCTGACCGGCAGCGGCGGCGCCGGCGTGATGACGGCTGGCCAGATGCTGCTGGATGCGGCGGCCCAGGCTGGGTACTACGGCCTCATGGGCCGCACCCTCGGCCCCCAGATCCGGGGCGGCGAGTCCGCCGCCATGATCCGGTTGTCGAACCGTCCCGTGCAGGGTCTGGACGATGGCCACGACATCCTGCTGGCCTTCGACTGGGGCAACATCGACCGCTTCATCAAGGAGTTGCCCCTGGTTCCGGGCGGCATCGTCATCGCCGATCCGCACCACGGCCAGGTCCCGGCGGTGATGGATCAGGACCACCACCGGATCGTCAATATCCCCCTGCACGACCTGGCCAAGACCATTCCCGGCGGCCGCGTCAACATGATCGGCCTGGGTCTGATCGCCGAACTGATCGGCCTGGATCACGCTCACCTGCTGGACCGCGTCGCCAAGCAGCTGACCGGCAAGGGCGAACAGGCGCTGGCCGCCAGCAAGGCCGGCCTGGATGCCGGCGCCGAGGCCGCCGCCGGCATCACCGGCCTTGATCCGCTCGCCGAACCGCAACCGCGCACCGGCGACCGCTGGTCCATCACCGGCAACGACGCCGCCGGCCTGGGCGCCATCCAGGGCGGTGTGCGGTTCTGCGCCGCCTATCCGATCACGCCGGCCACCGACATCCTGGAATGGCTGGCCCCCAACCTGCCGCGCGTCGGCGGCAGTCTGGTCCAGTGCGAGGACGAACTGGCCTCGATCAACATGATCATCGGCTCCAGCTTCGGCGGGGTTCCCTCGGTGACCGCCACGTCGGGTCCCGGCCTGGCGCTGATGACCGAGAGCCTGGGCCTCGCCGTGGCCTCCGAAACCCCCGTGGTGGTCATCAACGTCCAGCGCGGCGGCCCCTCCACCGGCATCCCCACCAAGTCGGAGCAGGTCGACCTGAACATCGCCGTCAACGGCCTGCACGGGGACGCCCCGCACGTCGTCACCGCGCCACTGTCCATCGGCGACTGCCTGTTCACGACGCAGTGGAGCGTGCATCTGGCCGAGGCCATGCAGACGGCGGTGATCGTGCTGTCGGACCAGGTCATCGGCCAGTCGCGCGCCATCATCGACAAGCCCGCCGACCTCGCCTTTGTCGGCAAGCGGCTGGTGCCGGAGCGCATCGAGGCGCCTTACCGGCGCTATGCCATCACGGCCGACGGCCTCTCGCCCATGGCACTGCCGGGGCAGGAGGGCGGCATGTACACGGCCGACGGCCTCGAACACAACGAAACCGGCCACCCCTCCACCCAGATCGAGCACCACCAGGAGCAACTCGACAAGCGCCGGCGCAAGGTCGAGGGGTTCGACTACGGCGATCACTGGGGCGTGGTCGAGGGGGACGACGACGCCGATATCGCCGTCGTCACCTGGGGCTCGTCGGCCGAACCGGCGCGCGAGGCCGTGCAGCGCGCCCGCACCCAGGGCTTCAAGGTTCGCCTGGTGGCCGCGCGCCTGATCGCGCCGGTTCCCGTCGCCCGGCTGACGGCGGCGCTGGACGGCGTCTCCCGCGTCCTGGTCGTCGAGCAGAATCACGGCGGCCAGTATTTCCGTCACCTGCGCGCTCACATGGATTTGCCCGGCAAGGTGGAGACGTACCACAGGCCCGGGCCGTTCACACTGCGTCCGCGCGAGATCCTGCAACGGATTCTCGGTCAGTGAGCCGTTACACCAAGACACGTCAGGAAGGGAACGCGCCCCATGGATGCGGTGGCCTCTAAACCCCAGGATTACAAGTCGGAGCTGAAACCGGTCTGGTGCCCGGGCTGTGGTGATTTCTCGGTCCTCGCGGCCATCACCCGCGCGCTGGCCGAACTCGGCCTGGAGCAACGCAATGTGGCCCTGGTCTCCGGCATCGGCTGCTCGTCGCGGCTGCCGGCCTATACGTCGCTCTACGGGTTCCACGCCGTGCACGGCCGCGCCCTGCCGGTGGCCAGCGGCCTGAAGCTGGCGCGGCCCGAGTTGACGGTGCTGGCCGCCGGCGGCGACGGCGACGGGTTCTCGATCGGCGGCAACCACTTCGTCCACGCCTGCCGGCGCAACGTCGACATGACCTATATCATCATGGACAACAGCGTTTACGGCATGACCAAGGGCCAGGCCTCGCCCACCACCGAGGCGGACTGGACCGGCTCCAAGCTGACGCCGGAGGGACCCGGGCTGTCCCCGTTCCGGCCGCTGGAGATGGCCCTGTCGGCCGGGGCGACGTTCATCTCCCGCGCCTTTTCGGGCGACCCGCTGGAGGTGACCCGCCAGATCTGCGCCGGCATCGCGCATGAAGGCTTCTCGTTCATTCACGTGCTCAGCCCCTGCGTGACCTATCGGCCCGAGCAGAAGGGCTGGCGCGAGTTCGTCCACGCCGACTTCACGGAGCCCTACACCGACCGCCGCGAGGCGTTCCTGCGGCTGCTGGACGACGACGGGTTCACCACGGGTATTCTGTACAAGAGCCAGACGCCGCCGTTCCAGACGCGCCCCAAACCCGTCGAACCGGTCTCGGTCCTCGGCGATCAGTTCGCCATCTGACAGCCGCGGCCAAGACCGCTCGCGAAACCGGGAGACGCCGATGGAAACCGTCGAAGAGTTCATCGCGCACGCCATCGCGCTGGAAGAGGACTCGGCCGTGCGCTTCGATGACATGGCCGACGCACTCGACGTGCACAACAACCACGAGGTCAAGGACCTGTTCCTGAAGATGGCGCATTACTCGCGCCTGCATCTGGCCGAGGCCCGCAAGCTGGGTGAAGGGCTGACGCTCCCGGACCTGAAACCGTGGGAGTTCAAGTGGCCCGACGCGGAACCCCCGGAAACCCCGGACCAGGACGCCACCCACTACCTGATGACGCCACACCACGCGCTGGCCATGGCGCTGGACAGCGAAAAGCGCGCCCAGGTCTATTACGCCGGCCTGGCCAATGGGCACGACAACGCCCGCATCCGCGAACTGGCGGCCGAGTTCGCCGAGGAGGAGGCCGAGCACGTGGCCATGCTGGAGGCCATGCTGGCCAAGTACCCGGCCCCGCCGGTCGACTGGGACGAGGACATGGACCCGCCGATCGCGGTCGATTAGGCTGGCCGCGCCCACACCCGGCCGCCCCCCAGACTGCGCGAGGTTCCGTTCATGTCCGCGACCGTCACGCCCCCGCTCGACGGCCCGTCCGTCCCGCCCGCCGCCGGTGGCCAACCCGCGCGGATCGTTGTCCTGCTGCATGGCTACGGCGCCGACGGCAATGACCTGATCGCCCTGGCGCCGGCGCTGGCGGAGCGCTTTCCCGACGCCGCCTTCTTCGCCCCGCACGCGCCCGAACCGTGCGAGGTCATGCCCTTCGGCCGCCAGTGGTTCAGCTTCACCCAGTACGACCCCGATATGTGGCGGCGCGACGCCGCCAATCTGGCGCCCGCGCTGGAGACGATGGCCGCCGGCGCCCAGGGCGCGGTGCCGGGCCTGAATGACTATCTCGACGCCTTGCTGGACAGGCACGGCTTGGAACACGACCAGCTGGCGGTGATCGGTTTTTCGCAAGGCGCCATGATGGCGTTGCATGTCGGCCTGCGGCGCCGGGCACCGGTGGCGGCCCTGATCGGCTTCTCCGGTGCCCTGACGGGGGCCGGGATCCTGCCGGACGACATCAAGGTCCGGCCGCCGGTCACCCTGATCCACGGCGAGGACGACCCTGTCGTGCCCTTCGCCGCCCTGGCCCACGCGGAAACCGCCCTGCGCACGGCCGACGTGCCGGTCGAGACCCACGGCCGCCCCGGCCTGGGACACGCGATCGATCCGGAAGGGTTGACTCTCGCCGTCGCCGCCCTTGAGCGCGTCTGGCCCGCCGGCACCATCGGCTGAGGCGCCGACCCCGCGCTGTCGGACCCGACGTAAACCATTTATTTCCACAAATTTGCCAGGGTAACGTCTACCCTGGGTTCATCGGCCGTGCCCGCAAGGCACACGGGCCAAGTCTCGTGTTCGCCGGCTACAGATCCGAAAACAGGCGTCAGGGCCGTGACTCGCGCGGCCACGGACTGCGTAGACGGGCAAGAAACGGAGCGGATCTCGGAAAAGTCATTATCACGCACACAGAGAGCACCCGGGCATAGAGCCGCGCGTCGGCCAGCCGGCCTGTTGGGAGGCCATTGGCGCGAGGCGTGCCGCGGACCCAAGATGGAGAGTCCTGACGATGTCCATCCAAGCGCGCCTGCTTATCGCCCTCGGCGGCCTTTCGGTCTTGGCGGCCGTGGCGATGGCGATCCTGCTGACGATCCACATGGATCGCCTGACCATCGCCGCCGAAAACCGGCAACTGGCCGATCTGATTGGAAAGTTCCAGAACGATCTTGGGAAAGAGGGCGACAAGGCGCTCTCCCTTGCCTCGCTGGTGGCCCACAACCATGCGGCCGCGACCGCGTTTGCCGCCGGTGACCGCGAGGCCCTGCTGTCGATGTACAGGCCGGCGTTCCAGCATATGCAGGATCGCTTCGCCGTGCGCCAGTTCCAGTTCCACACGCCCCCCGCCACATCGTTCGTTCGCATCCACAAGCCCGAGACGTACGGCGACGACCTGTCAAGCTTCCGCCAGACCGTGGTCGAGAGCAACCAGTCCCGCCAGTCCATTCAGGGCCTGGAACGGGGCGTGGCCGGCCTGGGGCTGCGAGGCGTGACCCCCGTTTCCCATGACGGCACCCATATCGGCACGGTCGAATTCGGCCTGTCGTTCGATGAGACCTTCTTCAACCGGTTCGCCGAGGACTACGGCGTCGGCGTGGCGCTGTACCTGACGCGCGAAACCGGCGGCTATGACGTGTTCGCCACCACGCATGAGGGCACCGAGCACTTGAGCCGCGAGCAGCTCGACGCGGCCCTTGGCGGGCAAACCGTGCGTCAGGAGGTCAAGGACGGAGACGTGAACCTGACGGTGGCGGCACATCCGGTGCAGGACTACGCCGGCCGCAACATCGGCGTGGCGACCATTTCCCTGGATGCGACGCCCTACCATGAGCGCATGACCAATGCCCGCTGGCTGGCCGTGTTCGGCACGCTGGCCGTCGCCGTGGTCGCCCTGATTCTCGGCTTCGTGATCGCGCGCGGCATCGCGGGTCCGATCCGGATCGTCACCCACGCCCTGACACGGCTCGCGGCCCGCGACTACGCCGTCGCCATCCCGGAACCACGCGGACGCAGCGAATGCCAGCGGATGCTTGGAACGCTCCGCGACTTCCGCGACAAGGCCGAGGAGATCGACCGGCTCGACCAGGAACATACCGCGCGCCTGGAGGAGATGCAGGCCGAGCGCAAGGCCCTCGACCAGCAGACCCGCGACAACCTGAGCGGGGTGGTCGCCGCCGCCATCGAGGCCAACGAGGCGATCGTCACCCTGGCGTATATCGTCCGGGACGTGAACGCGGCCAGCCTGGAATCCCAGACAATGGCCTCATCGGTCGAGGAGATGGTGACCTCCATCCGCGAGATCTCGTCCTCGTCCGATGACGCCGCGCATGACGCCGAGGGCGCGCGTGGGGCCGCCGGCGACGGTGTGTCCAGCTCCGGCAAGGCGGTTGAGACCATGGAGGGCATTCACCAGGCCGTGCGCAGCGCGGCCGACCGCGTCGACACCCTGGCCGAGGCCTCGACGCAGATCGGCGAGATCGTGCAACAGATCGAGGACATCGCGGAGCAGACCAACCTGCTGGCCCTGAACGCGACCATCGAAGCCGCGCGCGCCGGAGACGCGGGCAAGGGCTTCGCGGTCGTGGCCAACGAGGTCAAGTCACTGGCCAACCAGACCGCGCGCGCGACCGAGGACATCCGTGGGCGAATCACAACCCTGCGCGACGAAATGGCGACCATCATCGAGGCCATGGAAAGAGGCGCCGAGGCCGTCGACCACGGGCGGGGCGCGGTGACGGATCTCGGCTCGCAGCTCGAAACCATCGCCGGCAGCGTCAACAATGTCACCGCCAAGATGCGCGACATTGCCGCCATCCTGACGCAACAGACGCAGGCCGCCAACGAGGTCTCCCAAGGCATTGGCGCCATCGCCGACCTGTCCCAGGAGAACACGAAGAAGGTCAATGACGCGCTGAAGTCCATGGATTCCGCCACCGAAATGCTGAACAAGCAGGTCGGCTTGCTGGCGCAGGAACAATCATCGCTTGTTCTGGTCGAGGTGGCCAAGAACGATCACGTGGCCTTCAAGAAGCGCGTCGTGGACGCGGTGCTCGGACGCGCCGCGTGGAAGGAACACGAGATACCCGACCATACGATGTGCCGCCTGGGCAAGTGGTATCAGTCGGTCAAGGACCCTACCCTGCGCAACCATCCCGCCTTCCGCACCCTGGATGGACCGCACGCCGAGGTCCACCGGCTCGGCAAGGAGGCCGTGCGCAAGGCGGCGGCCGGCCAGTTGGATGCGGCCTTCACCGACCTGGAGGCCCTGAGCGAGGTCAGCCACGACGTGGTCGACAGACTGACGGACCTGTCCCGGGCCGTCGAGGAGGTGGAGCGGATGCATAGGGCGGACGGCCATGCGGATGGCCATGCAGCGACGCGGCCCTGAGCAAGGCCCCGGTGGTGACCCCGCCGGCCTGTGCCCCTTGTGCGGGCGGCCCATGGTCGCCGGTCCCAGCGTGGAGCGGCATCACTGGGTCCCCCGCACGCTCGGCGGGCGGGAGTCGGCGCTGCTCCACCGCGTCTGTCACCGCATGATCCACCGACTGTTCGATCACGCCACCCTCGCCCGCGAGATGAACACGCCCGAGGCCTTGCGCGCCCACCCCGACATGGCTCGGTTCCTGGCCTGGGTCAGGAAACAACCGCCCGCGTTCGTGGCCCGCACGGAAGCCCCGGGCCGGTATGGCCGCAAGGCCCGTCGCAACACGCGGTGACCGTGCCCCGCAACATCGTTGCGTCGACGGGGTATCCGGTTCTTGGGCTGGAATGGCGACACGCCGCCGTCGCCCACACCGGCAGTTGAACACTCCGCGCCGGTATCGTGATCACAGCGACGAAACGGTGGCGGGGTCAGCACCGCGTCCTTCAGGGCACGCCCATTCGTTCCGCCCGGGGACGGTCCGGAATATCGACCCGTTTGCCCCGTGGGATAAGCCGGTCCTGATCATACATCGGCAATTGGCAGAGATCGCCGGGTCGAATGTGGCCATCGCTGCATTCTACGTCGAGCGCCGTTCCCGGCCCCAACGCTGGATCGTCCAAGCGCGCGATCGCCACACCGCACTGCTGAAAGGGGGACCAGGCCGTCGAGCAGACGCGGCCCACCGGCGTTCCATCCTGGCTCAGCGCCCTACCGAGCCGTGCGACACCGTCCGGCACGCGCAACCCCCAGGTGCGCGACCGTGTATCGGCGTGGAGCAAGGCCGCCTTGCCGATGAACTCCGGCTTTTCCAGGTCCACCATGGCACCGAGGCCGGCCGCGAACGGCGTCACCGTTTCGTCGAAGTCGGAGCCGGCGTTGAGCAGTCCCGCCTCGATCCGGCGCGCACCGCCCACCGCCACGGGGGTCATCCCAAACGGCTTGCCGGCGTCGAGGATACGCTCGCCCACGGCCCGCACATCGACGTCGGGCGGAAGATAGACCTCCCACCCAAGTTCGTTCGTGAAGCCGGTCCGGGTGATGACGACCTCCTGCCCGGCGATCCGAACCCGGACGGCATCGAAGTAGCGGAAGGGGTCGGGATAGGGGCCGTCCACCGAGGCCTCCAGGACCCTCAGCGAATCCGGACCCTGGACCTGACTGATCCAGACGTCCGGGTCGGTGACCGCGACGTCCATGCCGCGCGCGTTCGCCTTCAGCCATTGCGACAGGTCACCATCAGCCTGCCCGTACCAGAATCGATCCTCGGCCAGGCGAACAAGAACGCCGTCCATGATCATGCCGCCGTCGTCGGAGCAGGCGATCTGATAGCTGCACCGGCCAACCCGGACCTTGGCGATGTCGCGGGTGAACACCAGGGTCAGCAGTCTTTCCGCGTCCGGCCCGCGAACCTCGATGGGCAATTCGCCCGTGTGACGCAGGATGACCTGACAGCGTAGCTTCCAATACGCCTCCTCAGCCGACCCGCTGGTCATGCTCATGGCGGTCAGGCGCCGATTGTAGATCGTATATCGTGGATCGTAGGGAAGCTCCTGGTAGACGAGCGGGTGCGGCGCCAGGGCTCGCGCGAATTCGGTTGGGTTGCCCCCGTTTTCGGCCGGCACCGGCAAGACAGCGAAGTGAACGGGGTGCTGGCCATCTGACATGGGTGCATCCGATTGTTCGTGTGAGAGAAAGGGACAAGACGCGGCGATCGTAACCCCCGGGGGCGCTGGACCGTCAATGCCCACACGAAGGGCACACCTGGGCAGAGCGGCCCGGCAGGTCCGCGTCCGCCAGCCGGGATCCGTCCTGGAACACGTGCGTGGCGTCGGCGGCCCAGGCAAGGCCGGTCCTGTCTCCCGCCCGAATGGTGGCGTCGGGGCCGAGCCGGGCCACCACCGGTTCGGCGAGGCCCACGTCCACATGCCATAGCACAGACTCCCCTAGGTGCTCGACCAATTGCACGGTTCCGGCGAGATGCCCGGCCTCGGGCGGACACGCCGTCATCGCCTCCGGGCGCACGCCGACCTCGACCGCCGAGCCCGGCGCCAGCGTCACCGCCGGCAGCGGAATCCGCCCGCCGCCTCCCAACGGCACCGCCGTTCCGTCCTCCGCCACCACGGCCGGCAGCAGGTTCATGGGCGGCGTTCCCAGAAAGCGGGCGACAAAGGGCGTGGCCGGCCGCGTGTAAAGATCCAACGGTGGCCCGGCCTGCACCACACGGCCGGCCTCCATCAGCACCATGACATCGGCCAGGGTCATGGCCTCGGTCTGGTCGTGGGTGACGTGCACCATGGTCGTCCCCAGGCGGCGGTGCAGCGCCGCCAGTTCGCGCCGCACCGACAGCCGCAGGCCGGCGTCCAGATTGGACAACGGCTCGTCCAGCAGCAGCACCGCCGGATCACGCACCACGGCGCGGCCGATGGCCACCCGCTGTCGCTGCCCGCCCGACAGCGCCGCCGGGCGGCGATCGAGCAGGTCCTCCAGGTGCAACATGCAGGCGGCCTCGCGCACGCGGGCGGTGATGGTGGCCTTGTCGCGGCGGCCGTCGCGCAGGCGCAGGCCGAACGCCATGTTCTCGAACACCGTCATGTGCGGATAGAGGGCATAGGACTGGAACACCATGGCGACGTCGCGCCGTTTGGGCGGCAGGCCGGTCACGTCCGTGCCGCCGATGTGGATCGTGCCCGCCGTGGCGTCCTCCAGCCCAGCCAGCAGGCGCAGCAGGGTCGACTTGCCACAGCCGGATCGGCCGACGATCACCGCGTAGGCCCCGTCCGGCAGCGACAGAGTCACTCCGTCCAGCGCGGTGACCGCGCCGAAACGCTTGACCAGTCCGTCGATCTCGACCCCCGCCATCCGTCCTCCCCTATCCCTTCACCGCGCCGGCGGTCAGGCCGGAGACGATCCAGCGCTGGAACACCAGCACCAGAACCACCATCGGCACGGTGACGATGACCGAGGCCGCCATGATGCGCCCCCACGGCAGTTCGTGGGCGCTGGCCCCGGAGATCAGGGCAATGGCCACCGGCACGGTGCGCGTCTCGGCCGTCAGGGTGAAGGTGAGCGCGAACAGGAACTCGTTCCAGGCGACGATGAAGGCCAGCAGCCCGGTGCTCACCAGCGCCGGCCACAACACCGGCAGGAACACCCGGCCGATGATGGTCAGCGGGCCGGCGCCGTCCATGATCGCCGCTTCCTCCAGGTCCTTGGGGATCTGGCGCACGAAGGTGGTCAGCATCCACACCGTGAACGGCAGGGTCAGCATCAGATAGCTCAGCCCCAGGCCGGGCAGGCTGTTGTACAGGCCGAGCGAGCGGATCAGCAGGAACATGCCCGACAGCACGGCCACCTGCGGGAACATGGACACCGACAGCACGGTCCCCAACAACAGCCCGCGCCCCCGGAACTCGACCCGTGCCAAGGCATACGCGGCCGTCACCGCCAGGGCCAACGACAGCACCACCACGCCCCCGGCCACCAGGATCGAGTTCAGGATGTTGCGCGCGAACGGCTGCTCGGCGAACACGGCGGCGTAGTTGGCCACGGTGGGTGCATCGGGCCACAGGCCGGGGGTGAATAGGGCGCTGCCCGTCTCCAGGCTCGTCACCACCGCGTACCCCAGCGGCCCGATGGACACCGCCACGATCAACACCACGGCCAGCGCGAAGGCGATGCGCGCGATCATGGCCCAGCCTCTCGCCCGCGCAGGCGCCCGGCGGTCAGGATCAGCGCCGCCGCCAGGGCGATGATCAGGAACACCAGCGTCGCCGCCGCCGAGCCGGTGCCGGCGGACTGGAAGTCAATCAACTCGCGCCGGGCATAAACCGACATGGTCATGGTCGCCGGGCTGTTGGCGGTCAGCACGTACACGAGATCAAACACCCGCAGGGCATCCAGCGTGCGAAAGACGATGGCCACCACCAGCGCCGGACGGATCAGCGGCAGCGTCACGCGGAAGAACACGCGAACCGGATGGATGCCGTCCACGCGCGCCGCCTCGTAGATGTCGCGCGGCAGCATCTCCAGCGCCGCCAGCACCAGCAGCGCCATGAACGGCGTCGTCTTCCAGACGTCCACGCCGATCACCGCGACCATCGACAACAGCGGATCGGCGGTCCAGGCCAGCGGCGCGTCGATCAGGCCCATTCCTTCCAGGGCCGCGTTCACCACCCCGAACTGGTCGTTGAGCATCCAGGCCCACATCTTGGCCGAGACCACGGTGGGAATGGCCCACGGCACCAGCACCGCCGCCCGCACCCAGGCGCGGCCGGGGAACCGTTGATGCAGCACTAGCGCCACCAGAACGCCCAGCACCGTTTCCAGGCTCACCGAGGCGACCGTGAAGACCAGCGTGTTGCCGACCGACCGCCACCATTGCGGATCGGCGAGCACGCCGAACGCCTGTCCGCCAAAGACGGCGTAGTAGTTCTCCCAGCCGATGAACGCCGCGTCGCCAGCGCCGGCCAGAGAGGCGTCCGTGAATCCCAGCCAGATCGTCCGCCCCAGCGGCCACGCCGCCACGCACAGCAGCACCAGGGCCATGGGCGCAATCAACGCCCAGGCCTCCCGCACCCGGCGGCGGGCAAGGGGTGTCGCTGTGGCCCGCCTCACCACCCGCCGCGCTTGATCCGCTGCAGGCGGGCGGTGATGGCCGTCACGCCCGCGCCGCCATCCATGCGGCCGCTCAGGACCTCGTGCACGCCGTTGAAGAAGGCCGTGCTGACCTGATTGTAGCGCGCGCCGGTGACCGTCGACGGCCGCGCCACGGCGGCATCCAGAACCTCGCGCATGTCGGCCAGGAACGGCACCGCCTCCAGCACCTCTGGATCCTCGTACAGCGCTGGGCGAGACGGATTGAACGATCCGGCGATGGCCCGGCGTTTCTGCTCGGCGGCGCTGGTCAGGTGACGCACCAGATCAATGGCCGCGTCGATGTGCCCAGAGTGTTTCGAGACGGCCAGTTGCGCCCCGCCCAGCGTGGCCGCCGGCGCGCCTTCGGGTCCGGCCGGCAGCGCCGTCACGCCCACCTTGCCCTTGACCGGGCTGCCCTCAGCCTGCGCCAGCGCCCAGGCATAGGGCCAGTTGCGCATGAACACGGCCTGCCCCGACTGGAACAGCCCCCGCGCCTCCTCCTCGGCATAGTTCAGAACGCCCGGCGGCGAGATGGTGCCGACCCACCCGGCGGCGCGGTCGAGCGCGGTGGCGGCGTCCGGCGTGTCGAGGGTGATCGTCCCGTCCGGCGCCACGATGGTGCCGCCGCCGTGGCTGGCGACCCATTCCAGCGCGTTGCACGTCAGGCCCTCGTAGGCGCGGCCCTGCCAGACGTAGCCCCACAGGTCGTTCGTCCCCTCCGCCCGCTCGGCGTCCTGGATGGCGGTGGCGGTCTCGGTCAGCTCGGCCCAGGTGGTGGGCACGGCACGGCCGTGTGTCTCCAGCAGGTCGGCGCGGTAGTACAGCATCCCGGCGTCGATGAACCAGGGCATGGCCACCAGCCGGCCGTCGAGTGTGTTGTTCTCGATCAGAACGGGCAGGTGATCCTGGGCCTCGGCGCCCAGCGCGGGACCGAGGTCCACCAAGTGCTCGGCCAGCAGGCCCGGCCAGACCACATCAATCTGCAGCACGTCGATGTCGTCGGCGCCGGCCGACAGAAGCTGTTGGTACAGCCCCAGGCGCTCCGTGGCCGAGTTGGGGATGGCCACCAGTTCGACAGTGTGGCCGCTCTGCTCGGCCCAGGCGCGAGCGCCGTCCTCGCACAGAGTGCGTTGCTCGCCGAGCGCGCTACAGGCGATGCGCAACGTCTCGGCATGGACGGGCGCAGCTGCCAGTCCGGTCAGGAGTGTCAAAGCGCCGGCCAGCAGCACCCGGCCGACCCGAGCAAATGCTATCACGGACATGGGTCCCTCCCCTTTCCATCGTTGGCGCAACCCGCAGGCACGCGGTCACGATGATAGGCCGACAACCCGGACAAGGCCACGCACACGGCGCACGGCCGTTTTTTTTCTCTCGTCGCCCGCATCGCTTTGTCGCGGGGTGCCGAGCGAAAACAGTCGACGCTGGCGCCGGAGCCTTCACCGCGACCGGATGGAGCCGCCCAAACGGGCCCAATCCCCGGCAGGTCCGCCCGCGACGCCGGGATGGGGAATCGAAGCGGGTGCGGGCAAGGGGTGTCCGGGGCGGCCTGATCGTTCGCGAACAGAATCGCCTGCCCAACCATGCCGCTGATCGACAGGGGCACGCACGCCGATCGGCGCCAGCGCCTGGTGCCACCGCACACTTCGGACACCGACTAAGCATTCTGAACTGGCGCCGACGCCGCGCCCATAAAAACCCACGCCGCACTTGCGGTCATCGAGCAAGTCGTTCGACTGAAATGATAAATTATCTCCGGGCCAAGCCAGATCCACCTGTCAATATCCCTTACGCAAATTGCACCCATCCGAAATCTATCATAATCAGATGTATCTTCTTTTTTCGGGAACGAGTTGCCAGTTGACAGGGTTTAACTAAAGAAACACAGTTTGTTTTGTGGCCGTCACGAACCGCCGTCGCACGAGCCGCGCCTCCCCAGATCAACCCAGCAGCGGATTGGAGCCATAGACATAACCAGATCCCTCCCACCCGCCGCCAGGCTCTGCGCACGCTTGGATTTGGCACCCTGGCCGCGACCACCGTCGCCGGCGCCGCGCGAGCCCAGATCACCGAACCCATCAGGCCCGACATGCCGGGCCAACCGGGAACGCCCGGTCCCATCGGGCCTGAGGGCCCAGAGCTGCGAACGCGGCTCAATATTCCTCGCCAACTCACCGTACCCGAAGGGGCGCTTGACCTTAAACTGGCTGACCGGCGCGCACTTGAAGTCATCGACCCAGTGGGACTCCGACTGCCGCCCGACACCCCAATCACCGACATGGGTTTGACCCGCGCTGCGGTGAGTTCCCTGACGCCGGCGGCCCGCAACCTGACCAAGGGAGACCTGCAGGCCATGGCCGACGGCCGTGTCACGCGAAAGGCGGCGGGGTTGACCGTGGCCGACATCCAGTCAGTCCGGGTGGCCTTCGGGTCGGGGTATGACGCGGGCGCCTCTCCGGTGGCGGCCGTCTCGTGCTGCTGCTGTACGCCCTGCTGCTGCGCGGCCGCCTGACCCCTCCCTATCCAACGAACCAGGCCAGGTCGCCTGGCGACTGTTCTGCCGTGCGGCCGGTCTCGTCTCCGCCCGGCGAACGGCCAGCCATGGCGGCTTGGCCAATTTTCCTGTTGTGAGGCCTGCATGGGCGTCCGTGTCCTTCTGATCTGGCCGAATTCCCGCAACGAAGTGTTGGGCTGGGGCGACCTCGGGGCCATCGCCGAGCCCCTGGCTTTGGAATACCTGGCCGCCGCCCTCGGACAGGCCGGGCATGAGGCCCACATCCTCGACCTTCGCCTGCACCCTGACTCGCTGACAGAGACGGTCGCGGCATTCGATCCGCACCTTGTGGGTGTCACTGCATTCAGTATGCATGTCAGGCGCGCGCGCGAGATTGCCGCCGAGGTGAAGCGCCTGCACCCCGCCGTGCGCACCATCGTGGGGGGGCATCACGCGACCTTTCTACCCGAGGACTTCTTCACGCCGACCATTGACTACGTGGTCAGCGGCGAAGGCACCACCCTGATCACGTCGGTTGCCGATGCCCTTGACCGGGGCAACGCGGTGCCGGATCCCGCCCCCGGCCTGTACCAACGGGAGGAGGGCGCTGACGGATCGGCTGACGGCGCGACGGACCGCCTTTGGGCGCCCTTCGATGGGTTCGGCCGCAACAAGGTTGGCGAACAGGCGTTTCGCCAGTTGCCTCGGCCGGATCGCACCCTGACGGCCGCCGACCGGCATCGCTACTTCATTGACGCGATGAAGCCGATCGCCCTGATGCGCACCACAAGCGGCTGCCCCTATCGCTGCACCTTCTGCTCGATCTGGCGGGCGATGGACGGCCACTACTACATCCAAGACACCGACGCGGTCGTCGAAGAGCTGGCGAGCCTTGAGGAGGACAACGTCTTCCTCGTCGACGACGAGGCCTTCATCAACGGCAAACGCATGATTGCCTTGGCCGAGGCGATCCAGCGCGCCGGCATTCGCAAGTCCTATTTCACCTACTGCCGCATCGACACGCTCCTGCGTAACCGCGAGGCCATCGCGGCTTGGCGCGACATTGGGCTACGCCGGCTGTTCGTCGGAATCGACGCGATATCGGCCAAGGATCTGAACGAATACCGCAAGAATTGCGACATCGCCCAGGTGGAACAAGGGCTGGCGATGGCCCGCGAGCTGGACATCGAGATCTTCGCCCAGTTCGTTGTCAACACCGACTATACAAAGTCGGACTTCAAGGCGCTAGTTCGTTTCATCGAGCACAATCGAATCGACTACCCGAGCTTCACGGTCCTGACCCCGCTGCCGGGTACGGAACTCCTGACCGATGACTGCGTTATATACAGAGGGGAGGACGGGCGGCCCAACTGGGATCTATTCGACTGCCAGAACGCGGTCACGGAAACCCGTCTGAAGGCCGACGCATTCCGCCACGAATACAGGAACCTCTATCGGGTGTTCAAGGGAGCCTACACCCAGTATCGCGAGCACAACGTGATCGTCCAGGAACTCAGTGCCGCCGATGCCCTCGCCACCGGGCATCCAACCAGCGCGATGAGAGCCGGTCGGGGAAATTTGGACAGGGCGGTAAGTGGATCTCCTTCCTGATATCGGCGACGATGCCGAGACAGGAGGACATGTTATGGTGAGACGACCGCGCCGGAATCACGCTCCGGCTTTCAAGGCGAAGGTGGCCCTTGCGGCCATCAAGGGCGAGAAGACGCTGGCCGAGCTGGCGCAGCAGTTCGACGTCCACCCGAACCAGATCACGGCATGGCGGGCCCAGCTTCTGGAGGGCGCGACGGGGGTGTTCGGCGACCCGGCGCCGAACGACAACACCCCGGCCGTGGACATCAAGGAGCTGCACGCGAAGATCGGCCAGTTGACGTTGGAACGGGATTTTTTGTCGGATGCGCTCGGCAAGGCCGGTGTGCCGAGCGCAAAGCGATGATGGACTGGGCGCACGCGCTGCCCCTGAAGCGCCAGGCCGAGATGCTGGGGGTCAGCCGGAGCGGCCTGTACTACCGGCCCCGTCCGGTGTCGGACGCAGACTTGGCGCTGATGCACCGGATTGACGCGCTGCACCTGGAGCATCCCTTCGCCGGCAGCCGGATGCTGCGGGACATGCTGCACGAGGACGGCTTCGTGGTCGGGCGTGACAAGGTCAGGACGCTGATGCGTCGGATGGGGATCGAGGCGATCTATCGCCGGCCGAACACGTCGAAGCCGGCGCCGGGGCACATGGTCTTTCCGTACCTGCTGCGCAACCGACCGATCACACGACCCAACGAGGTCTGGGCGATGGACATCACCTATATTCGGATGGCCAGGGGCTTTGTTTATCTGGCTGTGGTTCTGGACTGGGCGACCCGCCGCGTTCTGGCCTGGCGGCTGTCCATCACCCTGACGGCGGACTTCTGCATCGAGGTGCTCGAAGAGGCCCTGGCGCGCTTCGGCAAGCCGTTGATTTTCAATACCGACCAGGGCAGCCAGTTCACGTCCGAGGCCTTCATTGGGGTGCTGCTGGCGCACCGGATCGAGATCAGCATGGATGGCAAGGGCGCCTGGCGGGACAATGTCTTCGTCGAGCGCCTGTGGCGAACCATCAAGTATGAGGAGGTCTACATGAAGGCTTACGATAATGTTCCGGAGGCCAGGGCGTCGCTCGGCCACTATCTGGACTTCTACAACAGCCGCCGGCCGCACTCTTCCCTGGGCGGCCGGACGCCGGACGCGGCCTATGGGGCGACGATCCCGGAGGCCATGGCCGCATGACCATCACCGCCGCCCCTGGGGCCCCTGCAGGGAGGGCGGAGCCCGACCGGAAGGGGCCCCAGGGGCGGTTTACCCACGGCAAGGGGTCCACTTAAAATCCGCCAAACGCTGTCTCGACGACTCCGACCACCTCACTCGGATAGGCAGGGAGTCCATCCGGGGATCATCGGTCGCTCCGATTTTCAGGCTACGTCCTGGCACGCCTGAGTGGTCCGCACATTTGATGTCGTTTGGTAGCTATTTCGTAGCTGAGCGGGGATTTGGGTGGTTTTGGGCGCATTAAAAAAGCCCGCCATCTCATTGAGACAACGGGCTTTTTTGTGGTTGCGGGGATACGCGATGAACTTGTCCTTGTTCCGCAGGACAAGTTGGTTGCGGGAGTGCGCAACCGACTTGTCCTGCTCTCTTGCGCAACGGACGTTGTCGCCGAGTGGCAGGACAAGGTAAGGCTCTCAAATAGCACAACAAATAAGAGAGGTTCTGCGCGTGGTGGCCGTCCGGGGACGGCACGATGGCAGGCGAACACAAACGGTACAGATACCCGCCCCCCTTCTCGCTGCGGCTGACGTTCGAGGAACGCTCACGGCTGGAACGCGAGGCGGGGGATATGCCGCTCGGTGCGTTCATCCGGGAACGCCTGTTCGACGGCACGGTGCCCCCGCGCCGGACGCGGGGCAAGCGCCCGGTGAAGGATCACGCGGTGCTCGCCCGTTTGCTGGGTGAACTCGGCCGCTCCCACCTGGCCAGCAACCTGAACCAGCTTGCCCGCGCTTCGAACTCGGGCTCGCTCCCCGTGACGGCGGAGACGGAACAAGCCCTCGCCGACGCCTGCACGGATGTCCGCGAGATCCGTGACACGTTGCTCATCGCCCTCGGCCTGCACGGGGATGCCGGACCCGGGGAGCCGGCGCCATGATCCTCAAGGGCAATCAGCGGGGCGGCGCCCGCCAACTGGCCGCGCATCTGCTAAAAGCCGAAAACGAACATGTCGAGGTGCATGAGCTGCGCGGCTTCATGGCGGATGATCTGACCGGCGCGTTTCGGGAGTTCGAGGCCGTCGCGCGGGGCACGCGGTGCAGGCAACCCCTGTTTTCCGTCTCCCTCAATCCGCCGCCGAACGAGCGGGTGCCGGTCGAGGTGTTCGAGGACGCCGTTGCCCGTCTCGAAGCAAAGCTGGGATTGGAGGGGCAACCCCGCGCCCTGGTCTTCCACGAAAAGGAAGGCCGGCGCCACGCGCATTGCGTCTGGTCGCGGATCGACACCGAGACCATGACGGCAATCAACCTGCCGCACACTAAGCGCAAGATGCGCGACATCTCAAAGGCGCTGTTTCTGGAACAGGGCTGGACACTCCCGCGCGGCCTGATGGACAGCAAGGAGCGCGACCCGTTCAACTTCACCCGGGCGGAATGGCAACAGACCCGCCGTGCGGGAACGGACCCGCGCGCGCTCAAGGCGATGTTCGCCGAATGCTGGGCTGCCACGCGCGATGGCCCGGCCCTCTCGGAAGCCTTGAAGGCGCGGGGATACACTCTGGCGCGCGGGGACCGGCGCGGCGTGGTCGCGGTGGACTTTCGGGGCGAAGCCTACGCCCTGGCCCGGTACGCGGGCGTGAAAACGAGGGACGTCAAGGCGCGCCTGGGCGACGGCAGGGATCTGCCGCCGATCGCGGACGTGCGCGCACGGATCGCGGAACAGATGGCGACCAGCCTGCGAACCTTCATCGCCGACGCGGAAAAGGCGATGACGAAGCGTTCGGCGGAACTCGCCTTCCGGAAGGCCGAGATGGTCCAGCGACACCGGCAGGAACGCCGCCGGCTCGATGAGGGCCAGGCCGAACGCTGGCAACGGGAGACGGCCGCCCGAGCCGCGCGCCTGCCGCGTGGTTTCAAGGGGATCTGGCACCGCGTTACGAGCGAGTACGCGCGAGTGCGCCGGCTCAACGAAGCCGAAACCTACAGGGCCATGCAGCGTGACCGCGACCAGCGCCAGGATCTCATCGACCAGCAGCAGGGGGAACGCGCGGGCCTCCAGCAGGACATCGCCAGGGTCCGCCGCGACCACGTCCGCGATCTGGAGCGCCTGCACCGCGACGTCGCGCACTACCAGCACATGGGAACCGGACAGGACCGGCAAGAACCCACTCCAACCCGCGCCCCGGCGCGCGATCGGACACCACAACAGGCCGACGAGCGAACGCTCGACCTTTGAACGCCACAGGAAAGGTCAACGTCATGCACCGTTTCACAATTGAAATCGCGCTCTCCGAAGAGCGCTATGCCGCCTTCCGCGAAGCCACGGAGGATCCCAACGGAAACAGCCTGACAACGGAAGAAGAGCGAATGAACGCCGCGCTTCTCCAGGCGCTTAATGAAGGTATTGACTTTGAAATCGCCTTGCACCGGCAATCCATGTACGATCCGGAGGATGATATTCCGTTTTAGACTCGCCCCGCCCGGTCCCGGCCTGAAAGGCACCGGACCGCCGTGCTCGGGGCCGTCAAGGACAAGGCCCGCGCCCGCGCGGGCTGGCCTGCCGGCCATCCTTGACCGCCCCTGCGCGCGGCGGAACTCCGGGCCTCATGGCCGGGACGGAGGAATGGCCCCTATTGGCGCGAACAAAGGAATATGATGGCGGGAAAGACACCACCTTGTTTTGAAAGCGCCCGATTTCCATGGTTCTGAGCCATGAAAAGTCACCAATTTCACAACAGTTTAAGCGGCCTCAAAAGCGGACATAGGCGGACCCGTCCGGACGCTGGCGGACATCCTAGTTCTATGATATACATAGACTATGGACCACAACAAACCGGACATCGAAGCGGACAAAGAACCGGTCGGGCCGGCGGATCGCGGGGAGAGCACGGGGCTCATGGAGCCGCTGGTGCTGTCCGAGAGCGCCCGGCGCCGGGGTGAAATCGGAGACTTGGCGCTTGATCTTGCGACCCGGTCCACGGGCCTGCGCCGGAGCCTGCCGCCCGGGATCGTCACGGCGCTGGCCGATCTGGTCCGCGCGATGAACTGCTATTACAGCAACCTGATCGAAGGGCACGATACGCACCCGGTCGATATCGAGCGCGCCTTGCGAGGCGATTACAGCGCCGACCCGGAAAAGCGCAACCTCCAACTGGAAGCCGAAGCCCATATCGCGGTCCAGCGCTGGATCGACGAGGGCGGCCTGGACGGCCGCGCCCTGACCGGTGAGGGCATCCGGGACGTGCATGCCCGGTTCTGTGAACGGCTCCCCGAAGCCCTGTTGTGGGTGGTTGATCCGGATGGGCGGAACAAGGCGCCGGTCGTTCCGGGAGAGCTGCGCACCCGCGATATACAGGTGGGCCGGCATGTCGCGGTCAGCCCCGGCGCCGTGCCGCGCTTTCTGGAGCGCTTCGAACAGGCGCACCGCATGCTTGGCCGCACGGACAAGATTCTCGCCGCCGCAAGCGCGCATCACCGGCTGCTCTGGATTCACCCTTTCATGGACGGCAACGGCCGCGTGGCGCGGCTCATGTCCTATGCGGTCTTGCGGGAAGCGCTGGATACGGGCGGGTTGTGGTCCGTCGCACGGGGTCTGGCGCGCAACGAGGCGGACTACAAGCGCCATCTGGCCGCCTGCGACATGCCCCGGCGCAACGATCTGGACGGGCGCGGGCATTTGAGCGAGGAAGCGCTGGCCGACTTCACGGACTTCTTCCTCCGGGTCTGTCTCGACCAGGTCGATTTCATGGAAAGCCTGATGCAGCCCGAACGGCTGCGCGACCGGATCGGCCTGTGGGCGGAAGAGGAAATCCGCGCCGGCACGCTGCCCGCCCATGCCGATACGATCCTCTATGCCGTGTTGTACCGGGGGGAACTGGCCCGTGCGGAAGTCCCGCGTATCCTGGGCACGGGTGCGCGTCAGGCCCGGCGGGTCACCGCCGCACTCACCGAACACGGCGTCCTGAGCGCGGAGACCTCGCGCGCGCCGCTGCGCATCGCGTTCCCGGCCAAGCTGGCCCATCGGTGGATGCCCGGCCTGTTCCCGGAAAAGCGCGACTGAATTTCCTTTATTCCCTTTTTAAAAAAGGGGTTGAGACATCAACCCCTGCCCCTCTGGCGAAGAGGCGGGGTAGCAAGCGCAAGGAGGCTCCGAACGCCTTCTGACACTCCATTTAAGACCAAGGCGTTTGGATGCCTTGCGCGCGCGAGGGCCGCAGGCCCTTAGCCCTTTATCGTTTTTGATCTTTTTCGTTTTTCCTTTTTGTCGTCGGTTCGGGCCGCTCCGGGCGGCGCGGCTGCGCATCGCCATTGTCCTCCCGCACTTCTGTCGCGAATTCCGCCCCGACCATCGGACGCCTTTCATCCGGCAATGATGCTGTGGGGATGCCTGAAAGGCTCCGGTGGTCGGGGCCTCGCGAACAGAAGGGAGGACATCATGGCGATCCTCATCACGCCCGCGACGCTGGCGACCCTTCGGACCGACGAGGTGCAAGGGCTCTATACACGGATCTTCAACGATCTGGTGCGCAGCGCGCCGGGCACGCCCGAACGCCGGACGGCTCTGGCCTCGCTCGAAAACATCGAGCGGTTCCTGGCGTCCCGGTCTCCGGGGCCGTAGGCCCCGGCCCGGCGGGCACGGCGTCAGCCGCGCCCGCCTCCTGGTGTGCCAGGCATGGCACGAACCTTGGAGGTGAAAGTCCTCTGTGGGCCTTGGTCCTGGATCCGTCACCGGGTTGTGGGTGGATCAGGGTTTTGTGAGCGATAACAGGGAGGTATCGCGGATTTTGAGCGGCTGATTTTTTACAGGGTGTTTTTGGCGGTTTCGCTCAGCCAGGTCAGTGCGCCCTTGGTCGAGGTCCATGTCTCCCCGCTGGAGAGGACGTAGAGGATGGCCTCTTCTTTCGATCCCAGGGCGTAGTGGGGCGGCGGCTGTTTCGGCAGATGTTTCTCGCCGAGCAGGTAGGCCGGCACATGGGGGTTTTTCTTGATGGCCGCGGCCAGGGCCTTGGTCGCCCCCGACGTGGCCCCGCCCTGTTTGTATTTCAGCAGGGCATCCGTGTAGCTCCACTCGGCGAAGTCCGGCTCCTCGTAGTCATCAAGCAACGCGCGGGTGGCCTCGAACAGGTTCAGGTGCAGCAGTTTCGGCGCCAGCACATGGCGGATGCCCATGTTGTCGTTCGGGCACAGCCGCAGTATGTCGCGCCAGTGGGCGACGGCCTCGTCGCGGTCGCCCATCTCCCAGAGACAGTCCGCCAGGGCCGCCCGGGCGCGCATGTAGGGGCGCGTTTCCAGGATCCCCCAGAAGTTCCCCTCCTCCTCCTCGAACGCCTCCTCCCCCAGGGTCCGCCGCACGGCCTGCTCCCCGGCGGCCACGGCCTTTTCAAGAACCGCGCGCTTTTCGATGATGCCCTTTGCCTCATCCTCGGCCAGCAGCAGCCAGGCATCGGCGCACAGCTCCGAGATCCCGAGCGCCTGTTTGGCCAGGGCGATCCGGTCCCGTTTCGTCGCGCCCTCCCAGGCGTCGTACATGATGTCCTGCGCCGCGTGGAGCGGATCGGCCTCCGCCTCGCCCAGGAGATCGTCGGCCAGCAGGCTCCTCTGCAGGGTGGCCATCATCTTTTCCATGACCACCCGCGGGGGCAGGTCGTCGGGAAGGCCGGCCATGGGCGCATCCCCTTTCCGGCTCTTCCGTTTGACCGGCTTTGGGGCCTTGCTGCCGTCCTTGCGGCGATGCTTGCTGACGGGCACGCGCACGCTCTCCTCTGGTTGGACCACACCGGAGAGCATAGCAAAACAGCGTCGCCCGGGCCCCCCTTTTTTCCTCGCCCAAGCCCCCTTGGCTCTCTATAATATCGTTGAGAGTCAAATAGATAGACGGATAACCCCATGCTCTTTTCCGCGTTCGGCAAGCGGTCGGTCATCGCCGCCTTCGACGGCGGCGAGATCACCTCGGACGCCAGCGGCCTGCTGTTGCGGGAGGCCGCGACGCGCCTGGATCTGTTCCCCCGCATGGCCGCCTGTTTCGAGGACCGCCGGGACCCGGGTCGGGTCCGCCATCCGCTGGCCGACCTGCTGGCTCAACGTGTGACCGGCATCGCGCTGGGGTACGAGGACCTCACCGATCACGACAGCCTGCGCCACGATCCCCTGCTGAAGCTCCTGGGCGAGGCGAACTCCTCCGGGCGCGACAAGCCGGCTGCCCTGGCCGGAAGTTCCACCCTGGGACGCGTCGAGCGGAGCTTCGAGGACAGCGACCGGCGCTATCACAAGATCACCGCCCAGCCGAACCGGCTCCAGGACCTGTACGTCGACCTGTTCACCGAGAGTCACGATACCCCACCCGAGCGGATCACCCTGGACCTCGACGCCACCGACGTGGAGACCCACGGCCATCAGATCGGCGGCTTTTTCAACGGCTACTACGAACACCGCTGCTTCCTGCCGCTGTATATTTACTGCGGCCCGCATCTCCTGTTGGCCAAGCTGCGCCACGGCAACGTCGACGGCGCCAAGGGCGCGAAGGCGGCGATCAAACGCATCGTCGGCCGGATCCGGAAGGTCTGGCCCACGGTCCAGATCCTGGTGCGCGGCGATTCCGGGTTCGCCCGCCCGAACCTGATGACGTGGTGCGAGGCCAACGGCGTCGACTACATCTTCGGCCTCGCCCGCAACGACGTCCTGCTGCACAAGGCCCGCAAGGTCCGCTCCAGAGCCGCCGTGGATTTCATGGCGACCGGCCAGACCGCCCTGGCCTTCGGCCATTTCACCCATATGACCCGCTCGAAGAGCTGGACACGGCCACGCCATGTGATCGTCAAGGTCCTGCACCGCGCCGAACGTGAGCAGCGCTGCCGCTTCCTCGTCACCTCGCTGGACTGGGACTCCCCGCGGGTGGCCGAGGCCCTGCGCGAGGCCCGGGACGCCCACGAACAAAACGACCAGACCCCGCCCCGCGACCTGATGTCGCGCGTGATCTACGAGGCCATCTACTGCCCGCGCGGCGACATGGAGAACCGGATCAAGGAGTGCCAGCTGGACCTGTTCGGCCACCGCGCCTCCGCCCATGCCTTCAAGGCCAACCAGACCCGGTTGATCCTGGCCGGCTTCGCCTATGTGCTGATGACCCAGCTGCGCCTGCGCGCCCTGAAGGGCACCGAGCTGGCCAAGGCCGCGCCCGGCACCATCCGCCAGAAGCTCCTCAAGATCGGCGCCCGGATCATCACGTCGGTGCGGCGGATCAAGATTTCCATGCCCGACGCCTGCCCCACCCAGGGAATGTTCTTCACCGCATCGGAACGTGTCAACGACTTTGAGACAGTCGGATTGGGAGATTAAGCTCTGTTG
>NZ_CAKZOT010000016.1 GCF_937138205.1 uncultured Rhodospira sp. | reverse complement strand
AAGGTCCGCGACCCATGTCCGAATGGTCCCTGGTCTACGACCAGTTCGAACCCAAACAGCAGGGCCTGCGCGAGGCCCTGTGCGCCACCGGCAACGGTTACTTCGTCACCCGGGGAGCGTTCTCCTGGGTGATGGCAGACGAGACCCACTACCCAGCCACCTACCTCGCGGGCGGCTATAACCGTGCCCAGACCGAGGTGGCCGGCCGCGTCATCGAGAACGAGGACCTGGTCAACTTCCCCAACTGGTCGGCGTTGACGTTCCGGATCGATGGGGGCGACTGGTTCAACATCCAGGCCGTGACCGTTCTGTCGTTCCGACAGGAACTCGACTTGAAGCGCGGCGTGCTGGAGGTCGAGGTCCGGTTCCGCGACAAGCAGGACCGCGAAAGCACGCTGAAGACGCGCCGCCTGGCCAGCATGGCGGACATGCACCTGGCCGGCACCGAACTGTCGCTGACCGCCCATAACTGGTCCGGTCCGGTCGACATCATGTCCGGGCTCGACGGTCGCGTCATCAACGCCGGCGTCAAGCGCTATCGCGATCTGAACAGCTCGCACCTGAACCCGCTCGCCGCCGAGTCCTTCCAGAACCCGGCCACCGGCGAGACCATGATCGACCTGCTGGTGGAGACCAAGCAATCGCACCTGCGCGTGGCCCAGGCGGCGCGAACGCGCGTGGTGTCCAACCCGCACGCCTTCGAGGCCAAGTCGACCACCGAGGCCGAGGAAAGCTACGCTCACCAGAACATCCATGTGGAGGTCGATCACGGCGAGACGCTGGTGGTCGAAAAACTGGCCAGCCTGTACACGTCCCGCGATCCGGCCATTTCCGAACCCGGAGTCGCGTCGCGCGAGGCGGTCATGCACGCGCCGTCGTTCGCGCGCCTGCTGCACGATCACGAGCGCGTCTGGCGCATGTTGTGGGACCGCTGCGACATCGTCGTCGAGAACGGCGAGAACGACGACATCCAGATGATCCTGCGCCTGCACATCTTCCATCTGCTGCAGACGCTCTCGCCCAACACGATCGACCTGGACGTCGGCGTGCCGGCGCGCGGCTGGCACGGCGAGGCCTATCGCGGCCACGTCTTCTGGGACGAACTGTTCATCCTGCCGTTCCTGAACTTCCGGCTGCCGGCCATCGCCCGGTCTTGCCTGCGCTACCGCCACCTGCGCCTGCCCGAGGCGCGCTGGGCCTCGGCCCAGGCGGGGCTGAAGGGCGCCATGTTCCCCTGGCAGTCGGGCAGCGACGGCCGCGAGGAAAGCCAGAAGGTCCACCTGAACCCACGCTCGGGCCGCTGGGTGCCGGACAACAGCTGCATTCAACGCCACGTCAGCCTGGCCATCGCCTACAACGTCTGGCGCCACTACCAGATCTCCGGCGCGGAACACTTCCTGGAGCTGCGCGGGGCCGAGCTGATCCTGGAGATCACCCGCTTCTTCGCCTCGCTGGCGCACTTCAACGCCCAGACGGGCCGGTACGAGATCCATCACGTCATGGGTCCGGACGAGTACCACGAAGCCTATCCGGACCGGGAAGAAGAGCCGGGCCTCGACAACAACGCCTACACCAACATCATGGTCGCCTGGCTGTGCACCTCGGCCATGCGCGTCATGGCCTGCCTGGACGCCACCCACCGCGACGAACTCATGGACCGCCTGATGGTCGACGAGCGCGAACTGGCGCTGTGGGAGGACATGAGCCGCAAGATGACGGTGTGCTTCCACGACGGCGACATCATCAGCCAGTTCGAGGGCTACGAGAACCTCAAGGAGTTCGACTGGGAGGGCTACCGCGAGAAGTACGGCGACATCCAGCGCCTGGACCGCATTCTGGAGGCCGAGGGCGACAGCGCCAACCGCTACAAGCTGTCCAAACAGGCCGACGTCCTGATGCTGTTCTACCTGTTCTCGCGCGAGGAACTGTCCGACCAACTGCAACGCCTGGGGTACGAGCCGCTGACCGAGGAGCAGTGGCAGAAGAATATCGACTATTACCTCGCCCGCACCTCGCACGGTTCGACCCTGTCCTACATGGTGCACGCCGCCGTCATGGCGCGCAGCCATCCGGAAAAGGCCTGGAAGCTGTTCACCCAGGCCCTGCACGCCGACGTCGACGACATTCAGGGCGGCACCACGCCGGAAGGCATCCACCTGGGCGCCATGGCCGGCACCGTCGACCTGGTGCAGCGGTGTTTCACCGGCCTGGACGTGCGGGACGGAGCGTTGCATTTCGACCCCGTGTTCACCGACCGCATGGGCACGCTGAAGCTGAAGCTGCGCCACCTCGGGCGCTGGCTCGACGTCACCCTGACGGGGGATGAAATGACGGTCGCCGCCCACGCCAGTTGGGCGCGGGCGCTGGCCATCTGCGTACGCGGCGAGACCCGGGACCTGCAGCCCGGCGAGTCCCTGACCTTCAAGCTGTCCCGGCCCGCCGAGCCTTTCACGGAGGCGCCGGCGGCCGACTGACCGGCGCTGCCGTCCGTCATCGGATCGGCGCGCCTAGTGTCGATCCGATCCGATGCTGTGATATTGTTTTGGACCCGGTTAGTTTTTGGCATGTCGTCACGCGATCCGTTTGCCCCGCCGGGTCCGGGGCGCCCATTTTGTCATGGCGGATGAGGTGGCGGGCGTACTAGTGCATTGATCCAGACAAAAGATGCAGCGAGCATAATTTGTCTGGATCCATGCACTAGACTCAAGAGTTGTGCAGCGATGTTTGCGGTCAAGGGTATAGCCCTTGACCGCAAACGTCGCTGAACGAGGAGGGCCAATGTCGCGTCTCGTGGTGGTGTCGAATCGAGTGGCCGTGCCGGATGCCCAGTCGGCAACGAGCGGCGGCTTGGCAGTCGCGCTGCGGGACGCCTTGCGGACCTGTGGCGGCATCTGGTTCGGGTGGAGCGGCAAGACCACGGCCCAAACCGCCGAAACACCGACCATGACCGAGGTCGGGCCGGTCACCTACGCGACGCTGGACCTGGGCCGCAAGGACTATAACGAGTATTATAACGGGTTCGCCAACCGAACCCTGTGGCCACTGTTCCACTACCGGCTCGACCTAGCCGAGTTCAGTCACGAGAACTACACTGGATACCTCCGCGTCAACACCCTGTTCGCGGAAAAGCTGCGGCCGTTGATCGAGGATGACGACCATCTCTGGATCCACGACTACCATCTGATCCCGCTGGGGCGCGAACTGCGCGCCCTGGGGCTCAGCCACCCCATGGGCTTCTACCTGCACACCCCGTTCCCGGCGCTGGAGGTGCTGCTGGCGCTGCCCAGCCACGAGTTGCTGGTCAAATCGCTGTGCGCCTATGACGTGGTCGGCTTCCAGACCGAGAACGACCTGCGGTCCTTCCGTGACTACATCCATTACGAGGCCGGCGGCGAGATCCTCGACGACAAGTCCGTGCGGGCTTACGGCCGGCTGGTCCGCACCCAGGTGTTTCCCATCGGCATCGAGCGCGGCCAGATGGAACAGGCCGCCGCTCGCGCCGTGGAACAGGGGGCGGCCCGCCGCCTTGAACGCACGCTGCACAATCGCAGCCTGATGATCGGCGTCGACCGGCTGGACTATTCCAAGGGTATTCCGGAGCGGTTCCGCTCGTTCGAGCGGTTTCTGGAACAGTACCCGGCCCATCGCGGACAGGTGTCGATGATGCAGATCGCGCCGCTGTCCCGATCCGAGGTGCCGGAGTACAAGGCCATCCGCGACCAGTTGGAGGGGCTGGCCGGCTACATCAACGGCCGCTACGGTGATTTCGACTGGATGCCCCTGCACTACCTGACCAAGAATTTCCAACGGGAAACGCTGGCCGGGTTTTTCCGCCTGTCGCGGGTCGGCGTGGTGACACCCTTGCGCGATGGCATGAACCTGGTGGCCAAGGAATACGTCGCCAGCCAGGACCCGAACTATCCAGGCGTCCTGGTGCTGTCGCGCTTCGCCGGCGCCGCGCGCGAGCTGGACGCGGCCCTGCTGGTCAACCCCTACGACCACGAGGGCGTGGCGGCGGCCCTGCACCAGGGGCTCATCATGTCGCTGGAAGAACGCCGCGAACGCTGGCAGAGCATGATCGAGAAAGTCCAGTCCAACTCCCTGGAAAACTGGCGCGAGCGGTTCCTGACGGTGCTCCGATCCGTGCCCACGCCGATGGCCGTGCGGTCAACGGGCGGTGACACGGCCTCCACCGGGTCCGGGTGAACGACACACCATGTCCTTCCGTCCCGGCCCCGCCCTGATCGCCGACATCGGCGGCACCAACGCCCGCTTCGCCCTGGTGAACGAGGCCGGCGCGGTGACCGCCACCGAACGGGTGCGCACGCTCGATTTTCCCGGACCGGTCGAGGCTGCCCGGGCGATCATCGACCGCCATGCATCCCACGCGCCGCCGCGCCGGGCCGTGTGGGCCGTGGCCTGCCCGGTGGCGGACGACACGATCCGGCTGACCAACTCGCCGTGGACGTTCTCCGTCGCCGACGCCCGCGCCGCGCTTGGGTTCGACAGCTTGCGCGTTCTCAACGACTTCGCCGCCAATGCCCTGGCCATCCCCGACCTGACGGACGCCGACAGCGTAACCGTGGGACCGGACCGGGCCGGGCGCCGCGACGCGCCCATCGCCGCCATCGGCCCGGGTACGGGTCTGGGCGTCGCCCTGTTGTTGCCCGACGGGTCCGGCGGCTGGCGCCCCCAGGCCACTGAGGGCGGACATGCGACGCTGGCGGCGGCCGACGCGGAGGAGGCGCGGGTGATCGAACACCTGTGGGCCGAGTACGAGCACGTCTCGGCCGAACGCCTGATCAGCGGACCCGGCCTGCTGCTGCTGCACCGGACCCTCGGGGCGGTGGGGCTTGCCCAGGGGCCGGACCTGGAGACGTCGCGGGAGGTCACCGAGGCCGCCGCCCGGGGTGACGACCCGCGCGCGGCGCGCGCGGTGGCGATGATGTTCGCCATGCTGGGCACGGTGGCCGGCAATCTGGTGCTCTCCGCCGGCGCGCTGGGCGGGGTGTTCATCCTGGGCGGCATCGTTCCCGCCACCCTGCCCCTGTTCCAGGCCTCACCTTTCCGTGCCCGCTTCGAGGCCAAGGGGCGGTTCCGAACCTATATGAGTTCGGTCCCCACGCGCGTCGTCACCCACCCCAACCCGGCGTTTCCCGGCCTGTTGCGCGCGTTGCGCGACGACGCGGACTCCGGCTTAGGTCCGGGCGGCGCGGCTTGAGCGCAGCAACAGGGAACTGGTCACCACGCTGACGCTGGACAGCGCCATGGCGGCGCCGGCCAGGGCCGGTGTGAGGTATCCGAGCGCGGCCGCCGGCACGGCTGCCACGTTGTAAAGGAAGGCCCAGCCCAGGTTCAGCCGAATGCGGTTGTAGGTGGCCCGCGACAGGTCGAGCGCGGCGACCAGAAGCCCGGGATCGCCGCGCACCAGGGTCAGGCCGGCGGTCTCCATGGCCACGTCGGTTCCCGAGCCCATGGCGACACCGACATCGGCGGCCGCCAGCGCCGGCGCGTCGTTGATGCCGTCGCCGACCATGGCCACCGAGCGCCCCTCGGCCCGCAACGCCTTGACCACCTCGGCCTTGTCCGCCGGCAGCACCTCGGCCCGGACGTCGTCAATCCCCACCTGCTCGGCCACCACCTCGGCGACGGCGCGCGAATCGCCGGTCAGCAACACCGACCGCAGGCCGCGCGCCTTGAGCGCGGCCACCGTCTCCGCCGCACCCTCCTTCACCGGATCGGCCAGGGCCAGCAGGCCCAGCACCGGCCCGCCCTCCGCCGCCACCCAGACGACGGTGCGCCCGGCGCGCTCCAGGTCGTGGGCGAGCGACTGCGCGGCCTCGTTCACCAGGCCGCGTTCGTCCATCAGTCGGCGCGAGCCGATCAACAGCGACCGGCCCTTGACCGTCGCGGCCAGACCACGCCCGGCCAAAGCCTGGAATCCCTCGACGGGGTCGAGCCGTAGATCCTTGGCGTCGGCGGCTTCGAGGATTGCCCGCGCAAGCACGTGCTCGCTGCCCTGCTGGGCGCTGGCCGCCAGGGCGAGCACCGTGTCGGCGTTCAGCGCCGAGTCGAGCACGGCGACGGTCTCCAGCACCGGCCGGCCCTCGGTCAGGGTACCGGTCTTGTCGAAGACCACCGTGTCGACCCGGTGCGCGCCCTCCAGCGCCGCCGCGTCCTTGATCAGCACGCCGCGCCGCGCCGCCAGCCCGGTGCCGACCATGATCGCCGTCGGTGTCGCAAGGCCCAGCGCGCAGGGGCAAGCCACCACCAGCACCGACACGGCGGCGACAAAGCCCGCCTCGGGCGCGCCGCCCAGCGTGAACCACAGCCCGAACGTCACGGCGGCGATGGCCACGATGACCGGCACGAACACCGCCGCCACCTTGTCCACCAGCCGCTGAACCGGCGCCTTGCTGGCCTGGGCGTCCTCCACCAGGCGGATGATGCGGCTCAACATCCCCTCGCCGCCGGCGCTGCTGGCCCGCAGGCGCAACAGGCCGTCGCCGTTGATGGCGCCGCCGATGACGGCGTCCCCGGCGCCGCGCGCGACCGGCAGGCTCTCGCCGGTGATCAGGCTTTCGTCGAGCTGGCTTTCGCCGCTCAGGATCTCGCCGTCCACCGGCACGCGCTCGCCCGGCCGAACCAGAACCACCGTGCCGACGGCAACCTCGCCCAGCGGTACCTCGGCGGTCGTGCCGTCCTCTCGCTCGACGCGGGCGACATCGGGGCGCAGGCGCATCAGCGACCGGATGGCCGACGCGGCCGAGCCCTTGGCCCGTGCCTCCAGCCATTTGCCGAGCAGCACCAGGGTGATGACCACCGCCGCGCCCTCGAAATAAAGCCCCTGGTCGGCCGCGCCGGTCACCACCCGCCACAGGCTGAACCCGTAGGCCGCCGTGGTCCCCAGGGCCACCAGCACATCCATGTTGCCGGCGCCCGCGCGCAGGCTCTTCCAGGCCCCGACATAGAACCGCGCGCCGGCGAAGAGCTGGACCGGCGTGGCCAGCGCCAGCGCCACCCACGGCGACAGGTGGAACGGCAAGCCCGCCCACATGGCGATCATCTCGGCCAGCAGGGGCACGGTGCAGACGACGCCGACTGCCAGATCGAGCAGCCCGCGCCGGTCGTCCCGCCAGTCGGTGTCCAGATCGGCCGCGCCCGGCGCCTCGGTATGCTCGCGGGCGTCGTACCCGGCCTTGCGCACGGCGGCGATCAACTCGTCGAGCGAGGCGCCCCCGTTCACCACATCGACCCGGGCGCGCTCGGTGGCCAGATTGACCTGCGCCCGCGCAACGCCCTCGCGCTTGCTCAAGACCTTCTCGACCCGCGAGGAGCAGGCCGCGCAGGTCATGCCGGTGATGTCCAGGTTGATGGTGCGGACGGGGGCGTTTGAATCCATTGGTGGTGTGACTCACTTATACGCAGACGGGGTTCGAACAAAGGTAACCGTGACGTGGGTTCCTGCAAGCCCCTCGTCAACGCACGCCGGCCAGGGGTTACCCCGACGCCGGCCGTGCCCTTGACCGGTCCCGCGTGCCCTGCGATTTTAGGCCCGTCCGCTGGCGCTGGGACCAGCATCGGGGGGTGACTCGCCATCATGCTGCTTCTGATCGATAACTACGACAGCTTCACC
>NZ_CAKZOT010000015.1 GCF_937138205.1 uncultured Rhodospira sp. | reverse complement strand
ACCGACCTGACCAGCGAGCACGGCGACGAAAAGGCGCAGCAGATCCTGCGCGCGCACAATTCCGCCGTGCGCTCGGCGTTGGGCCGGTTCGGCGGCCGCGAGATCAAGCATACCGGCGACGGCATCATGGCCACGTTCGAACACGTGCCTGACGCCGTCTGGGGCATGATCGACGTGCTGAAGGCGGTGCGCGCCCACAACCAGGCTCAGCCGGAAATCCCGCTGCGGATTCGCATCGGCGTCAACGCGGGTGAGCCGATCAGCGCCGAGAACGACTACTATGGGCTGTCGGTGACCATCGCCGCGCGCATCTGCGCCAAGGCGGACATGGACCAGATCATGGTCTCGCAGGTGGTGCGCGACATGTGCGAGGGCACGGAATTGCGGTTCCGCGATCAGGGCGCCATGCCCCTGAAGGGGATCCAACAGCCGCAACGGATCCACGAGGCGCTGTGGGAGGGTTCGCCCTCGCGCGACGAGGCCGCCGCCGATAGCGCCGATAGCGCCGATAGCGCCGATAGCGCCGAGGCCGGCGACGAGACGCCCGCCGCCGAGGAGGCGCCAGCCCCCCAGCCGGCCCCGGGTCCACCCGCGCCGCCCCCATCACCGCCCGAGACCGTCTCGCCAGTCGACCCCGAGGCCGATGGCTGGCTGGACGACCGCCCACCGGCGCCAGAACCGCCCGCGCGTCATTCCAACAGCGCCTAGTGCAGCGACGCCGTCAAGGGTTTCACCCTTGACGGCAAACGTCGCTGCACAACTTTGCGAATCTAGTGCATTCACGCGCCCCATGACCGCCCCCCTCTTGCCCCTCGTCCTCCTCGCCGGGCCGACCGCCAGCGGCAAGTCGTCGCTGGCGCTGGCGCTGGCCGAGGCGCTGGGCGGCACCGTCATCAATGCCGACAGTCTGCAGGTCTACCGCGACCTGCGGATCGTCACGGCGCGGCCGACGCCGGCGGAGGAGGCGCGGGTGCCGCACCGTCTCTATGGCGTGCTGGACGGGGACGACGTGTGTTCGGCGGCACGCTGGGCCGGCATGGCCGCCGACGCCGCCCGCGAGGCCTGGACCGCCGGCCGGGTGCCGATCCTGGTCGGCGGCACGGGCCTTTATATGAAGGCGCTGACCGAGGGCCTGGCCGCCATCCCCGACATTCCGCCCGACATCCGCGCCGCCGCCCGCGCCCGTCTGGAAGAATTGGGCAACGCTGCCTTTCACGCCGACCTTGCCGCGCGCGACCCGGATATGGCGGCGCGCCTGGATCCCGGCAATTCGCAGCGCCTCGCCCGGGCCTGGGAGGTTCTGGAGGCGACCGGCCGCTCGCTGGCGTGGTGGCAGGATCAGCCCCCTGCCCCGCCGCCCCTCTCCGCCCGTACGCTCACGATTGTGCTCGATCCCGAGCGCGAGGCCCTGCGCGCGGCCATCGACGCGCGGTTCGCAGCCATGGTGGAGGCCGGCGCGCTAGACGAGGTGCGTGCCCTGCTGGCCCGCGCCCTTCCCGCCGACCGCCCGGTCATGAAGGCCGTCGGGGTGCCCGACCTGGCCGCCCACCTGCGTGGCGACATCGACCTTGCCACCGCCACCGCCCGCGCCCAGGCCGCCACCCGCCAGTACGCCAAGCGCCAGCGGACGTGGCTGCGCCACCAGATGCGCGCGGACCTGACTCTCACCCCGACTCTCGCCGCGCAATATTCAGAAACGTTGGCCGCGCAAACCATTGCATTCGTTCGCCGGTTTTTGTTGACCGTCTAGGGGGCAGGGACTAGGTTGGCGCTCCCCGCGCCGCCCTCCGGGCCGGCGCGGCAGTTTCGTTTCGTGGTCCGAACCTGTCGGGACCCCGTTTGCAAGGATGCGCACCATGTCAGAGACGCAGCTCAACGGCGCCGAAATCATCCTCAAGGCCCTGGCCGATCAGGGCGTCGAGGTCGTGTTCGGGTATCCGGGCGGCGCCGTGCTGCCGATCTATGACGCGCTGTTCAAGCAGAACCGCATCCGCCACGTGCTGGTGCGGCACGAGCAGGGCGCCGTGCACATGGCCGAGGGCTATGCCCGCTCCACCGGCAAGGTGGGGGTCGTGCTGGTCACCTCCGGCCCTGGGGCGACCAACGCCGTGACCGGCCTGACCGACGCGCTGATGGACTCGATCCCCATCGTCTGCCTGACCGGGCAGGTGCCGACCCACCTGATCGGCAACGACGCCTTCCAGGAGGCCGACACCACCGGCATCACGCGCCAGTGCACCAAGCACAACTATCTGGTCAAGGAGCCTGACAGGCTGGCCCGCACCATCCACGAGGCGTTCGTGGTGGCCGGCACCGGCCGGCCCGGCCCGGTGGTCATCGACCTGCCCAAGGACATCCTGATGGGCAAGGCGCCCTATGTCCCGGCGGCGCGGGTCAAGCACCGCTCCTACAAGCCGCAGCTCAAGGGCGACATCAAGCAGATCGAACAGGCGGTCGAGCTGATGGGCAAGGCCGAGCGGCCGATCTTCTACATCGGCGGCGGCGTGGTGAACTCCGGCCCCGATGCGGCCAAGCTGCTGACCAGCTTCGTGCGCTCGACCGGCTTCCCGATCACCAGCACGCTGATGGGCCTGGGCGCCTATCCGGCGTCGGATCAGCAGTTCCTGGGCATGTTGGGGATGCACGGCACCTACGAGGCCAACCTGGCCATGCACGGGTGCGACCTGATGATCTGCATCGGCGCGCGCTTCGACGATCGGGTGACCGGCCGCCTGGATGCCTTCGCGCCGAACTCCAAGAAGATCCACGTCGATATCGACCCCTCGTCGATCAACAAGAACGTGCCGGTCGACATCGGCATCGTCGGCGACGTCGCCCACGTGATCGAGGACATGATCCGCGTCTGGAAGGCCAAGCAGGTGCGTCCGGCGCAAAAGGCCCTGGCGGCCTGGTGGGGCCAGATCGACCAGTGGAAGGGGCGCAATTCCCTCGCCTACAAGGCCACCGACACCATCATCAAGCCGCAGTACGCCATCCAGCGCCTGTACGAGGCGACCAAGGACCGCGACACCTACATCACGACCGAGGTCGGGCAGCACCAGATGTGGGCGGCCCAGTTCTACAAGTTCGAGGAGCCCAACCGCTGGATGACCTCCGGCGGGCTGGGCACCATGGGCTACGGCTTCCCCTCGGCGCTGGGCGTGCAGGTGGCGCACCCGGAGTCGCTGGTCATCGACATCGCCGGCGAAGCCTCGTTCATGATGAACCTGCAAGAGATGGGCACCGCCACGCAGTACAATCTGCCGGTCAAGGTGTTCATCCTCAACAACCAGTACATGGGCATGGTGCGCCAGTGGCAGGAGCTGCTTCATGGCAGCCGCTATTCGGAAAGCTACTGCGAGGCCCTGCCGGACTTCGTCAAGCTGGCCGACAGCTTCGGCTGGATGGGCCTGACCGTCGACAAGCCGGCCAACCTGGACGACGCCATCCGCGCCATGATCGAGTCCGACAAGCCGGTCTTGCTGGATGTCCATGTGGACCCGTCGGAGAACTGCTATCCGATGATCCCGTCGGGCGCGGCCCACAACGAGATGCTGATGAACTCCGAGGACACCGCCGGCACACAGGTCTCGGACCAGGGCATGATGCTGGTCTAATGATCGCCCGGACCGGTACGACAGAAGCAAAACAAAGATAAAAAGGACACTTGGGGCAATGTCAGTCTTGATGGCGCAGCAGGACATCCGTACCCACACCATCGCCGTTCTGGTGGACAACGAGGCCGGCGTCCTGGCCCGCGTCATCGGCCTGTTCTCGGGACGCGGCTACAACATCGAAAGCCTGACCGTCGCCGAGGTGGACGCCGCCGAGCATCTGTCGCGCATCACGCTGGTGACCTCCGGCACGCCGATGGTGATCGAGCAGATCAAGGCCCAGCTCGGCCGGCTGGTGCCGGTGCGCAAGGTCTCCGACCTGACGGTCGAGGGGCCGTCGGTCAGCCGTGAACTGGCGTTGATCAAGGTCGTGGGCGGCGGCGAAAAGCGCATCGAGTCCCTGCGCATCGCCGACATCTTCCGCGCCAATGTGGTGGACAGCAGCCACGACTCCTTTGTCTTCGAGATCGTCGGCAAGACCGAGAAGCTGGACGCCTTCATCAAGCTGATGGAACCGCTCGGCCTGGCCGAGATCAGCCGCACCGGCGTCGCCGCCATCGCCCGCGGCAACACGGCTCTTTAGGGGGCCTCGCTCCGGCCGCCCGCCCGTCTCGCGATCAAACCATTCCAGGGAACCAAGAACCATGCGCGTGTATTACGACCGTGACGCCGACGTGAACCTGATCAAGGGCAAGAAGATCGCCATCGTCGGCTACGGCAGCCAGGGCCATGCCCACGCCCTCAACCTCCGCGATTCCGGCGTGAGCGAGGTGGCCGTGGCGCTGCGCGAAGGCTCGTCCAGCCGCAAGAAGGCCGAGGGCGAGGGCCTGAAGGTCATGACCCCGGCCGAGGCCGGCGCCTGGGCCGACGTGGTCATGATCCTGACCCCGGACGAGCAGCAGGCCGACCTGTACCGGGACCATCTGGCCGGCACCATGCGCGAGGGCACGGCCATCGCCTTCGCCCACGGGCTGAACATCCACTTCAGCCTGATCGAGCCGCGCGCCGACCTGGACGTGTTCATGGTCGCGCCCAAGGGTCCCGGCCACACCGTGCGCTCCGAGTACGTGCGCGGCGGCGGCGTGCCGTGCCTGATCGCGGTGGCCCAGAACGCCAGCGGCAACGCCCATGAACTGGGGCTGTCCTATGCCTCGGCCATCGGCGGCGGCCGCTCCGGCATCATCGAGACCACGTTCCGCGAAGAGTGCGAGACCGACCTGTTCGGCGAGCAGGCGGTGCTGTGCGGCGGCCTGACCAGCCTGATCCAGGCCGGCTACGAGACCTTGATCGAGGCCGGCTACGCGCCCGAGATGGCCTATTTCGAGTGCCTGCACGAGGTGAAGCTGATCGTCGACCTGATCTACGAGGGCGGCATCGCCAACATGCGCTACTCGATCTCCAACACGGCCGAGTACGGCGATTACGTCTCCGGCCCGCGCGTCATCAACGCCGAGACCAAGGCGGAGATGAAGCGCATTCTGGAGGACATCCAGACCGGCCGCTTCACCAGCAAGTGGATCCAGGAGTGCAAGGCCGGTCAGCCGGAGTTCAAGGCCACGCGCCGCCTGAACGCCGAGCACAACATCGAGGAGGTGGGCGAAAAGCTGCGCGGCATGATGCCGTGGATCGCCGCCAACCGCCTGGTCGACAAGAGCAAGAACTGAGTTCTGATCGTAGATCGTAGGGCGGATTCGGCCCGAGGGGCCAATCCGCCGGTTGCGGTGCCGTGATGGCGGCTTGCGCCTTTGGCGCGAAGCCGCCCTACGAACTGTTCGCAGCCGTCGTAGGGTGCGTCTGGAGGCGGCGACGCCGCCGACGACGCA
>NZ_CAKZOT010000014.1 GCF_937138205.1 uncultured Rhodospira sp. | reverse complement strand
GCCCATGGCGCGGCCCCCAGAGCCCGCAGGCCGCCTTCGCGTCCCATGCGCAAGCCTCCATCCACGGTCCGGGCGGCGGATTGGCCCGCTGACGCGCGCCGACTCCGCCCCGCGGGCGTCTTGCCGGCGTTGCGGCGTCGACGGTCCTGCAATAGCGAACCGAGAAGGCATCCCCCGGATTCGATCCCCACGCCAACACGACCCGACGACCGCGCGCCGGTCGGTCAGGGAAAGCGGTCAGGCGCCGGTCCGCGCCTGTTCCGTCTCCAGGCGGCGACCCCAGAACGCCATCGGCTTGGGGCTCTCCGTTGCGTCGTCCAGGTCGCGCCATGAGAACGTGCAGCGGGCGTTTGGCAGCGGCGCATACCCGCGCCGGCGCCAGAATTCGTCCAGCGGCTGATAGCCCGGCGGGCGGCGCGGGTGATCGACGGGGCGCTCGACGGCGCAGAAGACGGCATGGGTGAACCCGCCCAGGGCGCGCGCGTGCGCCTCGCGGTGCTCGAAAAAGCGCACGCCGATCCCCTGGCCCCGGTAGGCCGGCTCCAGAACCGATTCGCCGAAGTAGAAGGTGGTCGCCACGTCCAGGCCGGCGGCGGCGACGGCGGCGCGCACGTCCTCCGGCTCGCCGGCCAGCGGCACACCGGTCGCGGCGCCAACCACCCGGTCGCCATCCAGCGCGGCGATCAGCACGCCACCGGGGGTCTCGACGTAGGTGCGCAGGTAGCGTCTCTCGTAGGCCTCGTCCCCGTCATAGAGGTACGGGAAGGCCCGGAACACGCTGATGCGCAACCGCGCCAGATCGGGCAACGCGGCCTCCAGGTCAGCGCCGGTCAGGGGACGCAGGGTGATGGGCATGGAAATCAACCCGAAACAGTCAACGCGATGGCTTACGCCGCCGACGCGGGGCCATGGCCGATCAAAACATCGGCCGGGATCCCCAGATGGTCGCGCAGGGCGCGGATCATGGGCACGGTCAGGTCGCGCCGACCGGCCAAGACCGCCTCGGCCTCGGCCTGTCCGCCCAACAGATGCGCCAGATCGTCGAGGGTCATGTCCTGCTGCTCCATGCGGAAACGGATCGCGGCCAGGGGCTCGGGCGGATCCATGGGCATATGCCGATCCTCCCAGTCCTCGACCAGGGCCGCCAGCACGGCGAGTTCATCGTCGTCGGCCGGGTTGTCCGCCGCCATCAGATGCTCGATCCGCGCCAGGGCGGCCCGGTGGTCGGCGTCGGTGCGGATGGGATGGACGGTGACAGGCGGCATCAGATGGACTCCGCGTCGATGCGATCGTACTCGGCATGTGTCCCGACAAACCGAGCCGCGCGAAATGATCCGCATACCGCCCCCTACCGCCGCTCCAGCGCCAGCCTAGCACCGATGGCCTCGAACGTCTCCAGGAAGCGCCGTTCCGCCTCGCGCGAGGGCAGCGGGGTCAAGGTCAGGTCCGGCCAGGGCTTTTCCTTGATGCCCAGCAGGGTCTTGACCTCGCCGGCGCGGAAGCCGGCCAGTTGCACGGCCTCGGTGGCGCCGACAATCAGGTCGGCGCGCTTGACCAGCGCCTTGCGCTCCACGTCCAGGCGCGGCGGCAGGCCGAAGCGCAGATGCACGGCCACCATCAGGCGGTCCTCGACCTCCTTGAAGACGTCGCCGACCACCGCCTTCAAGGGCGTGATCAGGTCGTGGGTAACGTATTCGGAGGCGTCGTGCAGCAGCGCGGCCATCTCCAGTTCGCTGTCGCGGCGGGGGGCGAGCAGCCGGCGCACCACCTCGACCACGACCACCGAATGCTGCGCCACCGACCAAGCGTGATCGCCCTCGGTCTGGCCGTTCCAGCGCGTGTTGCGCGACAGGCCCAGGGCGATGTCGCCGATTTCGATGTCCATGGGTGAGGGGTCGAGCAGGTTCAGCCGCCGGCCCGACAGCATCCGCTGCCACGTGCGCGGCGCGTGCGTGGCGAGGCGGGCGTGCGTTTCCGGCCGGGTCGGCGGCGCGGGCGCCGGGGTACGGGGGCGGGAGGCCATGCGCGCGTCCTCAGGCGGCCGCCTCGGCCTCGACCGCCGGGTCCGCGTCCGGATCGTTGACCGGGTCGGGCGGGGCGTCGAAGTCGAAGGCGAGCTGGCCGTCCTCGTCCTCGGTCGGCAGCAGGGTGTAGGCCACGGCGGTCATGCGCGGCACGATCTGCACCGGGGCCTGCTCTTCCATCGGCACGGACTCGCGCATCTGCATCCGCACCCACGTAAAGATCGCCACGACGATCCCCACGGCGACCACCAGGACGAACAGGCCCGCCGGCCCGATCAGGTCCATCAGCAGCGAGGCGGCGATCGGCCCGGCCACCGCGCCGATGCTGTAGGCCAGCAGCAGGCCGCCGCTGGCCGGCACCATGTCCTGCGGCTCGATCCAGTCGTTGGCCAGCGCGATGGCCAGCGGATACAGGGTGCTCAACAGGGCACCGAACAGGGCCGACAGGCCGAGCAGGCTGGCCACGAACGTCAACGAATCCGCATCCAGGCCGCCGAAGCTGAGCGCCACCACGCCCGCGCCGGAGGCCGCCATGGCCAGACTGACGAGCACGATGACCAGGCGCCGGTCCAGCCGGTCGGACATCCACCCCAGGGGCCATTGCAGCACCAGCCCGCCAAGAATGACGGCCGACATGAACGCCGCCGTGCCCGCCAGATCCAGCCCGAGCTGGCGCGCGAACAGCGGTCCCATGCCGTAGAACGCGCCTTGCGCCAGCCCGGAGCCCAGGCAGCCCATCACGCCGGCCGGTGAAATCCGGAACAGGTGGGTGATGCCGAAGCGGCGCGGGGTCGGCAACGCCGGACCGGGCATGGTGGTCAGGGCGACCGGCACGAGGGCCATCGACAGCAGGATGGACACCAAGGCGTACAGCATATAGCCGGCGGTATCCCCCAATTGCAGCAGGAACTGCCCCACACCCAGGGACAGATAGGTGGCGATCATGTACAGGGACAGGACGGTGCCCCGGGTCTCGCGCGTGGCTTTCTCGTTCAACCAGCTTTCGGTGCACATCAGCAGGCCGGCCATGCAGAAGCCGGCGATCACCCGCAAGACGCCCCACAGGATCGGGTCGGAAAAGAACGCGTGCGTCAGTGCCGCCGCCGAAAAGATCGAGGCCAGGGCGGCGAAGGCCCGGATGTGCCCGACCCGCCGAATGATATGGATGGCGAACAGCGAGCCCAGCACCAGCCCGAGGAAGTAGCCGGACATCACAAGGCCGCTCACCGTCGAGGGCAGGTCGGAGGCGGCCAGGTTGACGCCCAGCAGGGTCCCCAACAGGCCCTGGCCCAGGAACATGATGCTGACGCCGATCAGCAAAGAGGCAATGGAACGGAACGTAAGCCACATGACGGCGGGGCTCCGGTGGGGCGGAAACGACGATGATACGGATTGGGATGATACGGATTGGAACGGGACGGCGCTTACCGATTGCCGAGCGATGGCAACACCTGATGCTCGATCCAGTTCCGGACCTCGGTCAACCGGGTCGAGGGGTCCAGAATGTCGCGGTCCACGCCCAGACGCCACGCCAGGTCGCGGCGCGCCGGATCGACGGCCAGGGCATCGGCCTCCGCCGTGAAACGGCTGACGGCCTCCGGGTCCGCGAACAGGCCGGCGGCGATCAGGGCGTCGGTGTGCAAGGTCACCAGCCGCGCGATCTCGTGCAGGTCGAATTCGGGATGGTACTGAATACCCCAGAAGACGCCGTTGCCATGGCGGATCTCGGCGGCCTGGATCGGGCTCATCGCATTGCCGGACAGCATGACACAGCCCGGCGGCGGCCGCGTGATCTCGTCGGTATGAATGGCCACCGCGTCGAACACCGACGGTCGGCCACGATACAGGGGATGCGTCCGGCCGCTCTCGGTCAGCGCGATCTTGCGGGCGACGCCAACCTCGCGCCCGCGTGGGTTGGCCTCGACCGTGCCGCCGGCGACCACGGCGGCGACCTGCAAGGCCCAGCAACTGCCGAAGTAGGGCCGGCCGGTGTCGAATACGGCGCGCGACAGGTCGAGCTGGCGCGTGACCTCCGGGGTCATGGCGGTGAGGCTGAGGGCCGAGCCGGTCCAGGCCACGGCGTCGATCTGGCCCCAGTCGAGGCCGCCGGGTAGCGCCTCGGCCCCGGGGTCGGCGGCCTGGACGACCGCGCAACGCGAGCCGGGCGGGGCCAGGGCCAGCAGCACCTGACAGTAGAGCGCGCCGGCGACCGTGGCGCCGGCCTGTTCGATGGCGCGGCGTCGGTCCGCCGGGTAGCCATCCACCACCAGGAACCGCACCGGCGGCCCGTCCAGGGGACGAACCGCCGACAAGGACTCTGCGATACGCGAGGCGGCCACGCCAATCACCTCCAGGGGCGGCGCCATCCGGGCCGCGAACGGGAAACGGCCGGACGATGCCCGAGCGGTCAGGTTGGATCAAGCGCGCCGTGCGCGGAACAGGGCTTCCGCCGCCGCACGGGTCGGGTCGGGTTCCGGGGTGGTGTCCAGCACCGGGTCGTCGAGCGGGAATCCCGGCTCGGGCGGCTCCAGATCCAGCACCCACAGGTCGGGATCGCGGGTGATGGCGCGGTCGATGGCCGCGTCGGCGGCGGCCGCGTCGGCAAAACCGGGGCGGCCGAGCCGCATCCAGCCGGCGGTGCCGTCGGGAGCGGTGGCCGGGCTGTAGAGGTCCACCCCGCCCGCCGGATCGCGTACGCGCAACAGCAGGTCGCCGGCGGTGTCATCCCCCCGCCGGGCCACGGCCGCGAAGCCGCCGCGCGTCTCGACCAGACGCAGGATGGCGCGGGCGCGCAGGCCGGCGGTCAGGCGGGGCATTGGCGGGCCTAGTGCCGGAAAGACTCGTCGAACACGGCCTCAGGCGTCGGCGCCGTTGCCGCCCGCGCCAACAAGGGGCGGAGGTCATGCAGCGCCAGCGCCGACAGCCGATCCCGGGTGGCCTGTGGCAACCGCCCGAACCGGCTTTCTAGAACCTCGGCCACGGACTCGCGCATGGCTTCTGTCCGACCCTGTTCAAGCCCCTGTTCAAGCCCCTGTTCAAGCCCCTGCTGGCGTCCTTGTGCCATCCATTCCTGCGCGGCCAGCGAAACCATGGCGTCCTCCCGCTGCGGTTTGGCGCGGACGGCGACCTGATGCCAGTCGGCCCCTGTCAACCGTGCGACCACATGCAGGATATAGCGGATCACCTGGCGCTCCAACAGGGTGTTGTCCGGCAGTGCGGCTACGATCTCGACCAGCCGGTCCAGCGGCGCGTCATCGCCAGTGCCGATGCGCAGGGCCATCAGCACGGCGCGCACATGCGGCGCCGCCGACAGCGACTCCGGCGCCATGCGGCCCAGGTCGCGCACCGTATAGCGGAAATCTCGAACCACCGGATGCAGGTCGTCGTCCAGGTCCAGACTGTCCAAGAGCGATGTCGGCACGCGCCACGGGGCCTGGCCGTGGTACAGAACCAGCGGCAGGATCGGCGGCAACCGGCTCGCATCGCCGGGGTGTTCCCGCACGTGGCGTTCCCAGATGCGCACCATGTAGCCCAACACTTGCAACGGCGTACGCGGATCGGGCGTGCTCTTGTGTTCCAGCAGCACGTACAGGAATGCGGGTCGCCCCGTCCGCAGTGTCACCGAGAACAAGCAATCCCCGGTGCTGTTTCGCAAATGCGCGTCGACGAAATGGCCGTCGAGCAGACGCGGTGGGTCATCGGACATCAAGCCGGCGATCTCCGTCGGTAACTGCTCGCGTAAGAGCACCGCCGCGTCGCCGGGATCGGACAGCAAGGGCCGGAAGAGGGCGTCGTGGGGTGTGTCGGGAGGCTGCGTGGCCATGTCAGGCCCCAATCCCCCACGGCCGCGCCCAGCGCAGGCCGGGCAGGGTGCCGGCGCGGGGGCGGTATTCGCAGCCGATCCATCCCGCATAGCCGTGCGCGTCCAGCAGGTCGAACAGATAGGGCCAGTTCATCTCGCCCTGGGCGTCGGGCTCGTGACGGCCGGGCACGCCGGCGATCTGGATGTGGGCGATGTGGGCCAGGGCGGCCTCCAGCGTGTCGGTTAGCGCGCCGCGTTCCATCTGCGCGTGGTAGACGTCGTACAACAGGCCGAGGTTGGGGTGGTCCAGGTCCTCGATCACGCGCAGGGCGTCCTCCGGCCGGGTCAGGAAGTACCCCGGCATGTCCACCGGGTTGATCGGCTCGATCAGGATGCGCACGCCCTGCTCGCGTGCTCGGTCGGCGGCCCAGGCGAGGTTGTCCAGATACGTGTCCAGTGCCGGCCCCCAGTCCTCCTCGGCCACCACGCCGGCCATCACATGGATTTGCTCGCACTCCAGGAATTCGGCGTAGTCCAGCGCCAAGTCGAGCCCGTCGCGAAACTCCGAGTCGCGCCCGGGCAGCGCCGCCAGCCCGCGTTCCCCCGCCGCCCAGTCGCCCGGCGGTGCGTTGAACAACACCATGGCCAGCTCGCTCACGGCCACCAGGTCGCCGATCTGCTCGGCGGAAAGTTGGTAGGGGAACTGGCACTCGACCCCCTTGAACCCGGCGCGCGCGGCGGCGGCGAAGCGCTCGGCCAGGGGGACCTCGGTGAACAGCAGGGACACATTGGCGGCGAAGCGGGGCATGGGGCCAGTTCTCCCGGTTGACCGGCGGGCTCTTACGGAAAATATAGGTTTTTTGCCGCCCCAGGCGCGTTAAAATGCGGCCCATCTGGAAAGGACGGACGCCTCATCATGACCATTCAGGACCTGGCCGCGAAGTATGATCTGCGGCTGCCCCGGTATACCTCGTACCCCACCGCCCCGCACTTCTCGCCCGAGGTCGGCCCGGAGACCTATGCGCGCTGGCTGGGCGAGCTGGACCCGGCGACGCCGCTGTCGCTGTACACCCACATCGCCTATTGCGAGGAGATGTGCTGGTTCTGCGGCTGCCACACCAAGATCGCCAAGCGCTACGAGCCGATCGCCGACTACCTGGAGGCGGTTCTGGCCGAGATCGACCTGATCGCCGGCCTGCTGCCCGCCAAGATGGGCTTCAAGTTCATGCACTTCGGCGGCGGCAGCCCGACCGTGCTGTCGGCCGGGGACTTCCAGCGCCTGATCACCCACCTGCGCGCGCGCTTCGACATGCTGGACGGCGCCGAGATCGCGGTGGAGATGGACCCGCGCACGGCCACCGAGGACTACGTCAAGGCCATGGCCGCCGTCGGCGTCACCCGCGCCAGCATCGGCGTGCAGGACTTCGACGAGCAGGTGCAGGAGGCGGTCCATCGCGTCCAGCCGTACGAGCAGGTGGTCCAGGTCATCGACTGGCTGCGCAAACACGGCATCACCGACATCAACATGGACCTGATGTACGGCCTGCCGCACCAGACCACAGAAAGCATCGAACGGACCATCGACCGCGCGCTGGCGCTGAAACCGCACCGGGTGTCGTACTTCGGCTATGCCCACGTGCCGTGGATGCGCACGCACATGAAGATGATCCCGGAAGAGGCGCTGCCCAGCGTGCCCGAGCGCTGGAGCCAGTACCTCAACGGCTCCAAGCGGTTCGAGCACAACGGCTATGTCACGGTCGGCCTGGACCACTTCGCGGCACCCGACGACGAACTGGCGTTGGCCCTGAACAAGCAGACCCTTCACCGCAATTTCCAGGGCTATACCACCGACACCGCGCCGGCCCTGATCGCCTTCGGTGCGTCGGGCATCGGCTCGCTGCCGCAAGGGTACGTGGGCAACCAGGGCGAGATCGGCGCCTACAAGCGCACGGTACGCGAGGGCACGCCGCCGATCACGCGCGGGCTGGAGGTCAAGCACGAGGACAAGCTGCGCCGCGCCATCATCGAACGCCTGATGTGCGACATGGGCGTGGACCTGGAAACGGTGGCGGCGGAATACGGCGCCTCGCCCGCCGACTTCGAGCCCGAACTGTCGCAACTCGCCGACCTGGAAGGCGACGGGGTGGTGGTGCGCGACGGCTGGCGGCTGCGCGTCACCGACCTGGGCCGGCCGCTGGTGCGGGCGGTGTGCGCCAAGTTCGACAAATACCTGAACGTGGGCGAGAAACGGCACAGTCAGGCGGTGTGAGTCCGGCCTCCGGAAAGCGTGACCTTACCGGACGCCCGGAGCCGCGCGCCCCTAAGGGGCGCCGCGGCGACAAAAACAAAGACTCGGCATCATCGGTGCGTCGAAGTGATCCTGACCGGACGAGTCGTTCCTATCGTCGCACGGTATTATGGGTCTGGAGACGATTCCCCTGAATCGGCTCCGGGGCCCGGCAAATTTGTTCCGCGAGGAATGACCCCCACCCATCGGCGCGGGACGCGACGATGGGCTTTTCAAAAGACCCGGCCAGGGGAAATTTGTCGGGGCGCGGGGTTGGACCGGCGCGGCGCGGGTCCACGGCCTTCCGGAGACCTGCAGGGATGGTCGCGCGCTTAGGACCCGGACGACATTGGAGACCGAAAAGGCCATCGTCGGGCAGGCTTTCAGCGGACAGACGGCAGGCTTCGTCGGGCGGCCGCTGACCGCCTGCACCGTCGCCCAAGTTTCCTTTGTCTTCCTTGCGGCAGGGATCGAGGGCGTAGGCCGAGACGCCGAGAGGCGGCTCGGTTCACGAGAGCCCGACGCGCGGCGGCAAAGCCGCGCAGACGCCACCATCCTGGTGTGACAACTGATGCATCGGTGACCCAAAACGGGTACGACTCATCAGCTTCAGATTTGCGCCCAAGTCGGTTGCTCGGATCGCACGGCCTCGTTCCCGAAACCGGACGTTCTCTTGGCTTCGGCGATGACCAGGATGCACTCCTTCTCGTCTTCCATCCGGCCCTGACGGGAGATCCCCGTTGGCCCAGACGGTGACGCTCGTCAAGACCACCCGTTCTGGCCCGTGGGCGACGACGCGCCCTCGGAGCACGCGCCCACGGAACCCACCGAGACGGTGTCGGCCGAGCCCGCCACCCGACGGGTCCGGGGCGACACCAAGCAGGCCTTCGTGGTTGACATGCTGCGGCGGCCCGAGGGAGCCACCATCGCCGAATTGGTCGAGGCCACCGGATGGCAGCCGCATACGGTTCGCGGCCCTTTCGCCGAGGCCCTGAGGAGAGACTGGGCCTGACCGTCACCTCCGAAAAGGAGGGCGAACGCGGCCGGGTCTAACGCACCGACCCGGATGTGGTCCTCGCCTGACCTGGGTCATACTGGGTCCGACACGCCGCCTCGGAGGAGCCGGGGCGGCGCTGTCCACAGCCGGCGCAGCAGGTAAGATCGGACTATGCTGAGGGCCGTGAAGATGAAGCCGATGGCCAGCGCATCGTCGAGATGGGCCGTCATCCTCGCCCACGTTGAACGTAGTCCAGGTCCCCATGCCTAGGACAGGAAGACCTGAAATGGGTTTAGTCACGAGCGTGGAAGCGTCCGCTCTGTGGCGCGTCATCAGCCAACTGCCATTGCAAGGATAGAAGCGCTAACCAGCCCACACAGCGCGTCGCGACTGTTCGGGCGCACAGAGTGGGCGAGAGCGTCGGATTGAATCGGTCACGTCTGGCCTCTCTCGGGTTCGAAATCGGCTGGGTTGGTCGACGCGCCGATGGCGGCGAAAAGGGCGGCGACGGCCTGGGCCGTGTCGGTGGCCTTCTGGCGGCGCTTGGCGGGTTTGTCCTCCCAATCCTGCGGCGCCTCACCCGCCTTGATGGTGACGTTGTTCTCGCGCGTGTTGCGCTGCTTCGGCCCCGGCACGATGGCGGCATCGATCATCGGCCCGCCTATCGCCAGAAAGCCCAGGTCGCGCGGAGCGCCGTCGAACGGGGCGAACAGGTCCTCGACCACCTTCGCCGGGACCAACTGTTCGCGGTAGAGCCAGACCGTCGGGCGGCCCGTGGCTCGGTCCGGCCGCCAGGCGGCATCCCAGCCACCACGAACTGAACCCCGTCAACAGAAGGCCCGGAACCAAGGCCGGCTCCAGCCCGCCGCTCCAGCGCGGACCCAGCACGGTCGCGATTCCGGCAAGGATCAGGCCATACCCGGCGAGCAGGGCCAGCATCGCCCCGATCCGGCGCAGTGTCATCATCATGCGCGCACCTCCGCGAGGGCGGCCTCGCGCTGCCGCAGGGTTCGCCGCCATTTCCCCCGATCGCGACGCATCAGGCCGAGAGGGAACCCGACCAGAAAGCTGGTGAACAGCAGGCTCCAATAGTAAAATGGGTAGAATGGGCCGAGAAGAAATAGCCGCGCGTAGGCTGTCCAGGGCTTGCCGTCAAGCGCCGCGGCGCAGATCAACTGGGCACTGAAAATCACCACGCTGCCCAGCAGGTAGATCGACAGATCCTCGGCTTCGGGGATCCAGCCAAGGCTCGCACCCTCGGTCGCGAACAGAAAATCCGCAAGAAGCGCGCTGGCGGCCGCCAGGCTTGCGAAGATCCAGCCGACATTGAATGTTGCGGTGACGGCGACCGGCAACTGGCGCGCTCGCGGCCGGGCCGCCTTCAGGAGGTGATCGCGCCCGCATCGACCCATTCCCATGCTCCAGCGTCGGCGCTGGCGCCACAGCCCGCGGATCGAGGGCACCATCTCCGCTTGGCAGACCCAACGCCGCTCGTAGCCGAGGCGCCATCCCAACTCTTGCAGGCGCCAACTGGCGTCGATGTCCTCGGTCGCGGTGCAGTCGCGCCAGCCGCCGATCGCCTCCAGGGCGCGACGGCGGTAGGCGACAAAAGCGCCCGAGACCGTCAGAAGGGCGCCCCAGTTCGTCTCCGCCGCCTTGATCAGCCCGATCACCGCAACGTAGTCAAGGTGCTGAAACTGTTGGATCAGCCGGGTCGGCTGTGCCGGCCAGATCTTGCCGGTCACGGCGCCCAGCGTCGGGTCGCGGAACCGGGCCAACATGACGCGCCAGTCCTGACTGACCGCCTGCGTGTCCGCATCAAGGCAGACCACGAGTTCGGTCCGGACGGCACGCAGTGCCGCATTGAGCGCGCGGGCCTTGCCCCCGTTCGTTTCCAGCCGCAAAACCCGCGTCTTCCGGGGCAGCGCGACATCGTCCGGCATTCCCCGAACGGACCCGTCGTCGATCAGAAGAATCTCTCGCGGCTCCGGACTGACCCCGGCCAGCGATCGAGCGCTGACCAATGCCCCTTCCGGCTCGTTGTAGAAGGGGATGATCACGGTGTAATCCAGGGCCGTGTCGGTGGTCGGGTCTCGCTTTGAGGCCGCAGGCCGCGCAAGGTCGATCAGACCGTAAATGGTCCACAGAACACTGACGCAGAAGGGATGCGCCAGCAAAAACACAAAAAGCCCGTCGGCCACGAACTCCGGCATGATGAGTGCCTCCCCTGGTTCCGCCGTTCGAGGTCACTCGGTCAAGCGGTAGATGTCGCGGAATGTCTGAAGTGCCTGCGCGAATGCGCGGTCCTCTGGATAGGCGGCGCCAAGGCGCGCGATCCGCACGTTCGCCCGGGCCGTGCGCCCGGCGAGGACGTCCAGGGCCGCGCGCGCGAGCACGGCTTCGGGATGGGCGGCCGCTTGGTCGTCGAGCTGCAACAAGACGGCCTCTATCAACGGGCGCGCCGCCGTGTGCCGAGCGTAGGTCAGATAGGCGAGCCACCATGCCTGCTCGACGGCGGGATCCTCCGGCAGAGACAGCGCCACCCCCTCCTCCCCACGGCCGACCGGAATGCGGCCGATTCGGTGGGGCGCCCAGGCGGGCTTGGCATAGCGCGACCCGCCAAACAGCAGGAAGTGCCGGAATCCAGCGGCGCGCGCGGCGCGCTCGGCGAGCCGATCGAATCGCCCGTAGGGCCAGGCCAGAACGGTCACGCGTGCGCCCGTGAGAGACTCCAGCGCGGCGCGCGAGCGGGCGAGATCGGTCCGCACCCGCTCGAAACGCTCGGCGTCCGTCTCCGTGCGCTGGGCGTCCGCCAGCCAGCGCCGCGCCATGGCGGCGGCTTCCAGATTCGTCCCTTCCGGCCCCTGACCGACATAGGTGTGCAAGGCATGGCTGTGAGAGACGAGCTGGACAAGGTCGGAGTCCGCCAACTGCTCCAGGGTATCCCAATCCATTTGCGGGTCGGTTCTCGCCTCGTCGAGGTAGGCGTCGGGTCCATTGAGCGGGCGCGTGATCACGGACAGCGTGTACGGATATCCGAATTCGACCGCCAGAGGGTGGAAGTGCCGGGCGACCGATTGCGCCGCATCATCCACCGTCAACACGACCGCTTTTGCCGGCAAATCCTGCGCGTAGCCCTGCAGCATCGCGGCCTGAAGGTCCCGCAACGGGATGACCGAAAAGCCCCGGTCGTCCAGGAAGCGGAACAGCCGTCGGACGTAGCCCGCGCTGTTGCTCCACGCCGGGCCGTCCGCACGCGCCGGCCCAGGCGTGAAGCGGTGAAGCGCCAGCACCGGCACGATCGGGTCCGACCCGGCAAGCAGCCCCTGATCGTGCAACGCCGCGAACAGCACGAGGGTCCAGGCCGTGCTGTCGGGTGGAAACCGGGCGGGGGTCGGACCCTGGTCCAGTGTGTCGGGCAGCGCCAGATGGTGGGGGTCCGCCTGCGCCCGCGCTTCCCGCATCCGGTGCGCCAGCGTGCGGACGCGCTTGAAGTGCCGTTCGGTCCAGGCGGTATCCAGGTACCAAAGGTATTCTGATACCGGGGCCGTGCGCATGGCCGCCGCCGCGGCCATGTGTTCTTGGTCCGGCCGGTTCAGATCCAGGGTGGGCACCAGCTTGGTGTCGGGTTGCGCCCAGAACGCGTGCTGCCCGACCACCTCGCCGGACCAGACGGCCGGATAGTGCCACAGCGACCAGTAGATCATCGGCTGCACGGCCTCCAGGCCCGCGGCCGTCAGCGCCGCATAGTCCTGAGAGACCTCCTTGAACTGCGGCGGCAACAGGTAGCCGCCCCAGGCGACCTCGGGCCAGCGCGCCTTGGCCTTGCGGACCATGGTTTCCAGCCAACTGGCCACGCTGGTCTCGCGGATATCGCCCCAAATCGCCCGATTGAGCGGGTCGCGCAGTCCAAGCTCGCTCCAGGTTTGGCCCGTACGCTCGCGGTACACCTCGGCGAGCGGTCCGTCGCCACCGTCCGGCCAGGTGTCGTACCGGATCCAGTCAAGCGAGATACCGTCGAAGGCATAGGTCTCCAGCAGCTTGGTCAGGAGAGTCGTCTGGTAGTTGCGCACGGCGGGTACCGCCGCATCAACAAAGACCGACCCGTCGCCCGCGGTATAGCCGGCCTCCGGAAAGGCGCGCGCCGCGACGGAATCGTGAAACACCGGCCACCAGGCCCAGATCTCGATCCCCAGCTCGTCGCCCCGGACGAGCATTTCTTCCAGCCAGGCGGAGTCTTCCCAGCCTTCGGCGGTGACCTCTCCCGGCAACGCCACCAGCAGTTCGCCGGATTGCAGCACCCGGTCGGTCCGCTGACTGTAATAGTCGTCTTCGTCCTGCTTCACCAGGACGTCGATGCGCGTGATCCCCGCCGCCTTGGCCTGCTCCAGAATCCAGACCCAGCCGCCTTCGGTCACGGTCTCGGTGGTCCGGATCGCGATCGCGTGATCGGCCCGCGTGCCTGACGGCGGCCCGCTCGCACGCAACGGCGACGGGAGCGTCACCATCCCGGCCAGCACCAGCAACAGGATCGCCGCGATAGCGCCGCTGACGTGCCGCGGGCACCCCTTGGCGGCCCGCTCCCGGTGCGGGGCCGTCGCGCAAATGTCCCCTTGGCCAGCCACGCGGGCCAGCCAACGTCGCCCTAAATCTCCACCCATCCCATCCTCGCAGTCGTCCGGCGTGCCGCAGCGTCCACCGCTGTCTTAGCCTTGAGTGAGGGTCTTGTTTCTATCTTCCATTGATAGCATCGCCGACTAACTGGCAGACCCTATTATCAAGACCTGTTCTAATCTGCAAGTCCTGCTGACGGGATCAATGTGTGATTCCTCCGTGAAATTGCACTCACGGCGGAGGATTCACTCCTGCCCGCGTCCAAGGCGAGCGTGCGCGCCTTGACCGGGGAAGCGTGGTTGGAAGCGTTCATAGGATGGGCTTTGCGCGCCGAATGCGGCTTCAATGAGGCCGGGGTATGACCGCGCCGGAAGTCGCCAGCGTCGAGTGCGGCAGGCGTGAAGGTGGTCGAGCGAAAACAAAATAACCGGCCGTGCTGGCCAGGCGCGCCGGCACGGCGGCGGCCAGGGGCTTGTCCTCCAGGCCACGCGTGGCCTGCTCGATCAGGCGGCGGTCCAACACCCCGACCATGGTGCGCATCAGCCCGCCCGCGCCTCACACGGCCAGGGGCAGGAGGCGATTGGCTTGGTCCTGCCAACGGAACCAGAGCGAGCGGTCGTCTTGTCCGCCCTCATCGTCCTCGCCGTCGATCGCCTCATCGGACGGGTGCGCGGGCGCGGAGTCGGTCGGCGGGTTACCGTCTTCAGCGTCCGCCATCGCCTGTCCTGGTGACGCATCGGGATCGGTCCCGTCGGGCCACCCCAGACTCGCCAGCGCGGCGGCGACACGGAATTCGGCGGAGCCGTCGTCGGCCGCCTTGATCCAGGCCGAGCGCAGGCGGGGCGGCGGAGACAGCTTCTCTTTGGCCTCCTTGCTGGAGACCATCCAGGCCACGACCTCGCCCAACCCCATCAGGGCGGCGCGGGCGCCGTCCTTGTGTACTGCGCCGCGCGCCGACCTTGGCCGCCTGACGGGAGAGGTGTGCCCGCATGAGGCCAGACAAGGAAGTAAACGCAACAATCCCAGATTCCGAAGGTGCGCGCTTTATCAAAACGCAGGGCTTTGAACCCCATCGAGAAAAGCGCAAACGCGCCCGCAACCTCCCATGGCGCACAAACCCCTGATCGCACAAATCCTTGGCGCCCAACTGCGGAACTAAGGTTGAAACAACGCAAGAACCCGGCCGGAGCCGGGCTTGGATCCTGCGTTTTCTAGCATAACTGGCGGAGGGGGTGGGGCCGGGGTCGGACGTTCTCTGGACAATAGGAACGGGCACGTCCGGCAAATGCCGCTTCGGGATACCCGGTCTCACGCCACTCACCCCCGTTCACGACGACTGTGGTTATGGATCTCCCCCATCCGTTTTAAGCCCCAGAACGTCAGCGCGAAACGCCGCCAACTGTTGCATCCCCCTCTCGATATCCCTGGTGTTCATGGCCTTGATGTCGGCTTCGCTGAACAGTCCGGATCGCGCGTAATAATCCGGCGGATAGTCAGGTCCCCAGGCCTCCGGTCGGAACACCTGGTAATAGGGGACCCACGCGGAACCCGCGCGGATCTTCAAGTCCGGGTCGACGATATAGTGCCCGCGCCGGAAGCGCCGGAACAGGAACCGATTGTACGGCGACGTGCCATCGACCTCGTTCTTGGACAGGATGCTTGAGATGTAGGTCCGCTGCTTGCGCCGCTCCGGCAGCACATCCTCGGGCAGGATGGCGACGACCTCGGCGAGGGCCTTCGCCGTGAAGCCCTCGTTGTGTCCGTATCTCTCCGCGATCCAGGGACCCAGGCGGCGATAGAACAGCGCCCCCATGATGCGCAGCAGGACGTATTCCATCAGGCGGCGGTCGAGCTTGATCAGCCGGCCCCGGGCCTGGACATCAATGCTGGGAGGCGCCAGAAGGTCGAACAGCTCGGGCAGTTTCTGGCGGGCGAACCGCTCGTCGGTCAGGCCGCGTTCCAGGGCGAAGTCCACGGCGGTGAAGCCGTGGTTGGCCGTCAGGGTGGGGTCGGCCCCGCGTTTAATGAGCGTTTGCGCGACCGGAACATTGCCGACGCGGGCCGCCGCCATGAGCGGGGTCATGTTGAAGGGGGTGCGGTGGTCGATGCCGTACCGCTCCACATCGCGCAGCACCGCGCCCGGGTTCTTGAACGCGTAGGCCTCGAAGTGTTTCTGGTGCAACAGGGTGACCGCCTTGTCCTCGGGGTCCAGGGCGGGCTTGAAGCCGTCCAGGGTGAGCCGGTTGAGCATCGGCCGGTAGCAGTGCAGCAGGGCATGTTCGAACACCGGCAGAAGCTGCTTGCGGGCACCGGAGGCGAACGCGGCCTCGCTCTGCACGTCGAAGGTGGCGCGGTCCACCACGGTCCACGGCACCGGCTTCTGCTTCAGGACGCGGTCGCGGATGTCCTGGGCCTGTTCCGTCTTGCCCTGCATCTCCAGGCGACTGGCCTCGCGTTGCCACTGTTCCAGACTGGAGTCCTCCCGCTCGGCCGAGACGGTGGCCTCCGAGAACCGGGCCATCTGCAACAAATCCATGAGAGGATGCCCGTGGTCGGATTCGACCCAGTACAGGTTGCGCACGGCGCGGGTGATCGCGACGAACAGGGCGTTGATATAGAACTTGTAGACTTCCAGCGACTTGTCGCGCTTGTCGCGGGCGCGGGCGTAGGTGAGCGTCTCGGTCTCCAGGGCCGCCGGATCGACGTCCCGGGCGACCTCGCGGAATGCCTTGGCCTCGTCGCTGACCACGTTGAACAGGATGATGCTGTCGTATTCCAGGCCCTTCGCTTCCTGGATGGAGAACACCAGCGGGGTGTTGAACCAGCGTCGGGCCTCGTCCTTCTGGTCCGGGTGCAGCACCAGCACGGCCACGCGCGTGGAGCGCCGGGTGCGGTCGTCCAGATCGCTCAGGACCTCCGGGGTGTGGGGCAGCAACTGGAGCCGGCCCGGCTCCCGCGCCACGCTGCGGACCAGATAGTTGCTCTCCCGGTCCACCGACCCGAACCGGGCGTGCTTGAGTTTCAGGATGCGGTTGGCCACCTCGGTGACGGTCGGGGTGTTGCGGTAGTTGGTGCGCAGGATGCGCACGATCTCGCCGTCGTGCGCCCCCGACAGCCCGCGTTCCTCGAAGAACAGCGACTTGATGTGTGCCCAGGAAAAGAAGTTCGGGTGGACGATTTGGTTGGAATCGCCGGTGAGGATGAACTCGCCGGCGGTACGCAGCGACTTCAGGATCAGATAAAGCTGAATGTTGGTGATGTCCTGGACCTCGTCCACCACCAGGAAATCATATCGCGGCTCAACCGCCCCCACGTATTCGTGACTGAGGATATTGGGGTCGTACAGGCCCGACTCGCGCAGGAAGCCGCGGTACTTCTCGAACAGGTCATAGACCGCCGGACGGTCCTCCTCGCTGAAGATCGATTGCTTGACCCCCAGATCGAGATAATCCTCGCGACTCAGCCACCCCGCGTCGCCGACTGGGCCGGTGATGACGCCCCGGATCTCCTCGAACACCTTGTGGGCGTCGCGCAGGCGGCGCGCCGCCGGCTGGCGGACGAACCACGCCTGGAAGTCGCGGGGCGTGACCTCGCGGCCCTCGGGCACGCGGATGCTCTCCAGGAATTCCTGGAACGAAAGAAAGTCGATCTCCTGATCGTCGTTCGTGTAGTTCCGGGCGTAGTACAGATCGCGCGCATTCCGGACCAGGTACGGCGACAGGCTGACATACAGCATGTCGCCGACCATCTGCTTCATCTTCTCCAGGGTCAGTGCGGTCTTTCCGCTGCCGGCGGAGCCGATGATGATGACCGGCGGCGACAGGGCGTGGATGGCCTCCTGCTCGTCGTCGAACGTCAGGATCTTGTCGAGGATGTTGAAGCGCGGCTTGTCCGGGTCCAGCAGCGGCAGGTCGCCGGCCGGCGTGGCGGCGTCCGCGTCGATCGCGGGGACTTTTTCCTCGTCGATCTCGGCGCCCCGGCTGAGAAAGCGCGATTTCTCATAGGCGTGATTGCGGATGTGCTCCAGGATCAGGCAGCAGGTCTCGCCGCGCGCCCGGTACAGCGAGAACAGCAGACGGTCGCTCTTGTTCAGGCGGGCGCGATAGAGCGTGTCCGTCAGCTTGCGCACATCGGCGCGGGCGAAATCGCGTTCCCCCAGGGCGCGGACGACCTTGTCGAAATTCGGAATCTTCTCGGGAACCAGTTCGTTGTAGACAAGAACGCGCATTGACCTTTCCCGCTATGGCGGTGCAATGAGCGCCCGCCCATTCCGGTCAGAGGCTCGGGCCTCGCCGTCGTGAGCGACCGCGCGGGCGAAGGCTACTGTCTCGATCCCACCATGCCAAGACCGGTTCGCCCCGGCCGGCATGAACCACGGTATCGGCATGACGGCGCGCTGGCCGTGAGTCCCGAAGGCGACAGCAAGCCCTTGACCCAGGTCGTGACCGGCGGGGTTCTGACCAACATCCTGAGTCCCAAGCTGTCGATCTTCTTCCTGGCCTTCCTGTCGCAGTTCGTGCCGTCCGACGCGGCGGCGCCGCTGTCGCGCATGATCGGCCTGCGTGCGGTGTTCATGGCGCTGACCTTCGTGGTCTTCGTCGGGTATGGCGCCTTCGCGGCGCGCGTGTGCCGCCATGTCATCAGCCGCCGGACGTGATGGCCTGGGGCCGTCGCGGCTTCGCCGCCGCCTTCGTGCTTCTGGCCCTGCGGTTCGGCTTGGCGACGTGAAGGCGGCTCGCGGCTTTTCGTTTCCCCGGCGGGCTGAATCGTTTGCACGGTGGGTTGAAACGCCGATAGATTCTGGACTCTTGGCGCCGGGTCACCGGCCGAAACCAAGGACGCAAGCCGATGGACACAACCGTCCTTGTCGTCTACACGATCACCGCGCTGTCCGTGGCCATCCTGCCCGGCCCCAGCATGGCGCTGGCGTTCGCCCACGGCGCGCGCTTCGGCATTCTCGGCACGCTGCCGACGGCGCTGGGCAATGTCGCGGCCACCGTCCTTCAGGCCGGCGCCGCCTATATCGCGTTACGCACGGTCACGGCCATCGACCCGCGCGTGTTCGTGGTCACCCAGGGCGTGGGCGCGGTGGTGCTGATGGTGATCGGCATCAGTCTGGTCCGTACCGCCCTGCGCACCCGGTTGACGGCGGACGGCGTGCCCTCGGTGGCGGCGGAGCGGCGGCGGCGGTTCCTGACCGGCGTTCTGATCACGGTGTTCAATCCCAAGGCGGTGCTGTTCTTCATCGCCCTGTTTCCCCAGTTCGTGGAGCCGGGTGCGGTCGGGACCGCCGATCTGGCCGCGCTGTTCCTGCCGCTGGTGGGCGTGGCGCTGGTCAGCTTCATGGCCTATGCGGCGTTCGGCACCGCCTCGGCCCGCCTGTTCGGCCGCGCGCGTCTGATGCGCGGCCTGCTGGCGGCAGTCGGCGCGCTGGTGACGGCGACCGGGCTGGTCGGCCTTCTCGACGCCCTGCGGGATTGGATCGGCGCCGAGGCGGCGACACACGGCGGCCGGCACCGACCCGGTGTGGGCGCGCCGTCGGCGTGATCCGATCCGCCCTTGCCTACCCCGCCGCCGACGGACGCTCTCGGCTCCAACGCTGCACGATCACCACCCCCGCGAGGGCAGTCACGCCGCCGGCCTCGCGAAGCCGGCGCACCAGCTCCGGCACCTTGCAGGCGGCGATGCCGCCGGTGACGATCAACAGGACGCGGCGACCCTGAAGCGGCATGGCGCGGGCTCCGGCGGGGAGGGAAGGCGAGCAGGGTAGGTGCGCGCGGCTCGGCGCGCAATCGTGGGCGAGCGGAGGGGAGGGGAGGCGACAGAGTAACCGGCCGGTTTGGGCCGCCTTGCGCGCTGGCGTGTAACGAGTAGCGTTTGTCGTTACAGACGTCGGTAACGACGTCATCACTGACGTCAGCAAGCGGGTCGAACGATACGGTAGGAGATCCTGACGGGAGTTGAACGGCGGCGGCGGTGGCCGAACCCGGGCTGGCTGGGGACGAAAAGACCGACGCCGCGCCCGAAAGCGGCACCGCACCGGACCTGGACCAGCCGGCCCAAAAACTCGCGCCGCGCCGTCGCGGCAAGCCCAAGGTGGCGCCGGACACCCCGCGCACGCTTTGGCAGCTCGACCTGACGGCGGCAAATGATCGCGGCACGACCCTGGCCTGCCCGATCTGCAGCCCTTAGTGTCTGTCTGGAAAGCCCTTATGGGTACCAAGGACGGTGCTCGTTCTGGGGGCCGGTATTCCACATATTGTGGTCTTCGAGACTTTCCGGACGGGCACTTAGGAAAAGGTCGAACGCTTTGAGGTTTTCCTAGCGCCCCCCGACCATTTTTCAGTACCACTGCCGTACACAGCGCGCGTTCTCCGGATCCCCTGCCGCACCCGTCCCAGCCCGCGAGACAATCGGCAACGCGCCGCGTCTGGCACCCATGCTGACGACGCCGGCGACCCGGGAGACGCACGTCGGGCGCATTTTTCTGCAATGGGCCGCAGGCGTCAGGCCGCGTCATCGACCGCCGCAAAGGCCTCAACAGCCTGTCCCGGACCGCCAGGGCTCAGGGCCAACGCCATCGAAGCGCGCGTCGTGTCCGGGGTCCCGCGAGCGGCGCCCCAAGGCACGCCGGCGTTTCCCATGAGATGTCGGAAAATACCAGCGTTAGCGTTGCAGGAGGAAAGAAATGAAAGCGAAAGCATTCGGGATTTTCGTCTGTGCCTTTTTAGTTTTTTTGTCAGCCGTTGTTTCCGCCTACGTTCCTCCGCCCGGCCGTGAGTTGGGTCCTGTTGGCACCGGGTACGGGGTGATCTCACCCGTCCCGGGGGATGGCTTTGGTCGACCGGTGTGGGGAGAAGCAACCATGTTTAATAAAAATGGTACGAATGAGCGCGACCAGAAAACAGGTTACGGAACATCGCGCCCGACACTGGAAACAAACAATTTTGAACTGTTTTTTCATAGAACCGAGAAAAAAGCTGACTGTTACATGCCGGGCGTAGGCACAGGTATTTGTGATGCCGGATACAGCTTTTCTGGTGCCGGCATATATACTCATGAGCATCACAAACACGTTGGGCAGACGCATCGAGTGCTCGCCCGTGATGCACAGGAGCAGAAAGCAATGCATACGTTTTATGCGTCGAATGCGACGGAACTGTTCAATGCTCTTCAGAACGCATCGGCTGGCGATGTTGTCGAGCTTGCGGCAGGTAATTATGGTAGGTTTGACCTGAATGCAAAGTACCACTATGCCTGGGCGAAGTTCCCTGGTATGATCACAATTCGTTCAGCCGACATGGATGATCCGGCTGTTTTCGAAAACATGAACTTGGTTGGGGTGGAGAACCTGACGCTTGAGGGCCTAAACTTCAGGGCATCGTCGGACCACGAGGGCAACTTGTCTGTCACGCATGGTTCTTCCCACATTACTGTAAAGGACTGCGATTTCCGCGGTGGGACTGTCGACGATCCAGGTTCGGTCTATCACGGGTATCCTGCCGGCCATGCGGTGAAGTTCCGTGACTCAAGCCACATTACGATGGACTCCAACACTATTCAGCACTATCAGTCCGGGATTACTACCGCAACTATCGACAATGTACACTATGTCAACAACGAAATCAGCCAAATGCGGCATGATTTCATGGTGTTCGTGGAAGTCACAAATGCGGTGATTGAAGACAATCATCTCCACGACTCTTTTGCTCCGATAGAGTCGATCGAACACAAAGACATGATGCAGTTTTGGACGGCTGGTGCTAGAACCCCGACCGAGAATGTCATCATCCGCAACAACTTCATGAACAATGGGAGTGGCGTCGATACGCAAAGCATTTTTATTCGGAATGAAGCTGTCGATAGCCAGGGTGCCGGTCCGGAAATGCTGTACCGGAACTTCACAATTGAAAACAATGTGATCCACAATAGTCACATTAACGGTATAACGGTAGGCGATGTTGAAGGGTTGGTGATTAAAAACAACACGCTTGTTAAGAACAACACGCTTGTTGACAGCAGCGGTGCTTCGTGGGCGCCTAGCATTAATGTTAACAGGGTCGCGAATCAGGTGGAAGTGAGTAATAATATTGTAGATGCGATAAACATTTCCGATGCAGCTGGCCCTAACATTGTGGTTCACGATAATGTCACGGACTTCGATGAATCGCATGAGGCTGATATTTTTTTGAACCCCTTTGCCGGGGGCCACACGACGCTGCAAGACCTCCAAATCCGGCCGGGTAGTATTGCCGAAGGCCGTGGCTCGGTCCTGTCCGTTTATGAGCCGACGCCTGACGATGTGGTCCTGAACATTGACGGGGGTGTCGGCAGGTTGTTCGAACATGAGGTGATCGAACTGACCTCGGACTGGAGTCGAGACGAGCACGGCCTGTTGTCGGACACCGAATATAACTTCGGGTGGCAGGTGATCGACGAAAACGGCCAGGTCGTGATGGTGGACCAGGGATCGACCCTTCAACTGAGTGGTCTGACGGCCGGCTCCTACGAAGTGCAGCTGTTTGCCGAAGGTCCGGAAGGAGAGGTCAACACAAAGAGCATCGACCTTGAGGTCCGTCCAAGCGCGCTGTTGGCGCTCGACATGGATGGCGGCGTGGCGACGGATGTGTCGCCGTACGGCGTCGGCTTCACTGTCAGCGACCCTGCGGCAATCCAGGAAGTGGACGGTGTGGACGTGCTTGCGCTTCGTGATGGTGTGTCGTTGTCTGTCACGCCGCCACCCGGCCACCTCAGACACACCGTCTCACATCTGTACGAGTTGGAGACGTTCACGATCGACATCGGCTTGCGGCTCGATGACGCGCAGTCCCCTGGTGGTTATCTGTTCGGCAGTTGGGGATCGTACAGCATCTCTCTGGACGACTCTGGACGGGTCGTATTCTGGATCAGAGACGCCGCCGGCGATGAGGTGAAAGTAACCTCCGATACACCGCAAATTTACGACACCGAGTGGCACCACATCACTCTGTCTTATGACAGCGTTGTTGGGACTGCGACCATCTATGTTGACGGGAACGTCGCGGCTGAGGGTGCCGTCGAAAACCCGACAAGGCCGGACGGCAACTCGCCGAGTTTTGGGTCGGGGTGGGTCAACACTGTTGAGGCACAGATCGCTCACTTCAACTGGAACGCTCAACCGGCATCAGCCAGTCTGGCGCAGGAAATGGACGCGGCGTTCAAGGACAGCGTGGGTGTTGGCGACCTTGGCTCTCCGCCGGTTCAGGACGGATCCGTCACGGATCAGGATGGTGCCAGTACCGATCAGGATGGCGCCGATATGGACACGCCGACGCTGTTGGCGCTCGACATGGATGGCGGCGTGGCGACGGATGTGTCGCCGTACGGCGTCGGCTTCACTGTCAGCGACCCTGCGGCAATCCAGGAAGTGGACGGTGTGGACGTGCTTGCGCTTCGTGATGGTGTGTCGTTGTCTGTCACGCCGCCACCCGGCCACCTCAGACACACCGTCTCACATCTGTACGAGTTGGAGACGTTCACGATCGACATCGGCTTGCGGCTCGATGACGCGCAGTCCCCTGGTGGTTATCTGTTCGGCAGTTGGGGATCGTACAGCATCTCTCTGGACGACTCTGGACGGGTCGTATTCTGGATCAGAGACGCCGCCGGCGATGAGGTGAAAGTAACCTCCGATACACCGCAAATTTACGACACCGAGTGGCACCACATCACTCTGTCTTATGACAGCGTTGTTGGGACTGCGACCATCTATGTTGACGGGAACGTCGCGGCTGAGGGTGCCGTCGAAAACCCGACAAGGCCGGACGGCAACTCGCCGAGTTTTGGGTCGGGGTGGGTCAACACTGTTGAGGCACAGATCGCTCACTTCAACTGGAACGCTCAACCGGCATCAGCCAGTCTGGCGCAGGAAATGGACGCGGCGTTCAAGGACAGCGTGGGTGTTGGCGACCTTGGCTCGCCGACGGATCAGGATGGAGCCCAGCCTGCGGCGATGGCGTTCGAGGCGAGTGCGTTCCACTCCTATGGCGGCACGCAGGACGGCTCCGGTTCGGTCAGCGTGCAGGATGGCGGCGCGACGCTGCAGTTCCAGGGCAACACCTGGAAAGTGATGGCGCTCGACACCGAAATCACGGCCGACACGGTCTTGACCTTCGACGTCAAGACGTCCGCGATGCCCGAGATCCTGGCCATCGGCCTGGATGCCGATACGACGACCAACAACGGCAACGATGTTGCCTATGTCGTCGGCGGCACGCAGGGCCGGGTGAACTGGGATATGCTTGACTACACCCTCGACGGCACGGCGGGCAGTGAGTGGACCACGGTGAGCATCGACGTGGGCGCCGACTTCACCGGCGGCGGCTACCTCACCTTCATCCACGATCAGGACGCCTCGGGTGCCGCGGAAACGTTCATCCGTGATGTGACGCTCGTCCAGCCCTCCGCCACGGAGACGGTCGTTGCCCCGTCTTCCACCACGGACACGACCACGACCACGGCGATGGCGTTCGAGGCGAGCGCGTTCAAGTCCTACGCCGGCTCGCAGGACGGCTCGGGGACGGTCAGCGTGCAGGATGACGGCGCGACGCTGCAGTTCCAGGGCAACACCTGGAAGATGATGGCGCTCGACACGGAGATCACGGCCGATACGGTGTTGACCTTCGACGTCAAGACCGGCGCGGTGCCCGAAATCCTGGCCATCGGCCTGGATGCCGACGCGACGGCCAACAACGGCAACGATGTTGCCTATGTCGTCGGCGGCACGCAGGGCCGGGTGAACTGGGATATGCTTGACTACACCCTCGACGGCACGGCGGGCAGTGAGTGGACCACGGTGAGCATCGACGTGGGCGCCGACTTCACCGGCGGCGGCTACCTCACCTTCATCCATGATCAGGACGCCTCGGGTGCTGCCGAAACGCTGATCCGCGACGTCCGGCTTGAAACGCCGGATACCCTGGTGGCGTCGATTGGTGACGGCTGGGATACCGTGGGCTAAACGCTTCGAGGTTGACGGACGGCCCACCCCGTTCCTCCTCCCACCCCTCACGGCAAGGACACGTGAGAGGGTTGGTAGGAGGAGCGGGGTGGTGCTGTGAGGTGGTCCCGAGTCGCTGACCAGGTGGGCGATCACCTGCAAAGGCTTACCCCCTGTTTCCGGGCCCCCCTTGCCGTGGGGGACGTCCGGTCGCTGGATCCACCACCGGCCGCGCCAACCGGACCCAAGTGGATAAGCCGGCACCCCCATTGTGCCGGCCTTTACAAGTGAAGGGCACAGCCTGCGGCGAAACCCGCCAATCGTCCAAAAGTAAAGGGAAGACGGATGCAGGTATACTCTTGATGTGTTTTTGTTCATATCGATTTTAAATTGCGCACCAAACTCCTCGGCACTACCCAAAAGAGTTAGACCATTCGATGGAGGTGCACGCCCCTTTGGTGCGCTGCACAAGAGCCCCCTCCACCGAATGACCGAGGCCAAAGCGTGAACGCTGACGCCGCGAGGCCCCTGATCCTCGACGAACGTCCTATATGTTCGTATTTCGTTCTAATCCGCCGACACGCCGAACCGCTCCAGGATCTCCGTCGCCGCCAGTGTAACGGTCAAGGATCCGTCATCGATTCCCTTCAACAACTCTGGCAGGCGCGCGCGGACCTCTGGGTGTGATCTGACCGCGTCGAGCACGCGGTCCTCGACCATCGACCACATCCAGTTGACACGTTGACGCCGACGCTTCTCGGCGATCTCGCCGGTGGCCGACAGCGTGCGCCAGTGCTCCTCGACTTTCTCCCACAACGCATCGAGCCCCTTGCCCGACAGACCGGAGCAGGTCAGCACGGGCACCGACCAGTTCGGACTGGGCGGCTGCAGGATGTGCACGGCGTTCTTGTACTGGTGCACGGCCTGGTGGGTCGCCTGCGCGCCCAGGCTGTCCGCCTTGTTGACGGCGATCACGTCGGCCAGTTCCAGCACGCCCTTCTTGATGCCCTGAAGCTCGTCACCCGCGCCGGCCAGCATCAGCACCAGGAACACGTCGACCATGTCGGCGACCACGGTCTCGTTCTGGCCGGCGCCGACGGTCTCCACCAGGATCACGTCGAAGCCGGCGGCCTCGCACACGACCATGGTCTCGCGCGTGGCCCGGTTGACGCCGCCCAGGCGCCCGCCCGAGGGCGACGGCCGGATGAAGGCGTTGGGGTCGGTGGCCAGCGCCTCCATGCGCGTCTTGTCGCCCAGGATCGACCCGCCCGAACGGGTGGAGGACGGGTCGACCGCCAGCACGGCCACCTTGTGCCCCTTGGCCGTGAGCATCCGCCCCAGCGATTCGATGAAGGTGGACTTGCCCACGCCGGGCACGCCAGTGATGCCGACCCGGTGGGCCTTGCCGGTGAGCGGCAACAGCTCCAGCAGCATGGCCTGGGCGAGGTCCTGATGGCGCCGGGCGCGGCTCTCGACCAGGGTGATGGCGCGGCCCAGGGCGGCGCGGTCGCCGGAACGCACGCCGGCGACATGCTCCTCGACGGTGAACTCGGCACGGGGCATGGGGCGGCTCTGTGTTGGAGGGCGGGAAACGGGGGGCGGGGGGGGACCGCGACGGACCCAGCGTCCGCCCACTCAACCCGGTTCGGGGCGCCGGTTCAACCCCCCACGGGCGCCGTCCGGGGGCGGACGCGGAGTCGCGGTGGATCGGGGCGCGGGTGGGAGCGCGGCCCGCCCGCCCGCCTCGCCCCGGGACGGGGTCAGCGCGCGCTAACCGGGTGCGCGGCCGCTATAAACCGCTTAGATGGCATTCGCCAGTTCGTGTGCGACTCGTTTCGGCTCAAGTTTTACACAATTGATTTCCGTGCGTGTGTCAATTGTCACAGTGCCGTTCGGGTCGGAGTCCTTGACTGTTCCTCCCATTCAAAAGGCAGTCCGAGAGTGCTACTGTGAAGACAGACATTCAGCAGAACGCTGGAGGCTGACATGACCATTCACAGCAATATCGTTCGGCATATATACATTGCCTATATCGTCCTGGCCGCGATCTCCGTTTACGGCAGCCTGTAGGCCGGACCCACCCCGCGACGGCAAAACGCCCGGACCCCACACGGCCGGCGCCGCGCCACCGCCAGCCAGCGTCGCCTCGCGGAGGGCAAAGCAGGACCGGACGTTCGACCCCACGCATGTCTTGTGCCGGCCGATCAAACACGCCGCTTTGCTGTAGGATTGATCAGTTTTGGTTTGACGGCCATCGGCGGATCGTGGCTTAGTGATTCAGTTGTGTGGGGGGCAGACTCCGCAACCTAGAATTATTCATGGTCGGAGTTCTGGGGCATTTGCCTTGCCAATCGGAGGCCACATGTGCCCTGCACGCTCGAATGTTGAATACTATTACATGCGGCTTCTCGACGCCGTGGCCGGCATGGTGGCCCACGTCTCCGAGGGTGAGCGCTGCCAGTTCGTCAATCAAGCGCTTGCCTCGTGGCTCAACGTGCCGCGCGAGGATCTGGTCAACCAGCGCGTCCGCGACGTGCTGGGAGAACCCGCCTACGAGAACCACCGGCCGATCATCGAGGCGGCGCTGTCCGGCGGTCCGGTGACCTTCCAGGAGACCTGCACGCGGTCCGGCCACCCCGAGGCCGCCACGACTCTGTATGGGCGGGTCGTGCCGCTGCCCGGCGACGGCTTCCTGGCCCACCTGATCGACATCGAGGAGATTCGCGACCGCCTGTGCGAAGAGGACGAAAAGAAACGCCAGGAATACGTCCATGACATGAAGACCCTGATGACGCCGGTCCTGGGCTATCTGGAATTGCTGGCCCTGAAATACCCGGACGATCCGGCGCTGGACGGGGCCTGTGCGATCTTCAAGGACGTCGCCGCGACCCTGCTTGAGGAGGAAGAACAACACGCGGCGCGCCAGACCCCGATTGCCGTCGCCAACAGCCATATCCGGGGCGTGGTCGCCACCCTGTTGGCCGGCCGGCCCGACGTGGCGTTGGAGGTGAGCCTCGACGACGACGCCGGCGTCGTGCCCTACAACGGCCTGGTGTGCCTGCGGGTGCTGGGGAACCTGATCCGCAATGCCCTGCGTCATGCCTGGCCGCCCGGCGGCGGTGCCACCGAAGACACGAGCAAGCAGCTCATGGTCCGGGGCCGCATTGAAGGCAAGGCCTATGATCTCAGCGTGACGGACAACGGCGTCGGATTCGAAACCGTGCCGCCGCAGGGGGGGCCGCTTCTGCGCCACGGCCTGGCCTCGGTCGGCCGCCTGTGCCGGAGTGTCGGCTGGGACCTGCGGGCCGGCAATGGCCCCGAAGGCGGCGCCCTGGTGCGCATCCGGATGCCTGTGTCGGACGCCCCCAAGGCCGGCCCGTGACAGGGAGGTTGTCGGATGGTGTTTGCCGCCCCGTCCGGCAAGCCGACTCTTTTCCGAGCCCCTGCGTCCCTCAAATATCCAGGTTGACCACGTTGAGCGCGTTTTCCTGGATGAAGTCGCGGCGCGGCTCGACCAGGTCGCCCATCAGGCGCGAGAAGATGGCCTCGGCGTCGTCCACCTGGCTCACCTTCACCTGCAACAGCGAGCGCGCGTTGGGGTCCAGCGTGGTTTCCCACAACTGGTCCGGGTTCATCTCCCCCAGGCCCTTGTAGCGCGACAGGCTGATGCCCTTGCGGCCGGCGGCCATGACCGCGTCGGCCAGGCCCACCGGGCCGTGGATGGTCCGGTCTCCGTCCGCCGTGGTCAGCGTCACCGGCTGCTCGTAGACGGCGCGCAGGTCCTCGGCGCGGCCGTGCAGGTACAGCGCCTCGGCGCTGTGCAAGGTGGTGGGGTCGACCGGATAGCGTTCGGTCACGCCGCGCACGGTGCGCGAGAACTGCAACCCGCCGTCCGCGCCCAGCGCCTCGCCGGCCCACCCGGCCTCACTCAGGGCGTCCTGCCGGTTCATCCGCGTGGCCACCTCCCCCGCCCGGCGCTGGGCGGCGGCGGGGTCGGCGAGCACCTCCGGATCGAACATCCCGGCGATGGCCAACTGCTCCACGATCCAGACCGGCACGCGGCGGCTGAGGCCCTCCAGCGTGTGCTTGAGTTGCCGCGCCTGTTCGGCCAGCGCCCGCAGGTCCTCCCCCACGATCGACGCCCCGTCGGCCAGGGTCAGGCGCAGGTCGCTCAGGCCGCTGTCGATCAAGTGGCGCTCCATGGCGCGCTCGTCCTTGAGGTAGACCTCGGAATTGCCGCGCTTGGCGCGGAACAGCGGCGGCTGGGCGATGTACAGATAGCCCTTCTCAATGATCTCCGGCATCTGGCGGAAGAAGAACGTGAGCAAAAGAGTGCGGATGTGGCTGCCGTCCACATCGGCGTCCGTCATGATGATGATCTTGTGATAGCGGATTTTCGCGATATCGAAGTCATCGCGGCCGATGCCCGTGCCCAGGGCCGCGATCAGCGTGCCGATCTCCTGCGACGACAGCATCTTGTCGAAGCGCGCCCGCTCAACGTTCAGGATCTTGCCCTTCAGCGGCAGGATGGCCTGGAAGCCCCGGTCTCGCCCCTGCTTGGCCGAGCCACCGGCGGAATCGCCCTCGACGATGAACAGTTCCGACTGCGACGGGTCGCGGTTCTGGCAGTCGGCCAGCTTGCCGGGCAGGCTGGAGATGTCGAGCGCGCCCTTGCGCCGGGTCAGTTCGCGGGCGCGCCGCGCCGCCTCACGCGCCGCCGCCGCCTCGACAATCTTGCCGACGATCTTGCGGGCCTCGGCCGGGTGTTCCTCCAGCCACTGGCCGAGCTTGTCGGCGGCCACCTGCTCGACCACCGGGCGCACCTCGGAGGAGACGAGCTTGTCCTTGGTCTGGCTGGAGAACTTGGGGTCCGGCACCTTGACCGACAGGACACAGGTCAGCCCCTCGCGCATGTCGTCACCGGTGGGGGTGACCTTCTCCTTCTTCAGCAGGCCGGAGTCCTGGGCGTACTGGTTCAGCGTGCGGGTCAGCGCCCCCCGGAATCCGGCCAGATGGGTGCCGCCGTCGCGCTGCGGGATGTTGTTGGTGAAGCACAGCACCGTCTCGTGGTAGCTGTCGGTCCACTCCATCGCCAGTTCGACGATGATGCCGTCGCGCTCACCGTGAATGGCGATCGGCGGCGTGTGCAGCGCGGTCTTCGACTGGTCGAGGTAGCGCACGAAGGCCTCGATGCCGCCCTCGTAATGCAGGTCCACCGTCACTGGCTCGGCCGACCGCGCGTCGGTCAGTTTCAGGTAGACGCCGGAGTTCAGAAAGGCCAACTCGCGCAGGCGGTGTTCCAGCGTCTTGAACTCGTAGGTCGTGTTGGAAAAGACGGCGGGCGAGGCCTTGAAGGTGATCTCGGTGCCGGTGCGGTCGCCGCAATCCCCCACCACGGCCAGCGGCGCCTCCGCCTTGCCGTCGCGGAAGCGCATATGGTGGGCGTGGCCGTCGCGCCAGATGCGCAGGTCGAGCCACTCCGACAGCGCGTTGACCACCGAGACGCCGACCCCGTGCAGGCCGCCGGAGACCTTGTAGCTGTCCTGGTTGAATTTTCCGCCCGCGTGCAGCTGCGTCATGATGACTTCGGCGGCCGACACACCCTCGCCCTTGTGCAGGTCCACCGGGACGCCGCGCCCGTTGTCGCGCACCGTCACCGAACCGTCGGCGTTGAGGATCACGTCGGTGCGGTCGCAGTGCCCGGCCAGCGCCTCGTCGATGGCGTTGTCCACCACCTCGTAGACCATGTGATGCAGGCCGGAGCCGTCGTCGGTGTCGCCGATGTACATGCCCGGGCGCTTGCGGACCGCGTCCAGACCTTTGAGAACCTTGATGGATTCGGCGTCGTAAGCGTGCTGCGCCATGCTGGATCCTGTTTGAGCGAAGAGAACACGTCAGTCTACCAGATTGCCGTCCCGCAGGCCGACAAATTGCGCCTGATCGGCGAAATCGCCGAACAGCGCGGCGTCGGTGCCGGTCAGCCAGGCCTGCGCCCGCAGCCGCGCCAGCGCGTCGGCCAGGGCGGCGCGCCGCTCGGCGTCGAGATGGGCCACCACCTCGTCCAGCAGCAGCAGCGGCGGCCCGCCGCGCGCCGCCGCCACCACCCGCGCCTGCGCCAGCACCAGGGCGATGAGCACGGCCTTCTGCTCACCCGTCGAGCACTGGGCCGCCGGGCGGTCGAGGCGGGCGTGGCGCACCAGCAGGTCGGTGCGGTGCGGCCCCAGCGTCGTGCCGCCGGCCTCGGCATCGGCGGCGCGAGACGCCGCCATGGCCTCGCGCAAGCGGTCCTCGACCGTCAGTGCCGGCTGCGAGTCCAGCGCCTGCTCAGCCAAGCCCTCCAGCCCCAGGACGGCGCCGGGGAACGGCCCCTCGGCCTCGGCCAGGGCCATCGACAGGCGCGCCACCAGATCGCGCCGCGCCGCCGCGATGGCCACACCGTGGCGGGCCAGGGTGTCCTCCAGCGCGTCCAGCCACGCGGGGTCGGCGCGGCCCTCGCGCAGCAACCGGCCCCTTTCGCGCAGGGCATGGGCGTGCGCGGCGCAGCGGCCGGCGTGGTCCGGATCCAGCGCCTGCACCAGCCGATCGAGAAAGCGGCGGCGCTCGCCCGCGCCGTCGCGGAACAGGCCGTCCATGGCCGGCACCAGCCACAATGCCGCCAGATGCGCCCCCAGCACCGTCTGGCCGCGCATGGTCTCGCCGTCGACGCGCACCACCCGGCGGTCGGTGGGGCTGTTCGGCTCCAGGCCGGTGCCCAGCGAGACCGCGCCCTCGGCCGTCCGCACGGTGGCGGCCACCGCCCAGGCGCCGGAGTCGGCGCCGTGCCGCGTGATCTCGCCCAGGCGCGCCGCGCGCAGGCCCCGGCCCGGGGTGAGCAGCGACAGTGCCTCCAGCACGTTGGTCTTGCCGGCGCCGTTGGGGCCGGTCAGCACCACGGCGGCCGGCTCGACCTCCAGCCGCAGGCGCCGGTAGCCGCGAAAGTCCGTCAGGGTCAGACGGGTGACGGCGGGAAGAGTGGCGGCCCCGGGGGCGCCGGGCGGCCCCGATCCGGCCTCGGCCATCACATCCGCCCCGTCACACCCTCATGGGCATGAGGACGTAGACCGCCGAGCCGTCGGCGACATCGCGCAGGATGGTCGGCGCCGAGGCGTCGGCCATGATCAGGCGCACCGCGTCGCCCTCGATCTGGCTCAGGATGTCCAGCAGATAGCGGCTGTTGAAGCCGATCTCGATGGGCGGTCCGTCGTAGCTGGCCTCGATCTCCTCGACCGCGCTGCCTGCGTCGGGGCTGCTGGCCGACAGCGTGATCTGCCCCTTCTCGACCGTCATCTTCACCGCCCGCGACTTTTCGGTCGAGATGGCGGAGACGCGGTCGACGGCCTTGGCCAGGGTGGCGCAGTCCACCTCGACGACCTTGTCGTTGTTGATCGGGATGACGCGTTCATAGTCGGGAAAGGTGCCGTCGATCAGCTTTGAGACCAGCACGCTGTCGTCGAAGGCGAAGCGGATCTTGGTCTCGGACAGCGAGACGGCGACGTCCATGCCGGTCTCGTCGATCAGCTTGCGCAGCTCCGCGACGGCCTTGCGCGGCACGATGATGCCCGGCATTCCGGCCGCGCCCTCGGGCAGGGGCACCTCGACCCGCGCCAGCCGGTGGCCGTCGGTGGCCACGGCGCGCAGCACGGGCACGCCGTCGCTGGTGGTGGCGTGCAGGTGGATGCCGTTCAGGTAATAGCGCGTTTCCTCGGTCGAGATGGCGAAGCGCGTGCGGTCGATCATGCCGCGCAGGTCGGCCGCCGACAGCGAGAAGGCATGGCTGTAGCTGCCCGCGCTCATGACCGGGAAGTCCTCGACCGGCAGGCAGGCGAGGTTGAAGCGCGAGCGGCCCGAGCGCAGGACGAGCCGGTCGGCCTCGCCGTTCAGGGTCAGTTCGACCTGGGCGCCATCGGGCAGCTTGCGGACGATGTCGTAAAGCGTGTGCGCCGGGGCTGTCGAGGCGCCCGCCTGGGCCACCTCGCCGCCGACCGATTCCGCGATCTCCAGGTCCATGTCGGTGGCGTTCAGGCCCAGCGCGCCGTCGTGCGCGTCCAGCCTGACGTTGGACAGGATGGGGATGGTGGTGCGGCGCTCGACAACGCTTTGGATGTGCCCCAGGGACTTGAGCAGGGCGGAACGCTCGATGGTCAGCTGCATGGCCGGGTCGTTGTCACGAGGGAGGACGGCACCGGACAGCCCGGCGCGGGCCGCACAGTATAGCGGTGGGATTCGCACGCCAAAAGAAGGAAATGCCCGAACCGACGTGCGGACGAAACCGTTCCGGATCCGGTTTCGTCCGCAGGGCACCGCGCCCTATCGACAGAGACCGACCCCGCCCTTCACCAGGGCGTACCCCAGCGTCGGCGCCGGGCGGTCGGAATGGGCCAGGGCATCGGAGCTCTGCCCAACCACCGCGTCCTCGGGCAGGGTCGCCTCTTGGCCCGGAACACCGTCCGCGCGCAACAGGTCCACCATGTCCGGCATCCTGTCGGCCGGCCAAAGAACGAGGCAGTCCCCCGCCGTCGCGTTCGCCGGGGGCGCGAATCCGGCCTTCTGCGAATCGGCAGGGCGCACGAAACGGGCCGGCGGCAGGTGGCTGCGCAGGTTCTCCAGCGGCATGAAATGGACCCGCCCCAGCAGCACCACCGTTCCGCCCTCAAACCCGGCATCCTTCAGGTCGGCCGCATAGGTCTCGTACGGCAGGACGATGTTGCACTTGCCCTCGCAGGTTTGGGCCGTGTCGACGACGATGAAGCGGGCCAGGAACACCGGCACCGCCAGCGCCAGCAGCACCGTCACCAAAGCGAACAGCCCCTGCGCGGTCGGCCCCGGGCGGCCGCGCGCCAACCAAGCGAACAGCGGCACCACCACCAGGATCAGCGGATAGACGTGGTGCGGCTTCAGCGTCATGCCGAACACACCGACCAGAATCAGAAGCTCGATCAGGAACAGCACCGGCACCAGCCAGGCGAACCGCTTCTTGGCGCGGGTGACCGGGGCGATCGGCTCCGGCCGGCCCAGCGCCCGCCCGGCCGCCGGCAGGAACAGCAGCAGGGCCACGGCCACCGCCGGCAACAGGACCATCAGCGCGTGTTCCCCCAGGCCCAGCAGGCCCGGAACGGCGGCCTCCCAGGTCTCGGGCAGAGCGGGGTCAAGGTCCAGCTTGCGGTCGAACAGCGGCAGGGCCGTGCGCCAGTGCAGCAGCAGCCACACATAGTGCGGCGCCGCCACCACGGCCGCCACCAGCACCGCCACAAGCATCTTCCAGGTGCCCAGCACGGCCCGCGTCGTCGGCGCGACCAGCGCCGCCAGGACCACCGCCCCCAGCACCAGCACGAAGCTGTACTTGGTCAGCAGGCCCAGGCCGGCGATCAGGCCGAGCAGGAGCCATGCGCTCCAGCTTGGTCGGTGCAGTACCCGCAGCGCCGCCCACAGCAGGGCGAAACTGGCGGTGGTCAGGGCGAGGGTGTGGGTCAGGTTGAGGTGCGGCGCCCAGTTCCAGGCCACCAGCCCGGCCAGCGACAGGCCGGCCAGCGTGGCCATGCCCCGGTCGGGTGTCAGGTGGCGCGTCGCCCGCCAAGCCAGCGGATAGGCGGCGAACAGCAGCACGGCCACCAGCACGCGCGTCGACAGCAGCGTCGCCCCCAAGGCCGGACCAAGTGCTTGGGCGATCAGCCAGTGCAGCCACACCACCAGCGGCGGGTTGAGCGGGTCATAGCCCAGCGCCAGCGTCTGCGAGAACAGCAGCAGCTCGGCGTCGTCGTTGCGCCCGCCGGTCTGCAGCCAGACCTGCAGGGCGACCACACCGGCCAGCAGCAGCGCGACAAACCCGAAGGCGACCCGCGCGTGGACAAACGGCCGCCCCAGGGCGGCAACGGCTCCGATCATTGTGGTCCCTCCATCCCCCGTTATTTTTGGCGTGGCCGTCACCGACCAGGATCGTCACCGGTCCCGCGTCAGCCACCGATCCAGGAACCGCCCCAGCCAGCGGCCGAGCGCGGCGTCGTGGCGCGCGCGGCCGGCCCGATGCGCGGCGGCGTCGCGCGCGCCCGGCCAGGTCAGCATGTGCCCGGCCTTGCTCATCCAGCGTTCCATCATCTCGTGCGTGACCTCCGGGTGGAACTGGAGGCCATAGCCGTTGCGCCCCACCGCGAAGGCTTGGTTCGGATAGTCCCCACCGCGCGCCAGCAGCCGGGCGCCCACGGGCAGGTCGAAGCCTTCCTGGTGCCACTGGTACACGCCCATCTCGCCGTCGAACAGACCCATCCGCCGGCCCTCGCCCGTTCCCTGGATCGGATAGTAGCCGATCTCGACGCGCGCGTCGGGCCGGCGAGCCACCCGCCCGCCCAGCACGCGGGCCATCATCTGTCCGCCCAGACAGATGCCCAGCAGCGGATGATCCCGCGCCAGCGCCCGGTCGATCAGGCGCAGTTCGTCGCGCAGGCCCGGCAGGTGGTCGTCGTTGGCGCTCATCGGGCCGCCGAAGACCACCGTGCCGGCGTATCCCGACAGGTCCTCCGGCAGCGCGTCGCCATGCAGCGGACAGCGCCGATCCAGCGCGTGGCCGCGCGCGCGCAGCATGGCGCCGACCCGTCCCGGATCCGAGTGCGGCTGGTGGACGACGATCAGGACGGGATCGGGCATGGGCCCTCATGCGGACGTCGACGCGGCGAGACCGCCTTGGTACGCGGCGCGCTCCAGGGGATCAAGGCTGGGAAACATGGTTGGGGATCACGGCCCGTTCAGAAGCGCGGCCTCGCGCGCGGCGGCGCCGTCGGGCACCGGCCGGGGGCGGCCGTCGCCGTCCAGGGCGACGAACACGAAGGTGCCCTCGGTCACTTTCTCGCAAGTGTTGACCTCGGCCCGGCGCGCCCAGGCTTCGACCTTCAGGGTCAGCGAGGTGCGTCCGACCTTCACAAGCCGCGTGTAGCAGGTCACCTCGCCGCCGACGGCGACGGGCCGGTGAAAGGTGAAGCCGTCGACGGCGATGGTCGCCACCCGCCCCTGCGACAGGGCGCGGGCATGGCTGCCGCCGGCCAGGTCCATCTGGCTCATGACCCAGCCGCCGAAGATGTCGCCGTGCGGGTTGGTGTCGGCCGGCATGGCGATAGTGCGGATGGAAACGACGCCGTGCGGTCGGTCCTGGTCGGTCATGTGGTGCCTCGTGCAGTGTCAAATCTCATCGCCGCCACATATCTCTTGTGTTTCGCCTCAAGGCTATGCAACGAAAAATGGCAAATTCACCGGATATTAAAGCGTGAGCAAAAAAGACCCATGTGTACAATTGAGTTTTTTATGCAAGTCTGAGACCATATGCCATCCGCGTGCTTACTGGTGTATGAATGTAATCAGCACTGCCCCCACCAATCAAAGCTACCAGTAAACGACAAACCAGTCCCTGCATCTCAAGAGTTATGTTTTGATTGGTGCCGATCCCGTGCAAAGCAAATCCAAGAGGTTCATCAAGAAACAGCGCTTCATGAATGAGTGCGTTACGGAGAACGGAGATTGTTGATCTTTCGCTTTCATTTTCATTCTCGCTTTTCAATAAGGATGCCCATTCCGGCACCGGAATGCCAAACTCAGAACACATCCAATCAATTCTTTTGTTGTGCACTGGTCTTTTTCGTTCACGAAGCGGCTCTGTCAAAGCGGCGCACGCATCAAGGGCAATATAAAGGAGAATAAAGCTCTCAAACTGTAGATTTTTTGGGTTTTTACTGAGAAACAAGGCATGAACGGCGGCAGCCCACCATTTCACGTGTTTTTCTATGTGTTTGTTGTTGTTCCAAAAGGTCTCACAAAGCTCCAAGGCTGTCCCGAGGGTGCTGTCGGTTGTGTGGAAATCAACCAATGAATGCATTTTAATGGGAGTAGCATCCAGAAAGCCCGCTTCAGTTGTGGTCAGTCTCATCCCAGTGAAGAACGACAAACCCCAGACCAAAAAACCAATTTTCGCGCTATCATCACATCCTTCGTGGCACAAGTAGTGTGTTTTTGGCAGCCCAAAAACGCGCGAACCACACCCAATGTGAAGCCATCCATTATACACTCTTTCATCGGATTCTATGGAACTAATTTTTTCACTCAAATCCGGTAACGTTTCTATTGATATAGGCCCAGATTTCATATTGAACCTTCGCGGGAGATATCCGAACTCTATTTTCATAATTGACATACCCAAAATTCCCCGAAACGCAATCAACTCGTGGCACTGCAAAACGAAAAAAACGATCTATAGCTGTGAACTCGAGTCAGTGGCTGGACCCTTTCGTCATGGCGGATCCATATTGGAGCTAACCGAGCCGTATTTCTATGGTGTTCTGCCCATGAACGAACTCCTGCGACTCCTCGACCGCTTGGTGGTCCGCCCCCAGGGTTACCGCATCGTCCGGTCCGGACAGGTCCACCTGCGCCCGGTCAAGGCCCTGGAGCGGATCGACACCGACGGCAATCTGGCCGCCGCCCAGGCCCTGTTCGACCGCGCCGGCGACGGGACGGCGCCGCCCGATGCCCTGACGGTGATGGTCCGCACCTGCCTGCGCGGGGCGCGCCGCGCGCGCGTCCACCCCATCGTCGACGCGCCGCAGGAGACGGCGGTGCTGGCCTGCCTGGGCTCGCTGGTGGCCAGCGTCAACCACGCCGCCGCGACCGCCGGCCTGTCGGATCTCACGGTCGAGGTGGACGACGACCGCTCCGACCCCGACGCCCGCGCCCACATCGAGTCCGTTCTGGGCGCCCTGACCGTCCCCTGGACCCTGCGCACGCCCGAGGACACCCTGGCCGGGCCGGTGCTGCACGCCCAGTTCCGCCGTGCCGCCGGGGCCGACCGCCTAGTATATTTCGTCGAGGACGACTACCTGCACACGCTGGAGGCCATCGCCTCCATGGTCGGGTTCTCCCGACAGGTCCACGCCGCCACCGGCGGCCCCATGATGCTGCACCCACAGGAACAGCGCGTGCTGTACACCCACCATTATCCCAGTTACGTGGTGCTGGGGGCGGACCGGCGCTGGCGCACCACCCAGCACATGAGCCACACCCTGTTCACCCACGGGTCGGTGGTGCGCGATCACTGGGACTGCTTCGAGAACACCCGCTACGTCGGTCACAAGGAGAAGCGTAAGGCGCACAAGGGCGCCGAGCGCAACACCACCAACCGGGTGCTGGAGGTGATCCCCGGCTTCTGCCCCATTCCGGCGCTGGCGGCGCATTTCCAGGCGCCCGACTTGTTGCCGCCGTTCTTCGACTGGCGAGGCGTGTACGACGCTCACCGGCCCGACACCACGACATAGGGTAGCCGGCCCGCCATCAGGCTACCAGATCGCCTTGTTCGGCGACGCCCGCGCCTCTATACTCCCGGCCCATGGATGATCTCTTCGAAAGCGGCTCCGCCCCGGCAACAGACGGCGACTATACCGCCCGCCACATCGCCGTGCTGGAGGGCCTGGAGCCCGTGCGCCTGCGCCCCGGCATGTACGTGGGCGGCACCGACGAACGCGCGTTGCACCACCTCGTCGCCGAGGTGCTGGACAACAGCATGGACGAGGCGGTGGCCGGCCACGCCACCACCATCGAGGTGCGGCTGGACCCCGACAACCGCGTGACCGTGCGCGACAACGGGCGCGGCATCCCGGTGGACCCGCACCCGAAGCACCCGGACAAATCGGCGCTGGAGGTGATCCTCACCACCCTGCATTCCGGCGGCAAGTTCGGCGGCGGGGCGTACAAGGTCTCGGGCGGTCTGCACGGCGTCGGCGTCTCCGCCGTCAACGCCCTGGCGGACGACCTGCGCGTCGAGGTCGCCCGCGACGGTGCCCTGTGGACCCAGGCCTACGTGCGCGGCGTGCCCACCGGCCCGCTGGAGAAAGGCTCGCTGCCCGGCCGCCGGCGCGGCACCACCCTCAGCTTCCGCCCCGACCCGGAGATCTTCGGCCCGCGCGCCCGCTTCCGCCCCTCGGCGCTGTACCGCATGGTGCGGTCGAAGGCCTATCTGTTCCGGGGCGTGAAGATCCGCTGGCGCTGCGACGAGTCGCTGATCGGCGAGGGCGAGACCACCCCGGCCAGCGAGGACCTGCACTTCCCCAACGGCCTGCGCGATTTCCTGGAAACCACCCTGAAGGGCCGCTCGGTGATCGGCCCCGGCCTCTTCGCCGGCAGCGCCGACCTGGCCGAGGACCGGGGGCGCGTCGAGTGGGCCATCGCCTGGCCGGCGGAGGGCGAGCCGTTCCTCGGCTCCTACTGCAACACCGTGCCGACCCCGGACGGCGGCACGCACGAAACCGGCCTGCGCAACGCGCTGCTGCGCGGCGTTCGCGGCTATGCCGAGATGGCGGGGAACAAAAAGGGCGGCCAGCTCACCGCCGACGACGTCACCGGCGGCGCCTGCGTGCTGCTGTCGCTGTTCCTGCGCGATCCGCAGTTCCAGGGCCAGACCAAGGAGAAGCTGGCCAGCGCCGAGGCCACCCGGCTGGTCGAGCAGGCCATGCGCGACCACCTGGACCACTGGCTGTCGGCCGACCCGGACGGCGCCGGCAAGCTGCTGGCCGCTGCCCTGGAACGCGCCGAGGAACGCCAACGCCGCAAGGCCGCCAAGGACCCGGCCCGCAAGACCGCCACCAACCGGCTGCGCCTGCCCGGCAAGCTGGCCGACTGCTCGCGGTCGGGCGCGGCGGGGACCGAGCTGTTCATCGTCGAGGGCGACTCGGCCGGCGGCTCGGCCAAGCAGGCGCGCGCGCGGGAAACCCAGGCCGTGCTGCCCCTGCGCGGCAAGATCCTCAACGTGGCCTCCGCGTCCGCCGACAAGCTGCGCGCCAACCAGGAGCTGACCGATCTGGTCGAGGCCCTGGGCTGCGGCATGGGGGCGCGCTTCGACGTCGAGAAGTTGCGCTACGACAAGGTCGTCATCATGACCGACGCCGACGTCGACGGCGCCCACATCGCGTCGCTGCTGATGACCTTCTTCTACCGCGAGATGCCCGGGCTGATCGAGCGCGGGCACCTGTACCTGGCCCAGCCGCCGCTGTACCGGCTGGCGCAGGGGGGCACCGTGGTCTACGCCCGCGACGACGCCGACCGGGAGCGGCTGACGCGCGAGGTGCTGACCGGACGGGGCAAGACCGAGGTCAGCCGCTTCAAGGGCCTGGGCGAGATGCCACCGGCGCAACTGCGCGAGACCACCATGGACCCCAAGGGCCGCGTGCTGCTGCGGGTGAAGGTGCCCGGGAGGAAAACGGAAGAGGACCAGGAAGAGGCGCGCGAGACGGCCGGGCTGGTCGAACGCCTGATGGGGCGGAAAGCCGAGACCCGGTTCGCGTTCATTCAGGAGAACGCGCGGTTTGTTGAGGGGCTGGATGTGTGAGGGGGGCGTGAGCGTTAAGGTGGTGCCATTTCTGTTCGAATTGCAGGAAAGATAGGTCTGTTGGTGCCCTGATATGAAAAAGCTATCGAGCAAGCAGAGGAAAAGACATCGGTCAATTTTGCTTCGGCGGCAAAATAGGTTGAAGCATAAGAATAGTAGGGAGAGACTTAGTTCTGAGAAATTTTCCAGGGGCGGCGCAATCGGGAAATTTGTTGAAGCCAAAAAGTCACGCGGCAAAATTGTGAACGTGACATTATTGGCACCACAGGAAATGTGCGTGCGCAAAAACTATGGAGAAGTGGCGGAGTTTTTTATTAACTTTAGAGAATGTTGCGCGACAATGCGCAATCCACTGCGTATTCCACGGCATCCGGACACCCATTCCACCAACATCCGGACACCCATTC
>NZ_CAKZOT010000013.1 GCF_937138205.1 uncultured Rhodospira sp. | reverse complement strand
ACCTGAACTAAAATTATGTTTTTGATTGTCAGGGGGATCAAGGTGGCCCCGAACCAAGGTCAATCGGGGCGCCGGTTCCCAATCTTCTGTTTCATTTTTCGGGACCAGTTCACCCCTAAACCAGGGCAGGTTTGCCTTGATGCGCCATGAGATTTGCCTCTCGCGGCGGAAAGACAACGGTCACGGCGGTCCCATGGCCCGGCGCGCTTCTCAGTGTGACATGGCCGTCGTGCAGGTCCATCAACGCCTTGACGAGGGTCAGGCCCAGGCCCGTGCCCTGGATCGCTCTCTGGTCGGCATCGCGGGCGCGGCTGAAAGCCTCGAAAACGCGGTCGTGGTCCTCCGGAGGGATGCCGATGCCGGTGTCCTCGACGGTCAGCCGGACGGCGCCATCGCCGGCGCCCTCCGCCCGCACCATGACATGGCCGCCGGGCGGCGTGAACTTGAGGGCATTGGACACAAGGTTGAGAAGAACCTGACGCACGGCCCGTTGGTCGGCGACCAGCGTTCCGGTGTCGGGCGCCACCTCTGTCCGCACGGTCAGGTCGCGTTCTTTCGCCTTCAACGCAACCGTCCTGACGCAGGCCTCGATTTCCTCGGTCACATCCAGGGCCTTGACCGTGATCTCGCGCCGGCCGCTTTCCACGCGGGCCAGATCGAGAATGTCGTCGATCAGCGACAGCAGGAACCGCGCGCTGTCCAGGACATTGTGGGTGTACTCCACATAGACCGGCGTCATGGGACCCAGGGTTTGCAGGGTCATCATTTCCGAAAACCCGATGATGGCGTTGAGCGGCGTACGCAGCTCGTGGCTCATCGTGGCGAGGAAGCTGGACTTGGCGAGGCTGGCCGTCTGCGCCAGTTCCATGAGCTCCAGCGCCTTGCGACGCTCCTCGGTCAGCGCGTCGAGGCGCGTCTGCTCCTCCGTCACGTCTCGCACGACACCGAACACCGCGACCGGTGTCCCGTCGGCGTCGGTTTCCAGATGGCCCTGGTTCCAGATGATGCGCTCCCCATCCGCGCGGCGGAAGCGGAAGTGGTAGGTTTCGGGGTGACCGGTGGCGGCGATCCGGTGCAGCGCGTCGACAACGATGTGCTGATCCCGAGGGTCGATCAGGTCGATGATCCCGTCGTATTCCGTGTCAAACGTCGTGGGGTCGAGCCCGAAGATGGCGAACACGCCCTCTGACCACGTCACCTCGCTGGATCGCAGGTCCCGGCGCCAGTGCCCGACGCGGCCGATCAACTGCGATTCCACATAGCGCTCATGCGTCATGCGGGCTCTGTCCTCGGCGGCCTTGCGAGCCGTGATGTCCTTGTCGGTCCCCCGGTAGCCGATCACGGCGCCATGATCGTCCAGAATCGGGATGCCGTTCGTCACAACGCAGACCAATCGGCCGTCGCGGGCGCGGTTCCACGTCTCGTGATCCTTGATGGGAACCGCACTCGAAACGGCTTGCCGGAACGCGGCGCGGGCGGTGTCCGGATCGGGCGAGACATTCAGAAAATCAAAGGGCGCGCGGCCCAGCATTTCGTCGGGCCGATACCCCAACGACTCCATCACGTTGCCAGCCACATACGTATAGCGGCCGTCGGCATCGACCTCCCAGATCCAGTCGGACAGGGTTTCGGCGATGTCGCGGAATCGCCGCTCGGACCGGGCGAGCGCCGCCTCGATGGCGCGACGCGCGGAAATGTCGGTCAGGACGCCGTGCCAGAGAACCGATCCGTCGAACAGACGCTCCGGCATGGCCTGCACGGCCAGCCAAAGAGGCGTTCCCCCCGCGCTCATCACCCGCATCTCACGCGCCCAGACCGTCAGGTCGCGGGCCGACGCCTCCGCGGACCGCCTCAGATGGTCGCGGTCGTCGGGGTGAACACGGTCGAACAGCGCCGCGGCATCCGTGCAGAGGCGCCCTTGCGGCAGCCCGAAGGCGGCGGTCAGACCGCCGTCGAGAAACGGAATGGTCCAGCGGCCCTCGGCGGTGCGCCGCATCTGGAACACCGCGCCCGGCAGGGTCCTGGCGAGCTTGGTCAGGCGGTCGGCCAGTTCGGCTTGGTCGGTCACGTCGGTGTTGGTGCCGACCATCCGGGTCGGCTGCCCCTTTGGGTCGAGCAGAACCTGGGCAAAGGCGCGGATATGGCGGATGGTGCCGTCGGGGCGCACGATGCGGAACTGGGTATCGAACGCGGTCGGCCCTTCAACCGCGTTGCGAAACGCCGTCTCCGCCTTGCTCAGATCATCGGGGTGCAGGCTCTCGCGCCAGACGTCGTAGGCGCCCCGAAAATCGCCGCGGTCCCGGCCATACAGCGCGAACATCCGGTCGTCCCAGGTCAACCGGTTGGTCCTCAGGTCAAGACTCCACAGGCCAATGCCCATGGCCTGCGCCGCGATCCCGAGGTGTTCCTGGGACTCCGCCGCATCGCGGATCCTGCGCCAACGCACCACGACCAGAGCCCAAACGGCCCCCGCCAGCACGACGAGCTCCCCAACCGCCAGGGCAGGCCAGAGTCCGGCAGGAAAGAGAACGCCGTCCGCCATGCGCGAGGTCCTTCGATTGCAGGGGTGAGGACGCTGATATCAGCGTTGCTGTGTGCGGCCCACAGCCGCACCGGCGCACCCGGCAAGACGCCCCGGCGTCATCGGCGACCGTCATCCTTTGGTTCTGGATCACCCTACCCTTCGAAGCCCTAATTCTGACGCGTACATGTTGCCCGGCACAACACTGTTCTTTGAGCGTAAGGACGCCCGTGTTCTCTCCGCCACACTCTTCCGGGTAGACCGCAGGATCGGCCCGCCGCGAGGCGATTTCCGGACCTACTCTCGCGGCGTTGTTCATGATCTCTCAGAGCATCAA
>NZ_CAKZOT010000012.1 GCF_937138205.1 uncultured Rhodospira sp. | reverse complement strand
CCATCTGCGCGGCACCCGTGATCATGTTCTTCACGTAGTCGGCGTGCCCCGGGCAGTCGACGTGCGCGTAGTGGCGGTTCTCCGTCGTGTATTCCACGTGCGCCGTCGAGATCGTGATCCCGCGCGCCTTCTCCTCCGGCGCCTTGTCGATCATGTCGTACGCCGAGAACGTGGCCCCGCCCGTCTCCGCCAGAACCTTCGTGATCGCCGCCGTCAGGGTCGTCTTGCCGTGGTCAACGTGCCCGATCGTCCCCACGTTGCAGTGCGGCTTGCTGCGGTCAAACTTTTCCTTCGCCATGTTCTTTTCCGTCCTTGTCCCAGCGGCCCATGCCTGTGACTCTTCCGCCGTGCCGCACCAGTCCCTGCCTCAACCGGGTTACCCCGAGTCGCGGCGCGCGCGCCACGCTCATGAAAGACCAAGGGCCGACGAGCCACGCCCGCCGGCCCGAGTCCGGCCCTCGCGCCCCTGCGCGCGACCGCCAGTCTGGTGCCATATCGGGTTGGAGCGGGTGATGGGAATCGAACCCACACAACCAGCTTGGAAGGCTGGGGCTCTACCATTGAGCTACACCCGCACCCCGAAGACTCCGCGCCCGGACAGGGCGGTGAATGGTGGAGGGGGTTGGATTCGAACCAACGTAGGGTTACCCCGCCGGATTTACAGTCCGGTGCCTTTAACCACTCGACCACCCCTCCACGGGCTGCGCCCTGCCCGCGCGGAGACCCCGCACTATGGGGATTTGCCTTGTGATGTCAATGACGATCTTGGTGGAACGCGGGGCCGTTTTCCTGGCATTCCGTCGCCGCGCCGCGCGTGCTATCGCAGGGAGCATCACCCCCGATCCGGACGGGAGCCCATGTCGCGACCCCACCGAGCCAAATCCGCCGGCGCGCCCGCCCGGCCACGGACGCGCAGGCCGGGCCAGCCCGGCGACGCGCCGCTGCGCCTGTACGGCCGTCATGCCGTCGCGGCGGCCCTGACCAACCCCGCGCGCCCGGTGCGCCGCCTGCTGGCCACGGCCGAGGCCGCCGCCGGCGTGGCGCAGGCGGCCGCCGCCCGCGCGCTCGTCGTGGAACCGGCCGACCGCGCCGCCCTCGACGCCCTGTTGCCCGCCGGCGCCGTTCACCAGGGTCTGGTGCTGGAGGCCGGCCCGCTGCCTGACAGCGCGGTCGCCGACCTCGCCCCCCCTGCCCCGGACGAAAGCGCCGTCGTCGTGGTGCTGGACCAAGTCTCCGATCCGCACAATGTCGGCGCGATCCTGCGGTCGGCGGCGGCGTTCGGCGCCCGCGCCGTCCTCACCCAGGACCGCCACAGCCCGGCCGAGACCGGCACGCTGGCCAAGGCCGCCAGCGGCGCGTTGGAGCGCGTGCCGCTGATCCGCGTGACCAACCTCGCCCGCGCGCTGACCGATCTGAGGGACCTGGGCTACTGGAGCGTCGGGCTCGACGCGGCCGCCCCTGTCACCCTGGCCGGCGCCGGTCTGTCCGGCCCCCTGGCCCTCGTTCTGGGCGCCGAGGGCGCCGGCCTGCGACGCCTGACGCGCGAGCACTGCGACCACCTCGCCCGCCTGCCCATGGTACCCGGTGCTGTGGAGAGCCTGAACGTCTCCAACGCGTGCGCGGTGGCCTTGTACGAACTGCGGCGCGCCGCGCTTGAACCCGTTGACCCCGGGGACGACGGCGCGTGAGGCCTTGACCGGACGGCGTCGCCTCCCCGAAGCGAAAGCGCCGCCGTCCTCTTGGCCTGTTCGGCCATGGGGGATGTCTCCGTCGGTGAAATTTTGGAGCCGGCCCCCCTCTGGCCATCGCCGCGATGAGACGATATATAGGCGGACGTGAGATTGGTGGACGCGTGCGGCACTGTCTGGAACGCCGGATGCGAGTCGGGAGGCAGAGAGGTTACGCGCTCCCCACCGAACCGCGCCCTCATTGTGCCCTTGTAGCTCAACTGGTAGAGCACCTGATTTGTAATCAGGGGGTTGCGGGTTCAAGTCCTGCCGGGGGCACCAGTTAAATCAAGGGGTTAGACCCCGAAACGGCCTCCATCGCGGGGGCCGTTTTTCATTAGCGGACCCCATGCGGACCCCTCGGGATGAAATGCTGGCGTCGGGGAATGTCGGGGCGGTGGGCATGAGAAACCCGCCCCCAGGTCTCCCCAGGGGCGGGCGGGGTACATGTGAACGCTGAACGCTGCGCAGTATGGTCAGGCAGGGCGCAAGCGTTTCCGCCCCGCCGGGACCACCATCCGAACGATGGTGGATGCCCCCTCATGCGCGGGCGGATCGTCCGGGGCTCGTGGGATGCCCGTATCCACCAGCAGAACCGTGCTCTCGGTGGGGTCCGGCATGTCGGCCTCAAGCCGCGTCAGGCGGCGGGACAGGGGCGTCGTCATCGGTCTCGGTCTCCTGTTTCGGTGCGGATGGCGAAGGTTGTGACGGCGGCCAGCCCGCCCCCGTGCCCCTGAGCGCGTGCCGCCGTCGCGGCGATGCCGTGGGCGCGCTGAATATCGGCCCATGTTGCGCCGTTTACCCGCTCACGATCCGCGTCCGTTGCCAAGTCGGGCCTGATCTTGACGGCAGCGTGAGCGCGGACCAGCGCCAGCGCGTCGGCAACCTCTCCCGCTGTTCCGCCCGTAACGGATTCCTCGATGCGGCCAAGGCGGGCGCTCAGGCCCCTTGTGCTCATGCTCATGTCCGGTCCTCCAGTGCTGTAATGCGCGCCTCAAGCTCGGCAGTCTCGACGGCGCGGCGGTGGGCTTCGATCAGCGCGGCCATGGCCTGCCCCTCACTGGGGGTCAGGCTTCCGGCGGCGACGGCTTCAAGAACGGTTGCCATGGCGGCGGTGATGCCTCCCGCCCCGTCCAGGGCGGGCAGTTCGACCGTCACGGGCCGGTCTTTACGGGGCGGGGCGATCCGCTCAAGGCAAAGGCGCAAGGCGACCGTGTCCCCCTGCATGGCGAGTTCGACGGCCTTCCGGGTGAGGGCGTCGGCCTCCCCGTCGAGGATGGCCTCAGCGGCCAGGGTCGCACGGTGGCGCGCCCCACGAGGGCGGCCGGGGTTGCCGGGAGCAAACCGGCCCTTCGCGTCCCGGCCCTCCGTTTCAACGGCCCGGAAACGGGGTTCGTCAGTCATGGCCCGTCCCTTCGATGGTCCGTGATCCGCCCTGGGGAGACTCAGGATTCGCGCCTTGCCCCTTCGCGCCCTCGGGGTGCGGGCCAGCAGGTCGCGCATGGGCGGGCCTCTCTGGCCCAATTTCGGACGGCTCGACGGCGGCCAGAAGCTCACGGGCCAGCCGCAACACCCGGTGCGGGGTCAGGGGCACGGCCACAATGGGCGCGGGGCTATCGCCATAGACGGCCAGGACGGCGGGACCATCGGGGCCGGCGGGGCGGGAGACGATCACGCGGGGGGCGGTCATGGCGGCGGCCTCCATCACGCAGCGTCCAGGGGATCGAGGTGCGGCTCGGCCAGCGCATCCAACAGGGCCAGCGCGGCGGGCGCCTCGGAGCGGATCAGGGCCAGGGCGCGGGTCCGGGTGCGCGGGTCGGGTGCTGCGACATGGGCGAACCCGATCCCGACCACGGCCAACGGCACGAAGTCATGGATAAGGCGCGGACCCCGATCCCGGAGGCGCGGGAGCCCACCCTCCGCCAGCACCCGGCGCGCAAGCTCCCGGCTGGACGCGCTGGTGAACGGACTGGCGAGAACCGCATGGGCGCCGTCCAGCAGCGGGTCGCAGGTGTCGGCCGGGTCGATCATGCGGCATCCCTCCGGGGCCGGTGCAGGGCAGCAAACGATGCGACGGCGCGGCGCATGTAGAGGGTAGGCAGGCGATTGAGCGCGGCGGCGGCATCGTCCAGGGCTTCGGGATCGGCCTCCGCCCGGCGCAGGGCCTCGACGGCATCGGCCCCAGCGGGACCAGCATGAAGCCGGACGGCCATCGCCAAGGCACGGCATCGGGCGGCCCGCTCGGTCTCGGTCAGGCCATCGGCCCATGGCCCCCAATCAGGACGCGGCGCGGTCATGCCCATGCCTCCGTCGGGCCACGGAACAGGCTCGTGGCGGCGTCCAGCAGGGCGTTGCAGGTGTCCCAAATGTCGTGCGCGGCGTCCATGTCGCCGTCGAGCGCGTCCAGCGCCTCGTCGGGCTCCAGGCACTCGGCGGCGGGTGATGCCAGCGGCGCGGTCTGGATGACGGCGGGCGCCCACGGCGCACGATCCACCGTCACCGGCGCGGCCTCGGTGGGGAACGGGATGTCCGCGTGAACGACGGACGCGGTGGTGGTCTCGGGCTCGTAAAGGGCGAGCGGCCCGAGACGTTCGGTCAACCAGGACTCGGGATCGGGGATCGTGTCGGGGTCGAAAGCGGCACTCTCGATGCGACGGCCGGGACCGGCGACACGGTACCTGACGGACGGAGGTGGGGGACATTTTGCTATTAGAGAGGATATATAATAGCAGTTTGTCCCGCACCTCTGTGCGTCCTTCTTCGCAGCGTCAGCCGTCGGCCACAGATCAGGGAACGCCCTGGCCCGATCCGCCGCGTTGTCCAGATACACGCCCTGAGCGATCATCGCGGCTTCTCGCGTTGGCCGAACCGCTGCCCAGTCCGTCACCTCATTCGCCACCAGCGGCAACACCACGTCCGTCAGCAGGTCCACCGACAGCGGCGTGTCTGCATCGCGGTTTACGCCGCGCCCGCGCCCGATGGCCTGGACCAACTCGGCCTCGCAGACGCTCCACCGGATGGCCTCGCACATGGGGTCTGGGTGCATTTCGGCCTGGATGGCGTGCGCGGTGCCGTCGGACATGCGGATGCCTCGGGCCTCGCGGTCGTACCACCAGCCATCCGGCCGGGCCTCCGGGGGCCGGTTGGTCAGCGCGGCGGCCATGCCCTCGACGGTGCCCGGTGCCGGCAGGGTCCGGCCCATGACGATCATCCCGGCCACGTCCCGCCAGCGGTCCAGCCCGGCCAGGGCATTGAAATGCGCCGCGTCCACATTGGACGGCAACCCGGCTTCGCGCAGGGCCTCGACGGCGCGGCGCTGCCCGATCACCAGCACGTCGGGACCAGCAACGGCGGGGCGGCGTAGCATCATGGCCCGCAACCGCGTATAGGCCAGCAGGTCCCGCAGGCTGTGCCGCGCTGCCTTGTGGTCCCGATCCGGCGCACCCTCGCGCGGGGTCAGCCGACGGGCGGACACCGGCGCCCCGAGAACCTGCCGCACCTGGACGTTCGGCGTCACCGCGTCCACCGGATCACCGAACCGGGCGCGGGGAAGATACAGCGCCACCAGCTCACGGCGCATGGTGGCGTCCATGTGCAGGATCGGCGTTCCGTCGGACCACGAGTCCGGCAGGTCGGCCCGCCAGCGCGCGCGGGCGGCAAGATATGATCCACCGTCGCGCCCGGTCGCCCAATCCACCGTCAGCCCGGCGGCGTCATGGTCACCGTCCAGCGCATCGGCCACGAGACGCCAGACGGCGGCCAGGGCCGGGATGGCGGCATTCCCGGCGGCGGCAGCCACAGCGGCGCGTCGGTCTTCGGTCGCCATGCCGGGGGACATGCCGGGGTCAGCCTTGCGGCGCCATTCGAGTTTTCGCGCTTCGCGCGCTTCGTCGGCGGTCAGCCCCTCGGCCCGCAGCGCGGTCAGGGTGACGTGCGTTCCGGGCTCGGTGGCCCGCATGGCGCGGGATAGCATCGCGCGCGCCGTCGCAAGGTCGTTGGAGGCAGACATGTCGCCGTCCGGCATCATTGCCGACGCCTGATCCTCGATCACGTCCAGCGCCACCGATGCAGACCGCAGTCCCTCGCTCGTAAAGCCCTCATCAATCACGATCAGCGATGGCTTGGCGATGGCCTTGGGGCGCCGGTAGAACAGGCTCGCATGGGGGAGGATCACCACGTCGGCGGCGGCCACCACCGGCTTCTGAAGCTGGAACGCGCAGGTGTCCCGGTGTGGGCAGGTCTCGCTACCGGGCTTGCCGCAGATGGCTGTTTCCGGATCGGCGCCGGCGGCCATGGCGTCGCGGACGGCGGCCATATCATGGCAGGTGGCCCGCTCGGGGTCGCCGTCACCATCGGATCGGCCCCGCCACAGGGCGGCGGTCACGCCAAGCGCGGCGAAGGCGTCAACCTGCTCGCGCCCAAGCTGGTGGGTCGGGACGGCGTAGACGATGGGGCGGGCCAACGTGCGGTCGCGCAAGGCGGTGGCGATGGCGACACGGGCGGCGTGCGTCTTGCCGATCCCAACGCCCACGGGCACGGCCAGGGCCGGAGGCGGTGGCATCGTCACAGGGTCGCCTGCCTCGGCGCGGGCCTGTATCTCGCGGCGTGTCGCGTGGTAGTCCGCAGCCTCGTGGATGAACCGGCCGATCAGGTCGGCCAGGGCGCGGCGGGCCTCGGCGGCGGTCCCGGCGGGCGCGGGATAGTGCGGCCCTATGGGCGAGGGGGCTGGATCGGGCGCGCGGCGGGCGGGCCAATGCTCCACGATTGCGCCGGCGGCGGCGAACCGGGCCTCGGGCGAGTCGGCTGTCATGCGGCCCCCCGATGTCCGAGTGCGTCGTTCCAGTCATGCCCGCAGGTGGGCGGCGCGGTAATGGTCACCTCCCGCCCGGCATCGGCCCACCGCTCGCCACACGCGCGGGCGGCGTCCAGTCCGGCCCCGGATCGGTCGTGATCGGCAAAGATGGTCAGGGCCTCGATTCCGGACAGCACGGGGAAGGTGCGGATGGTCCCGGCGGACCCGGCGGCCCAGACAGGCGCCCAGCCGGCGGCCAGGACGGAAAGCCCGGTCTCGATACCTTCGGCCAGGCCAAGCCCCATGGTCACCTCGGCGTCATCGCACAGACGAATGACGGCGCCACCGGACGGCCCCAACATTTTCTTGGGCCTGTCGCGGTCCCGTGTGCCGTCCAGGCGGAGCGGGGTCCGGTGGATCGCGGTGGGGCGGTTGCCGTCCGCCGTGGTCATCAAGGCCACCATGGCGGGCACCGGCCCGCCCTGATACGGGCAAGCGGGGTGATACCGGATCACGTCGGCGCCGGCCGGCGGCATGGCACACCCGCGCCCGGTCAGGTAGACGGCGGCCGGGGTGTCCGTGATCGGCACCGATGCGCGCCATATCGCCCCGGCGCGCTGGATGCGCTGGCGGGTCTCCGGCTCGGTCATGGGGTCCGGGCGCGGCTCGGGCCTGGGGGCGCGGCGCGGGGTGTGGTCGGTGTCGTCCGGCGGTAGCCCGATCCACTCGGCAGCCTCCCGGCCGCGTAGGCCGGTGCATCGCTCGACCAGCGCCAGGACGCCACCACCTTCCCCGGCCTCATGATCCCGCCAGACGCCCTTACGGATATCGACCGACAGGGATCCGTGACGGCCGAACCGCCAGTCGGTGCGCGTGCTATGCGCCCGGCTGGGATCGCCCAGCAGGCGCCGGGCAACATCGGGCATGTGGGGGGCTAGGTCACGCATGACGCAGCCCTACGCGGCCTGATCGGCGGGGGCGGCGGCCAGTTCTTCCGCCTGCGAGGCGTACTCACGGCCCCCAAGCCATGCGTCCACGTCGGCGCGGCGATACCGGATGGTCCGGCCGACGCGCAGATACCGGGGGCCGACGCCATCACGACGCCATCGCTCAAGGGTGCGGACGGTCTTGGAGAGGTACGCGGCGGCCTGCCCCTGGGTCATCAGGGGGTCGGGCAGTTCGTGCGGACTCGGGAAAGCGGTGGTCGCCATGGTGGGCACTCCGTCGGTGGTCGATACCTCCCGACAGGACCACACCCGCGCCCCGCGCGAACCAATGCATAATTCTGGGGGTACCCCTCCCCTATCGGTACCGGAGCGCCTTCTGCACCATGCGCGCGACCACATGCGCCGATGGCGGCGGGCATCCGGCGGCCACACATGCCGCGTGAAGCCAGCCTTGTATCGGGGCCTCCATGTAGGTTGTCCCGTATGCCGTCAGTTGCTTGTCAGGCGCGCCGCGTTTCCCCGTGACGGCCTGCCATATGGGCAGCACGTCGCAGACCAGTTGCCATAGGGCCGGGTCGGTGTAGCGGCTCTGGGCAGGGGTGGCACACGCGCACCCTGCCAGCCGGCCGAGCGTCACGCGGTCGCGGCCGGTCAGCATATCTCGATCATGGACCATGCTCGCTTCCAGGGCGTCCCGCAGTCGCTCCATTCGCCTGTCGCCCTGCTTGGCCAGGGCATCGTGTCGCGCGGCGGCCTGACGGCGCCGATCATCGTCCTGACGGTAGGCGCCGGCCTGAATGTCTGCCCGCAGGCGGGCCATGTGGGGACCCCGCAGCGTGTCCCGGACATGCAATCGGATGGTCAGGTTCTTTTCCGTCGCCAGCCTGTCCAGTTGCCGGGCCGTCTTTTTCCTGATCGCTGGGGAGTTTGGATACAGCAGCAGTTGCTTTGCGGCTCCCGCGACGGGTCGCAGGCAGGCGGTCAATTCGCGCCCATAGGCTTGATGCCCCTGAGATAGCCGATACCGGTTCACGGCATCCCTTGCCCGGTCCCGTATTGCGCGAATATCAGTCCGGGACATGGCTTTCAGACCATCGGCCTTGCCGGGCGGGGCCATGCTGGACAGTTTGACGGCATAGGACAGGCGCCCCCATCCAATGCCGCCCTGAGCCCTGATCCTGCCCTGCTTCCCCCGCGCCACGTCAACCCGCCTCCCCGGCCCGGTGGGCGTTCAGGTCGATCACGTCGGGGTCGGCGGTGCGGCCCTCGGCCATCGCCTGCACATGGGCGCCCCATGCGTCGAGGGCGGCCTTGCGCTCGGTCAGGAACGCGCTTTTCTGATAGACGCGCGCCACGTCCGACAGGCCGGTGGCGGCAACGTGATTGAGGATCTTGTCGGCCACCACGGGGTTGAACCCGTGATCGGCCAACCAGGTCACACAGGACCGGCGGAAATCATGTAGGCGCCATTCCGCCATCGGGCGCGGCGCGGGCTCCCCGGCAGCATCGGCCCGGCGGGCGCGCTCGGCTTCGGTGGCCTTGCGCAGCCGCGTCATGGCGGCGCTGAACCCGGACGGCGCGGTCTTGCCGGTGGTGGAGAAAACCAGGTCCTGGCCCTGGACGCGGGGCAGGCCGGACAGGACTGCGCGGGCAGGTTCGGACAGATGGACAACGTGTTCCTGCCCGTTCTTGGTTCGGGTCCCCGGCAAGGTCCAGGTGGTCAGGTCCGGGGAGAGTTCCGACCACCGCATTCCCGCGACTTCCTCCCGGCGCTGGGCGGTCAGCAACAGCACGCGGAACAGCGGCCCGAACGGGAACGGCATGGTCTCAGCGGCGGCGAACACGGCGCCGACTTCAACGGCGGTCAGGGCACGGTCGCGGCTGGGCACGGTCGCGGGCGCGGGCAAGCCGGCGAACGGGTTGTCGGTCAGCTTGCCGCGCTTCACGGCCCATCCGTAGCAGGCGCGGCCATAGGCCAGGGTGCGGGTTGCCAGCGCGGGCGTTCCGGCCTTCACCATGCCGTCGAGGATCTTCAACGCGGTGGTTCTGGTCAGGCCGGCGGCGGGTCGGTCCAGGTGTTTACCAAACGCCACGCGGACGGCGCGGACGGCCTCGGCCTGATAGCGCGGGCTCTTGTCATGCAGGGCCAGGGCGCTCCAGTCGTCCAGCAGTGCGGCCAGGGTGTAGCGGTCGGCCTCCGCCTTGGCCTGGGCCTGTTGGCGCTGGGCCTTGCGTTCCCCGGCCGGGTCCTTGCCGGCGGCGACTTCGCCCATGATCGTGCGCGCGGCCTTGCGGGCCTCGGCCAGCGTCACGGCGCCCCACTTGCCCAGCGGGACGCGGCGCTTCTCACGGCCCATGCTGTATTGGGCCAGGAAGGTCTTTGAACCGGCAGCGGTGACGCGGACGGCCAGGGCCGACACGTCGTCATCGAAGACCAGACGGTCGCGCCGGCCAGCCTCGCAGTCCAGGGCGGCTATCGTTTTCTCGGTCAGCTTCATGGTGACGCCCCTGACGATCCGTCACCGGCTCCCGGCGGGGTCCGCAAAATCTGCGGACCCACTGCGGACCCCGTGGGACCGATATCTTGTGTGTCTCTATGTCGGTTCCATTCAGAGAGTATGGCCGACAAAGCACGACAAAACAAGCATATAACATGGGTCCGCGTCGGGACGTGTCGGGGAGTACGCGCCTATCTACTCTTATTTGTAATCAGGGGGTTGCGGGTTCAAGTCCTGCCGGGGGCACCAATGAAATCAAGGGGTTAGGCCACATCGCCTAGCCCCTTGTTCGTTGCCAGTAGCCACATAGTAGCCACCAGAACGGATTTCGGCTCCGATCAGGGTGTGCCCGGTCGAAGGCGCCGACGATGCCGGATCAGGTCGATCAGGTCGCGGCTGGGAGGTGTTCGGGGCCGGAGGAAAAGAAACCCTGCGCCGATGGTTCGGGCCGGGTCTCGGGGATCGGGACGCTCAGGAGTTCACGCCGCGTGGGCGCGGAAGCTGGGCAGGACCTCGGGTCCGCAGCGCCGCCAGATCGCGGCGAAGTTGTCGGCAACCCCGCTGATATCGTCAGCCAAGCGCTCGGTCGTGCCGTCCGGCGGGTTCCGGTAGCGCTCGAAAGCGTCGGCGTCCAGGTCCAGCACCAAGGACAGAGCCATGAGCCGGTGAAGGTCGATCCCGATCCGGTGTGCGAAAGTCTCCAAGCCAACGGCCAGCACCGTCAGGGTGTCCGTCAGGTCATCGGCGCGGGTTTCGAGGCGCTCAATCTGATCGGCCAGGGCCGGCCGTTCTTCGTCGGTGACGTCCTTCATCCGAGGCATGGCGATCAGTTGCGCGGCGATGACGGTCGTGGCCTCGACCATGCCCTTGTAGAATGCCCGGTCGAAGTGCAGCGCGACATGATGGGCGGCGTTCATCGTGTCCGAATAGGCGCCGTCGGTCGCGGTGTAGGACTTGTGCGGCGCGGTCTTTTTCAGCCAATCAAGTGTCGAGTCGTCGTCTGCCGTGATGGCGTCCAGCGCGGCCAACACCCGCTCCGGCGCGGACATGTCGGCGCCAAGGTTATGAATACGCTTGTCCATGTTTCGCATTGTGATTCTCCTTCAATCAGGACTTTTGACGCGCTGCTTCAAGCACGGCGATTCGGCTTTCAAGGTCACTCGTCTCCTTGGTTTTTCGCCAAGCTTCGATCAGGCCGGCAACGCCAGCCGCCTCTTGCGGCGTGACGTCACCAGCGGCCACGCTGGCCAGAAGCGCGCTCATGGCCCCAGCGGCATCGGTGGCGCGGGCGATGGCAGGCAGGTCAAAACGGATGGGGGCGTCCTTACGGGGCGGGGCGATGCGCTCAAGGCAGAGACGAAGGGCGGTCGTATCGCCCTCCATCGCCAATTCGATGGCCCGCCGGGTCAGCGCCTCGGCCTCCCCGTCAAGGATCGCCTCGACTGCCAGGGTCGCCTTGTGGCGTGCGCCACGGGGGCGGCCAGGATTGCCGGGAGCGAACCGCCCCTTTTCGTCCCGGCCTTCCGTTGCCCCGCCGTTATTTCGGGTGTCATCGGTCATGCCTGCCCCCCTGGATGGATCCCGAATCCGCCCTCCGGCGCCCCAGGATTCGCGTCTCCGTCGTCCGTGTGGACGGGGTGCGGCCGGGCAAGATGTGCATGTGCGGGCGTCTCTGAGCCGATTTCGGCCGGCTCGACAGACGCCAGCAACTCACCGGCCAGTCGCAGCACGCGGCGCGGGGTCAGGGGCACCGTGACGATGGGCCGGGGGCTGTCGCCAAAGACGGCCAGCACGGCGGGACCATCGGGACCGGCGGGGCGGGTGACGACAACGCGCGAAGCGGACATTGAAGCGGACATGGCGGCGGTCTCCATCACGCGGCATCCGGCGGTTCAGCCGGCGCGTCCAGTAGCGACAACGCGGCCGGGGACTCCGAATGGACCAGGGCCAGGGCGCGAACGCGGGTGTGCGGGTCAGGCGCGGCGAGATGCGCGAGCCCGATCCCGATCACGGCCAGGGGCACGAAGTCATGGATCAGGCGCGGACCCCGATCCCGGAGGCGCGGGAGCCCACCCTCCGCCAGCACCCGACGCGCAAGCTCCCGGCTGGACGCGCTGGTGAACGGCGACGCCAAGACCGCATTGGCGCCGTCGAGCAACACGTCGGTGGTGGCGGTGGAATCGATCATGCCCGCCACTCCCCCACGCCATTCCAGGCGCGATCCAGGAACGATCCGGCGCGGCGGCTGGCCTCGGAAACATCCATCCAGACGGCTTGCATCCGGTCGAACCCGCCGGCCGCGTGGATGCGCTCCCCCAGGTCGCGGACACGGGCGCGCATGGCGGTTTCGACAGGGCGGGCAGGGGCCTCGATGTCTCGAAGCGCGACACGTTCCGCCGTGATGGCCTCGAAGGCGGACAGGATGGTTTCGGTGTGGTCGGTCATCGCGTCATCCCTTCCAGAGCCCCGCACCCCACCCCCAGGGGGGCGGGGATATACCCTTTAGGGTATAGGACGTGTGTGCGTGCACCCCTGTGCAACAAAATCAATGACTTACAGGAGACTTGTGTGCGCTTCTGTGCAACACGCGTGTGCAACAAAATCAATGGGTTACGGGAGACCCTTGTGCGCTTCTGTGCGCTTGGGCGCACCGACAGCGGGCGCACCGCGTGCGCTTTCATGCCCACCATCACGCGGCCCCTGGCGCGGTACGGACAATCCCCGGAATGGGGGTCCTGTTCGCGTAATGTCCCGCGACGCCAACCTTGATGGTCCCGGCGGAGAACAGCGCCACCATGGCCTTCTCAAGCGGCTTCCGGCCGATCCCACGGGCTTGCGGCATGGTGGCGAACACCTTGGGGGCGAACTTCGGACTGTTGCTGGCGTCGGTTACCGTGCGGCCCTGTTCCGCCACCGCGTCCAGACAGGCCAAGAACGCTTCTTCCGCCCGGTTTGCCTTCGGGCGGGCGTCCATGCGCCCAAGGAACCCCGTGTCCGGCTCGTCCAGGACGAAAACGCCTTCCTGCCACCGGATCCGCAGTTCGTCGCCCACGACCCCGTAATTGCTCTTTTTGGTCGAAAGGGTCCGCGCGTCCCGATCCTCCCCGTCGTCGTCGGTCTCGCGCGGCCGGGAGAGGTACAGCCGGGATCGAACCGCGTTGTTCCAGGCGGTCGAACCGCTCGTGCCCGTGCCATCGGCCAGGCCGGCGCGGGAGGGATGCGCGCACAGGATCACGGCGCCGTTCACGTCGAGTGCGATCCGCCGGAGCATGTTCACGAATTGGCGCGCCTCCGGGCGGGAGTTCTCGTTTCCGTCGAACAGGTCATGCAACCCGTCGAGGATCACCAGCCGCGCGCCGAACCGCTTGGCCGTCTCTAGTGTGTCAAAGAACACCTGACTCGGGCCTTGCGGCTTGCCGAACTTGTCGCGGCGGACAAACTCGTTGGCCTCCCCGACGCGGGAGGCGAACCGGAACCCGGCCAGGGCGTCGAACCCCAGCGACTCCGCCCGCGTGATATCGGCAAGCCGGCGGTGGATTTCGTCGGCGTCATCCTCACAGTACAGACCAAACACCCGACAGTGTTCCGTCGCCTGCCCGAGAAAATGCCGTCCGGTCGCTGAAGCAACGGCCAACTGGAGGGTCAATAGAGATTTGCCCAGCCCGCCGTCGCCTGACAGCATGGTGACGGACCCGTGGGGCACAAGATCGGCCACCATCCAGCGGCGTTCCGGGATCGGTTTGCCGGCCCACGCGGTCGGGTCGATGGTGCGCATGGGCAGGCGCGGCCCGTAGGACTCGGCCGATCCGCGCGCGTTGAAATGCCCCTCGGGTTGATCCATCAGGCGGCCCTCGGTGTTTCGTCGTTCCAGTCGTGGCCCACGGTACGCGGGGCGCGCACGGTGGCCTCGCGGTCGGCGTCGGCCCACCGCTGGGCACAGGCGCGGGCAGCGTCCAGTCCGGCCCCGGATTGATCGTGATCGGCGAAAACGGTCAGGGCCTCGACCCCACCCAACACCGGGAATGTGCGGATCGTGCCCGCGCTCCCGGCGGCCCACACGGGCGCCCAGCCGGCGGCCAGGACGGAAAGGCCGGTCTCGATGCCCTCGGAAAGCCCGAGCCCCATGGTCACGTCATCGTCGGGAGACAGGCGGATGACGGCGCCACCGGACGGCCCCAACATTTTCTTGGGCCTGTCGCGGTCCCGTGTGCCGTCCAGGCGGAGCGGGGTCCGGTGGATCGCGGTGGGGCGGTTGCCGTCCGCCGTGGTCATCAAGGCCACCATGGCGGGCACCGGCCCGCCCTGATACGGACACGCGGGGTGATAACGGATGACGTCGGCACCGGCCGGCGGCATGGCACACCCGCGCCCGATCAGGTACGCGGCGGCCGGTGTGTCCGTGATCGGTACCGATGCACGCCAGATGTCTGCGGCCCGGCGGCGCCGCTCCCGGGTCTCCGCCGCGTCATCGCGGGGCGCGGCAGGCGGCAGCCCGGGTCGCGCATGGTGGCGCCGGGCAGGCGGCGCGTCATCGGTCATGCCGAGTTCGGCGGCCAGGGCGCGGGCAGCGGCCACGCGGTCGCCACCGTGGAAGGCATGAGCGGCAAGCCCAATGGGATCGCCCCACTGGATGCCGGCGGCGAAGTCCCCTCCCTTGCCGGTGCGGAGATTCGTCGAGCATGACCGGCCGGGCTCACCGGCCAGACTGCCCATGACGAACTCTTGGCCGTTGCGCCGGCCGGCCGGGAACCAACGCGACAGCAGGGCGGGCAGTGCGGCCAGCGCGGCGGCGTTGATGCCGTCGAAGTCGATATGGCGGGAGCGGGGGCCATCACGCATGGCGCAGCCCCATCACCCGCAGGATGACCGGACACCACCGGGCGGGCATCCACCCGCGCGCGGCGGCGGCGACGATCAGGGATTTCGCGGCGGCGCTCATGGCCCGCTTCACGCGGCGCGGTCTGCGGGAGTGGGCTCAGACGTGGAGCGCGCAGCGCGGGCCTCCGCCCACTCGATGACGGCCCCCCATCGGTAGCGCACGGCCCGGCCGATCCGCACGAACGGGGGGCCGTCGCCCCGGACGCGGGCCTGGTCCAGGTAGCTGCGGGAGATGCCTAGGCGCGCCGCCACGTCGGCGGCGGTCAAATAGATGTCGGCGGGATCGGGGGTGTGGGGGGTATGGGTGCGCATATCCGTCCTCCGTGACGGCGCCCGGTGGGGCGCGATGCAACACGACGGACGATGGAGCGCGGCGCAGGTCAGTGTACCGGAGGTTCAATGACTTTCGTCAGGTCGGTGGTCAATTCCTGGGGATCGTGCGGACTGCTTCCTTCAGCAGTTCCAGCAGCCCCGCCGCGAACGCTTGGGGATCTCGCCGTTCGGGATAGCGGTCGACGACCTGCTTGGTATGTGCCGCTTGGGCCTGCCAGTCAGCCACCGCTTCGGGGTCCATCCCATGCGCCCGCGATTTGCTGAGGCGACTACGCCACTGCTTCACGGTTGTCGCGGTGATGGCGCGCTCGCCCTGCCCTCTCTTGCCCGGCATTGTCGCCCGGACCCCGGCCTCGGTCAGCGCATTGGCCACAGCCGCATTCGCTTCGGTTCGGTTCAAGCCAAGTTGACACAGGCCATCGGAGGTTGCGACGGCGTAGGGCACGATCCGGGCCATGTCAGGCGACCACGGCGGAGCCCCGCCCCGCCGATTGCCGTCCGCCCCGTGAGGTTTTGGCGCCGGCCTCAAAAGAGGCGAAATCCGGCCCTCGTCCAGATCTTGCAGAGCGGCCCCCAGTTCCATCAACGGAGCCTTCAGCCGGGGATCGCCCCGCAGCGCCACATGGCTATTGAGGTACTCCACCACGGCCGACAGGGCGGCGATCACGTTGGCGCGATCCATCCCGACGTCGCCGCGCCTTGCTTCGGCCAGTTCCACCAGCCGATCCCGCAGCCACTCCACATTGGCGTCGGCCATCCCTTTGCCCTCCGCATGGGCGTCCGCATGTCTGGTCCGGCGGGGCGGCCCGGTGCGGTGCCGGGTGTTCGGGAGCGACCCTAGCCCCTCCGGATCGGTGTCACGCCGCGACGGGTTCGGCCTCCCATCGCAGGCGCGCGGTGTCCTCGCGCTCAAGCCGGAACCGCACACGATCCATGACCGGGCGGAACGGCGGCATGGAGCCGTGAGGCCGCAGTTTCAGACGCGGGATCATGCCGGCGGTGTAGGGAATCGCGGGGGCCTGATCGTGCAAGACCTCGCAGACGAACACCCGGATCACCTTTTCGGCGTAGCCCCCGAGCGTCTGCTTGTCGTTCTCCCAGCGCGACAGGGACGCGGTGTCCAGATCGATGGCGTCGGCGAAGTCCCGCGCGTTCATCCCCGTGGCCTTGCGCAGGAACCGCAGTTCGGCCCCGGTCAGTTGCAGCGGGTAGAGGGCGCGCGTGACGGCCAGGGCGGCGGTCAGGCCGTCCAGGTCGGGGATTTCGGTGACGGTCTCGCCGCACACCGTGCAGGTCTCTCGGACCACGGCGCCCCGCAGAACCACGGGCAGCCCCAACAGGTCGTCCGCGTACTCGGGCAGCACCTCGGCGCGGGTGGCGCCTCCGCAGATCGGGCAGGGGTCGGACATGGGCGGGGTCTCCTACGCTTCCCAGGCAGTAATGACCGTGACGAACAGCGCGTCGTCCCGCGCCACCACCACGATTTCGAGGGGCCGGCCGTCGCCGTCGCGGCCCCGGACGTTCCAGGTCACTTCGAACCGGGGTTGCTCCACCCGGACGACGGCGCCGCGTTGCAGCACGGTTCGCACGTCGAGGCGGGAGATATCCCGCTCCCGCATTCGGGCCTCGGCATGACCGGTCCACTTCCACCGCGTCGCCGGATCGCGGGCCAGGGCATGAATGCGCCGAGTTTCGTCATGATACGGCATGGCACGCCTTGGGACGTGATGGAGCACCATCGAAGATGGGCCAGGGGTGACGAAATGTCAATCCAGATTCGTTTCAGGCACAACTATTTCGAGGGAGAACTGCCAAATGATTTGACGTATCGTCATTCTCGGTTGGCGCATGGTGTTGACCCGCCCCCAGGTCACCCCAGGGGCGGGCGGTGATGGAGGCAGCGGTAGGCCGAGATTGCCCACAGTATTCCTGCGGACGCTACCAGGGCGCGAAGACGGCCGAGCTGACAGCGAAGATGGAGTTGCCAGTTTTTTGCCGGACACCACGGTAGGCTTGCGGGCCAGAGGGGAATGGCGCATCCTGGGCGTGCATGAGGGAGACGGACATGGACGACTGGGTCATCTGGATGGCAATCGGTCTTCTGGCAGTGGCTCTACTGGCCCTGGCGGTAAGAATTCTGATAGCCGCTGCCTTGGTCGCCGCCAGCCTGTTTTCATGGGCCAGCGATTGGGGCTTCCCGGGTATCGCACTCTACATCATTCTTTGGGTAGTTGCTTTGCCGGTCATGATTCTGTTTTGCCTGATTGTTGGTGCTCTTTTTGCATTCGGTGTGATCCAGCCAAGTTCTGGGCCGACCATAGAAATACTAAAAGCATATCAGGCGGAACGAAGGAAAGAACAGGCGCGGCTTGAGAAGCCAATGCCGAAATTTGGAACCCCAGCGTACTTCCAGTGGGCCAATCGGGAAGGCCCATACGCTGACGGTTAGGGTTGCGGTTACCCGCGTGCCGTCTGGACGCCCGGCCGGGTCATGGGGACGACGTTGCCCGTCATCACTTTGCCCTCGGCCAATGCCAGGACATGCGCCTCCCACGCTTCCAGCGCGCGGCGGCGTTCGTCCAGATACGCATGACGGTTGTAGACAGCGGCAACGCCCGTGATCGTGCCACTCTTGTGGTTCAGCAGAGCGTCCGCGACATGCGGGTGCACGCCCATCTTGGCGAGCCCCGTTGTCACCGTCCGTCGCAGGTCATGGAACGTCCAATGCGGCATCGGCTCCGCGTCGGGGTCGTCTGCCCGCCGGGCCTCAAGGATTGCCGCGTCAATGGCCCTCTTGGCTGTGAATCGGCGCGGCATTTGACCCCTCGATCGGCGCCCACTTGACCCCTATCGCTTGCCAGACATCATTGAATCTCAGTCTTTTACGGGGAATGCCCACATGCCTATGGGGGGTCATTTTCCCAAGCGGGTTAACACGTCGTGGAACCGGTGTCCGGATGTTGGCGGAATCGGTGTCCGGATCGTCGTGGAACCGGTGTCCGGATGTTGGCGGAATCGGTGTCCGGATCGTCGTGGAAAACGCAGCCATGAGAAGTGTGAATATGATAGGCACCGGGGGGGGCATTATTGGACGCCGATTGACACGCAAAACGCTGTCTCGACGACTCCGACCACCTCAGGCGGACCGTCGGTGCGCGATGGTTTTTTGCATTTGCACTGTGCCGTTGCTTGCGTACGTTCCGGGCTCGCAACATCTCTGCAACATTTATGTAATAGATTTGCAACACAGCGAGTCCAGGCGCCAGGCGCCGAAACGCGCGCATCGCCTAAACTTTGCGGACCAATCTCATGCGACGGGACGGCCTCAACCGAGCCCATGTTGCGCCACGGCCACAACGTGGATGATTGCGTGGATCATGCGCACCAGCGCGTTGACGAGCCCAGGCCCCCCATGTCTTTATCCGGAGGCGAACCCGGCGGGATCGGCGGGAAATCAGTCTTCAGGTCCAACCGGTGCCCGGGGCACCGAACCGGATCGATCAAACAGGCCATAACTCCAGGTCTCATGAGAGGAGAAGTCATGAAAAAGGTCCTTTTCGGCACGACGGCCCTGATCGCCGCGGCCGCCTTCGCGGGCACCGCCCACGCGGAAAAGATCAAGCTGAGCATCGGCGGCAAGCAGGAAGTCTTCTTCGGCGCCGGCGACGTCAACGACGAGGGCGGTGAGACGTGGGCCAGCACCGGCATGGCCACCGACACCGAGCTGTACTTCACCGGCTCGACCACCCTGGACAACGGCATCACCGTCAAGGCCATCATCCAGCTGGAAGCCGAGGACAACGGCGACCGCAACGCCGACGAGCAGGCCATCCAGATGTCCGGCGGCTTCGGTGCCCTGCAGCTCGGTCAGCGTCAGGGCTACGTCGGCCAGATGCAGTTCAACGCCACGGACGCCGGCGGCGTCATCGGCTGGGACGAATACTGGGGCTGGACCGAGTTCGCGGTTGGCCACGTTGAGCCCTACTACACCAGCGACGACCTGAGCGTCTCCTACGTCACGCCGTCGTTCTTCGGCTTCTCGCTGGCGACCGAATACGCCCCGGACAACGCCGGCAACGACGACAGCGGGTTCGAGGACTGGAACAACACCGGTTCCAGCTACAAGGATCTGTTCGGCATCGGCGCCGCCTTCGACAACGAGTTCAGCGGCGTCGGCATCCACGCCGACTTCACCTATCAGCACCAGTTCGGCGTTGGTGCCGTCAATGACCGTGCTCTGATCCGTGGCGGTGCCGCCGTGTCCTACATGGGCTTCGAACTGGGCGGCGCCTACGGCGTGTGGGCCGTCGATGGTGACGACAACGACATGGAGCACTGGACCGTCAGCGCCAGCTACGCCAACGGCCCCTACGGCGTGGCCTTCGTCTACGGTGACAGCCACATCGACGCCGGCGCCAACGACGTCGACTCGCAGAGCTTCATGTTCTCCGGCAACTACGTGCTGGGTCCGGGCATCGACCTGGGCGCGGCCGTGTTCCACGGCAACGAAGACACTCCGGCGGGTGTCGCCGACCGCGAGACCACCGGTGTTCTGTTCGGCGTCGGCCTGAGCTTCTAAGCTCCGGTCATCGTACTGCGCGGCGGTCCCTCGGGGCCACCGCACCTCAGGGAGGGGCCTCGGCCCCTCCCTGTTGGTTTCTGGGGGAGAGGCTTCGGCCCCTCGCGGTTTTTTCAGCGCCGGTCCGTTCTCTTGGGTTCTGCCTTTTCTGGGCATCCAAATCTTCGTCAAACAGGACCGTCATTGCGAGGCGCGAAGCGCCGAAGCAATCCAGGGCGAACATCGTCGTCTTCGGCTCTGGATTGCGTCGCCCGCATCACATGACGCGGGCTCGCAATGACGGGCCGCTCTGGTGATGGCGTGCGTGTTCGCCAGGGCTCTGAGAAGGACATCCGCACGCGGTCCCTCGTCACAAGCGCCGCGCGCGGGGTGACAGGGGCGGACGTGTCGGATATACCGCGCCCACGTTTCCATTCGCCCGACCAAGGAGCCCGCCCCCGTGATTCCGCGTTACAGCCGCCCGGCCATGGCCGCCATCTGGGAGCCGGCCAACAAGTTCCGCATCTGGTTCCTGATCGAGGCGCACGCCTGCGACGCCCTGGCCGAGTTGGGCGTGATCCCCGCCGCCGCCGCCGCCGCCGTCTGGGACCAGGGCGACAAACCCTATACCCCCGAGCGCGTCGCCCGCATCGATGCCATTGAGGCCGAGGTCAAGCACGACGTCATCGCCTTCCTGACCGAACTGGCCGAGCACGTGGGCGAGCCGGCCCGGTTCGTCCATCAGGGCATGACCTCGTCCGACGTGCTCGACACCTGCCTGGCCGTGCAGCTCACCCAGGCGGTCGACCTGCTGCTGGCCGATCTCGATGCCGTGCTGGAGGCGCTGAAACGTCGCGCCCTGGAACACCGCATGACCATCTGCATGGGCCGCAGCCACGGCATTCACGCCGAGCCGGTCACCCTGGGCCTGAAGTTCGCCAGCTTCTACGCCGAGTTCGAGCGCGCCCGCGACCGCCTCAGCGCCGCCCGCGCCGACGTGGCCACCTGCGCCATTTCCGGCGCCGTGGGAACGTTCGCCAACATCGATCCGGCGGTCGAGGTCCACGTGGCCCGCAAGCTGGGCCTGACGCCCGAACCGGTCTCCACCCAGGTCATTCCGCGCGACCGCCACGCGATGGTCTTTGCCGTTCTGGGAGTGATCGCCAGTTCCGTCGAGCGCCTGGCCACAGAGATCCGCCACCTGCAACGCACCGAGGTGCGCGAGGCCGAGGAGTACTTCTCGCCCGGGCAGAAGGGCAGCTCGGCCATGCCGCACAAGCGCAACCCGGTGCTGACCGAGAACCTGACCGGGCTGGCGCGCGTGGTGCGCGGCTATGTCACCCCGGCGCTGGAGAACGTGGCGCTGTGGCACGAGCGCGACATCTCCCATTCCTCGGTCGAGCGCATGATCGCCCCCGACGCCACGGTGACGCTGGACTTTGCCCTGGCGCGGCTGGCCGGAGTGGTCGACAGGCTGGTGGTCTACCCCGAGGCCATGACGGCCAACGTCGCCCGCATGGGCGGGCTGGTGTTCTCGCAACGGGTGCTGCTGGCCCTGACGCAGGCGGGGGTCAGCCGCGAGGATGCCTACCGGCTGGTGCAGCGCAACGCCATGCGGGTGTGGGAGGGCGCCGGCGACCTGCTGGCCCTGTTGCGCGCCGACGCCGAGGTGACGGCGGCGCTGGACGAGGCGACTCTGTCCGGCCTGTTCGACCTGGACCACCACACGCGGCACGTCGACACGATCTTTGCCCGCGTGTTCGGCACGGCTCCCGCCGACCCGGATTGATGGCTCCCCAGGGGACTCGCGCCCCCATAAAGGGACTCGGCATAGGATCAACGGCGCCTCTACAATATCATTAAGAACAGATTTGCGCGTCAGGGAGGTAGGAAGGAAACGACTCGCGGAACCGGAAACAAAGCACAAAACACACTGTTCCTTTGTTTAGTTTGGTGGCGTAAAAAGGGGTCCCAGTCGCCCCTTTTTGCTCCACTCCGCGATGAACCTCCCAAACCTTCTCGGCGAATTCCTTGAAGCGTGCAAAGCGCGCGGGCTGTCCGACCATACCGTGCGGGCCTATCGGCAGGACCTGGGCGCGTTCGCGCGCTGGGTGGCGGTGGCGCGGCCCGACCCGCTGTTCGGCAAGGAGTCGGTCACCGCCTGGGTGGCGGCCATGCGCGCCGAGGGCTATGCGCCGGCGACCATCAAGCGGCGGCTGGCCGCCCTGAAAGGGTTGTGCCGCTGGGCCGCCGACGCCGAGCGCCTGGACGAGGACCCGCTGGCCTCCGTCCGAGTGCCGGTGCGCCTGCCGCATCGGCTGCCGCGCAACCTGACGGGGGCGGAGATCACGGCGCTTCTGGCCACCGGTCGGGAGGCGGACGCGGCGGGCGCGCCGGCCACCGCCGGCCATGCCGACGCCGATGACGAGACGGGGGGCGCGCTGGCCGCCGCCACCCTGGCGCTGGCGCTGGAACTGCTGTTCACCACCGGGGTGCGTGTGGGCGAGCTGTGCGCCATCCGCCTGCGCGACATCGACCTGGCCGCCGGCACCATCGCCATTCGCGGCAAGGGCAACCGGGAGCGGCGTGTCTTTCTGGTCGACGAGATCGTCACCGCCCAGTTGAAGGACTATATCCGCGCCCGCCGGCCGGCCGTGCCGGGGCTCGAGTCGCTGCTGCTCACCCCGCGCGGCACCGCCGCCGACCCCAACCACATCCGCCGCCTGTTGCACCGCCACGTCGCCAACCTGCGCCTGGGCCGGCGCATCACGCCACACATGCTGCGCCACACGGCGGCCACCGAACTGCTCAACAGCGGCGCCGACATCCGCCTGGTGCAAAAGCTGCTGGGCCATGCGTCCATCTCGACGACCGAGATCTATACCCACGTCTCCGATGACGCCCTGCACAACCGCCTGAGGGCGCTGAACCCCAGGGACCGGTTCCGGCGGGGGTGAGGGGGGGAGGGAGACGTGGATAACTGGGAATTATGCGTATCTGCCTTCACACAATCAGGGAAATTGGCCC
>NZ_CAKZOT010000011.1 GCF_937138205.1 uncultured Rhodospira sp. | reverse complement strand
GGCGACGCACCGCCTCGCGGCCGTCGCGGCCATCCGGTGCGTCGTCGGCGGCTTCGCCGCCTCCAGACGCACCCTACGGCTTGGGATACACGCATCACCCAGGCCCAACTCGACCCCGCCAACGGCGACAAGCGCACCCGAATTCCCAGCCGCCTGAACCGCCCGGCGCATTGGACGACCGCGCCGCCCGCCTGACCCTTTTTCTCCCTTTTGGAGGCGATCGTGCCATCGAGTAGGGGCACCGGTTGACCGGCACCCCTACTCGACAGATAGGTCGGCGAACGGGCGTGCGCTCAGTTGAACGCGCTGTGGCGGTGGCGGCGGCGGCCCAGGCGGCCGACCATCAGTAACAGCAGCCCGGTCAACGCGAACGCCACCCACGCCGGCAGCACCATGACGGTGGCGGCGATGACCTCGAGCCAGTGGTCGGGCGAGGCAAAGGCGCTGGCCGGCACCCCGGACAACAGCGTCCAGAGCTCGCCGGTAGCCAGTCCGGGGGGTGAACCTTGGCCTGGGCTCAGCGCCAGCACCGCCTCGGCCGACGCGGCCACCGAGGCGACACCCACCAGGCACCAGCCGAACAGACGGATCAGAATCATTGAGTCCTCGAACCCTGTTTGATTCATTGAAGGCCACATACCAGAATATGCCGCTAAACATCGGTGACGGCAAGGATTTTTTGCCTTAACAATTTATGAAAATTGTCAGATCGAAACGACCTGGCCAGCGGTCATGATGCTGTTTGCGGCGCCGGGCCGGGCGCCGGCGCGCTGGACGCCGCCGCCGCCAAAGCTATATTGGTTTCATCTCCTCGGACGTCCACGGATCAAGGCAATGGACGGGATTTTCAAGCCGCACAATGACTGGGATCCGGTCGATGTGCTGGCCGCCATCAACGACGCCTTGTTGACCGGCGTCTGCATCACCGACCGCACGGGACATTTCGTCAGTGTCTCGCGCGGCTGGTGCGCGATCTATGGTCTCCAGGAAGAGGACGCGCTGGGCCGCCATTTCACCATGGTCGTCCCCCCGGAGCAGCGGGAGGAGGCCACCCGGCTCCACGACGCCTTCATCCAGGGCGCCGAGGAGATCCCGGGCGAGTGGGAGGTGCTGCGTCCCGACGGCCGCCGCATCTGGATCCGCGTGGGCGCGGCGCGGTTCTTCGACGCCCACGGCGAGCCCTTCAAGGTCACCACGGTCGAGGACATCACCGCCCGCAAGCAGGCGGAACGCGCCCTGGCCGAAAGCCACGCCCGTCTGGAGCGCATCAACCGCGACAAGGACCGGCTGTTCTCCATCATCGGCCACGATCTCAAGGGGCCGTTCACGCCCATCCTGGGCTATTCGGAGGTGATGGCCTCGCTGGGCCAATCCCTCACGGTGCCCCAGGCGCTCGACTACGCCGGCCATATCCAGGAGGCCGCGACGCACGCGCTGGGCCTGCTGGAAACGCTGCTGGACTGGGCCCGGCTGCAGGGCGAGACGGGCACGCCGGACCCCGTCCAGCAGCCGCTCGGGCCGATCGTGGACGAGGCCGTCAAGGCGCTGGCCGCCGTGGCCCAGCGCAAGGGGATCACGGTTTCGGTCTCGGCGTCACCGGTCAAGGGGTGCGTGGACCGCTACATGTTGACGACCGCGATCCGCAATCTGGTCAGCAACGCCCTGAAGTTCACGCATGAGGGCGGGCGGGTCTCGGTCGCCGTCGAAACCGACCAGGGCGGCGATGTCCTGGTGCGCGTGGCCGACACGGGGATCGGCATGACGCCGGAGGTGCTGGCCAAGGTGCTCGGCGCGGGCGAGGCCCCGTCCACCGCCGGCACCGCCAATGAGATGGGCACCGGCCTCGGCCTGCGGGTATCAAGGGAACTGGTCGAGCGCCACAACGGCCGTCTGTCCGCCGAGAGCGTGCCGGGACAGGGCTCGACCTTCACCATCACGCTGCCGGCCGCGTGTTGAGGGTCTCCCGGGGCCATCGGCCTCACGCCGGATCACGCGCCACCGGGATCAACTGCAACCCGCCGTACCGCACCCCACGCTGGGTGGTGACGCTGTCGGCGAAGGCGCGCAGGTCGGCCGGCGTGCCGCGCAGGACCGCCACCTCCAGGCAAGAGCTGTGGTCCAGGTGGACATGCAGGGTGGCCACCGTCAGATCGTGGTGGTGGTGCTGGGTCTCGATCAGGCGGCGGCCGAGGTCGCGCCGGGCGTGGTCATAGACGTAGCTGAGCGCGCCCAGGCAGGGCGCCTCGCGCTCCTCGTGCGCGGTGTCGGGGTCGTCGACGCCGATCGCCTGACGCAGGATGTCGCGCACGGCCTCCGACCGGTTGGCGTAGCCGCGCCGGGCGATCAGGTCGTCGAGAGTGGTCAACAGGTCGCCGTCGATCGAGATGGTGACGCGTTCCATGTCCATGGCTCCGAAAGGGGGTCCATGCGCGGCCGCGGGCCGGCGCAAGCGGGGCGCGCCATGATGATCCGCCCGGCCGGTGCCCGCAACGGCGCGACACGCGGCGGCGGCCGGGCGCTTGACAGACGCCGGCACTCCGTGTGAGGTTTCTTCCCGTTCTTCATACGCGATGCCCTGTTCGTGGCCGCGCGCCCACTACTAAAACAACACGGGAGAGACGGAATGCCTGCGACACCGCGCCTGGGCCTGATGGCGGCCCTGACGGCGGCCCTGACGGTGGGATGGACGCTGCTGGCCATGCCGGCGGCCGCTCACTTCCAGGAACTGATCCCCGAGGCCGATGTCCTGCCCGAAGGCGGCGACGTCACCCTGGAGATGGTGTTCACCCATCCGGTCGACGGTGGGCCGGTCATGCCCATGGACACGCCGCGCCGCTTCGGCGTGGTGGCCGGCGGCGAGACCGTGGACCTGCTGGACTCGCTGGAGCCCCGCCCGATCGACGGCGTGCCGACCTGGACCGCCACCCACGCCCTGCCCGAGCCCGGCGCAGCGGTGTTCTTTGTCGAGCCCGCGCCCTATTGGGAGCCGGCCGAGGGCAAGTTCATCATCCACTACACCAAGGTCGTGGTCGACAGCTGGGCCTCGGGCGAGGGATGGGACACCATGGTCGGGCTGCCGGTGGAGATCGAGCCCCTGGTGCGCCCCACCGGTCTGTGGACCGGCAACACCTTTCGCGGGGTGGTGCTGAAGGACGGCGAACCGGTGCCCCATGCCGAGGTCGAGGTGGAGTTCATCAACGACGGCCGCGTCGATCCGCCCAACGACGCCTTCGTCACCCAGGTCATCAAGGCCGACGCGCACGGCGTGTTTGCCTACACCATGCCGCTGGCCGGCTGGTGGGGCTTCGCCGCGCTCACCGAAGCCGACCAGACGATGACCGCGCCTGACGGGCAAGAGGCACCGATCGAGGCCGGCGCGCTGATGTGGGTCAAGACCACCGACATGCCGCGCGTGGGGCAATGATCACCGCCAGCGTTCGCGCGGCGTGCCTGGGGCTGGTGCTTCTGCTGGGTCCGTTGGTCGGCCCGGCCGCCGCGCACAATATGAAGGTGTTCGCCACCGTCGAGGCGGGGGAGGTTTCGGGTTACGGCTTCTTCGTCGGCGGCGGCCGCGCGCGCAACGCGGCGGTAACGGCGACCACCGGCGACGGCCGGGTCGTCTTCGAGGGCACCGCCGACGCCGAGGGCCGGTTCTCATTCACACCGGAGGGGCCGGCCCCGCAGGGCGTGACCATCACTCTGAAGGTGGGCGACGGACACATGGCGTCCATCACCCTGGACGGGGACCGCTTCGGCGGGGCCGCGCCACCGTCCTCGCCCTCCCCGACCGCCGCCGTCACGACGCCCGCGCCTCAGGACCAGCCGGACCCGACGGACGAGCGTCTGGCGGCGCTGATCGAGGCCCGGGTCGAGGCGGCGGTCGCCCGCCAGATCCGCCCGCTGCTGGAGGCGCAGGCCGAGGCCGAGGCCCGCATCCGCGTCAAGGACATCGCCGGCGGCCTGGGCATGATCCTGGGCTTGGTCGGCATCGCCCTGTGGGCGCTGTCGCGGCGCCGCGACCGGACGTGATCCGGCCGCGCCGGGCTCCCACGCCTACACCACCTGGCACATGTCGTCGAACGCGGGACGCGGCGCGCGGGGGAACAGCTTGCCCGGATCGCCGTATCCCAGGTTGACCAGGAAGTTCGACCGCCACGTCGTGCCGTCCAGGAACGCCTCGTCGACCTTGGCGTTGTCGAAGCCGCTCATGGGGCCGCAGTCCAGGCCCAGGGCGCGCGCGGCCATGATCAGATAGGCGCCCTGAAGCGTGCCGTTGCGGAAGGCCGTCTCGCGGGCGAAGTCGTCCTTGCCCTCGAACCAGCTCTTGGCGTCCGCGTGCGGGAACAACGCGGGAAGCTTTTGATAGAATTCCAGGTCGTAGCACACGATCACCGTGACCGGCGCGGCCATGGTCTTGTCGCGGTTACCCTCCATCAGGCACGGCGCGAGCTTTTCCTTGGCGGCGCGGCTGCGGACGAACAGGAACCGGCCCGGCTGGCAGTTGGCGCTGGTCGGCGCCATCTTCAGCAGGTCGTACAGGCGCCGAAGTGTTGCCTCGTCGATGTCGCCGGACCGCCAGTTGGAATGGGTCCGCGCGCTCTCGAACAGCACATCAAGGGCCGGCGCGTCGAGCGCGCGTTTCGTGGGATCGTCGAGCATCGGGGTCTCCTCTTGGTTCCGGGGAACAGGCGTTGCCGCCCGATCACGTCGGGACAAGAGGTTGGGCGGCACCCCCGCGCAATCAAGGCCGGGCAATCAAGGCCGGGCAAGCTGGGGAGGGCGCACACCTCCACTCCTCGCGGTCAAACAAGTCTGGTGACGCCGCTCCGGCCGTGCGTTTCAACGCGGTCGACGGGGGCGCCCTGTCCGTCCGTTACGGCGTCTCCTCCGCGCGCGCGTCCCGACCATCCTCCGGCGTGCCCTGGGGGTCTTCGACCGGCTTTTGCTCCCCGGGCCAGATGAACGATGCGACGATCCCCGCGCCCAGCGTGCCCAGCACCACCAGCAGGCTCACGTTGGGACTGATATGCAGGACGTGCCAGTCGAACACATGCTCGGTGGCCTGCAACGCCAGCTTGGCGGCGATGAAGAACAGCAGCGCGATCACCGCCTTTTCCAGGTGCACCAGGTAGCGCGTCAACGCGGCCAGCACGAAGTACAGCGACCGCAGGCCCAGCACGGCGAAGATCATGGCCGCGTAGACCAACAGCGGCTCCTGCGTCACGGCGATGACGGCGGGCACCGAGTCAAAGGCGAACATCACGTCCGACGTCTCGATGACCATCAGGCACAGAAAGGCCGGGGTGACGAACAGCGAGGCATCCTTGGGAATCTCGATGCTGGGGTCGGCCTTCTTCAGGTCCTGCACCAGGCCCCGCGTAACGAAGAACCGCTCGGCGTGCAGGCGCGGGAAGATCGGCATGACCCGCCGCGTCAGGCGCACCGACCAATGATCGGAGTAGTCAACGAGATTCTCGTCCTGATCGCGCGCCGCGAGCATCTTCCAGCCCGACCAGGCGACGGCCAGGGCGAACAGGTAGCCCACCCACGGCGCCATGTAGTACAGGCCGGTCCCGGCGGCGACGAAGATGCCGCGGAACACCAGGGCGCCGATGATCCCCCAGTACAGAATGCGGTGCTGCAGGGCGCCCCTGATGTTGAACGACGCGAAGATGGCCATGAACACCATCAGGTTGTCCACGGACAGGGACTTCTCCAACGCCCAGCCCGCCAGGTACAGGTCGGCCCACTCCTTGTCGAAGCGGACCCACAGGTACCCGTAGAAGGCCACGGCCAGACCGATCCAGAAGCTGGACCAGAGGCTGGCGTCCAGGATCGAGATCTCCTTCGTGTGGCGGTGGGCGAACAGGTCCATGAACACCGAAAAGCCGATGACCACGAAGAAGATGATGAGGGTCTCGACGGGAAAACCGAAATGCTCCATGGGGCGATTTCCTTGGGGTCGTCACGGGGCCGAAGACATGGAGGGCGGAGCCACGCGACCGCCAGGATCAACATGATCCCACGCGATCGTGTCACTCCGCCCTGGTCGACCCGCTGGAGCGGGCGTGCAATGGCGCGTCTGTGTCCGGATCAGAGCCCGAAGTCGGCGGGATTGAGCCCCAGTTCAGAGCACATCCGGCGCACCACTTCCTTCTCGCTCGGGTCGAAATCGCCGTCGGCGGCGCCGATGGCGCAGCAGACGCGCACCACGAGCTGGGCCTGGGGCTTGTCGCGGAACTTGCCGATCACCTGCATGGCCTCGCCGGTGCCGATGGCCGGGTCGAACTCGAACTTCTCGACGTACTTCTGGAAGATCTTGATGACGTCGTTCTGATTGAAGACCTTGAGCTGGTCCGAGGACTTCATGTAGCCCATCATCTTCTGCTTTTCCTCGGGCGAGATGACGCCGTCGGCGAACGCCACCATGGCGCACCCGGCCACCACGGCCTCCAGGAAGTCCTTGGATTTGAACTTGGTCACCTCGGCGTTGAGCGTTTCCCGCGCCTCGGTCACATTTCGTTTCAGCCAGTCCGTGAATGACATTGTCGTGATCCCTCAGTCTTTTGAGCCGGCGGTCCAGCGCAGACCCCAGCCGTAGGCCTCGTCCATGTCCCGGTGGCCCCGGAAGTACCGCTCTTCCTTGGTGACCCTCAGGGTTCCGCCGATGTTTTCGATCAGGGCGATGGCGCACATGCCAAAGCCCGAGCGTGGATTGTCCAGCCGCACCTCGATGTCCGGCTGGCCGGGCACCCGCACGGTGGCGATGCCATCGGCCGCCGCCCAGTTGGGCGCGCCTTCATAAATGAACGCATACACGAGAATGCGAGAGATGGCCGTGATCCGGTCGCCGTTGATGCGGATCGTCTCGCCCTGGGCCAGGGCGCCGGTGCGGTCGTCGCCGGCGTGGCGGATGAACGGCGGGCCGTCGTAGCGGCCCCAGCTTTCCCCGAGCGCCTGCACGGCGCCCTTGTCGCCGTCCCGCAGGTCCCACAGACAGCCCAGGTCCAGGTCGATGCCCCGGTTGCGGCCGCCGCCCAGATTGCCGAGCCCGCCGAACAGGCCCCGGGACGGCTGGGCCGACTGCTGCTGCGGCTGCTCGTTCCAGTTCAGGTTGAAGATGATCTCGCCGTAGCCGGCCGCGCCCGCCTTCTTGTCCAGGGACACCGACTGGCCCCGTTTCTCCAGCGTGACCTTGGAGAGATTGACCGAAGACGGGGCGGGCTCCGGCGCGGGCGGCGGGGGCGCCGGTTGCGGGGGGGCACTCGCCGCCTCGTCCTCGGCGATATCGACGCCGTATTGCCGGGCCAGCGGCGCCAACCCGCCGGCGAAGCCCTGGCCCACGGCGCGGACCTTCCAGGCGTCGTTGCGGCGGTAGACCTTCATCAGGGTGATGGCGGTCTCCGACATGCCGCCGGTGGACAGGTCGAAGCGGGCGACCTCCGTGCCGGCGGCCATGACGCGCGCGACCACCCCGGACAGGCTCGAGAACTTTTGCCCCCGGGTCTGTCCCTCGTGGATGGTCAGGCAGATGTCGATCGACTGCACCGTCGGCGGCACCGCCGGCAGGTCGATCTCGAACCCCTGGATATCCCCGGGCACGCCGGTCGACAGGGTGGGAAGGAAGCGCACCGTCCCGCCGGGACCCTGGGCGGCCCCGTAGAACACGAAGTGCTCGTCCGACAGCACCGTGCCGTCGGCCCCGATCATGAAGGCCGACGCGTCGATCTCCATGCCGGCGGGCGCCGCCGGGGCCCATCCGATCGCCACCCCGATCGTCCCATCGCCCGGGATGGCCGTGTTGGCGCCCGGCACCAGGGCAACAGCGCTCATGCGTGCCTTCCCTTCCTTGTCGTTGCTCTGCGACCGGCGGCGGCCTACAGGGCGGCCGTGATCGCCGGCATCATGTCATGGAACGTGCGGCCAGATGTCTTCTCGCCGACGGCGTGCAGCTTCCAATCGCCGCTGTGGCGATAAAGGCGGGCCATGACCAGACCGGTGTGAGACCCGGCCTCGCTCAGCGTGAACTTGGCCAGCTCCTCGCCGGTCGTGTCGTCGACCACCCGGCAGAACGCGTTGGCGATGCTGTTGAAGTCCTGCCCGGTGAAGGAGTTCACCGTGAACACCAGCGAGGAGACATTGGCCGGCAGGTTCGACAGGTCGACCTTGATGACCTCGTCATCGCCCTCGCCCGCGCCGGTCCGGTTGTCGCCGGTGTGGACGATGGCGCCTTTCATGCCCTTGAGCTGGCGGAACCAGATCTGGTCCACCATGGTCTTCGACTCGTCGAACACCAGGCACGACGCATCCAGGTCGACCTCGCCGCCGCCCATCAGCTTGCCGAGGAACCCGCCCTTCTTGGCCACGTCCCAGCCGAGGCCCATGAAGATGCGGGTCAGGCTGCCGCCGTCCTTGGACAGGCTGACCTTCTGCCCCTTGGTCAGGGAGACACTCATGCGGTCCTCCCGTTAGCCGATGTTGACGCCGTAGTTCTTGGCGAGGGGGCCGAGGCCGCCCGCGAAGCCCTGGCCGACGGCCTTGAACTTCCACTCGCTGCCGTGGCGGTAGATCTCGCCGAAGATCAGCGCGGTCTCGGTGGAGTAGTCCTCCGACAGGTCGTAGCGGGCGATTTCCTTGTTGTCCGCCTTGTTCACCACGCGGATGAAGGCGTTGGCCACCTGGCCGAAGTTCTGCTTGCGCGCCTCGGGCTCGTGGATGGTGACCGTGAAGGCGATCTTGTTCACGTCGGCGGGCACCCTGGACAGGTCGATGGAGACGACCTCGTCGTCGCCCTCGCCGACGCCGGTGGTGTTGTCGCCCAGGTGCTCGACCGAGCCGTCGGTGGACTTCAGGTTGTTGTAGAAGATGAAGTCGGTGTCGGCGCGGACCTTGCCGCCTTCGTTCAGCAGGAACGCCGAGGCGTCAAGGTCAAACGCGGACCCGTCGGTGACACGGGGATCCCAGCCCAGACCGACATTGACGGCGGTCAGGCCCGGGGCTTCCTTGCTAAGCGAGACGTTGCCGCCCTTGGACAGCGAAACGGCCATGGGAGTCCTCCTAAGTCATGCTGAGATGAAACAGGGATTTCAGGCCCACGCGGACGCGGGGGCGCGAGGGAAAACGGGGACCCGTGGCCCCGTCTTCTATGATCGTGCCAACGCCGGGCGGCGAAAGTGTGTTGGCGCCGAAAAAGCGTGTCAAGTGACAATCACCCGGATTCACTCGTTTACGTAGCAATTCTCGCGCGCGACACAGGCCGCCTCGTGCCTTGACTTGGCAGGGTCATCCGGCGCACGAGCGCGGTCCGCGTCCGTGCCCCCCGTATTTAGGTGGCCGGATGGCCGTTGGCCAGACACAGAATGCATCGATTAGCGTCGAGAGCCGCCGGGCTCAGGGCAGAGCCAGCCGCCGCCCCAGGGGGGCGTCCTGGGGCGTGTCCCGGGAGGCGTCCCGGGGGGCCGCCGGCTCGGTGTCCGGCGGTTCGATGCCGAAGGCCTCCGCCCGCTCGACGATCATGCGGGCCCAGCGGGTGTGGGTGGCCGGCTCGCACATGACGCGGTCCACCTGGAAGACGGCCTTGGCGTGCGGATCGAGGATCCGGCGCGCGGCCTCCACGTCGCCGCGCGGCACGCGGTAGCCTTGTTCAATCGGCTCGATCTGGGCGGGGTGGATGGCGCTCTTGCTCATCAGGCCGTGATCCAGGTCGCGCGAGACCTCCGCCCGCAGGGTGTCCAGGTCGCCGAAGTCGTCGAACACCGGCGCCGTGACGGCGAACCCGAACGGGTGGAACGCGGCCACCAGGGACGCCACCACGGGTCCGGCGGCGGTGTCGTAGATGGTGCGCCCCGGGCGTCGGCGGATGCCGAGCAGATTGAGGATATCGTTGCCGCCGACCCGGATGGCGAGGATGCGCGGCCGCAGCTCGGACGCCTGCAGCCACGCCCGCAGCGCCACCATGGCCCCCGGGTCGAACACGTCGGGCGTCTCCAGGGTGGGCATCAGGGTGAAGCCGTCGGGCACCTGGGCGGCGTACGCCGTCAGGCTGTCCACCGTCGACTTGGGCAGCACGAACCCGGCGACACGCTCGATGCCCGGCATGGCCAGGATGCGGTCCAGCACCTCCGGCGAGCGCGGCCGGACGAACACCCGCGGCCCGTCGTCCCGCAGGCGGGGCAGGCTGTCGCTCAAGCTCTCCAGCGCGGCCTGGACCTGAGCCGGATGCACGCTGTCCTCGGTGCAGACGATGACCGAGCGCACGTTGGGCAGCCGCTCGCCGTTGGCCACGGCGGCGACATCGGGCCGCGTCGCCGGCACATAGAGCGTGGCGCCCAGGCGGAGGTACTGTGGCGTCATCCGGGTCCCAAGGTCTTGATGATGGCGCAGGCGCCGTATGGCAGATCGGGGTCGATGTCGGGGGTGATGCCCTTGGCGGCGGCCAGGGTCAAGAGATGGGCGAGGTCGGCCGTGCCGGCGTCGCGCACGAACAGCCGGTGCGGCACGCGGCGCAAGAGCGCCCGCGTGGCCTCGCCGATGCCGGGCTTGACGCGGTTGCGGTCTCCCACGCCGGTCCGCGCCAGCATGTCTTCGACGAACGCCGCCGAGACGCGCGCCGCTTCTTCCCGCCGCGCCGGGTCCCACTGGGCTGGCGCCGCCGCGTCCAGGTGGGCGCGCACGTCGTCCATCTGCGCGTCCACATACCAACGGCTGAGGTCGTGCGGCGCCAGATGGTCCAGCACCACGCAGCCATGGAAGTCCCCGGGGCCGACCACCGCGTCCGACAGCACGCTGCGGCTGACCAACCCGGAGATGATGCCGTTGAGGATGGCCGACGGGATCACGTAATCCTCGTCCCCGGCCGCCAGATCGGCCACCCCGGCTAGGTCGGACAGCACGCACAGCGGCGCGGCGGCCAACTCGGGGCAGTCGCGGGCGGTGCTGCGGCTCAACTCGCCGCGAATGGCGCCCTTGCCGGTCCAGCCGTCGATGAACACCACGTCGGACGCGGTGTGCCGGGCGAGGATGGCCCGCATGGCCGTCAGGTCCAGGCCCCGGTCGCGGATGATCGACACCGAGTAGTGCACGGCCGAGCGGCCGAGGATCTCCAGCGTGCGGCGCAGCAGCACGCCGATGGGCGTGCCGGCCCGCGCCAGGCTGACCAGCACCACCTCGCGCCCCGGCCGGTCGGCCAGCGCCTTGGCGAGGCTGGCCACGTCGCGGCCCACCCGCGCGCGGTTGGCGTCGAAGGCCCGGCGGAAGGTCTCCATGTAGGCCGGCGGCGGCGGTTCCTCCGGGCTGAGCATCTCGGAATAGTGCCGGCGGCCGCTCTGGATTTCGGCTTCCTTGGTGTCGACGTCGACCGTGGGCATGACCACCGGCTTCAGCAGGAACGTCACGTCCCCCGGCGCGTAGCTGCCGCTGAAGGCGGAGGCGAGGTGCGTCATGCGGCGTCCTCCGACCCCTCTTGGGGATCATGGGCCGCCGCCGGCTGGGTCCAGCGCGCGAACAGGTCGGCGATCTGCGTGCCCCGGGGCGTCAGGGCATAGTCGCACAGCGCCATGTACCCCAGGTCGGTCAGGCTGTCGCCGACGCCGATGGTCAGCAGGGGCTGATGACCGTCCACCTCCCGCAGCGCGTCCATGACGAAGCGAACCGCGTGCGCCTTGCCCAGGAAGGGCGGCAGCAGCGCCATGTTCGACCCGTTTCGGTGAATGGTCCATCCGGCGGGCATGTGCGGCGCCATCGCCTCGGCCAGCCGTGCCGTCTCGGCACCGGACCCGGCGTTGTGCTTGACCGACAGGTACAGGGGCAGGCCGGCGTCATCGATGACGCGGTGACGCACGTCGATGCCCAGGGCCTCGGCCCGTTGTCGGGTCGCGGCGTGCAGGGTGTCGAGCGCTGGCGCCGCCGCTGGGGCCGCCGCCGCCATGCGGCCGTGCCACGCCGGGTCCGGCGTTCCATCGGCATTGAGCACCACCCCGCCGAAGGAGCAGATGGCGCGGTCGCCGAAGTCCAGGGTGACGCGCCGGAACGCCTGCACGTTGCGGCCGGTCACCGGGATCACCCGCGCGCCGTCGCTCAGCCAGTCCAGCAGGCTGGCCTGCCGATCCGACTGGAACGACAGCGGCGCGCCCTGCCCGTCGACCGCCGCCAGCCGGGTGGCCGTGGGGTCCTTCCGCGCGGTCTGAAAGAGGGTATCGTCGAGATCGACGAAGACGACGCGCCCCATGTCATGCCTGGTCCGGTTGGAGATGGACGGGGTTGAAATGGACGGGCTCGCCGGACACCGCTTCGATCAGGCGGTGCTGCGCCGTCGACGGCGGGGTTTCGTAGCAGATCAGGACGCGATCATACTGTCCGGCCTGGATGCCGTAAAGAAAGTTGGGGATTGCGTCCTCGTAGGCGTCCGGGAACTCCAGGGCATCGGCGATCGCACCCCCCGGCAGGATCGGCGAGCGCGTGGACGCCTGCACGCGGACCTCCGCTCCCATGGCTTCCAGCCGGCGGGCGAGTTGGTAGGGCGGATAGACGAACTCGCCGGTGCCCAGCACCAGGATGCGCTCGCCCGGGCGGGTGGTGAGGGCCTCGACGTGCGGCGGCAGGGACGGTGGCGCGCGCAGGCCGAGCCGCCCCCAGTTGCCCGGCAGCAGGTGATCCTTCGGCGCGCCGTTGCCCGTGACGTGAGGCTGGATCGGCGGCGGCGCGTCCGACGGCGCGAACGAGAACCGGCCTTGCAGCAGCGAGACGAACACCGCGTCGACGGGCAGCCGCCCGGCGACGGCGGCGCGCCGCTCCGCGCCCATCCAGTCGGTGATGGTCACGCAGGCGAGGGTTTGCAGGCGCGGCATGGCCGACCGGCAGGCCTGCGTCAGCGCCACGAACGTCGCTCCGGTCGAGGCCTCGTCGTCCACCAGGACGAGGCTGCGCGCCTCGGCCAACAGCGCCCGGGTGTCGGCGCCAGCGGGCCAGTACAACAGGTGCTCGGTGGCGTGGCTGTGGGATTCGTCGAACGTGCCCAGCAGAGGATGGTCCAGGCGATACCGCGTCGAGTGCAGGAACAGCGCGTCGTCGCGGCCGGTCCTCTCCCGCCACGCCGCGTGCACGCCCTGCCCGAGGGCGACCGCCGTTTCCGCCAGGCCGATCACCACCACCGGCCCCGGCAGGTCCCCGGGCAGCTTGGCGGCGAGGCGCGCATGAACGTCGTGCAGGGTCGCGGGGGCGACGGGCAGGTGCCGCCCCAGCACCCGGCTGACGAACAGGAACGGCCGCTTCGGATTGCGCCGGCTGGCGAACCCGCACAGCGCGGTCAGCGGCAGGTCGCTGTGCTCGGTGTCGACGCGCAGCGTGCCGCCGGCCAGCGGAACGGACACGGACTGGGTGGGGGGCACGGCGGCGGACAGCGGCGGATCGAGCATCGGCTGGGCGGACCTCCTTCGGGCGGGGGCGGAGGCCTCGCCACGCCGGCGCCGGTCGGGCGTCTCGCCTTTCTCGTCCCCGCCCTCTTTGAGCATGACCGCCGCCACCAAAGCAAGGCGGGCCGGATGTGCCGGTCCGGCCCGCCCCGCCCATTCTCGCGCCCCTTATACCAGCCGACGATAGGATTGACTCGTGCGACCTTCACGATGCCCAGCCGGCGTTGTTGAGTCTTTGTTTTTTTTCGCCGCGGCGCCCCTTCGGGGCGCGCGGCTCCGCCGCTTCGCGGCGCCGGCGCGTTCGCGCCGGCCGCCCTCCGAAAAGGTCACCCTTTTCGTCGGTCGGTATTACGCGGCCTTGCGCGCCTGGTCCGGCGCCGCGCCGGTCACCGGATCCAACCCCAGCGACAGACGGCCGCAGAACAGGTGCTGTTTCTTCTCGGGCAGCGGATGGAAGCGTGCCCCCTGCACATCGCGCAGGAACCGTTCCAGCCCCATCTTGCGGAAGTAGCCGCCCCCGCCCGCCAGTTCCAGCGCCTTGGTGGCCGCCGCGATGGAGGCGTTGGCGGCCAGCGTCTTGCGCGTCAACACGTCGGCGGCCAGCGCCGCGCTCGGCGTGAACGCATAACCCTCAGCCATGTCGATCATGGCGTCCGTCGCGATCCCGGCGGTGGTCAGCGCGTTGCCCAGTTCCCCGGCGAGGATCTGGGTCAGCTGATCGTCGGCGCGCGACCGCGCGGCCTCCAGCGCGATCTCGCCGGCCCGCTCCGCCGTGCCCCGGTAGACCGAGGAGATCAACGGCATGGCGACGGTCAGAATCACGGCGAACGCCGGGTGGAACGGGGCGCGCGGGCGCCGCAACACGACCGCCTCCTCCGGCACGAACACGCCGTCGAGCCGCACGGTCTGCGAGCCGGTGCCGCGCATCCCCATTGTGCGCCAGTCGTCCTTCAACTCGATGCCCTCGGCGCTCAGAGGCACCGGGAAATGCAGCACCTGCGGGCCGCCCTCGGCACCGTCGAAGGCGGCCGAGGTGACCATCATGTCGGCCACCGGCGAGCCGCTGGCGAACGGCTTGACGGCGAAGACGCGGTAGCCGCCGGGCACGGGCTCGACAGTCCCGTTGGACTCCAGCCAGTCGTTGGCGCCGGTGCTGACCAGGACGAGTTCGTGCGCGGCGACCTTTTCCGGCAACGCGGCACCGGCGCGGCCGGCCTGGTGGTTGGCGACCGCCGCCGCGACCAGATGCTGGTGCATCGACAATGCCAGCGCCGTCGACGGACAGGCCCGCGCCAGCCCGCGCAGGAAGGCGCACATCTCGCGGTGTGTCGCGCCGCCGCCGCCCATCTCCGTCGGAACGAGCGCCGAGAAGACCCGGGCCTCGCGCAGCCGGTCGTAATGCTCGGCGACGAAGGTGTCCTGGGCGTCGTGCTCGGCCGCGCCAGCCGCGACACCGGGGCCAAGTTCGTCAAGAACGCGCGTCAGGTCAATTCGGTCAGTCATGGTCGGCATGGGGATGTCCTCCCTTTGCTGTGTCTGGGACCAGCCTGCGCGGCGATGCATGTTGGAACAACTTCAGGATCTGAAGTTGCCGACGGTCAGACGAACGCCCATGTGTCGGGCATGACGACGTCAAGCGGATATGGACAGTACTGCCCGATCGCGGTCACGGCGGAGATCGTGGCCGAACGCTGGACTCCGCTCGTTCTGCGGGCGCTGTGCATGGGGGCGACGCGGTACTCAGAGATCCGCGAAAGCGTGCCGCGCATGTCCACGGCCCTGCTGGCGCGGCGGCTGGACGAACTGGAACACGCGCAGATCATCACGCGAGAGAAAGCGGCCTCCGGGCACGGGCACGTCTATCGCCTGACGCCGGCCGGCGAGGCCCTGTTCCCGGTGCTGGAGCAGATGGGGGTGTGGGCGCAGCAATGGCTACGGCACGAGATCACCCGGCCGGAAAACCTCAACCCGTACCTGTTGATGTGGGAGATCCGGCGCCATGTGCGGGACTCCCAGGGGCTCCAGGATGACCGCAAGGTGGTGTATTTTCGCCTGGATGGCGTGACCGCGTCGAAACGCCAATACTGGCTGGTGTTCGAGTCGGACGACATCGACATCTGTACGCGTGACCCGGGCTTTGATGTGGATCTCTGGGTCTCGGGGCATATCCGGCACGTTGTCGAGGTCTGGCTCGGCCACATCGGGCTCGAGGCGGCACTGGAAGATGGCCGGCTCCACCTCGACGGACCGACGGCGGAACGCCGACGATTTCGCGACTGGTTCGTGCTTAGCCATTTCGCCACCGCCAGCGGCAGCGCACCCGAGTCCCCAGCCAGCGGATGACCCCGCTGCGGTCCGCGCGCGGCGTCGGGGCGGTTTGTTGGAACCCCGACCCGCGAGACCGCGTTGTTTTGCCGATGGAGACTCACCCTCTCAGGAGGCAGACGACCATGGCGCTTCCCTCATTCGGGCGCGACAAGACGCCCGACGACCGCAAGGCCCGTCCGGAGACCGAGCGCGACGACACCCGCGCACGATCAGGCAAAGACGGCGACTCGGATCAACGCTGGTGGAACGATCTGAACGTCCGCTATGCGATCGCCGCGCTGTCCGCGTTCCTGATCTTCCAGATCTGGTGGGGTCTGCAGAACCCGGTGACGGAACTGGACTACAGCCGCTTCCAGAGCCTGCTGGCCGAGGGTCAGATCGAACGGGTCGCCGTCTCCAACGACACCATCGCCGGCACCCTGGCCAAGCCCCTGGAGGAGGGCGGGCCGACGCGGTTCACGACCACCCGCATCGACCCGGATTTCGCCGCCGATCTGAAGCAATACGACGTCGCCTATGACGGCCGCATCGAAAGCGATTTCCTCGCCAACATGCTGTCGTGGCTGATCCCCTTCGCCATCATCTTCGGCCTGTGGTGGTTCGCCATCCGGCGCATGGCCGCCCAGCAGCAGCAGGGCATGGGCGGGCTGATGCAGATCGGCAAGAGCAAGGCCAAGATCTACATGGAGCGCGACACCGGCACCCGCTTCGACGACGTGGCCGGCATCCAGGAGGCCAAGCACGAGCTGGAGGAGACGGTCTCGTTCCTGTCCGACCCCAAGCACTACGGCCGCCTGGGCGCGCGCCAGCCCAAGGGGATCCTTCTGGCCGGACCGCCCGGCACCGGCAAGACCCTGCTGGCCCGCGCGGTGGCCGGCGAGGCCGGCGTGCCGTTCATCAAGATTTCCGGCTCGGAGTTCGTCGAGATGTTCGTCGGCGTCGGTGCCTCCCGCGTGCGCGACATGTTCGAACAGGCCAAGGAACACGCGCCCTGCATCATCTTCATTGATGAGCTGGATGCCCTGGGCCAGGCGCGCGGCAGTGGCGGCGGCATGGCCGGCGGCGGCCACGACGAGAAGGAACAGACGCTCAACCAGCTTCTGAACGAGATGGACGGGTTCGACCCGCGCACGGAAATCGTCGTGCTGGCGGCCACCAACCAACCGCAGTCGCTGGACCCGGCGCTGATGCGCGCCGGCCGGTTTGACCGCCAGGTTCTGGTCGACCGCCCGGACCGCAAGGGCCGCCGGCAAATCCTGGACGTGCATGTCCGCAAGGTCACCCTGGCCGACGACGTCGATCTCGATCAGGTGGCCGGCCTGACCCCGGGCTTCACGGGGGCCGACCTGGAGAACCTGGTCAACGAGGCGGCCATCGTCGCCACGCGCGAGGATGCCCCGGCGGTGACGCTGGATCACTTCACCAGCGCCATCGAACGCATCGTCGCCGGCCTGGAACACAAGAGCCGCATTCTCAAGGACGACGAACGCCGCGTCATCGCCCACCACGAGATGGGCCACGCCATCGTCGCCCGCGTGCTGCCGGGCGTCGACCCGGTGCACAAGATCTCGATCATCCCGCGCGGCATGGGGGCCTTGGGCTTCACCATGCAACGGCCGACCGAAGACCGCTACCTGATGCGCGAAGACGAGTTGGAGAACCGCATGACGGTCCTGTTCGGCGGCCGCGCGGCGGAGATGGTCCTGTTCGATCGGGTGACCACCGGGGCGTCCGACGACATCAACAAGGCCACCGACATCGCCCGCCAAGTGGTCACGCAGTACGGCATGGATAGCGACCTGGGGCCGGTGGCCTACGAGGAGCCGCGCCAGGACTTCCTGTCCCAGCAACTCGGCCCCCGGCGCGCCTATGCCGACGACACGGCGCAGCGCATCGACGCCGCCGTGCGGGCACGGGTCCAGACCGCGCTGGACCGCGCCAAGACGATCCTGGAGGCCAACCGGCAGGTCCTGGAAAACGGCGCTGCCCGCCTGCTGGAGGATGAGACCCTGGAGGGCGAGGCCATGGACGCGGTGCTGTCCGAGGCCCGCCTGCCGGCGCGTCTGGACCGCAACGCGGCCTGATGCCAGCCGACCGAAGTCATGACTCGTCGCCATTCGCCGGGCGCGGTGCCGGCGCGGGAGATCCCTCGGCTCGCTGTCGCTCGCTCGGGATGACGTATGTTTTTGTTTTTAATAAACTTATCTGTCATCCCGAAGCGTCCGTCAGGACGCGAGGGATCTCCCAACGTGGCGTGTCGACGGTCCGGAAAACGTGTCACGGTTTCCGTCGCCGGGTATAAGACGCGCCATGACCCGCCGGCTCGCGCCATGGGCCGGCCGGGGTTGCCATGACGGCCGGATTGCGCCAGATCCGGCGGGGTTCCCCTGACAGGAAAGGCCGGACGCATGGCGAGCTACGATTACGACCTGATCACCCTCGGCGCCGGATCCGGGGGCGTGCGCGCCAGCCGCGTCGCCGCCAGCCAGTACGGCGCCCGCGTCGCCATCGTCGAATCCAGCCGCGTTGGCGGCACCTGCGTCATGCGCGGCTGCGTGCCCAAGAAGCTGCTGGTCTACGGCGCGCACGTCGCCGAGGAGCTGGAGGACGCCGTCGGCTACGGCTGGACCGTCGACGGCGCCCGGCACGACTGGGGCGCGCTGATCGCCAACAAGAACACCGAACTGCAACGCCTGGAGGGCGTCTACCACCGCCTCCTGCGCGATGCTGGCGTGACGCTGCTGGAGGGACGCGGGCGCATCGTCGACCCGCACACCGTCGAGGTGGACGGCAAGACCTATACCGCAGGCCATATCCTGATCGCCGTCGGCGGCCGGCCCATCCTGCCCGACATCCCCGGCATCGAGCACGCCATCACGTCGAATGAGGCGCTGGACCTGCCGGCCCGCCCCGACCGTATCGTCATTGTGGGCGGCGGCTACATCGCCGTCGAGTTCGCCGGCATCTTCAACGCCCTTGGCTCGCGCGTGACGGAGGCGATCCGCGCCGGCCAGATCCTGCGCGGCTTCGATGAGGATGTGCGCTCGACGCTGGCCGCCGAGATGGAGAAGAAGGGCATCCGCATCCGCCGCGAATGCCAGATCCAATCGATCGAGAAATGCGAGGACGGCAGCCTGTCGCTGCTCAACAACTGCGCCGAGGAAATGCGGGCGGACGCCGTCATGTATGCGACCGGCCGTGCGCCCAACACCGAGGGCCTGGGGCTGGACGCCGTCGGCATCGAGACCGCCCAGGGCGGCGCCGTCGTCGTCGACCAGTACAGCCGCACCTCGGTCGACTCGATTTCCGCCATCGGCGATGTCACCGACCGCGTCAACCTGACCCCGGTGGCCATCAAGGAAGGTATGGCCTTCGTCGCCACGGTGTTTGGTGACACACCGACGGCGGTCGATTACGACGCCATCCCGTCCGCCGTGTTCAGCCAGCCCCCCATCGGCACGGTCGGGCTGATGGAGGGCGAGGCGCGGACGCGCGAGCCGGTGGACGTCTACCTGTCGCGCTTCCGGCCCATGAAAGCCACCCTGTCCGGCCGCGACGAACGGGCGATGATGAAGCTGATCGTCTCGCGCGAGACGGACCGCGTGCTGGGCGCGCACATGGTCGGCGCCGACGCGCCGGAGATCATTCAGGGGATCGGCATCGCCATGAAGGCCGGGGCCACAAAGGCGCACTTCGACGCCACCGTGGGCATCCACCCGACGGCGGCCGAGGAGTTCGTGACCATGCGCGAGCCGGTGCCCGACCCCTCGTTCGAGCATACGGAGTAGCGGAGTAGGCTCGGCGCCGAGTCGGGCGTCGCCCCCGCATCTGGTGACAAACCCCAGGACGAGCCGGCAAGGCCGGACGTTCGGTGCGCGCCGCATCTGCGGCGTTGGCAAAAACTGTTGCGCTTGCAACATGAACCGGGCGACATCTGAGGCTGCGACTCGATCTCTTGTCAGATCGGCGGGGCCAACCCCGCCCCTGTCAGGGACGCCAACTCCTCCTGTTTTTGGGTGACAACGTCTTCATGACGCTCTTTTACTGAGCGATTCGGTCATCCAGTTCAAGGCCGCCTCCACCAGATGGTGGAGTTGGTTCCGTGCTGTCGGCGCGCGCGGGCCAGCCAGTTCCACCTTTCGGTGGACTCACCATGTGGTGGATAGAATTCAATCTAATTTTCGGCAATCCTCGACATTGAGAGTGAGCGGGGAGAGTGAGCAGGTGGGTGGTACCCGATGAGGGGGCTGCCTCTCGCGTTTTCGCATCGTTTAAACATGACGGACATGACACATCGAGAATTGCCCTGGGGTGACCGAAGAACTCAGAGCCTCAAGACACACGGGACAGGACACGAGGAGTATTACCATGAAGATGACAGGTTATCTCTCCGCGACGGTGGTCGGCCTCGCCCTGGCGTTTGGCGTGTCGAGCGGTGCTCAGGCCGCGTGGATCACGCCGACGACCGTGTACTGGGCGGACACTGACAATGACGTTAATGATCCGTCTCGCGAAGATCCCAGCAATGTGGATGTCGCTGGCGATGGCAAGTTCCTCAGCATCGGCTATCATGACTGGGCGGTGTTCGATTTCGGTCGCGAGTTTGTTCCGACGACCGACGGCGTTGTCATCGAGACGACCTATACCTGCAACGACACGAACGGTGACGGCAGGTGCAACAACTGGCCCGAGTCAGTTGACGTGTATGCCATCGCGGACTGGGATTCCACGGGTTTCGATGATACCGACCCCCTTACGGGTGGCACCACGGGTGCTGATTGGTTCTTCATCACGGACATCCCGAATGCCGATGCCCAGGGCGGGGCCATGTTCTCGGTCACCGAGCCGTTCCGCTTCCTCGCGCTGGTCGATACATCCGACAAGCAGCAGGACGGTTTCGACGTCGACTACATCGCCGTCGCCCCGCTGCCCGCCGCCGCGTGGTTCCTGCTGACGGCCATTGGCGGTCTGTTCGGTGGTCGCTGGCTGAAGGGCCGCAAGGGCGCCACGGCGTAAGACAGCACGGCCGACGCCGCTCTTGTTTTCAGACGGCGTCCGTTTGATATCCATTCTGGTTCGAAGTGCGCCGCCCGTCTCCTCCCCCCATGATCGGGGAGGAGACGGGGGTGTGATTCGTGGCGCACAAAACCATTGTTTTCGGCGCCCCGCTCCCGTCGGGATGGCAGTTGTGTCTGTGCCATACAAGACAATGTCATCCTGAACGGGTCGGAAGGGGCAGAGGGATCGCGGGACACAACAAGAAAAGGGTCCGGCGAACGAGTCACCTCAAACGTCTGGCGGCAAGATACAGGAACTCCTGGTGCAGCGACGCCGTCAAGGGCTTCACCCTTGACGGCAAACGTCGCTGCACAACTTTATGAATCTGGTGCATTTTCAATCCAGGCAATGATGCTCATTGCATCTTTTGTCTGGATCAATGCAGGAGGACGGATCGCGTCCCATTTGAGCCGCCCGGCGGACCAAATGGGAGGCGAGACCTCGCCCTTACTCTTTGACTTGGGGCAGATTCGTGAACACTCTGAAACACGAGGTGATTCAGAGCGTTCACGGCCGGTCAGATTCTCGGCCGATGGCAGCCTTGTGGAGGTCGTCGTTCTGGATGTCGCGAAGCAGGGCGCCTGGCCGATGCGGCCACGGGACGCCGCAAGACCGGCAGGACTGTAGGGTGCGCCTGAGAGGCCGCGTAGCGGCCGACGGCGCACCGCTGAATAGCCAGACGGTGCGTCGTCGGCGGTAAGAGTGCCGTAGGGTGCGCCTGAGAGGCCGCGTAGCGGCCGACGGCGCACCGCTGAATAGCCAGACGGTGCGTCGTCGGCGGTTTCACCGTCTCCAGACGCACCCTACGATCGGGCGGCGGATGCAAGAGTGCAGAGACGGTCCATGTTCAGTCGGCGCTTTCAGCGGGAGGTTCGCCTCACTCGGCACGCTCGCGACCGAATGTCGGATCGGGCGATAACCGTCGATATGCTGGTGGATGTCCTGGAAACGGGCGACGTCCGATGGAAGGATGATATCAGGGGATGGATTGCGAAACATGTGCCCGAGCGTGAAGACAATCTGATCTGCTTGGTGGTGGTGCTGGAGGACGCGGTCGTCATCAAGACCGTAATGCATCATTTCGAGTGGGAGGCGTGATCATGCGGACTCAGTATGACCCGGACGATGACATCCTCACTCTGCGGCTGTCCGACAAGCCCATTGTGCGGGAAGTCTCGCAGGATTGGTCCACGCACGTCAGTTTCGCCGCCGATGGCAGCCTTGTGGAGGTCGTCGTTCTGGATGCCGCGAAGCAGGGCGCCTGGCCGATGCGGCCACGGGACGCCGCATGACCGGCAGAAGCGTAGGGTGCGCCTGAGAGGCCGCGTCGCGGCCGACGGCGCACCGCTGAACGGCCGGACGGTGCGTCGTCGGCGGTTTCACCGCCGCCAGACGCACCCTACAATCTCGACTGACAGACACCCGCGTATGGACCCCCGCCCATGACCGATGCCAACGCCACCCACGCCGTCGACCTTCAGGGCGTCGAGAAACGCTTCGGCCCCTTCGTGGCCGTGCAAAAGACCGACCTGACGGTGCCCGAGGGCTCGTTCGTCACCCTGCTCGGCCCGTCCGGCTGCGGCAAGACCACGACCCTGCGCATGATCGCCGGCCTGCTGGATCCGACCGAGGGCGACATTCGCGTCAAGGGCCGCTCGGTCACGTCGGTTCCCATCCACAAGCGCAACCTGGGGCTGGTGTTCCAGAACTACGCCCTGTTCCCGCACAAGAGCGTCTTCGACAACGTCGCCTTCGGCCTGAAGTACCGCGACGTGCCCAAGGCCGAGGTCACCAAGCGGGTGCGCGAGGCGCTGGCCTTGGTGCAACTCCCCCATGTCGAGGACCGCCGCCCGATCCAGCTTTCGGGCGGCCAACAACAGCGCATCGCCCTGGCCCGGGCCATCGTCATTCAGCCCGATGTGTTGCTGCTCGACGAACCGCTTTCGGCGCTGGACGCCAACCTGCGCGAGGAAATGCGCGTCGAACTGAAGCGCATCCAGCGCGAACTGGGCATCGCCACGGTGTTCGTCACGCATGATCAGTCCGAGGCGCTGGCCATGTCCGACCAGGTGGTGGTGATGAACCAGGGCTGGGTCGAGCAGGTCGGCCCACCCGACCAAGTCTACAACGAGCCGGCCAGCGCGTTTGTCGCCGACTTCCTCGGTCATTCGAACATCCTGGCCGGGCGGGTGGCCGGTGAGGACGGCGGCTTCGTCAAGGTGATCACCGACGCTGGCGCGTCGATCCTGAGCCACACCCGCGACCGCGCCGGCCGGCCGGAAGGCGAGCGGGTGCGGTTGGTCATGCGCGCCGAACGCCTGCTGCTGGCCGAGCGCCACGACCCGGCGCCCGGCCACAGCCTGATGCGCGGGCGGGTGCGCACCGTGGACTACCTGGGCCAGAGCGCGCGGTATTTCCTCACCACCATCGGCGACGACGGCGATCCCGGCGCGGGCGTCGATCTGCAGGCCATCAACCCCATCGACCGCGCCCCCTTCCCCGAGGGCGCCGAGGTCTGGATCCGCGTGCGCGGCGACGACTGCGTGCTGCTGGACGGGGACAGCGACGCGTGATCCGCCCTGTCTCTGGTGAAAGGCATCCCATGGAACACGGACCCTATCACCCCACGCCCGTCCCGGAGGCGCCGCCGGACTACGCCCCCGCCGTGCCGGACATGGACGCCGGACCGGCCCGCTCGCACCTGTTCTATCAGTCGCGCCAACGCCGGCCGCTGCTCGACCGGGCGCGGGGCGTGCACATGTGGGACGTCACCGGCAAGCGGTATCTGGACGGCTCGTCGGGGGCGATGGTCAGCAACATCGGCCATTCCGACCCGGTGGTGCTGGAGGCCATGCGGGCGCAGATGGAGAAGTCCACGTTCGGCTACCGCCTGCATTTCGAGAACGCGCCGGCCGAACAGCTCGCCCGGCTGGTGGCCGACCTCAGTCCGGAGGGCATGGACCGCGTGTTCTTCGTCTCGGGTGGGTCTGAGGCGGTGGAAAGCTGCCTGAAGCTGGCGCGGCAGTACGCGCTGGCCATCGGCGAGGCGACGCGGTTCAAGGTGATCGCGCGCTATCCCAGCTATCACGGCGCCACGCTGGGCGCGTTGGCCCTGACCGGCTACACGACCATGACGGCGCCGTTCGCGCCCATGATGCACGAAATGCCGAAGATCCCGGCGCCCACCTGCTATCTGGATCGCGACGGCCTGACCATGGAGGAGCGCGGCCGGCGCTACGCCGACATGCTGGAGGCGGAGATCCTGCGCCAGGGGCCGGACACCGTGCTGGCGTTCATCATGGAGCCGGTCGGCGGGGCCTCGACCGGCGCCCTGGTGGCGCCCGACAGCTACTATCCGCGCATCCGCGAGATCTGCGATCACTACGGCGTGCTGCTGATCCATGACGAGGTGATGACCGGCGCCGGCCGCACCGGTCGCTTCCTGGCCGCCGAGCACTGGGACCTGAAGCCGGACCTGATGGCGCTGTCCAAGGGCTTCGCCGCCGGGTACGCGCCGCTGGGGGCGGTCGTGGCGTCCGACACCATGGTCGAGGCGGTGATGGAGCACGGCGGCTTCATCCACGGCTACACCTACGCCGGCAACCCGCTGGCCTGCGCCGCCGGGCTGGCGGTGCTGAAGGAGACCGTGCGCCGCGACCTGCCCGGCAACGCGGCACATATCGGCGATCTGTTGAAGGCACGGCTGGAGGGGCTGAAGGACCGCTTCGGCTTCATCGGCGACGTGCGCGGCAAGGGCCTGCTGCTGGCGGTCGAGCTGGTGGCCGACCGCGAGACCATGGAGCCGCTGCCGCCGGAGAAGATGGCGGCGGCGCGGCTGGTGGACCTGGCCTACGACCGGGGGCTCATCATCTATTGGCGCCGCACCCGGGGCGGGTATGTGGGCGATCACGTCATGGTCTGCCCGCCGCTGATCCTGACCGAACCCGAAATCGACGAGATCATGGATCCGCTGGAAGAAGCGCTGGTCGTGCTGGGGCGGGAGTTGGGGATGGCGTAGGGTGGACTGGCGCGACACCGACGGCAAAGGTATGATGCGCGCCGCCTCGTCCCCATTCCGTGCGGCGGAGTCGCTTGCCCATGCCGGAGTCCGCGCCTACAGTTGGTATTGCGTTGGAAAGCTTCAGTTGGGTTCCGGTGTTGCCGTGGGCCAGTGATTGGATCGGCGTTGTCGGGCTGATTCTGACGCTGGCCGGGCTTGTGTGGTCCATCGTGATGGCCACTCGCGCCCGTAGCGCGGCCGTTCAAGCCAAGGAGGCCGCCCGCGCCGCCGCCGAGGCCGTGGTGCGCCACCAGGAAACGCTCGGGATCGAGGTGGCGATCGGCAAGGTGGGCGACCTGATCACGCTCTACACCTCGAACAAGCGCCATGCGGTGCCGGACAAGCTGGATTGGCTCATCGACTTCCTGGACCG
>NZ_CAKZOT010000010.1 GCF_937138205.1 uncultured Rhodospira sp. | reverse complement strand
GACGACATGCGGTGACTATTCTCTCAGATGGATTTTCGTTGTCGGTCGTGAGGCTCCGGTGCCGGGACCGCCCGCGCCGGACCGACGGACAGAGCGTGACGCGGCGAACGGCGGGTCGCGGGGTCTCCGCGCCACGGCGTGACTCGGCGTCGGGGGCCGGCCGGACAAACCACTCGATGGCCGGGTGGCACGGGACGTCGGCGCGTCCGAGGACGGCGCGTCTGGTGTTCCTGGTCCGCCGTCTCTCATGCCGCCGACCGGCGACCGGCCGCGCGTTGACACCTTACATTCGAGACCGGGCCGTCAGGCTCCGGGCCGGAGGATTCGTATATGCCCCCATTCGCTCCCCCGCTGTCGTTCCGGCGTGTGCCACGGCCCCAGGCGGCCGTGGCCCCGCGCGCCGCTGGCGGCGAAAGGAGCCGATGGGCGGCCCGACCCGTGCGCGTCGCTCAGACGGCGACGCACGGCGTGTGCGCGACCCTGCCCGACCTGCCGGACTCCGGTCTCCGGTTGAGATCAGGCCCCGGCGTCCCCGCTTCGGCGGACTGGGCGCCGGCGGCCCCACGGAGTTCGCCCCTGCATGACAAAGAGAATGCTAATCGATACCGGCCATCCCGAGGAAACGCGGGTGGTCGTGCTGGACGGCACCCGGCTTGAAGAGTTCGACGTCGAGACCAGCACCAAGAAACAAATCAAGGGAAACGTCTACCTCGCCAAGGTGGTGCGGGTCGAACCGTCCCTGCAGGCGGCGTTCGTCGAATATGGCGGCAACCGCCACGGCTTCCTGGCGTTCAGCGAGATCCACCCGGACTACTATCAGATCCCGGTGGCCGACCGGCAGGCCCTGCTGGCCGAGCAGGCGGAGCGTGAACGCGCCGCCGAGGCCGAGGAGGAACGCCGCGCCGAAGGCGGCGCGGCGGCGGACCACGGCGCCGACGATGATGACGGCGAGGGCAACGGCGCGGAGGGTGGCGACGAGTCGGACACCACCGAGTCCGATGTCGAGGACGTCGGCGGCGAAGAGACGGTCGCCACCGCCTCGCCGCAGCTTCAGGCCAACGCCCTGCGTCACTACAAGATCCAGGAGGTCATCAAGCGCCGCCAGATCCTGCTGGTGCAGGCGGTCAAGGAAGAGCGCGGCAACAAGGGCGCGGCGCTGACCACCTACCTGTCGCTGGCCGGGCGCTATTGCGTGTTCATGCCCAACACCGCCCGGGGCGGCGGCGTCTCGCGCAAGATCAGCAGCACGACCGACCGCCGCCGCCTGAAGGCCATCCTGGGCGACCTGCACGGTCCGCCCGGCGGCTCGGTCATCCTGCGCACCGCCGGCGCCGAACGCAGCAAGGCCGAGATCAAGCGCGATTTCGAGTATCTCATGCGGCAGTGGGAGGTCATCAAGGAGACCACCCTGAAGTCCATCGCGCCAGCGCTGATCCACGAGGAAGCGAACCTCATCAAGCGGGCCATCCGCGACATCTATACGCGCGACATCGAGGAAGTTCTGGTTGACGGCGAGGAGGGATACCGCGCCGCCAAGGACTTCATGAAGATGCTGACCCCGTCGCACGCGCGCAAGGTGCAGCCTTACCGTGAACAGGACATGCCGCTGTTCCACCGCTTCCAGGTGGAAAGCCAGCTCGACGCCATGCACAGCCCGACGGCGCAGCTCAAGTCCGGCGGCACGGTGGTCATCAACCAGACCGAGGCCCTGGTGGCCATCGACGTCAACTCCGGCCGCTCGACCAAGGAACGCCATATCGAGGAAACGGCGCTCAAGACCAACCTTGAGGCCGCCGACGAGATCGCCCGTCAGTTGAGGTTGCGCGACCTGGCCGGGCTGATCGTCATCGACTTCATCGACATGGACGAGAACCGCAACAACGCGGCGGTTGAACGGCGCCTGAAAGAAGCCCTGAAGCAGGACCGCGCGCGCATTCAGGTCAGCCGCATCAGCCCCTTCGGCCTGATGGAGATGTCGCGCCAGCGGCTGCGGCCCAGCCTGATGGAAACCGCCTTCCACACCTGCCCGCACTGCCAGGGCACCGGTGTGGTGCGGTCGATCGAATCCACCGCCATCCACATGCTGCGGGTGATCGAGGAAGAGGGGGTGCGCCGGCGCTCGTCGGAGGTCACGTTGACCGTGCCCACGCCCGTGGCGCTCTACATCCTCAACAACAAGCGCGCCATGCTGACGGCGATCGAAAGCCGCTACGACTTCCGCGTCTCCATCGAGGGCGACGACAGCCTGATCATCCCCGCCTACACCATGGAGCGGGTGCGCGGCGAGCACCGGCCCGACAGTGCCGAGGATGCCAGCCCCAGCCCGGCCGCCCGCACCGTGGCGCCGGTCCCGGTCGAGGACGACGCCGACGCCGACGCCGAACAGGACGACGCGGAGACCGGGAGCCGGGACGAGGCCCGCGACAACGGCGATTCGTCCTCCCGCAACCGCAAGAAGCGGCGGCGCCGGCGCAAGCCCCGACGCGACAGCGATCGCACCGGCACCGAGTCCGAGGTCTCAGACAACGGTGGGGAGAACGGTGGCGATGGTGACGGTGAAGACGACGCCTCGAACGGCGACGACACCGATGACGACCAACAGGCCGGCGACGATGGGCAGGAGTCGGGGGCCTCGCGCTCCAGCCGGTCGCGGCGCTCGCGGCGGCGGCGTGGCGGACGCCGCAACCGCCGGACCGAGACCGAGGCCGCGAACGCGGACTCTGAGGAGTCCCCAGAGTCCGTTGGCGAAACGGCCAACGACAATGTCGCCGACGCGGAGGAGTCCGAGCGTGACACGGCCGCCGCCTCGACGGCGGACGACGGGGGCGAGGACCGCGACACCGAGCAGGCCGCGACGGCAGAGGTCCGCACGGAGGACGTGGACAACGGCGCCGAGGGTGTCGCGCCGACCGACGCGCCCGACCCGCCCGAAGCGGAGACCGAGCCGGACGAGGCGGCCCCTGCCACCGCCGTGTCCGACTCCGACGCCGGGGACGACTCGGCCGACTCGCCAGCGTCCGAACCGGAAAACGATGGTGACGACGACGGAACAACCGTCATCGAGGTCCCGGCGCGGCAGTCCGGCAACCGCCGGGGATGGTGGCGGCGCTAGGCCGATCGCGTCCCATTTGACCCGCTCGGCAGGGCAAATGGGACGCGCGAATCCGCCCAAACGATCTGCTCTAGGCGCATTGGAAAAAGTCACCACTTCGGTCGGCCGGTCTTACGCGTCCGAGCGGCGGGGCCAGGGGAGGCTCGCGAACTCCACGCCCTCGTCACGCAGGGCCTCGGCCTCGTCCGGGGTCGTGCGGCCGTAGATGCCCCGGGCCTCGGTCTCGCCGTAGTGGATGCGCCGCGCCTCTTCGGCAAAGCGGTCGCCGACATTGTCGCAGGTTTGCTCGACCGTGCTCCGCAGGCTTTCCAGAGCCGAAGCGAGGCGCCGCGCCGCCTCGGCGCGTGGCCCGGTGGCGGCGGCGGGGGCGTTGGCGGGGGCCGCCGAACCCGGCACCGCGTCCGCCGTTGCGCTCTGGTCGGCGGCGGTGGCGGCGGCAGCGGCAGCGGGCGGGCCGGCGTCGGCCGACTGCTCCCCGCCCGGCCGCGTCCCGGCCTGCCGGGCGCCGTGGTGACGCGCCAGCCGGGGCGCCATGATGGCCTTGGTGACGCTGTGGGTGCCGCAGACCGGGCACCTGATCACCCCCGCCTCGGCCTGCTCGTCGAACCCGGCGGCATCACGGAACCATGCCTCGAACGTGTGGCCGACATCGCACTGAAGGGCATACAGGATCATCCGAACCGTCCGGTCAAAACAGGGGTCAAGGGATCAGTCTACCCCGACCGTCCTCAACAGAGTGCAAACGCCCCCAGCATCGCAGACCGCCCGGCGCGGTGACAAGGCGATCCGGCCCCTGACGATTTTGCGGCCTCCCGGGTGGTTGAAACACCCTACGTCGACTCGAATCTGTCGGGGGCATGTGAGACAGCGTGCACCACCCCGAAGGCGTCTCCGGCCTGCCGAGGCCCCTGGCGAGGGCAGGCGCGGGGGCGTCCCCAAACGGAAGGAGGTTCGTCATGATGACTCACATCGGACGGGGCTTGGTTGCCGGCATCGTGGCCACGCTCGCCTTGTCGATCCTGATGATGATCAAGGCGATGGCCGGGCTGCTGCCGGCGGTGAACGCCATCGAACTGCTGACCCGCATCGGTTATAGCTGGGTCGGTCTGCCGGCCTCGCCGATCGTCGGCTGGCTGATGCACATCATGGTCGGGGTCGTGGCCTGGGGCGGCCTGTTCGCCCTGCTTCAGCCCTATCTGCCCGGTGCCGCCGACTGGGCCCGGGGCATGGTGTTCTCGGTCGCGGGCTGGCTGCTGATGATGCTGGTCGTCATGCCGATGGCCGGAACCGGTCTGTTCGGCCTGTCGATCGGGATTGCGCCGGCGATCGCGACCCTCGTGTTGCACCTGATCTTTGGCGCCATTCTGGGCGGCGTGTTCGGCGCCCTTGCCCCGCAGCCGACGTACCACGGGGATCGCGAGGCGCACGCCTACGGCTGATCGCGCGGTCCGAGCCCTTTTGTGTGAACCGGCGCGCCCGGAGGGATGCCTGGCATCGCTTCGGGCGTTGCCGTGCGCGGAAGGGCCGTGGATCCGCCGTTGCGGCCGGGTGCGGTTCGTGCGATGGCACCGGCGGTCCCCTGCCGCCATCGGAGCCCACCCGCCGTGCCGCCGCCCGCCGTTCACCTGAGCCTGACCGTGCCGTCGCCCTGGGTCACCCGCTTCGCCGCCCTGATCCGACCCGGCGGGCGAGTGCTGGACGTGGCGTGCGGCGGCGGCCGTCATGCCCGCTGGCTGCTGGAGCGGGGGTTCGCCGTGACCCTCGTCGACCGCGACACCGAGTATGTCGCCGATCTGGCCGACCGGGCGGAGATCGTCACGGCCGACCTGGAGGACGGCCGGCCCTGGCCCTTTGCCGGACGCGCGTTCGACGCCGTGGTGGTGACCAACTATCTGAACCGGCCGCGCCTGCCCGACATGGTCGCCGCGGTGGCCGACGGCGGCGTGCTGCTGTGCCAGACGTTCATGGTCGGCCACGAACGCATCGCCCGCCCGCGCAACCCGGACCACCTCGCGCGCCCCGGAGAGTTCCTGGACGCCGTGGCGGGTCGGCTGCAGTTGGTGGCGTTCGAACAGGGCCTCCAGCCCATGCCCTCCGGCCGGGGCGAGGGCGTGGTGCAAAGCCTGTGCGCCGTGCGCGCGGATCAGCCGGTGTCGCTGCCGCCCCTGGCGTCGCCCGCTTGAGCCGCCGTCACGCTTGAGCTACGATGTAGCACACAAGGCAGGAGGATAGACATGGCTCGGAACGATGTTGTGCGCGCGCGCATCGACGGGCGCATCAAGGAAGAAGCGACCGACGTGCTGGCGAGCATGGGGCTTACGGTCTCGGACGCGTTCAGGATGATGATGGTGCGGATCGCCACCGAAAAGGCGCTGCCCTTCGAGCCCCTACGTCCCAACGCCGAGACCATCGCGGCCATGCGGGAAGCCCGGGCCGGCACTCTGCCCCGGTTCTACAGCGTGGACGCTCTGATGGAGGATCTGCGTGCGGACGATTGAACGCACCACGCAGTTCCGCAGAGACTACAAACGTGAGGCCAAGGGCCGCCACCGGGGCACGTTGGAAAACGATCTCCGTCTGATCATTGAAAACCTTGCGCTGGACAAAGCCTTGGCGGCGCGTCACCGGGATCACGCCCTGTCCGGAGAATGGCGAGACCATCGCGATTGCCACATCAAGCCCGACCTGATCATGATCTACCACAAGCCCGATGACCAAACCTTGGTCCTGGTCCGTCTCGGGTCGCATGGTGAACTCGATCTATGATGGCATTGGGCCGCTGGTGCCTGTGCGCCGTGCGCGCGGATCAGCCGGTGGCGCTGCCGCCCGCCCCGCCCACCGGCGGGGTTCCGGCCACCGGATCGCCGAACTGGCGGATGCGGCGGTAGATGGTGCTGGGGCTGATCTCCAGCAGGGCGGCGGCGCGCGGCACGTTGCCCTGGCAGGCCTTGAGCGCGCGCGTCATGTGCTCCCACTCCACCTGCCACATCGGCCGCAGGTCGTGTTGCTGGCGCAGTGCGCCCATGGGGCCGGCGTCGCCCTGGTCCGCCCCGCCGCCTTCGGGGGCCGGCGGTGGCGCCGCACCATCGGCTGGAGCCTCCGCCGGCGGCGGCGCCGGCCGCCCCTGCCCCAGGGTCCGGACCGGGCCCTCCAGCATGGACTCGGTCACCAGCGGTCCCTCGTTCAACACGACCACATTGCGCAGCACGTTCTGAAGCTGGCGGACATTGCCCGGCCACGACAGCCGCGTCAGCAGGGCCTCGGCCTCCGGCGTGAAGCCCTCGAAGTCACGACCTTCCTCGGCGGCGAATCGCTCCAGGAAGGCGCGGGCGATCTCCACCACATCCGCCCCGCGCTCGCGTAGGGGCGGCAGATGGATGGGGATGACATGCAGGCGGAAATACAGGTCCTCGCGGAAGCGCCCGGCCTGCACCTCTGACCACGGATCGCGGTTGGTGGCGCAGATGAAGCGGACGTCCACCTCCTGAACCTTGGTACCGCCCACGGGCAGGAGTTTCCCGGTCTGGATGAAGCGCAACAGCTTGACCTGCAACCCCAGGTCCATCTCGCACACCTCGTCCAGGAACAGCGTACCGCCATCGGCGCGCGCGGCGGCGCCCTTCCGATCGGCGGTGGCGCCTGTGAACGCACCCTTGACGTGGCCGAACACCTCGCTCTCGATCAGTTCATGCGGGATGGCGGCGCAGTTGATGGCCACGCAGGGTCCCTTCGCGCGGGCGCTGGCGCGGTGCAGGGCCTCGGCGCAGACCTCCTTGCCGGTGCCCGATTCGCCGGTGATGAAGACGCTGGCGCGCGACGGCGCCGCCGCCTCGATGGTGCGGTAGACCGCCTGCATGGCCAGCGACGACCCGATGAAGCCGTGGAAGGTCTCGCGCCCGATCTCCTTCTTGATGCGCCGGAGGGTGCCGGCCATGGCGTGGCGCTCGACGGCGTTCTTCAGCGTCACGCGCAGGCGGTCGGGCGCGAACGGTTTGGTCAGGAAATCGTCGGCGCCCTCGCGCATGGCCTCCACGGCGACCTGCATCGACCCCTGCGACGTGACGACGACAACCGCCGCGTCCTGGGTTTCGGCATGGGTTTCGGCCCGGATTTCGCGCAGGATGTCGAGACCCGAGGCATCCGGCAGCCGCAGGTCCAGAATCACCGCCACATGGCCACCCCGGGCGAGGAGCCGGCGCGCCTCGGCGCCGCTCTCCGCAAGATCGACGGGCCACGGCAGGTCGCTCAGGTAGTCCATGTAGACCCGCGCCATGGACGGCGTGTCCTCGACCAGCAGCACGCGGCCCTCCGGGGGCACGACGGGTGATGGGGATGAGGAGGGGGATGGGGATGGGGACGCGGCCGAGGCCGAAAACCGAGTCATCCAAACCTCTAGGGCGAAAACCGGACAGCAACGTTCTCCATATTGTAGCAACCGCCGAAAAAAACAAACCCCGTCTATGTGGGATTATTCGAGGCAGCGGAGCCTTTTTCCGGAACGGCAGGGGCTTTTCCCGGGACCGCCGGAGTCAGGCATGGTAGGGGCTATGATCTGTCATGTGAGGAGCGCGCATGTCCGCCAGCCCGCCCGCGTCCATGGTCCGCGACACGGCCATCGCCGCCATGCCGGCGGTGTTCGTCCTGTTGTGGAGTACGGGATTCATCGGCGCCCGGTTCGTTCTGCCGCACAGCGAGCCGTTGACCGTGCTCGCCCTGCGCTTCGCCGTGACGGCACTCCTTTTCCTGCCCATCGTCTGGGTGAGCCGGGCGCCGTGGCCGCGCCGCCCGGCGCTGGTCGGCCATGCGGTGGTGACCGGCCTGCTGCTGCACGGCGGCTACCTGGGCGGCGTGTTCTCGGCCATCGAGGGCGGGCTGCCGGCCGGAATAGCCGCCCTGATCACCGGGCTGCAGCCGCTGATGGTCGCGGTGGCGGCCGGCCCGCTGCTCGGCGAGCGGGTCAGCGGCCGGCAGTGGCTGGGCCTGACCCTCGGCCTGGTGGGGGTGGCCATGGTCCTGGGTGAGAAGCTGGCGCCGGCCGGAACCAGCCTGTTCCAGGGGTTCGGTCCCGGCGCGGTGGCCGCCTGTGGCGGGGCCGTGGTGGCCATCACCGCCGGCACGCTGTACCAGAAACGCTTCTGCGGCGGGCTCGACCCGCGCGCGGGCGGCGTGATCCAGTTCGCGGCGGCGGCGCCGGTGCTGGGCGGGCTGGCCTTGCTGACCGGCGAGGACATGACGATCTCGTGGACTCCGGGCTTTATCTTCGGCTTTCTGTGGCTCGTGGTGGTGCTGTCGATCGGCGCGGTGACACTGCTGATGGTGCTGATCCGCCTGGGCGAGGCGGCGCGCGTGGCCAGCCTGTTCTACCTGGTGCCGCCGGTCACGGCGCTGATCGCCTGGGCGCTGTTCGACGAGCGCCTGGGGCCGCTGGCCCTGGCCGGGATGGGCGTGGCGGTCACGGGGGTGCTGTTGGCCTCGCGGCGGCGACCCGCGTGACGTTTCCGTGATCGATGGCAATGGATGCTGGCCTTGCCGGCCGGATTGCCCGAAAATCACCCATATTCCGCGTTATCCTGCGCTACGATGATGAAACCGGCGGCACGGTCCAGGACCGTGCGGGGATCCGGGAGGGCGACACACATGAGGGCGAGGGATTCGGACAACGGCGGATCGGGCGTCGTTCGCCCGCGACGCCGGGATGTCCTGGGGTACGCGCTGGGCCTTGGCCTGGGCGCGGCGACTCTGCCCGCCTTGGCTCTGTCCGTCGCCCGTCCCGGCCGCGCCCAGGATCCGCAGACCGCCATTGGCGAGCGCTTCATGCGCATTGGGACCGGGTCCCCCGCCGGCTACTACTTCCCCATCGGCGGCATGATCGCCAACGCCATCAGCCGTCCCCCCGGCTCGCGCCCGTGCGAGAAGGGCGGCAGTTGCGGCGTGCCCGGCCTGATCGCCGTGGCGCAGTCGACCGGCGGGTCGGTCGACAACATCCGGGGACTCTCCGCCGGCACGCTCGACCTGGCCCTGTGCCAGGCGGACATCGCCTACTGGGCGCGCTCCGGCACCGCCGTGTTCGCGGACACCGGGCCGATGCCGGGCCTGTACGCCCTGGCCCGGCTGTACGACGAAAAGGCGCACCTGGTGGTGCGGGCGGACAGCGACCTGCACACGGTGGAGGATCTGCGCGGCCACCGCGTCGCCCTCGGCGAGGAGGGCTCCGGCACGCTGGTCGATGCCCGCCTGCTGCTGGCGGCGCACGGCCTGGACGAGTCCGACCTGGAACCGGTGTACGACAAGCCCGGGCCGGCGGCCGACCTGCTGGTGGCGGGCGAGATCGATGCCTTCTTCTTCATCGGCTCGGCGCCGGTCACCGTGGTCAGCGACTTGGCCGAGGCGATCCCCATCCGCCTGTTGACGCTGGACGGCGAGACCTACGCCCGCATGTCCGGGGATCACCCCTATCTCAGCGCCAGCCAGATCCCCGGCGGGCTCTATGACGGCGTGCCGACGCCGGTGGACACGCTGTCGGTCGGCGCCGTTCTGGTGACCACGGAGGCGCTCAACGATGAGACCGCCTACGGCATCACGCGGGCCCTCTGGCATCCCAACAATCGCGGCCTGCTCGAGACCATCGGCGCCGGCAACAAGCTGGCCGCCGCCATGGCCCCGCACGGCACGGGCATTCCGCTGCACTCGGGGGCGCGCCGCTACTACCTTGAGGCGGGGTATCTGCCGTAAGGGCCGGGGCCAGCGACCGCTTGCGCGGGGAGGTCACTCCAGAACGCGGCCAGCCTTGACCACGGCAGCGTCGGCGTGATCCGGCTCCAGGCGGAACCAGCGGCCAAACGCGGACAGCCGCAACGCATGATGCGGCCCCTCGCCCACCGCCCGCAGACGGCGGCGGAATTCGCGCTCGTCCACGTCCGCCGGTAGCCGGCACAGGGCCTCGAAGTCGGCCTGGCGCCGCGCCGGACCGCTCCAGGCCATGTCCACCGTGGGCAGCGGGCGCGACAGGTCGACCAGGGCCGGCGCCATCCCCGCCAGCAGATGCAGGGCGAGCCGCCGGCTCAGGGCCTCCAGCCCCACGCGGTCCATGTCGAGCGGAATGTCGACGGTATTGGCGGCGACGATGGCCCCGGCGTCCACCTGGGGCGTCATCTCGTGCAGGGTGACGCCGAACGTGGTGGCGCCATCATACAGCGCGAACGCGGCCGGGAACAGGCCAGGATAGGCCGGCGGCCCCGGGTGCAGGTTGTAGGCCGGGCCGGACAGCGCCGCCAGCACCTCGGCCGGCACGATCACCGGCGAGCACACCGACAACAGGCGGGCCTGCGGATAGGCGAAGACGGCGGTCTGCAAGGTGGCGCGGTCGGCGATCGGGACGACGGTCACCGCCGGATCGGCCGCCCGCAGCGGCGCCGCCGCGTCGACCTGCTCTTCAGCCGGCGCGAGGAGGAGGAGCGTGGGGGGATGAGGCGTCATGTCACGCCGCCACCGCCACAACCCGGAACCGCAGCCCCAGCGCGGCCCCGGCGGCTTCCACCTGGTCCCACTGGCTCCCGTGCGAGAGATCAAGCAGGCGCTGCAGGCTCTTTCGGGGACTGCCCATGCGCGCGGCCAGCGCCGCCTGGGTCAGGCCCTGGTCCAGCATGGCGCGACGGATCGCCAGCTTGGCGGCCACAAGACCGGACAGGGGGACCCACAATTCACCCGCCCGGACCGGCGACGGCGCGGGCGGCGGCTGGTCGCGGTCGAGACGGCCCGACAGCAGGGCCAGGATGGCGTCGATCGCCATGGCCAGGGCCTCGTCGCGGCTGTCGCCCTGCGTGACGAGGCCCGGCAGGTCACGGCAGGTGACGACATAGCCGCCGTCCTCAGGGTCCGGCGTCAGGGTGACGGCATAGCCGTCGAAGGTGTGGGGTGTCATGGATCCGTTCTCGTATGGCCACTCGCGATATAATGCGTCAGATCTGACGCGGTGTCACGTGTAACGCGGCAGCAATTCCGCGAATGCAGCCGGGCCTTCGCACTGCCGGCCTTGGGTCCTGGCTGAAATAGGTCAGTCGCCTCTGGATCGACGTTGGGCGGGCGTGCAACGCCCGCCCGCCCGTGCGCCCCCCCTCCCCGCCCCCCTCCGGGCTATCCGATTGTCGAGTAGGGGCACCGGTCGCCCGGCGCCCCACTCACAGAACCCGGCGCGCGGCTTCCCCGCACCGGGCTTGCTTAGCCACCAGCTTCCTCCAGACCCCGCCTCACGACGACGTCCTTGCTGTTCGGCTAGCGGTTCCCGTCACCAGGGTCCGCAGGGGACTTCCACCCCCAAGTCGCCCGGACCGCCACCACAGCGGACCGGACAGCGCCAGTCACGGCGCTACGCGCCATGCCTGGCGCACCATTGCGAACCCTCATCGCAAGACGAGGGTGAAGCAACCCAGAGCGTAAAACACAGATATCCGCTCTGGATTACTTCGTCGCTGAGCGCCTCGCAATGACGCGTTGCGTGGATTGCTCGCAAAGAAGCCGCTCATGCGGACTTTCGCTCATCCCTGCGTCGTTCATCCGATTGCCCTGGTTGGCAACCTTGCAGACCCCCGCGATCGGGTGTAGCGTCTGCCGTGCCTTGGGGGCAGGGGGCAAGCGGATCGTGGCGATGTGACCGCATTGCGTTGCGATTCGAGGGTGGTGCGGTACGCCACGACGGCGTTTGGCCCAACGGGGTCTGCTGTCCCAGAACGAGCGGCATCAGGCTCAGACACGCATGGCTGACGGATCCTTTCATGTCAAACCAGCGCACAGGCGCGTTGTATCCCTCGGAATCATCCGGGGGCTTTTTGTGCTCGGGATGCAGATCACCGATGTCCTGTCGATGGTCTTCGGTGCCTATCTGGCGCACATCGTCCGGTTCGGCGACGAAGTGCCGGACCGCCCCGAACTGACCGCAGTCGGCCTGTCCGTCATCATCACGCTGCTTGTCTTTCCCGCGCTGAACGCAACCGGCCTTCCGGCGCTTGAGAACCCGTGGCGGGGCCTGAAACGAGCATCGCGCGCGTTCTTGGCCGTCTTTCTCGTTCTCGCCATAATCGCGTTCGGACTCCAGATCGTGGAAGACTTCTCCCGTATCTGGGTGGGCGTCTGGATTGCGGCCGCGTACTTCAGCCTGGTCTGCACACGCATCTGGTGGTCCGGATTCCTGAAGCACGGCATCGAAACCGGCGTGCTGCGGGAACGGGTCGCGCTGATCCATGGCGCCGGCACGCGCCACGTCGACGAAGTGTCCCGGCAACTCGGCCGGAATGGTTTCGAGATTCAATCCGTGGTGCCGATTGACCCGTCGCCCGCGCCCATTCAGGCGGTCGGATCAGACGGAAACAGCGCGCCGAGGCGCCATGAGTCGCTGGACGCCTTCGTTCAAGACTTCGGCACAGAAACCATCGACCGCGCCATCCTGATGCCGGACGCCACAGACGGCCGCTCGTTGCGGCAGGTCGCCGGTCCCCTGCGGATGATCTCCCTGGATGTGGACGTCATCCCAAGCGGTTATGACCCGGCGCTGGTGGGGCGCGTGCCCCGGCTGGCCGGCGGGATCCCGGTCGTCAACCTGATGACTCGCCCCCTGTCGGACGTGGACGTGCTGGTCAAGCGGACAGAGGACCTGGTGTTGGGCACGTTGTTCCTCCTGCTGGCGGCACCACTGATGGCGGTCGTCGCCGTTCTGGTCAAACTCGACAGCCCCGGGCCGGTGCTCTTCTCCCAGTCGCGGGCGGGGTTCAACAACCTCCCCTTCCGCATCTACAAGTTCCGGTCTATGTACGTCCATGATGACCCTCAGGTTCGCCAGGCGACGCGCGATGACCAGCGCATCACGCGGGTCGGGCGCATCTTGCGCAAAACGAGCCTGGACGAGCTACCGCAGCTCTTAAACGTTGTCATGGGGAGCATGTCCCTGGTCGGCCCACGCCCACACGCCCTGGCCCACGACCGGGAATACGGCGAACTCATCAGCACCTATATCGCGCGCCACCGCATGAAGCCGGGGCTGACCGGATGGGCCCAGGTCAACGGCTGGCGCGGCGAGACCGAATCCTTGGAAAAGATGGAAAAGAGGATTGAGCACGACCTGTACTACGTCGACCACTGGTCGCTGTACCTTGACCTCAAGATCATCCTCCTGACCCTGCGTGTGCTCACCCACCGCAACGCCTACTGATCCGGTGGCCGGGCGTGGCGATGCGCCGGCCGTTCGGCGGAGAACACGCGGAGCGACGCGCGCCGACCGAAAGATTGCCCTCATCGCGCGCACCAAGGGCGTGCACAGTGCACAGCCGGCCGCGCCAAGACTGGCCAAGAGGCTGCCGTCCGGGCCAATGCGCGCGCCCGGATGTCCAATGCAACGGATCGCAACCGAAACACTAAGGGGGGACCATGCGGCATGGCGGAGCCCTGTATTCTGGCAATCAGTTCCCCCGGCGGGCACTGGGCGCAACTGACCACCATCTGCGCCAACCTCCCGCACCCCGTGGTGTATGCGCGGGCCGGCATGAGCCGACCCACGGTGTCGACACCGGAGGCCGCCGAAGGGCGCGGTGGGCGCGATCGGCCGTACTTCATCCAGGACGCCAACAAGGACAAGAAGTGGCACCTCGTCCTCTGTTTGCGGGATACGACCGCACTCATCCGCCGCACCGCCCCGTCCCTCGTCATCACCACCGGGGCCGCCCCAGGCTTCTTCGCGTGCCTCATCGCCCGCCTGACCGGGCGCCGGTGCGTGTTCATCGACAGCATCGCCAACGCCGAACGGCTGTCGCTGTCGGCGCGGTTGTGCCGGTTGTTCGGCCTGCCCGTCCTGACGCAGTGGCAGTCCTTGGCCGATGGGCGACGGGTTCAGTACAAGGGCAGCGTCCTGGGAGAACTCTCGTGATCTTCGTCACTGTCGGAACACAGCTTCCGTTTGACCGGTTGGTCGAGGCCGTCGCGAGTTGGCACCGTCACCATCCGGATCAGGAGGTGTTCGCCCAGATCGGCCGCTCGACCCTCGACCTGCCGTTCGACAGCGCGCAGATGCTGACGCCCGAGGATCACGGCCGGCTGTTCGACAGGGCCACCGTGGTCGTCTCCCATGTCGGCATCGGCACCATTCTGGGCTGTACGCGCCAGAAAAAGCCCTTGATCTGTATGCCGAGGGAGTTTCGGCGCGGCGAACACCGAAACGACCATCAAGCCGCAACGGCGAACCAGCTCGCGAAGAAGGTCACGCTGTCCGTGGCCCGGACCGAGGCGGAACTCCACGCGTTGCTCGAGCAACCGCCGAAGACACACATTCCCGAACTGGCCGCCGCCGAAGACAGCCAGAGGATCAGCGCGTATCTGACCGCGTTGCTCGGTACGGCCGATTGACGCCACGGTCAGGCGACTGTCAGGGAGCGACCCCGGGCAGTCACCCCTCCCCGGGGTCGGTCGATGCGCCCGCGCCGATCGCCCGCTGCATATAGAGCGTCCCCCACCACCGGCCGAACTTGCGCCCCACGGCCGGCAGCATCCCCACCGTCTCGAACCCCAGTTTCCGATGCAGGGCGACCGAGGCTTCGGACCCCGGCGTGGTGATCACGGCGACCATCTGGCGCACATCCCGGGCGGCGCAGCGCTCGATCACGGCGCCCAGCAGGACCGTCCCAACACCCCGCCCCATCGCCGCCGGATCGAGGTAGATGCTGTCCTCGACCGTATGCCGGTAGGCCGGGCGCCCTCGGAACGACCCTGCGTAGGCGTACCCCAGAAGGCGGCCGTCCGCCCGGTTCCGCGCCAGCAGGAACGGCAGGCCGGCGTCGCGCACACCGGCAATGCGCCGCGCCATCTCCTCAACCGTCGGCGGGTCGAGCTCGAACGTGGCGGTGCCGGCGCGCACATGGCCGGCGTACAGATCGTGGACGGCGGCGGCGTCCTCGGAAACGGCCTCCGAGAGGTCAACGACGGACGGGTCAAGCATGGGGGTTCAACCGGGCAGGGAGAGGGGAGCGAGCCCCTTCCCTTACCCGAATCGCCCCACCGAACGCCAGTGCCCGCGCCAGAGTCCGCCCCTCATCCGCGCGCGGTGATCATCCGCTCTTGGGTTTGATGACGCACACGGCGCTTTCGTCCTGCATCCGCAGGACCAGGCTTTCATTGATGAACAGCTCGCAGTGGATGCCGTCGTTGCCGACGTAGCCGCACATCAGGTCCTGACCGATCTCCAGGCTGCCAACACGCGGATCCAGGATGGCGGCGCCCTCGATGCTGGTCTTGTAGATGCCCCGCGTGCACAGCCGGCGCAGGTGGTTGATCAGCACCATGTCGCTGTCCGGATAGCGGCGGAACAGCGCGTTGTAGTACTTCGGCGCCAGCACCAGGGCATGGGGGCCTCGGAACCCGGCGTCGTCCAGCTTGGTGACGGCGGCCAGCACGTCCTCCAGGGCATCCTCGGGCTTGGTCCAGTCGCCGCCCTCCATGCGGCAACTCCCCTTGTTGTCGAGCAACCCGGGCAGGCCGAACTCGGGGCGGCCGTAATAGACGATCTGCTCTTCCAGACGCGCGACGGACTCGGCGGCGTCCTCGGCCGGCGACAGGTCGAGCGGCTGACCGTTCGACAGATACGCCGCGATCCGGCGCAGCGACAGCTTGAACGTCTTGCGCAACATTGGCACGGAGACGGCGCGGCTCATGACGGCGCCGGCCTCGCCGGGCTCTGGCTGGCGGCAGTAGTCGTCATTGGACAACTCGATGGCCGTCAGGCCGGGTCCCCAGGGACCACCAACCTCAAGAAAACGGCGCGCGGTCATCAGTTCCTGGGCCGCGCTGGCGGCCGCCGCATCGATCTGCTCCCAGATGCCGGCGTCGAACGGGGCTTGGTTGCGGTTCAGAAAATCCATCGGGTCAGCCCTCCCCGCCGTCGGTAATCGCGCCAATGGTGAAGCCCCGGCCCGGCACGGTCGCCCCCGTGGCCGCTGACGACGCGGCACCGGCGCCGGCACTCTTGCCGGTGTCCTCTTCCTCGAGCTCGGTGATATCGCCCTCGGTGAACAGATAGGTCTTCATGTACGTGGCCCAGTCCGGATTGTTGCGACGCAGCCACTCAAGGGCCATGCAGGCGTGTTCCATTTCCTCGCGCATGTTGTGCGACAGGATGTCCCGCAAGGCGCCATCCTCGCAGTCGTCGGCACGCTGGCGGTACCAATCCACGGCGTCGAGCTCTTCCTTGATGGACACGATGGCATGATGCAGGGAAAGCGTCTCCCGCGACAGGCGCTCGCGGGGCGCGTGAAGTCCCTCGCTGGACATGGGGGTTGACCTCCAGGTTATGGGTGGTTCGGGCCGGCTTGCCCCGCGCGCCGCCGGACCGAGAGAACGGTCCAGGGTGGATGAGGCGGAGCGACACGGAGTCGGCAAGGCGCGGCGACAGGATATCCCCACCGAACTTGGGGACCTGCCGCTCGGCTGTCCAGGGAAAACGGGCCGGGCGCGGATCCGTTCCCTCAGATCACGCCATCCGCGCGCAGCACCGCCCGCTCGTGCTCCGACACCCCCAGCACCTCGGCCAGCACGGCGTCGGTATCAGCCCCCAGCACGGGGCCGGGGTGATCGATCCGGCCGGGCGTGGCCGACAGGCGCGGCAAGACATTGGGCAGGGTCAGCGGCCCCAGTCCCTCGGCCAGCACCTCGACCAGGTTGCCGCGCGCCGCGACGTGGGGGTCGGCGAAGATGTCGGCGATGGTGTTCACGGGACCGCAGGGGACGTGCCCGTCGGTGCACACCCGCACCACCTCGTCACGCGGCATGGTGCGGGTCCAGGCCTGCACTAGGCCGTCGACCGTGGCCCGGTCGGCCAGCCGGTCGGCCGCAGTGGCGTAACGGGGCAGCAGGTCCAACCGCCCCATGACCTCGACCAGACGGGCGAACATCTTGTCGCTGGTGCAGGCGATCGCCACCCAGGCGCCGTCGCCGCAGGGAAAATGCCCGTGCGGACAGGCGTTCAGCGTGCCGGCGCCTTCCCGGCCCCGCACCGTGCCATCGCGGGCATAGCGGGGCGCGATCTCGTCCAGGACGCGAAAGACCGATTCATACAGGGCGATATCGATCTCCTGGCCCTCGCCGGTGCGCTCGGCATGGCGCAGGGCCATCAGCACGCCGACCGCCCCGAACAGGCCGGACATGTAGTCGCCCAGCGAGGTCGACCCGGGCGTGACCGGCGGTCCGTCCGGCATCCCCGCCAGATGCGTCAGGCCGCCCACCGCGTGAGCGATGCGGGCGAAGCCGGGCCGGTCGGCGTAGGGACCATCCTGGCCGTAGCCGCTCACCCGCAGCATCACCAGGGCCGGGTTGACCACCCGAAGGTCGCTCCAGCCAAGCCCCCACCGCTCCATGGTGCCGGGCCGGAAGTTCTCGCACACCACCTGGGAGCGGGCCGCCAGTTCGCGGAAGATCCGCGCCCCGGCCGGCTGGCGTAAATCGAGGGTCACCGAGCGCTTGTTGCGCGCCTCGCTGAGGAAGGCGAGGCTGTCGCCGCGTTCGGTCGGGGTGCCGAAGCGGCGGAACGGATCGCCCGCGCCGGGCTGTTCGATCTTGATCACCTCGGCCCCGAACTCGCCCAGGATCGCCGTGGTGAACGGCCCGGCGATGAAGGTGGCGGCGTCAAGGATGCGAATCCCGTCCAGCGGACGGACTGTCGGGGCAACGGTCATCGGCGATCGGGGTCCTCGGACTTGGATGAGTGCATCCGCCCATCATGCGCGGCCCCGGCCGGCCCGGCAAGGACCGCCCCGCGCCACACCACAGGAGGGAGGTACTCTGCCCGTGCGGGAGTTGCACGGTCGTCTGGACCCGGAAAGGGCGGGAGCCCTCCTGAGGACCTGCTGTCGCCAAGCGGCACGCCTTGAAACCCGACCATAACACCCTTATACTTGCATTGTGTCGGATGCTGCCAAGCGGGTCCGACCATAAGCGTGTCCCGGCGGCCATAACGGCGTCGGGCGATCGTCATCGCTTCACAGGAGGGTGACCCCCATGACCGACTCGGTCGCAATGGACCTGTGTGTCCCGGACACGGACGCCGCTCGCAGAACCGCGGCCCTGTTCTCATTCTGGCATCGGCAGTGTGCGTCCCGCGGTGCGCCCCGCGCGGCCTCTTGGCCCGGCGCGGTCGTCTTCTGATCGATCGCACCACCGGATCGCACCCGTTTGCCGCTTTCGCCACGCCAAACCCGTCGACCCGAACCGACCCCACCCGCGCGGTCGCCGGCCGACGAGTCCCAGATGCCAGGAGACACCGCCATGTCCGCGTCCACACCGACATTGTCGTCCCTGCCGGCCGTCTCTGAAGACGGCGGCCTGGACCGTTACCTGCGCACCGTCCGCCAGTTCCCCGTCCTCTCGCCCGAGGAAGAGTACATGCTGGCCCGGCGCTTTCATGATCATGACGACGTGGAGGCCGCCCACACCCTGGTGACCAGCCACCTGCGTCTGGTGGCCAAGATCGCCCTGGGCTACCGCCACTATGGCCTGCCGGTCGCCGATCTGGTGTCCGAGGGCAGCCTCGGCCTGATGCAGGCGGTCAAGAAGTTCGACCCGGAGAAGGGCTTTCGCCTCGCCACCTACGCCATGTGGTGGATCAAGGCGTCGATCCACGAATACATCCTCAACAGCTGGTCGCTGGTGAAGATCGGGACCCTGTCGGCCCACAAGAAGGTGTTCTACAACCTGCGCAAGATCAAGGCGCGCCTGGGCCTGCTCGACAACCGCGACCTGTCGCCGGACGAAGTCACTTTGATCGCCGGCGAGTTGGGCGTCTCCGAAACCGACGTCACCAACATGAGCCGGCGCATGGCCGCCCGCGACGGCTCGCTGAATCGCGTCGTCGGCGAGGACGGCGACATCGAGATGATGGACCTGTTGGAGGACGAAACCCCCAACCAGGAAGAGATTTTGATGGAGCGGTCCGAGTCCGGCTACCGCATGGCCCTGCTCGACGGCGCCATGGACGGCCTGAACGCCCGCGAGCGCGATGTGTTCACGCGCCGCCGCCTGGCCTCCGAGCCCGAGACCCTGGAGGACCTGGGCAAAGAGTACGGCGTGTCGCGCGAACGGGTGCGCCAGATCGAGAACCGCGCGTTCGAGAAGGTGCGCAAGGCCGTGCTGCGCAACGCCGCCGACAACAGCCGCAAGGCCATGGAAACCCGCGAGGCCGCCATGGCGGGGGCGGCGGGTTAGGCGGCTCGCCCCGGGGTCGGGCGGTCTGCGCCGCCGGGTTGTATGTTTGGCCGTGATGATCGCCCCTCCACCAAAAGGTGGAGGGCAGAATTTATACAAAACCCACCTTTCGGTTGATGGTCTGCCCCACCAACTTATGATATGGATTCCCTATCTTTCTTGTGTGGGATCGGCTGGGTGTGCCCGTCGATCATCCGCCCCGAACGACAGGAGGATGGCATGAAACGGACGTTGCTCGGCACCGTGGCTGCGGGAATGATGGTGTTCGGCGCGACGGCCGCCAACGCCGCGTTGGTGGAGTACAACGAGCATACCACGACCCAGGGTGTCACACTGCTGGTCGGGAGCGTCGGTGACCAGGACGGCCAGCTCATGGGCGCGAACAACGTTGACGTGAACGGCTCACTCTACAATGTCCTGTTCAAGGAAGGCTCATGCGAAAGTCTTTTCAACGGATGCGTCGAGTCCGCGTTCGACTTCTCGGACTGGCAGGACGCGGGGGATGCGGCTCAAGCCCTCCTTGATCAGGTTCTTGTCGACGAGGGAGGCTATTTGTTCGATAGTGATCCCACTTTGACTTGGGGCATAACAGGACTGACACAGTCTGGTTTGGGGGGTGTATTGACACCGCATACACTTACTAGCAATGATTATGGAGACTATGTTTCCTCGTCTAACGCAATGAACTATAGTTCGGCCTCGGGTGAAACGGACGCTGCTGAGGCAGCTGTCACGAAAAGAAACTATGACTTGTCTGATTATGGACGTTACGTTTACGCTGACTGGATGCCCGTCTCCGAGGTTCCCCTTCCCGCCGCCGCATGGTTCATGCTGACGGCTTTGGGCGGCCTCGTTGGCACCCGGTGGCTCAAGGGCCGCAGGTCCGCAGCGGCCTGAGGCGCCGGCTGAAAGGCTTCGAAGGCGGCCGGCGCGGCGGCGTAACTCCGATCGGATCGCGGCACGCCGGTTTCGCCGTCGGCGGATCCGGGTGTGCCGTGGATGACCCCGTTCCTACACCATGGCCGCCGCGCGCGCGGCCCGCTCCTCGCGCAGAATGCGGGCCAGCGCGGCAAAGCGCGGATGATCGGCCAGATCCTCGACCGCCACGCTCAGCCGGCGGCGCCAGTTGGGGTGTTCGTCCACCGTGCCGGGCACGTTCGCCTGATCGATCTCGCCCAAGGCGTCCTCAAGCTGCAGCAGCAGGATCAGGCTGGGCGTGCGGGCGATATAGCGGTAGATCGCCTCGATCAGGTCGCCTGACAGGGCGCCGCCGGAGCCGTCATCGGTCACCCCGCACCCGGCGGCCGACAGGGATGCCAGGATGCGCCCGCGATCGCGCGCGCGCTCGTCCTGCTCGCGGTCGAAGGTGGCGGCGTCGGGATACAGGTGGATATCGTTCTTCACCAACAGGTCATGCCCGGTCCAGAAGCCGAGCAACGTCGGCAGGTCGTGGGTGCCCACGGCCACGGCCGCCTTTTCCGGATAGTCCGGCGGTGCCTTCAAAGACTGGTCCAGGTGGCGTTCGAAATAGAACAGCCGGTAGGACAGGATATTTTCCGCCGCCATGCGCTCGCGGAAGCCCTCCGGGACGGTGCCCAGATCCTCGCCAATGACCACGCACTGCTGACGGTGGCTTTCCAGCGCCAGCACGGCCAGCATCTCGTCGAACGGATAGGTGACATAGCCGCCGTCCCGCGCCGGCGTGTCGTGCGGAATCCAGAACATGCGCATCAGACCCAGCACATGGTCGATGCGCAGGGCGCCGGCGTGGCGCATCCCGGCGCGCACCACCTCGACGAAGGTGTCGTAGGCGCGCGCCCGCAGGCGCACCGGGTTGAGCGGCGGAAAGCCCCAGTTCTGGCCCTTCAGGTTCATGGGGTCGGGCGGCGCGCCCACCGCCACGCCGTCCACCACCAGATCCTGGTTCATCCAGATGTCGGCCCCGGTCGAGTCGGCACCGAGCGCGAGATCATGGTACAGGCCCACGGCCATGCCGGCGGCGCGGGCGGTCTCGGCGCACAAACCAAGCTGCCGGTCGGCCTCGAACTGAAGGTATTCGTGGAAGGTGATGCGCCGGGCGTTCTCCTCGGCGAAGCGGGCCACAGCCTCGGAATTCGGATGCCGATAGTCCTCCGGCCAGTCGCGCGACGACTGCCCCAGGTGAGCAAAGCTCTCGGCCAGCGCCTCGTGTATGGCGAACAGGCGCAACGGCCGGCCGCGCTCGGCCCGAAAGGCCGCGAACGCCCGGTCGCGCACGGTATCGCGCCCCAGGTGCTCGCCCACGAAGATGTCGTACAGGGCCTCCAGCAACGGCCACTTCACCGCGTGCACGCCGGCGTGATCGATCAGCGGGTCCGCCGCCAGCAGGGCCAGCCGGGCGCGCAGGGTGGGGTCGGCCAGATGCGCCGCCAATTCCGGATCGTCGCAGGCCTCGGGCACGTCCGGGATATGGATGTACAGCGGGTTCAGGAACAACCGGCTGCTGGGCGAATACGGGCTGGCGTGGCGCGGCCGGGTCGGGAACAGGGCGTGCAACGGATTGATCCCGAGCACGCCGGCGCCTTCGCGGCCGCTCAGGGCCAGCAGGTGCCGCAGGTCGGCAAAGCCGCCCATGCCCCAGTCATCGCGGCCGCGCAGGGCATAAACTTGTACCGACGGTCCCCACACCCGGTGCCCGTCGGCCAGTGCCGGCGGCAGGTAGCACCGCCACGGGGCAACGATGACCATGACACGAACCGGCTCGACACCGTCCACGGCCAGATCCAGGGCGTGATAGCCCCAGGGGACCGCCACCGGCAGCGTCAGCGACAGGCGGCGCAAGACGCGGCCCTCGATCTCGGCGGTGCCGACGTCCGTCACGGTCTCGTCGTCAAGCGCCACCGTCCCGTCCGGCGCGGCGCCGGTTGCGCCCTCCAGGCGCAGCGTCCAGGCGAGCGTCGCGCCGGCGACCTCGTCCGGCACCGAGATCACAACCGGCAGGGCGGACAGCCCCTCCGCCTCGGCCCGCAACACCAGGCAGGGCGGAGCCAGCCGGGTCCAGGACTCGGCCTCCAGGTGCGCCAGCGCGCGACAAGCCTGATCCTCGTCCCCGGCGGCCATGCCCATGCCGGCCAGGAACGCCCGCTTGGTCGACGGCGGCACGACCGCGTGGGCGCCGAAGGCATCCCAGTATTCCGGCGATACGCCGGCGCGCGAGGCCAGCGCCTCCAGCTGGTCGTGATCGCTCATCACTCTGCCCTTTCCGAGTCAGGACGGGGCGGTTCGGCGGACCGGACCGACGCCCCTTGAGGTTGTTTCCCCGCGCCGGCCACTGCACCCGGCGCCGCGCCGCCCGGCGGCTGGCGGCCGAACAGAACAAGCGAGCGCCCCGCCATGCGGTGGACCGCGCCGTCGGTCAGGGTGTCGGTGCCGGCCAGAACCGGACCGATGGCGGTGTCGAGCAGCGGCAGCCAGCATCCGCCATCCCCAAGGCGTGGCATGTGACATGTCAGCGGCTCGACCCCGGCATTCATGAAGATCAGGAAGGTGTCATCGGGACACGGCTCTCCCGCTGGCGTCACATAGTGAGTCCCCGCCTCTCCGCGCAACAGCAGCCCGACGAATTGTGCCTGGCCGTTTTCCCAGTCGCTGACCTGGCGTTCCTGGCCGTCCGGGTTCAGCCAGACGCTATCGATCACCGTCGTGCCGGGGACGATTTCGCCGCGCAAAAAGCGGTCACGACGGAACACCGGGTGCGCCCGCCGCAGGCGGATCAACCAGGACACCAGCCGGATGAGCCGCTGTCCGTCGGTCGTGATGCGGTCCCAGTCGAGCCAAGTGGTTTCATTGTCCTGGCAGTAGGGATTGTTGTTGCCGTTCTGGGTATGGCCGAACTCGTCGCCGGCCATCAGCATTGGCACACCCTGCGACAACAACAGGGTGGCCAGCATATTGACCCGCTGGCGCAGGCGCAGGGTGGCGATGGCGTTGTTGGGCGTCGGTCCCTCGGTCCCGTGATTAGCGCTGAAGCTGGCATTGGTGCCGTCCCGGTTGTCCTCCCCATTCGCCTCGTTGTGCTTGCGCTCGTAGGAGACCAGATCGGCCAGCGTGAAGCCGTCGTGAGAGGTGACGTAATTGATGCTCGCCCAGGGTTTGCGGCCATGGCGCTCGAAGACGTCGGACGAGCCGGTGAGGCGCGTGGCCAGATCCGGCACCTGCCCCGGATCGCCGCGCCAGAACCGGCGCACCGTGTCACGGTAGCGGTCGTTCCACTCCGCCCAGCCGGGCGGAAACTGACCGAGTTGATAGCCGCCCTCGCCGACGTCCCAGGGTTCGGCGATCATCTTGACCCGCGACAACACCGGGTCCTGCCGGATGGAATCCAGGAACGTGGCCTCGCGGTCATAATGGCCGATGTCGCGTCCATGCACCGTGGCCAGGTCGAAGCGGAAACCGTCGACGCCCATGTGCTCGACCCAATAGCGCAAGGAGTCCATGACAAGCTGAACGACGCGGTGGTGGCGGAAATTCAGCGTGTTGCCGCAACCCGTGGAATCCATGTAGTAGCGCGGATTGCCCGGCACGAGCCGGTAATAGCTGGCGTTATCGATGCCCCGGAACGACAGCATCGGCCCCAGGTGACTGCCCTCCGCCGTGTGGTTGTAGACCACGTCCATGATCACTTCGATGCCGTGATCGTGCATGGTGTGGACGAAGGAGCGGACCTCCTCCAGGTCGCCGCTGGCGAGGTATTCCGGATGCGGGGCAAAATAGGCGAGCGTGTTGTAGCCCCAATAGTTGCGCCGCCCGCGCATTTGCAGATGCCGATCATGAATGAAGGCATGGATCGGCAGCAACTCGACGGCCGTGATGCCCAGTGCGCGCAGATACTCCGCCACGGCCCGGGTGGACAGACCGGCGAACGTGCCCCGGTAGCTCTCGTGCACGTCCGGATGGCGCATGGTAAAGCCCCGGACGTGCATCTCGTAGATCACACTGGACTGCCAGGGGTGACCGGGTCGCTTGAACGTCCGCCGGCCGGTCTCGGTGTCCTCCACCACGCGGGCCTTGATCATCGTCGCGGCGTTGTCGCGCGTGCAAAACGACAGGTCGGCGCGCGGGTGGCCGAGCTGAAAGCAGAAATGCGCCCCGTCCCAGTCGAGGCGGCCCTCAAGGGCGCGCGCATAGGGATCGAGCAGAAGCTTGTTCGGGTTGAACCAGTGGCCATGATCCGGAGCATACGGACCATGCACCCGGTAGCCGTAGACCGTTCCCGGCTGGGCGGCCGGCAGGTAGCCGTGCCAGACCTCGTCTGTGTACTCGGGCAGGTCGACCCGGGTTTCGCGCCCCCGCGCGTCGAACAGGCACAGTTCGACCCGCGTCGCGTTGGCCGAGAACAGCGCGAAGTTCACCCCCCTACCATCCCAGGTCGCACCCAGGGGATGGGGATACCCAGGCCGTACATCCAGGTCCGACGTGGCCATCCCCGGGTCCTATCCTCCGCTCCGCATTCCTGTCTTGGCGGGCATCGCCCGTGAGCCGGGTTTTACTCGCCCGCGTCCGTGCCGTCATCGCCGAGCACAAGGCGATGCACCCCGCGGATGGGAATACGCGCCCAAGCGGGCCGGTTCGCGGTTTCATAACCGATCTCGTAGAACGCCTTCTCTAGCGTGAACAAGGCCAGCAGAGCGTCGAACTGCGCCGGGTCGGCCGGCACAGAGCGGCAGTCGCCGATGGCCTCCTTGTACCCGGCGAGGAAGGTCGAGACCACCTGCCTCTCCCAGGCATCGGACACCGGTCCCAGGGCCTCCAGCACATCGTCCTGCACCACCTGACGGTTGAACAGCGCCGCCCAGGCGGCGTAATTGAACGAGCGCACCATGCCGGCCACGTCCTTCAGCGGCATGTGTTTCAGGCGCCGCTGGTTGACCTCCCGTGCGGGTTCGCCCTCGAAGTCGAGGATGTAGATGTCGTCCTTGGCGACCACCACCTGGCCCAGGTGCAGGTCGCCGTGGAAACGCGTCTTCATCAGGTCGACACCCTCGGGCAACGCGGCCTCGATCAGGCCGTCGACCCGTGCCCAGTTAGCGAGCAGGTCGTCCGCCACGGCGCGGGTCTCCTCGTCGAGGCTGTCGCGGGCGCGCTCCAGGGACCGGCGGGCCTTGCCGGCCTCCTCCTTGACCTGATCCAGCCACAGGCGCCGGTCGTCGGGCGCCACCGGCTCGGCGCGGAAGGCCGGATCGTCGGTCTCGATGGCCAGCGCCCGGTGCAGTTCGGCCACGCGAAGGCCCATGGTGTGGGCCAGCCCGAGGAATAGCGAGTGGTCGGCCTCCTCGGCGTCGTCCTCCGCCGGCGCCCCGGCCTGGATGGCCAGCGCCGCGTCCTCCAGATAGCGGCCCAGGTAGTCCTGCGTATAGGACCAGCCGTCACCCTGGTTGCGGATGAACCGCTGCAGGACGGCCAGGGCCGTGGGAGTGCCGTCGGTGGCCGTCATCTCGACCGAGCCCAGCAGGGCGGGCGTGTTCTCGTACTCGGCGACGTCGGTCAGGAAACGGCCGACCTCCAGTTCGGGGTGAACCCCCTCGCTCAGGCGGCGGTATGCCTTCAGCACCATGCGGTCGCCGACCAGCATGGAGGTGTTGGACTGCTCGCGGCCCAGCCGGTGAATTTCGTCCAACTCCACCGCCGGCTCCTCGGCCAGCAGATGCGTCGGCCGGAACGTGACGGTGCCGCCGCCGGCGGTGGGGATGCGCCGGTCCTCGCGCATGGCGCGGATGACGGCGTTGGTGAACGGGGCGTCGGCCAGCGCGTCGTGCAACACGCCGACGCGGTTCACCTGCCGCGCCCGCGCCAGCGCGTAGGGCAGCAGGGCGAGGGCCGGGTCTTCCTTGCTCTCCCAGGTCACGGCCAGCGGCAGCAGGTAGCGTTGCTGTTCGCCGTCGCTCAGGCCGGCGTTCACCAGGGCCATCAGGAAGGATGCGCCGCCGTCCTCCAGCGAGGCCTGGTCGTGGACGGAGATGTCGGTGATGCCCTGTTCCTTGCCGGCGAACCAGCGCTGGTTAGGCAGGAAGGCCGGCAGGATCTCGTCGATCAGGTTGCCGCCCGTCTGGCCGGTGAACAGGCTGTCCCAGCCCCTCGGCATGACAAGCGTCATCAGGTCGGGCAGCGGATGGACGTAGGGTTCATGCCACAACGGAGCCTCCGCTTCCTCGGTCAACAAGAACCAGTAGAAGCCGTACGCCGGCAGGGTGATGAAATAGGGCAGCTCACCGATCGGCGGGAAAGCACTGCGGCCCAGCAACTCGACCGGCACCCGGTCCTCGAATTCCGAAAGGTCCAGTTCCACCGGCTGCGACGCGCGCGACAGGTTGGCCACGCACAGGATGTCCTCGCCCTCGAACCGCCGCAGGTAGGCCAGGATCTTGCGGTTGCCGGGGTAGAGGAACTCCAGCGTGCCGCGCCCGAACGCCTTGTGCCGCGTGCGCGTATTGATCAGTCGTCGCATCCAGTTCAGCAGCGAGTGCGGGCTGCGCGCCTGGGCTTCCACGTTGACCGCGCCATAGCCGTAGACCGGATCCATGATCGGCGGCAAGTAGAGATTGGGCGGGTCGGCGCGCGAGAACCCGCCGTTGCGGTCCGGCGACCACTGCATGGGCGTGCGCACGCCGTCGCGGTCACCCAGGAAGATGTTGTCACCCATGCCGATCTCGTCGCCGTAGTAGACGATCGGCGTGCCGGGCAGGCTCATCAGCAGGCTGTTGAGCAGCTCGATCTTGCGGCGGTCGTTGTTCAGCAACGGCGCCAGCCGGCGGCGGATGCCAACGTTGATGCGCGCCCGCTTGTCGGCGGCGTAGGTGCTGTAGAGGTAATCGCGCTCGCGGTCGCTGACCATCTCCAGCGTCAGTTCGTCGTGATTGCGCAGGAATATGGCCCACTGGCAGGTGTCCGGGATCGCCGGGGTCTGGCGCATGATGTCGGCGATGGGGTGCCGGTCCTCCTGCGCCACAGCCATGTAGATGCGCGGCATGACCGGAAAGTGGAACGCCATGTGGCATTCGTCGCCGTCGCCGAAGTACGGGCGGACGTCCTCCGGCCACTGGTTGGCCTCGCCCAGGAACATGCGGTCGCTGTAGTTCTCGTCCAGCCAGGCGCGCAGGCGGCGGATGACGTCGTGGGTCTCCGGCAGGTTCTCGTTGTTGGTGCCCTCGCGCTCGCACAGGTAGGGGATGGCGTCCAGCCGCAGGCCGTCCACGCCGGCATCGAACCAGAACTTCATGACCCGCAGGATTTCCTTGAAGACGTTCGGGTTGTCGAAGTTCACGTCCGGCTGGTGGCTGAAAAAGCGGTGCCAGTAGTATGCCTGAGCCACCGGATCCCACGCCCAGTTGGACGTCTCGGTATCGGTGAAGATAATCCGCGTGCCATGGTACTTCTGGTCAGTGTCGGACCAGACGTAGAAGTTGCGGAAGTTGCTGCCGGGCTTGGCCCGCCGCGCCCTCTGGAACCACGGGTGCTGGTCGGAGGTGTGGTTGATCACCAGCTCGGTGATGACCTTGAGGCCGCGTTCGTGCGCCGCCTTCACGAAACGCCGCACGTCCTGCATCGAGCCGTAGGACGGATTGACCGCCTTGTACTCGGCGATGTCATAGCCGTCGTCGCGCAGCGGCGATGGATAGAACGGCAGCAGCCAGACCGCCGTGACGCCCAGTTCGGTCAGATAGTCCAGCTTGTCCGTCAGGCCCCGGAAGTCACCGATGCCGTTGCCGTCGCTGTCGGCGAAGGCCTTGACGTGAAGCTGATAGATGATGGCGTCCTTGTACCAAAGGGGATCAGTGCTCATGCACAGGTCTTTCTTGATCCGGAGGGCGGCGGAGGGACGGCGGTCGGCCCGGCCGATCGGGGTGCGGGCCGGCGCGACGGGAGAGGAGGACCGGGGCCGCCGGAGCTGTCTCTCTCGGTCTGGTACGCACCCGTTACGACCTGAGATGTAGCACCGGCGGGCCCGCGTCCGCTAGAGGCTGGGCGTTCGGTAATCCACCGGCCGCCAGGGTGTCACACGGAAGATGGCGGCCGGATTGACGGCCGGATCCAGATAATAGTGATGCCAGGCGCCGGTCCACAGGTGGCGGTCGCCGGTCAACAGGTCCTCGACCTCGAACGCCTGGTCCTCGGCCAACCCCATGTCGGCCAGCGGGAACTGCATCCAGACGTGGCGGGCGTCAAAGGGATTTGTGCTGCACAGCACGAAGACCATGTTGTCGCGGTCCCCGGTCATCTTGCCGTAAAACAGCACATCGTCGTTGTCGCAGGCGTGGAACCGCAGGTTTTCGAACCGGTGCAGCGCCGGGTTGTCGTGCCGGATGTGGTTGATGCGGGCAATGTAGTCCTTGATGTGGCCCGGCCGGTCCCAGTCCCACACCTTGAATTCGTACTTCTCGCTATTGAGGTACTCTTCCTTGCCCGGGATCGCGGTGTTCTCGCACAGCTCGAAACCGTTGTAGATGCCGTAGACGCTCGACAGCGTCGCGGCCAGCACGGCGCGGATCATGAAGGCCGGGCGGCCGCCGCGTTGCAGGAACTCCGGCAGGATATCCGGCGTGTTGGCGAAGAAGTTGGGCCGCATGTACTCGACGCACTCGGTCTGCGTCAGTTCGGTCAGGTATTCCTGCAATTCGTGCTTGCGGTTGCGCCAAGTGAAGTAGCTGTAGGATTGCGTAAAGCCGACCTTTGCCAGCATCTTCATCATGGGCGGGCGGGTGAACGCCTCGGCCAGGAACTGCACGTGCGGGTAGTCGTCCTTCAGGGTGCGAATGACCCACTCCCAGAACGGCACCGGCTTGGTGTGCGGGTTGTCGACGCGGAAGATGGTCACGCCGTGGCGGATCCAGAACTCGAACACCTGCCGCAGCTCTTCCCACAGCTCGTACTGGTGCGGGCCAAAGAACTCGACGTTGACGATATCCTGATACTTCTTGGGCGGGTTCTCAGCGTACTTGATGGTGCCGTCGGGGCGGAACTTGAACCACTCCGGATGCTCCGTCACCCACGGATGGTCGGGCGCGCACTGGATGGCGATGTCCAGCGCCACCTCCATGCCCCGGTGGTTGGCGGCGCGCACCAAGTGCTCGAAATCCTCGATGGTGCCGAGCGACGGGTGGATCGCCGTGTGCCCGCCCTCGGGCGAGCCGATGGCGTAGGGGCTGCCGGGTTCGTCCGGGCCGGCCACCAGGCTGTTGTTCTTGCCCTTGCGGTGTTTCAGGCCGATGGGATGGATGGGCACGAAATAGAGCACATCGAAGCCCATGGCCCGCACCTCTGGCAGGCGCGCGATGCAGTCCTCGAACGTGGCCCACTGGCCCGGTTCGGTTCCCTGGGAGCGCGGGAACATCTCGTACCATGCGGCATAACACGCCCGCACCGGGTCCACCACCAGCGGCAGCGTCAGGTCATAGCGCACCGCGTCCGATCGGTCGGGCCACCGGTCCATGACGAGGGTCAGGTCCGGCGCCATCAGCAAGGCGGCCTGGGCGACCGCCGACGTGTCGGCGTCGAACCCCTTCAGCACGGTTTTCAGGTAGGTGGCGTCATCGCCCGTGGCCCGCGCCCGCGCCGCCTCGACCAGGGCGCGGCCCTCGACCAGTTCCAGCGACACTTCCTGCCCCGCGTCCAGCTTCTTGCCCGTGTCGCTGCGCCACGAGGTCCACTCGTCGCGCCACGCCTCGATGGTGTATTCGTAACGGCCGATGTCCTCCAGCGGCGCCGACCCCGACCACAGCGCCAGCCCATGGTTGACCGACTCCATGGGGAATTCCTGCCATGCCTCGTCGCCGGCGCGGCGCAGCAGCAGCACCGCCGACAACGCCCCGTGCCCTTCGGCGAAGATGGCCGCCTCGACCTTCAGCGGATCGCCCTCGCACCGTTTGACGGCGAAGCGGCCGTGGTCGATTTCCGGGCTCACCCGTTCGATGACGATGGGCTTGCTGGACAGCGTCGACAGGTCGATGGCCGCCGCGCCTTTCTTGGCGCGGGCCGAGGATCGCGTACTCATGCTTGCTCCCTGGGGTCATGAACGAAAACGCGCAGGTCGCCGGGATCCAGCCGCACCGTCGCTCCCGGGTCCAGGCGGCCCTTGGCGCGGCCGGGCGTCATTTCCGCCAGCGGGGTCTGGCCGATGCCGAGCCCCGGCTGGCGCAAGACATCCACGCCGACCGGCCGGGGGTTGTCCAGGTCGCGGTTGACCAGGACCACCGACAGGTCGGGGTCATGCTCGGCCGCGCGGACCAGCACACATACGTGCGCGTCGAGATCGATCATGCGCTGCGGGCCTTCCCAGTTCAGCACCCGGACGCGCCGTTTCATGTCGTTGATCGCCGAGATGCCGGCGGTGAGGTCGAACGCCGGCGTCTCCCAGTGTTCGGGGCGCGTGGTGACCACGTCCGGCTTGTCGGCGAAGCCATACTCAAAGCCCATGGGCATCATGGCGCCACTGGAAAACACCGAGGCGAACAGCCAGGCGCGATGATAGGCCGCCCGCACCCGCTCCAGCGGCCATTCGTCCGGCAACTCCGCGCGCAGGCGCGGCGTATCGTGACTTTCCGGAAAGGCGATGGAGGGGGCGAGCGAGCGGAAGGCGTTGTACTGTTTCAACAGCCAGTCTTCGCGGAAATCCCACCATTTCGAGCTGTTGAACAGATAGTCGAACCCGGCCGGGCGCAGGCCCTCGATCTCCGGCAGGCGGCAGCCCAGGGTCTCGGCCGCGAATACGATCCCGGACCGGATCGAGCGCGCCGCGCCGATCATCTCGGCCCACACCTCCGCCGGCACCTTGTAGGCCGCGTCGCAGCGGAAGCCGTCAAAGCCCAGCGTCGTGTAGTGGCGCACGATGGCCGCGAACTGCGCCACCAGGGATTCGCGCGCCGGGCGTGGGCTGTAGTCCAGTTCGGCCAGATCGCCCCACACGGTCTTGTTGTCGGCGTTGGCCGGGTCGATGGCGAACGGCGACTGCACGCCGCCGTCCTCGTCACGGACGTACCATTCCGGATGAGCCTCGACCCACGGCGAGTCCTTGGCGGTGTGGTTGACCACCAGGTCGAGCATGACCTTCAGGCCCTGCTCGTGCGCGGCGGCCAGCATGGCGCGGATCTGGTCGTCCGCCGAGCGGCCGGAACCGTCGTCCAGCACCGGATGCAGGGCGTAGAAATCCTTCACCGCGTACAGACTGCCGGAAAACCCGGGGTAGTGGATCGGGTTGACATAGATCCAGTCGAAGCGCATGGCCTTGGCCCGCGCCAGATGCTCGCCCCATTGCGTCAGGGGGCCGGCCAGAGTGGGAAAAATGTTGTAGATGCGGGGTGCCGGGTCGTCGACGACGGGCAGCAGCATGACACCAACCTTGCGAAGGGCGGACGGCGCGCGGGTCTCCAGCGGTCCCGGTTGCGCCGGCGGTGGCTGACCCGGAAACCGGAGATGGGCCAGGGACGGGTGGGACGTTGGGTCGGTCGGCATGGCGATCAAGTCCTTGCCGCGGAAGACGCGGCCCGGGCCGTGGGCCGGAGCATCGGTGTGCGGGACCCGGGACGTGCCCGAGGGCAGGCGGCGAGGACATTAGCACGGCCGGCCGGCTCTCGCGAAGCGGCGATGGGGCCGACACTCCGACATTTTCGTGAAGGATTTCGCGGCGTGTCGGACCAAAGCCCCGCCGTCGGCGTTCGCGCGAACCGACTGGGGGGGCGCAAGACCCCTCCCCAACCCTCCCCGTAAACGGGGCTATCATATTCACACTTGTTTCCGCCGAAGCGGTGGCTCTTCGTTCGCGCGGCGATGTGACTCGTCATTGCGAACCCATTTGCGAAGTGTTTCCGCCGAACACCCGAACTCCTCCGCAATCGACGTCAAAGCCGCCCACTCGGAGGCGTACGCGCCCCCATGCTCCTTCACCATCCGTACCGCTCGATCGCGCACTTCAGGCGAATACCTCGTCGAGGTCCCGGTCTTGCTCATGGCTCCATCCTCTCAAGCTTTGGAGCCTCCGGCAAACCCGGGGTGGTTCATCGCAACCGCACCAGAAGACCGGAGCCTCACAGCCCAAGCTGAAGGAACCGATATCAGGTGGCGCAATCCGCTTGCTTTTTGTGGACCCTTCGGCTAGCGTTTTAGTGGTTGTTTTTCCACTGTGGAAAAAGATTAAGGCGATATCCTTTATGGGCACCTCGAAAAACACTGAAAATGGACCGTTTTGCCAATCGCAACCCATTGAAAAGCAAGGACACCCAATTCGATCGGAATGGAGTTTTTCGAGGTGCCCTTATGTGATTCCCCCCACACTGTTCTGGCCATTACAGATACTATTTGCACACGGCCTCTTTCAAGACGATTCGAAGTCGTTGTTACCGAGTCGCGTCACTACGAACCGCGAATTACGCGAACACTGACAAAAACAGGCTTGAACAATGAAACTACCCTTTGACTATGTACGTATTTTAGTATCTCGACTTAACATTGCAACCCCGGGCAGGGAAGTCGCTATAAGGAGTTCGCCGAATTGGCTGGCGAGCCGCTTTGATCTGTTAGAGAAATACACGCTACCTTTAATGACCGCTCAAACCAACCGCAGCTTCCACTGGATCATTCTTTTTGACAAGGATTCGCTGGCCGAACTCCGCAATCGGCTTGATGCCCGCCGACAAACAGTTCCTGTTGTCCCCTACGACACAGGGTTTTTTGACAATCATGGCTGGCGTGAGGCGGTACCCTTTTCCCAGATTGAAGGACGTTGTGCGTGTCTTCAGGTGGTTCAGACCAACAATGTGTCAAACAAAATACGGGGGTATCGGGTCCGGACAACACATGCCACCGATTTGTTTCCGGATGAAACAATCGGAGATGATTTCAACTCGGAGAAGCTCGATATTTCTCTTAGAGATGTGGGTCACAGTCCGGTTTCGATGTGCGCGTGATCACATTTCAACGTTAGGCATGTTTAAGGTCAGGAGATCATTGATAATTGGTGGAGGGCTCCAATGTACGTTGACGTTTTGCTGGCCACCTACAATGGGGAAGAATACCTCGTAGAGCTGCTAGAGTCTATTGTGAACCAAGACTATCATGAATTCGGTATAATTGCCAGGGACGATGGCTCTACGGATAGAACGAAGGATATTCTAGAAGATTTTTCGAGCTTGTATCCGGACAAAATACTTGTTGTAGAAGACGACCGGCCAACTGGAAGTGCGAAGTCTAACTTTGCAGAGCTTCTTTCGTACTCAAAAGCAGATTATGTTTTGTTTGCAGACCAGGATGACATTTGGCTCCCTAAGAAAATTCAAATACTAGTTGACTTCATTCTCGAGCATGAGGCGAAGTGGGGCAAGGAAGTGCCAATTTATGTATTCTCCGACACGGTAGTAACTGATTCAAATCTAAATACCATTTCTGAGAGCTATTTCTCTTTCAAAAAGATCGATACTAGCGCAGCATCAAGCTTAAGCAATGTATTGGTGTGTCCTCCGATGCTTGGTTGTGCCTCTGTGATAAATAGAGCTCTTCGAGAGTTGATGCTCCCGATGCCTGTGGACAAGATAACGGGACATGATTGGTGGGGACTACTTGTAGCGGCAGTGTTTGGCAAAGTCCTTTGTTGCCAAACACCCACTGTATTGTACAGAATTCACGGCTCGAACTCATCCGCACAAAAAGAAGTCCGCCTAGGCAGTTACATTAAGGTGCGTGGAAAAGTGAAAGCAGTGAGGCGCGGCTTTTGTCTTAGGCAGTTACAGGCATTGGCACTTCTGGAGCGTTTTGGGGATCATATCCCTCACGACAAACGTTGTATTTTGTCGCATTTCTTATCTATAAAAAATGATTCTTTCTTTCTCCGTCGGATAAAAATAGTAAAGGGGCGCTACCTCTATCCAGATTTGATTCGGAACGTTGCTATGCTTTTATTTGTATAGAAGGCTTATCCCTTTGAGTCCGGGACCGCATAATGTGGTGACAGGTGGCCCGAAA
>NZ_CAKZOT010000009.1 GCF_937138205.1 uncultured Rhodospira sp. | reverse complement strand
CTCAAGTCTAAACGTGTGGGGGGCAGCTGTCTCATGATCGTTGGCACAGAGGGGGGCGTCCGCGAAGCACCCTATCCCATCGGCACCGTGATCTCGACGGTCAGGCCGGCCTCGCTGAAGTCGAAGGTGGCCAATCCGTTCAGGTCGTGCCGCGCGGCGGTGTCGATCAGTTCCATGCCAAAGCCGACACGGTCCGGCGTCTTCGCCGGCGGGCCGTCGCGTTCCCACCAGACGAGCCGCCAGTGCTGCGTGCCGTCGCGCTTGACGACATCGCCGCAGAGTTCCAGGTAGCCTTTCTCGTCGGACAACGCGCCGTATTTGACGGCGTTGGTGGCCAGTTCATGCACGATCAGCGCCAGCCCAAGGGCCGGCGGCCCGGCAAGGGTCACCTGCGCAAGCTCCGCCACGTCCAGGATATCATGCCCCTTGCGAAAATGGGGCGCCAGAGTCGCCTCCAGCAGTTCGGGCACCGTGGTCTCCCCTGCGATCCCATGCAACAGGACATCCTGGCACTGGCCGAACACCGCCAGCCGGTCCAGGAAGGGCATCCTGAACTCCTCCAGCGAGGCGGAGCGCCGCATAGTCTGCCAGGCGATGGACTGGATCGTCGTCATGATGTTCTTGATGCGGTGGTTCTGCTCGCGCATCAGCCGCTCGCGGCGTTCCTCGCCGAGGCGCTGTTCCGTCACGTCCTCTATCGACAGCAGGATCAGGTCCATATGGTCGAGTCGTGTGGCGTCGACCAGCATGACCCGCGACCCGATATACGGAAAGGCGTGCTCCACCTCGAAGGCATCAACAGCCTTTTCCCGGGGGAGCACTTCAGTGATCAGGTGGTGCAGTTCGGGGATGTCCCACTGGCCGTTGCCCAGTTCGGAAAGGTAGCGTCCCTCGGTCATGTCCGAACGCACGTGGAAATTGTCGTAGAACGCCTGGTTCGCGGACACCACCTTCTGCGTGGGGTCGAGAATGAGCAGCGGCGCCCGCACGGTCTCGACAATGGCCTCGGCGAACGCCTTGGCCTCTTCCAGTTGGCGTTCGTACCCGCGCCGTTCGGTGATGTCGGTGAAGGTGACCACGACGCCGTCGATACGGTCGTCCTCGGTGCGATAGGGCAGGATCCGGCGCAGGAACCAGCTGTCGTCCTCGGTGCTGGGAACCTCGCGCGTCAGCGGTTGAAGTGTCGACAGAACCTCTCGCGCGTCCGCCTCGAAAGCCCCGTCGGCCACCCGACAGACGAAACTGGCCAGGGGGCGCCCCATATCGGTGGGCGTCAGGTCGATCAGGCGGCGCACGCCCGGGGTGAACCAGCGCACATGCATGGCGGGGTTCAGGAACAGGGTCGGGGTGTCGGTGCTGTTGAGGAGGTTGTTGAGATCGTTGCTCTTGGTTTCAAGCTCCTGCACCTTGCTTTGTAGCTGATTGTTGACGGTATTCAGTTCCTCGTTCAGGGATTGCAGTTCCTCCTTGGAGCTTTCCAGTTCCTCGTTGGTCGACTGCAACTCCTCGTTCATCGACATGATTTCCTCGTTCGAGGCCTTCAGGTCCTCGTTCGAGGCTTCAAGCTGGCGCACGGTCAGCCGCAACTGTTCCCGAGTCGCGAGCAGGTCTCCTTCCAGCGTGGGCTGGGCCTCCGGCGCGGCATCGGGTTGATCCGTCGCGGCCCGCGCCTCGTGCGGCGATGCCTCGGGCGCCGTCGGTCGGGTCGGCCAGCTTTCGAAACTGATCAGCAGGACCGTGTTGTCCGTGCTGTCGCTGATCGGGGTGACGGTCACGGTGACGGGGACAGGGCGCTCTTCCCTCGTCACCAGCGCCTCGCCACTCTGTGTGCGCCGCTGCTCCGTGGCTGTTCGTGTCAGTTCCCGCACCGTGTGGTGCAGGGCGTCGCGCAGGTGCCGGGTCAGGTCGCGCGTGGGCTCGCCGTCCGGGTGGCGGAGGAACGGGCCGGTGTCGCCATGCACCGACAGAATGCGCAGCTCCGTGTCCGTCAGCACGGTCGGCGGCGCGTAGCGGTCAAGCAGCACGCGCCGGGCCAGGTCACCATGATCGCGCCGCCGGACGGGCGGATCGGACGGCGGCGGCCCGACCCGGTCCGGCCCCACCGGTACAGTGCCGACGACCGGGAACTCGATGCCGGTGCGGTGCAACGGCCCGGTGCGCCGATGAATGCGCCACCGTTTGGAGAGAGTCTCGAACCCGTCGTCCGGCGCGACGGCGGTCTCGACGGAGCCCAGGAACAGGGCGCCGCCGTCGTTCAACGCGAACTGGAACAGCCCGATCAGCTTCCGCTGGATCTCGGGTTTCAAGTAGATCAGGACATTGCGGCAGGTCACCAGGTCCATCCGCGAGAACGGCGGGTCGCACAACAGGTTCTGCGGGGCGAAGGTGACAGCGTCGCGCAGGGTCGGTCGCACGCGGAAGGTATCGTCCTCGCGCGTGAAAAAGCGCTGCACGCGGCGCTCCGGCAGGGCCTCGACCACACTGGCGGGATAGACACCCTCGCGGCCGATGGCCAGGGCATCCTCGCTGGCGTCCGTGGCGAACACCCGGACGGAGATGGCGACCCGGGCGGCCTCGACCTCCTCGATCAGCAGCATGGCCAGGGAATACGCCTCCTCGCCCGTGGCGCAGCCGGGCACCCAGGCGCGGATCGGGCGATCCGTGTCCTGCCGGGTGACCAGCGGCGCGATGACCGTCTCGCGCAGCGCCTCCCAGGCCTCGGGGTCACGGAAGAAACTGGTCACGTTGATCAGCAGGTCGCGGGACAGGGCCGTGGCTTCCCGAGGGTCCTCCCGCACCAGGACGAGGTAGTCGTCGATCGTGCGCGCGCCTTTCAGGCCCATGCGGCGGTGGATGCGCCGGCCGACGGTGGCGTCCTTGTAGCAGCGGAACTCCTGGCCGGTGGTGGCTCGCACCGTGGCCAGGATCTGGTCCAGGGGGGCCGGGAGTGCCGTCCCCCGCTGGCCGTCAGAAAGGGGCGGGATGGTCGCGTCGTGAAGCACCACGTCGCGGATCGTGCCGGGCAGCGACTCGACCGGCTGCACGATGTCGGCCAAGCCGGTCGCCACGGCCTGACGGGGCATTCCCGGATATTCCGCCGTCTCGGGGTCCTGCACCGCGACCAGGCCGCCGGCATCCTTGACCCGCTGGATGCCGGCCGAGCCGTTGCTGCCGGTGCCTGAGAGGATGACACCCACCGCGCGCTCGCCGCGCAGGGCGGCGACCGAGGCCAGGAAATGGTCCACCGGGCGGCGCTTGACCCGGTCCTGATCGATCTCTTCCAGGTGGAAGGTGTCGTCCTTCAGGCTCAGCAGGGCGCCCGGCGGGATGACATAGACCCGGTTGGGCTGGACGGGCATGTCCTCCGCCGCCGGCTCCACCGGCATGGCGGTGTGCGTGGCCAGGATCTCCGACACACGGCTCGCCACGGACGGGTCCAGGTGGAGAATGACCACGAAGGCCATGCCGGTGTCCGGCGCCATGTGGTCGAAAAAGGTGTTCAGGGCGGCAATGCCGCCGGCGGACGCCCCCAGCCCGACGATGGGGAACGGAGTGTCTGGAGCGGAGGACATGATTCCCTCATTGGGCGCGAGACAAACGGCTCATACAAACACGGCCGGCCCCGCCTTCCACGAAAGCCCGCCGGGTCGGCGGCCATCTCGATGGCCACGGCAAGAGGCGCAAACAACGCGAGCCAGGGTGCAGTCTGGCAAACAAACCGAACACGACTAACTACTATACGTCTACACCCCCTACAATCGCATAGTCTCAATGCCATCCAACGGAGGGGGGCGCGGCGGTCCACGCGACCGGTTCCCCCTCTGGCGTGGGTCGGCGTGCTCGATGCGTTCCTGGCCCATGACGGCGCGGCGGTTCTGCACTGCGATGTAGACCCGCACGAGCCGCCGCTGCCGCCTCACCTGACGCTGGAGCAGGCCAAGCAGATGGCCAAGGCCCTGATCCGGGGCACGCCGGAGGGCGGCAAGATCGCGCGCACCGTGACCGGCAGCGTCGTGCGGGAACTGATCTGAACCGGTCGCGCTGTGTCCTCGGCCGGTTCACGAATCCGACCAAAAAAATCGGCTACCGGTGCAACGGACGCCCCATCCAGGCGTTGATTCCATGACCGCCTTCTGAAGGCGCCCGATCAATGGGGTGCTTCAGAATGGCCTCACGAGACCAAGGAGGTAACGATGAAACGGACTGTCACGACGATGGCCGTTGCCATGGCCACCACCGCCGCCCTCAGCGGGGCCGCCTTGGCGCAAGGCTTGGCCTATCCGCGCGATGCGACCGTGAACGGCCGCGTCACGGCGGTGAACGAAGAGGCCGGCACCTTCACCGTGGCCGCGCGTCATGGTCCGGTGACTGTGCATATCAATCGCCTCGGGGACAACCCGATTGATGACGTCGGGCGCGTCCAGATCGAGCGCAACGACCTGGTCAGTGCGTCGGGGATGCTCGATCTCGCCGAGGAGGACCGGACGGAACGCACGATGCAGGCGGGGACTGTCTCCGTCCACATCGACAGCTCTGCCGCACCGTCACACTAGCGGCAGAGAGTCTCCGTTGAGGCTTTGGGCGGGGCCGACATGGTCCCGCCCAGAGTCCGTTTGAGAAGTCCGTTTGAAGCGTGGCAGTTACGGCGCCGGCCTGAGCCGGTGTCGTCGGCCCCGCGAGCCACGGAACCTGAAAGGATGGAGCCCGCGCGATGCCCGCGAAGTCTCAAGCACAGCAGAAGGCGGCTGGCGCGGCCCTGGCCGCAAAGCGGGGCGAGACCGACCCGGACCACCTGGCCGGGGCTGCCAAGTCCATGTACGCCTCCATGGACGAGCAAGAATTGGACGCCATGGCATCGACCGACAGGAAGGGGAAGCCGGAGCACCAGTCGAAAGGCGCGTCATGACCGATCCATCTCCGCCCGTTTCCGACGAGCGTGCCTCACCTGTCAACGAAGAGGCTATTGAAACCCTGTCCCGGCGATACAAGTCGGTGATCACGGCGTCGATCACGATCAACAGGCCGAAACGGGACGTCTATGCCTTCTGGAGCAACGTCGAGAACCTGCCGGCGTTCATGGAGGGTCTTGAGGCGATTCACCCCCTTGAGGAGGCGGGGCGATACCGCTGGATCGTCGCCGCGCCGGGCGGCCGCACGCTGGAGTGGGATACCTTCCTCACCGAAGACGCCCCCAACACCTGCCTCGCGTGGACATCCGTCGAATGGGCGCGCGTTCGCAATGCCGGCCGTATTGAATTCCAGGATACCGGGTCCGACGGGGCGACCCTGGTCAACGCCGTCATCGCTTATGACCCGCCGCGCGGCATGGTGGGGAGGTTGGCGGTGAAGATGTCGCCGGCGGAGTCCCGCGCGCGAACCACCCGCGAACTCGCGCGCCTGAAACAGTTGCTCGAAACCGGCCAACCGGACGAGACCGCTGATCCCGCCGCCGGATCAGCGCCCCCGCCCCAGGGTTAGCCTAGAACTTGCTCAGTGGCGTGCTTGGCCCGTCGTCTCGATGCGCGCGCGGACCTGGTTCGGCAGTTCGTCGAGCATGTGGTCGAGCTCGGTCGTGTTGAGCTTCCGCTTCAGCAAGGCGACCACGGAGACAAGGGCCTCCTCGGCATCGATTTCCGGATGCTCCGACAGGCGGTCGCGCACGGATGCCAGGAACGCATCAACGGAGCGCTCCCGCGACGGCGTGTCGGCCGGCTTCCAGCCCTCGAATTAGATGCCGCGGACCAGGGTGCACGCTTTGCCCGCAAGCTCTTCGCGGGAGTTCGCACCGCCCACGCAACGTTCGCCGCGCGTCGGCGTTTCTCAACAAGGGCCAGTCCTGTTTCGCATGGGTTCGCGAGACCCGGGTCACATCGATGAACGGGAGAAACCGATGTTCGGACACGCGCGGCACCAGGCGCTCGGTCGGTTGCGCCGGTGGTTTTTTGCGGTGTGGGTTGGGTTGACCATCCTTGCCGCCCTCTACATTGGCCTGCTGGCCCCACTGGTTGCCTATCTGCATGACGACCTGTGGTTGATCGCGGTGATCATTCCCCCGCTGATGATTTCGCTCCTGGGCATCGGCCTGGGGTGGCTCGTCTGGCTGGTCACGGCGCGCCGGCCGGAGCCCGGCTCTGGCCCGCGTCGGACGCAATCCGAGGTCAATGGTCGGCGTGATCCCGACAGGGTCGGGTAGCCGCGAGAGGCGGCGCCGCCGCTAGACCGTGAGTGTGCCGATCGGGCCGCCCCGCGACGGAACCCGGTGCCGGGGCCATGCGTTTTTTAGGGAAAGGGTTCGGCGCACGGACGGAACGCCTGTCCCGCCGGTCGGGCCTTACGCTCGCCCGAAGACGATAGCGAAACAGAGGACCCCATGGACACCACACGACTGCACGAAACCGCCACCGCCCTTGTCGCCGACGGCAAGGGCCTGCTGGCCGCCGACGAAAGCACCGGCTCGATCCGCAAGCGCTTCGAGGCCGTGGGCGTGGAGTCCACGGAAACCAACCGGCGCGACTACCGCCACATGCTGGTCGGCACGCCGGGTGTGGGCGACCATATCAGCGGCGTCATCCTGTTCGACGAGACCATTCGTCAGGCCGCGCCGGATGGCACGCCGTTGGTGCGCCTGATCGAAGACGCCGGCATGATCCCTGGCATCAAGGTCGACAAGGGCGCCAAGCCGCTGGCGCCTCACCCCGACGGCGGCGAGACCGTGACCGAGGGGCTGGACGGCCTGCGCGACCGCTTCCACGAGTACGCCGCCATGGGGGCGCGCTTCGCCAAGTGGCGCGCCGTCTACAGCATCGGCGGCGGCCGCCCGACCGATCGCTGCATTCAGGTCAACGCCCACGCCCTGGCGCGCTACGCCGCGCTGGCCCAGGAGGCCGGCCTCGTGCCCATCGTCGAGCCCGAAGTGCTGATGGACGGCTCGCACAACATCGAGGCCTGCTTCGCCGACACCGAGGCGGTGCAGCGCGCCGTGTTTCGCGAACTGCACGCCCAGGGCGTGATGCTGGAAGGGATCCTGCTCAAGCCGAACATGGTGATCTCCGGCAAGGACGCCACCGACCAGGCCGACCCGGACACGGTGGCGGAGCGCACCCTGGCGTGTTTCCGCCGCACCGTGCCGGCGGCCGTGCCGGGCATCGTGTTCCTGTCCGGCGGGCAGGGCGACGAGCAGGCCACCGTCAACCTGGACGCCATCAACCGCCGCGCCCGGCGGGACGGCGCGCCGTGGTCGCTCAGCTTCTCCTACGGCCGCGCCCTGCAACAGGCGGCCCTGAAGACCTGGGCCGGGGACAACGACAACGCCGAGGCCGCGCGCGCCGCGTTCCTGGAACGGGCCGAGGCCAACCGACAGGCGGCGCTGGGCCAACTGGCGGCGTGAGGGCGCGCGGGGATGGCGCGCGTTTTGATCGGAACCTCCGGGTGGCACTACGACCACTGGGTCGGGCCGTTCTATCCGGACGGCACCCGGCCCGCCGACCGGCTGGCGCACTACGCCGGCCGGTTCCCGGCGGCCGAGGTGAACACCACATTCTATTCGCTGCCCTCCGCGGACACGCTGGCGACGTGGCGCGCGCTGACGCCGGACGGGTTCGTCTTCGCCTGCAAGGCCAGCCGTTACATCACCCACATGAAGAAGCTGAAAGACCCGCAAGAGAGCCTCGCGCCCTTCCTTGAGACGGTGCGGGCACTTGGTGATCGGGTGGGACCGCTGTTGTTCCAGTTGCCGCCGAAGTGGCGCGCCAATCCGGATCGGCTCGACGCGCTGTTGGCGGCGGTGCCGACGGCTTATCGCTGCGCCGTGGAACCGCGAGACGAGAGCTGGTTTTCCGACGAGATCGACGCGGTCCTGTCCCGCCACAACGCGGCCTTTGCTGTCTACGACATCGACGGCCGAACATCGCCGGTCAAGACCACGGCCGACTTTGCCTATGTGCGCCTGCACGGACCCGGCAAGGCTTACGAGGGATCCTATGATGACGCGGCCCTGGGTGCCTGGGCCGACCGGATCCGGGCCTGGCGGGACGGTGGCCCGGACGTGTACGTGTTCTTCGACAACGACCAGGACGGCCACGCGCCGCGCGACGCGGCGCGGCTGATGGAGATGGTCGCGGATGGGGGTGGTGGCTGACCGCAGGCGTCAGAGGAACCCGGATCGTGCGGCGCTACACCAGCCGGCGGGGAATGGCCTCGTCCCAGTTCTTTGACCAGATGCGGACGTCACCCTCATAGGCGTCCAGTTCGGCCCGCAAATAGAACCGCTCCGCGTCGCAGGTCAGGACTGTGCGGGTGACCGTCTCGACCCGCCAGCCGTCGCGTTCGAACCCGCGCCGCCACAGCGTTTCCCCGCGCGGGCTGGTGAAATCGCCAGCCCTGACGGAGTAGGCCTCGCGGGTGTCCGTCCACATCTCCAGCCCGTCTTCCTCCAGCCGTGTGCGGCCCTCGTCCTTGATCACATGCAGGGTCGACCGCCCGTCGGTCAGGTCGTGCTCGACCCGCCATGTGCTCTCGCCCGGATGCACCGTCGAGACGGCCAGGGGCAGCGCCGTGCGCGGCGCGTCGAAAGGACCGCCGGCCGGCGCATCGGCGCGGCGCACCGGCAGCGTCAGCGTGGTGCCCTCCAGGTGGACGCGCAAATCCACCGCCGACGGCGCCGGCCAGGCCAGCGGCCAATAGGACGTGGACAGCGACAGCCGCAGAGGGTGGCCGGCGCGGAACACCTTGGCCGCGTCGTTCATCCACACGCGGGCGGTGTGCGTCTCGCCCGGCGCCAAGGGCTCCGGCTGCTCGTGTCCGTCGCGGTGACAGAGGTTGAGCAGGCCGTAGGTGACCCGCGCGGCCTGCCCGTCGGGCATGACGTCCGACAGCCGCGCCGCCACCATCGCCACCGGGGCGTCCGGCGTGACGGTCAGGTCGACGCGAGGCCGGCCCAGGATGACCAGGTCCTCGTCCAGCGGCTCCGTCTCGAACACCAGGCAGCCGCCGTCCTCCGCGCGCTGATCCCCCGCCAGATCCGGACCGGCCGCATAGGCGCACCACTTGCCGGCGTACAGGCCGACCGTCAGCGGTGAACTCAGGGTGAGGATCCGATCATCGCCGGGCGCCTCAGGCGGCCGGATGGAATGCGCGCCCAGGGGGTGCGTGACCTCGGTCACGTTCGCGCTCGGCCAGACCGGCTCGCTGATCCAGGTGCCGGCCTTTTCGCTGTAGGCCGTCTGTGGCGGCATGGCGTCTTCCAGGAAGACCGCCCCCAGTTCATAGGTGTAGAGGTCATGCTGGGGCAGATCGGACAGCCGCTGGTCCATACCCTGAACCTGGCCCACCTGATGCCCTTGTCGCCGGTCTGGGCCGGGCCGGCGCGCAATGCGCACCTGGACGGTCCGCCGCTGCTGCTGGCCGAGACCTCGGGCTCGACACCGTTCCGCCTGTCGACCCATGTCGGCGATGTCGGTCACATGCTGATCGTGGGACCGACCGGGGCCGGCAAGTCGGTGCTGCTGGCGCTGTTGGCGCTGCAGTTCAGGCGCTATGCCGGCGCCCAGGTGTTCGTCTTCGACAAGGGCAACTCCACCCGCGCCGCCGTGCTGGCCATGGACGGAACCCACCATGTGTTGGGGGCCGACGGCACGCTGGCCTTCCAGCCCCTGCGCGGCATCGATGATCCGGCCACCCGAAGCTGGGCTGCCGAATGGATCGGGGCGTTGCTGGTCCACGACCCGCGCCGATGGAGGGCCATTCTGCGGCGTCAGGTTCCGCAGGAGTCCAAGGAAATGGCATGAGGGCCACGCGGGCGCGCGGTCAAACCACACGCCCCTGGTGGTGCGCGCGCACCTGATTACGGCCGTTTTCCTTGGCGGCATACAGGGCCTCGTCCACCCGGTGGAACAAGGCGTCCTGTGCCTCGGCGGGGTTCGTCGCGGCCACACCCACGCTGGCGGTCAGCGCCTCGTCGATGTCCGGCAGGCGCGTGGTTTCGACGGCCACGCGGATGCCCTCCATGGCCGTGCGGGCCCCCTCCAAGTCAGTCTCCGGCATCAGAATGCAGAATTCCTCGCCGCCCCACCGCGCCACCGTATCGGCCGCCCGAACCCGGGCCGTCAGCACCCGTGCGACCGTTTGGAGCACCCGGTCACCGCAGGCATGGCCATAGCGGTCATTGAACCGCTTGAAGTGGTCGATATCGACGATCGCCATGCTCAAGGCCTTGCCGTAGCGCCTGGCCCGTTCCAGTTCCCGGGCCAGGGTTTCGTCGAAAAAGCGCCGATTGAACAGGCCGGTCAGGGCGTCGGTGGAAGCCATGCGCTGGATGATGGCGTTTTTCTCCACCAGTTCGCGGTTGGCTTCCTCGGTGATCTCATTGGCGCGGCGGAGCTCGACGGCCTGGGCTTCCAGTTCGACCTGGACCTTGCTGACGGTCTCGTACGCCTCGGACAATTCCGCCATCTTGTCCCGCAATTCCTTGGTCCGTTCCGCCACCCGCGCTTCAAGCTGCTCGTACAGCCGGGCGTTCTCCAACGACACCGTGATCTGACCGGCGAGCATGTCGAGGACGGCCACCCGCTGCTCGGTGAACGCGTTTGGCGTGACCCGGTTCTCCAGGTACAGCAGCACGGTCACCTCGTCCCGCGCCCGAATTGGCAGGCACAGGGCGGAGCAAATGCCGTGGCGTTCCAGCGGGATCGCGTAGTCCACCCGGCCATCCGATGGAGCCTGGGGGACGATCACGGTCTTGCGGGTGGTCATCACTCGGTTGACCAACCCAACGGGCAGCATCCGCTCGGTCACCGGTCCATTGGCCTCGGGAAGAACCTGGGTTGCCTCGCCGGCCCGTTTCTCGGCCCACAGCCTGATGTCGCCGTCGCTGTTGGCCCGCAACAACATGCCCCGGTCAGCCCCGGCGTTTTCGAGAACCGTCTGCATCATCCGGTCCAGCAACCGGCTGAGCACGATTTCGGCGCCGATGGCCTGGGATGCCTTTAGCACAGTGCCCAGATCCAGGTCCTGGTGGCTGATGGACTCCCTGGACTCGACCTCACCGCCGCGCTCACCGCCCAGGCCGATGTCTCCATCGGTGGTCAACAGCAGGCCGTACCGCGCTTTCATGTGCGCGGCCTTGGCCCCTGCCCCCCACGACGCATAGGCGCGGGTCGCGTCGCGAAGAGCCATGGCCCCAACCTGGACGCGCCCCTCTTCCAGGCAGACCCGCCCCAGCCATTCCTGGATCACCGCTTGGTCCCAGAGGTAGCCATGCCGCCTGGCCCCGTTGATCGCTGAGTCGAGCAGGTCCAATGCGGCGTCGCGGTCTCCGTCCAGCCAAGCGAGCAGGCCGGCCATGGCGGCATACTTGTGGGCGAAATTCATCGGCCCGTGTGCGGCCCATTGCCGCATGTCCTGGACCTGGGCGTCCATGGCGGCGCGGATCTCTCGTTGTTGATCCGGCGTGGGCGGCGCATCGGCATCGCGCAGCACCATCACCCGCCCCATGAACCCAAAGAACTGGAACACCGGCACGATGACGATGCCGTTGCAGGCCGCGAGAAACTGTTGGCCCGTCTCCAGATGATGGGGGATGCGCGCCTTGTCCTCGAACGTGACGGCCAGGATCAGCTTGCACAGGTGATACAGCAGAATAAAGGTCTTGTCGGGCTCGTCAGGCCCCGGCGCACTGACCCGATCGTCGAAGATCTCACCTTCAAGCGCGACCGGATCGGGCGACTCCGTCCTCAGGGTGCGGACGGTCTGCCAGAACAGGCGGGTCCACCGTCCGATCTCATGATGCCCGCAGTCGTTCTCGATCACCGAGAGGCGTTCGGCCATGGTGGCCTCCACCTCGGGCAGCCGCGTGCCAACCCACAAGGTATGGTGGCAGTAAACCAGCGAGTTCAGGGACGCATACAATAGGTCGCCATGGCTGTATGCCTGACGATACCCCTCCATCAAGGGTGCCAAGGTTTCGGTCAGGTGGTGGCGCCAGTGATGCACGAACAGATAGACGTTCAGGTACAGCCGGCCCCTGACGTGCCCGGCCTTGAAGCGGTCGGCCAGTTTGAACGCCAGCTCACCGAAGGCCTGCCCTGCCTCGTATTGGCGGGCCACCACGCACAAGGCCATAGCATAGGTGGAATAGCCGGCCACCGCGTCAGCACTATTGCCGTGCCTGACGAACCATTCGACCTGCTTGAACACCATGCACAGGAACAGGGTCGGCTCCGAGTTGAAGGTCGGGCCGGCCATGGCGTTGCAGATGCGCATGAACCCGTGCGCCGTGGGGTCGGTCATCTCGGGAAGCGAGGCCAGATCCTCGATGGTCCGCTCCGCCAGCACCGCCTGGGCCTGCGCCAGGCCGGCGCCGATGTCCTCGCCGGTCGGGTGGCGCGGGAACGACACCCCCAGGTCCTCAAGGAACGCGAGGCCGATGTCGATGGAATGGGCCATGGCGCCGTCGGCGTTGGCCCTGAGGACTTGGTATTCGACCGCAAGGGTCTTGTCTAACGGCGTGGCGGCGTGATCCAGCACCGCCTGAATCATGGTGTCCAGAAGCTCGTGCTGGTGGGTGATGAAGGCCCCTGCCACCGCTTGGTCATGCAAGCCCAGGGTCAGATCGTAGGCGACATGCCAGGAGTCCTCCGGCAACAGGACCAAGCCCAGGCGCGCATACTCAAGCATCGGCCCGAAGCCACCGGTGGTGGCGGCTTTGCGGCTCGCGTGCAGGGCCAGGCCAGCCACCGCCAGGCGCTCCGACGGGTCGCTCAGCAGATCCCGCGCCCACTGGAAGTGATACATCAGTTGAAAGACGTGCTCGTCGATCGCGGGGCCTGACAGCGCGTCCCGCAGGGTGCGCCCGATGCGCAGATGCGCGGCCGTGCGCTCGTCGCGTTCAAGCAGGGCGAGCGCAGCCTCCTGGATGCGGTCGTGGACGAACCGATAAGAGGCGTCGGGGTGATCCACCGAAGGGCGGCCCGTCGCCCCGGTCCCGTCGTGCCGCCCGGTGGGTTCCACCAGTCCGGCGTCCATGGCGTGGGCCATCGCCCGCGCGGTCTGGGCCAGGGACTGATCGCTCAGCACGGCCAGGGTTTTCAGGTCGACGCCAGCATCGGCGCACGCGTTCATGACCAGGACCCGCTGGGTCGCCTCCGTCAGAGCATGAAGCCGTTCGACCATCAGGTCGGCCACGTTCTCGGCGGCGGCCATCCGCTCGACGGCCTCGGATTTCCAGTCCCACCGGCCCCGCCGGTGATCGAACGCCAGACTGCCGCCTCGGATCAGGGTTTGCAGGAATTGGGTCAGGAAGAACGGGTTACCCAGGGTCTTGTCGAAACACGCCCGGGCCAGGTCGGCGACGTCCTCGGCCGGTCGGCACAGGCATTCGGCCACCACGTCAGCGACGGACTCGTTTCCCAACCGGGAGAGATGGAGGGTGGACAGGCCGACCGGCGCTTTTTCGAGATCAGCCATGGTAGCGCGCAACGGATGATCAGCCTGGACCTCGTTGTCACGATACGCGCCGACGATCAGCAGGTTGTGCAAGGCGTCGGCGCGGCCGAGGGCGGCCAGAGTCTGCAACGAGGCGACGTCGGCCCATTGCAGGTCGTCGAGGAAGAGCACCAGAGCCCGCCCCTCGGCCGTGAAGGCCTGGAGGAGCTCGCGAACTATGAGGACAGCGCGGGCCTGGGCCTCGTGGGTCGGGACTTGCTGCGCCGTGCTCGCGGGCGGCAACACGGTCGCAAGGCCGGGGACCAGTTCCACCGCCAGCGCCGTGTTTTCATCCAGGCGCTCAGGCAGGCTGTCGCGGAACGCCGCCACCGCCTCTTTGTCCCGGGCCAGCATGTCGGAGACCAAGTGTCCCAGGGTCTCGCTGATGGGCAGGTACGGCACGGAACTGGCGGACGGGTCCAGCTTGGCGGACACGAACCGGTCGCCCGGCCCGTCCATCACCACCTCCAGCTCGCGGACCAGCCGGGTCTTGCCGCTGCCGGATTCGCCGGCAATCAAGACCATCTCGAAGCCGCCCTGTCGGGCTCGGGCATGAGCGGCTCGCAGCGTCGCGATATCCCTCTGGCGACCGTGGATCCGCGACGGCGCGCGCAGATCACTGGAGGAATCGGCGGCTTGCAGGCGCACGGCCTCAAGGGGACCGCCCGCGCGCGCCTGCTCCAGCAGGGCTTCCAGATCGACCCGCAGGCCGAAAGCGCTCTGGTAGCGGTCCCGGGGATCCTTGGCCAGGAGCCGGGCGACCACGGTGGCCACCGGTCGGGGGACCTGCGGATTCAGGTCCGACACATCGGGGGCCGGTCGAGTCAGGTGGGCGTGAATCACCTCCATCGGTTCCTGGGACCGAAACGGGACGCCACCCGTCAGGCCTTCAAACAGCAACACGCCCAGGGAATACAGATCACTGCGGTGATCGATGGGCGAGCCGGTTCGCCCCGTCTGTTCCGGCGAGACGTAGGACAAGGCACCCACCAGGTCGACCGATTCGGCGGAATAGGGCATACCGGGGTCGCGTCTCACCGCCACCGCCGCGTCCATGAGGCGCACTTGGTCCGTTTCAGGGGACCACAGAAAGCTCGCCGGATTGATATTGCGATGGACGATCCAGGCGCCATGCAGGTCCTGGAGGGCATCGGCGATGTCCACGGCCCAGGACACGGCCCGGGTCCAGGGAACCGGAGCATCCCTCAGGGCCTCGGACAGCACCCGACCCGGTTCATCGTCGAACACGATGGCCCTGGCCCCATTGAACAAGCCGAGCGAAAGTGGGCGCAGGATGCGGTCCCCGTTGCCCAGCGACAGAATCTGGACTTCCTCGCCCAGTGCCTTGTGGCACGCCTGGAACGTCGCCTCAGGAAGGTCATCGGCGTTGACCGCCTTGACGATAACGCGCCGGCCACGCTCGTGATCAAACGCCCGCAGATACCGGAACAGGTGGCCCTGTTGCACCAGGTCCTCGACAGCATACTGTGGCATTGCCTTGACCTGAGGCTGTGGCCGGACAGAAGGACACGCGACGGCAAAGGTCGCCCGGGAATACTACTGCCGTGTCGAGGCTCGACTCAAACCAATTGTGGGCACCGCCATATCTTGGTGGAACAAGAACTGACACATCGCGGTGCGACTTTATTCTATGGTTGGCCATAGAGCGATCAAGCAATTACGACAAGAAAACGACAATCGCCTAGCTGAGGTGTGACCGCATGAGGCGGCGCCACGCCGCCGACACGACCGATGCGGCCGCATCTTGACTCCACCAAAAATGTGAACGGCTGATTCACTTGGCACCGGCACACTCAACACGTTGAGCCAGGGCACTGTCCCAGTGTACCAAGGCGCGCCTCTAGCCTGTGTTCGCGGTCGATAGGCACACCCGGGCGGTCTGGTCGATGCCAAGATGTTGAGAT
>NZ_CAKZOT010000008.1 GCF_937138205.1 uncultured Rhodospira sp. | reverse complement strand
AGCGAGGCCCTCACACTGCGGGCCATGGTCGCGGATTCCGAAGATCTCGACGGGACGGCACAAGAAAGAAGCGGATTGGATCAAGAATTTTCGGTCAAAGCCTCTAGAATTCCTGCGTTTCCGGAGTCGCCCGTTTTTCAAACTCCCAATTACCTGCGAGATCTATACGGCTGACCATGCGGTCCGTCGAAGAAAAAAGGCCGGCCGGAGCGGACTCCGGCCGGCCAAGAGCCCGCGCCCCGGGAATGAGGGGGGATATTCCCGATCGGGCGCGGGGCAAGGGAAACTCGGAAGACTGAGCTTTCCAGGGAGCGTTATGGATATACGTCTCAGCCACCCAATCAGTTCGGCAGCAGCACGGCATCGATCACATGAATGACACCGTTCGACGCCGTGACGTCGGCCGTGGTCACCGTGGCATCACCCACCCGAACGCTGCCACCGGTTGCGTCGATCGCCAGCGGCACACCGGACACGGTCGTGGCCTCAAGGGCCTGACCAGCGATATCGGCGCTCATCACGCGACCCGGGACGACATGGTAGGTCAGGATCCGCGTCAGGGTCTCGCGGTTCTCCGGCTTCAGCAGGTCGGCGACAGTGCCTTCCGGCAGTTGCGAGAACGCCCTGTCATTGGGCGCGAAGACCGTGAACGGACCCTCGCCCTTCAAGGTCTCCACCAGACCAGCCTCGGCGACGGCCGCCACCAGGGTCGTGAAAGCCTTGGCATCGATGGCCCGTTCGACAATGTCCATGCCGTCATGGGCGGCTTCGTGGTGGGCGGCCAGTTGGGTCAGGGGCTGGCCATGGCGGGAATCCCCGGCCATGGCGCTGATCGCGCCAACGAAGGCCACGGCCGCAAGAGAGCCCGCGGCAAGCAAAGACATGGAGAAAAAGGACCGAGTCATTGATGGGTCATCCTTGTGTGGTTGAACCTGGGTTTCTCTCAGTAACCGCACGACTGATCGGGTTTCCATCCCGCCAAGCGCGTTGTATCCTTCATTACGCTGAGCGTTTCCTGGCGGATCATGTCTGCCGGCGGTTTTTTGCAAACGCCTCGCGTTCGAAGCGCACCCCAAAGCACGCCGCACCGGGGGCGGCCGCTTGGCGGCATCCGACCCACCCTCGCGATTCGCGCGCCTGCCGAAGGCTTTACCAAGGCGCCCAAGGTGCCTTACAAGGGGCGTTCCTGCGTCGTGCACGGAGCGGCGCCAGTCCGAGAGGGAGACGGCCCGCGCCTGCGGCGGGACCGGGAAGCCATGATTCGTATCGAGGACCTGACCCACGTCTATGCCGGCGGGCGTCGGCAGCCCGCAAGAACCGCCGTCTCAGACCTGACCCTGCACATTCCCGACGGGCGGTTCACCATTCTCTCGGGACCGAACGGCAGCGGCAAAAGCACCCTGTTCCGCATTCTGTGCGGTCTGGCCCGGCCGAGCCGAGGGCGCGTCTTCATCGGCGGCCACGACATCCTGCGGGATTCGGCGGCGGCGCGCGCCCTGACGGGCGTGGTGTTCCAGAGTCCGGCCGTCGACAAGCACCTGAGCGTGCACGAGAACCTGGCCATCCACGCGGCCCTGCACGGCCTTCGCGGCGCGGCGTTTCGGTCCCGCCTGGACGAGGCCATGGCCTGGACCGACCTGTCCGGACGCCTGGGCGACCGGGTGGAGACTCTGTCGGGCGGCCTGTCACGGCAGGTGGAACTGGCCAAGTGCCTGTTGACCCGGCCGCGCCTGCTGCTGCTGGACGAACCCACCACCGGGCTGGATCCGGCCAGCCGGCGCGGGTTTCTGAACGCCTTGCGCTCGCTGCGCCAGGACCTCGGCATGACGGTGCTGATGACCAGCCACATCTTCAGCGAAGCCGAGGACGTGGACAGCGTCGCCATCATGGCCAATGGTCGTCTGTTGGCGCATGACTCGCCGCAAGCGCTGCGGGAGCGTCTGAACGGCGACGTGCTGGTGATCGACAGCCCGGAGCCGGACACCCTTGCGGCCAAACTGAAAGACGACCTGGGCGTCACGGCCATGCGCCATGGCGACGACCTGCGGATTGACGAGGCGCCCGACAACGACGCCGTCGCCCTCCTGGAACGCGTGCTCACAGACTACCGCGCGCTGGTGCGGGGCATCACCGTCAAGCGTCCCGCCCTGGAGGACGTTTTCGTCCATGTGACCGCCGAGGCCCGTGCCGAGGTCGCACTGGCGGCGTCCGACCAACAGGAGAACGCGGCATGACTTACGCCGGCAACGCTTCGGCCCGGCCGTCCACCGGCGCGATGGCCTCGGACGACGAGGGAGCGACCGATGTCGCACCGCGCGCTTCGTTGATGGCGGTCGCCGTGGCCCTGGCGCGGCGCGAGTTCACGCGCTTCATCCGCCAGCCGCACCGCGTGATGGGCTCGATCGGGCAGCCGTTGATCTTCTGGGTCCTGCTGGGCGCTGGCCTGACGCCCAGCTTCAGTGCCCCCGGCATGGAAGGGATGTCTTACCTGGAGTATTTCTACCCCGGCGTGCTGATGATGATGATCCTGTTCGCCTCGGTGTTCGCCTCCATCACCATCATCGAGGACCGCGACCAGGGCTTTTTGCAAGGCGTGCTGGTCGCGCCGGTGTCGCGCCTGGGCATCGTCATGGGCAAGGTCGGCGGCGCATCGCTGGTGGCCCTGTTCCAGGCCGGAATCCTTTTGATCGCCGCTCCCTTCATCGGCTTGGCGCCGGGCATCGGCGGCTGGATCCTGCTGGCCCTGACCCTGGTGGTCGTCTCGCTCGGCTTCACGGGCCTGGGTTTTCTGTTCGCCTGGGGCATGAAGTCCACGGCGGGCTTCCATGCCATGATGATGGTCATCATGATGCCCATGTGGGTGCTGTCCGGCGCCTTCTTCCCCATCGCCGGCGTGCCCGGCTGGCTGTACTGGATCATGATCCTGAACCCGGTCACCCACGGCATGACCATCCTGCGCGCACCGTTCTACGACGACCCGCTGACCCTGCTCGGCACGGGCGATTACCTGCTGGCCCTGGCCATCGTGGTGGCCTCCGTGGCGTTGTGCCTGGCCCTGGCGGCCCACCGGGTGGGCCGGCGCGAGGCGGGCATCACCGTCCCCGGTTCTTGAGGCCGGCCTGTCGCTACGACCAGTTCCCCCCTGGCGACGCACCCGGGCATGGTGTAAGGACGCCCCCACCGACGTTCGGGACCCCTCCCACAGCTCCGGTGTGCCGTCATGTCCGTCAATCCCCTGTTCGTGGCCCTGGATACCACCGACCTGCCGCACGCCCGCGCCCTGGCCCAAGCCCTGTCGGGCGTGGCCGGCGGCGTCAAGCTGGGCCTGGAGTTCTTCGTCGCCCACGGCGCCGCGGGCGTCCAGGCCGCCCTGGCCGACGTCGCCCTGCCCCTGTTCCTTGACCTCAAGTTCCACGACATCCCGAACACCGTGGCCGGCGCCGTGCGCGCCGCCGCCCCCCTCGCCCCGGCCCTGATGACCGTGCACGCCGCCGGCGGGCGATCGATGATGCAGGCCGCCGTGGATGCGGCGGAGAGCGAAGCCGCGCGGCTGGGGATCGAGCGCGCGCGTCTGGTGGCCGTGACCGTGCTGACCAGCCTGGACGAAGACGACCTGGCGGCGATCGGCGTCCCCGGGCCAGTCGAGGACCAAGTGCGGCGGCTTGCTGCCCTGGCCCATGAGGCGGGCCTGGACGGCGTGGTCTGCTCGCCGCACGAAGCAGCCGTGCTCCGCGCCGACCTGGGACCGGACGCACTGATCGTCACCCCGGGCGTTCGTCCGGCCGGCGCCGCCGCGAGCGACCAGAAACGGGTCGTGACGCCGGCCGAGGCCCTGGCGGCGGGCGCCAGTCACCTGGTGGTCGGCCGCCCCATCACGGCGGCGGAGGACCCGGCGGCGGCGGCCCGGGCGATCCTGGAGACCGAAACGGAGACGATCCCGCGCCCAGGGCGCGCCGACGACTGAGGAGAGCGCGCGCATGGGCGATACCCCCGTCGAGATCAAGATCTGCGGGCTGACCGACGTCGAGGCCGTGGACGCCGCCGTCGCCGCCGGCGCGGACTGGCTGGGCGCGGTATTCTTCGAGCCGTCGCCGCGCGCGGTCACCGCCGAGGCCGCCGCCGAGCTGTTCGACGCCCTGCCCGAGACGGTCGGCACGGTCGGTCTGTTCGTCGATCCCGACGACGCTCTTCTCGATCTTGTCTTGAACCATGTGCGCCTCGACCTGATACAGTTGCACGGACAGGAAAGCCCCGAACGGGTCGACGCCATCCGGCTCGAGTTCGGCCGGCCGGTGATGAAGGCCATCGGCGTGGCCGACGCCGATGATCTTGCGCGCGCCGCCACCTACGCCGAGCACGCCGACCGCCTGCTGCTGGATGCGCGCCCGCCCGCTGGGGCCGATCGGCCGGGCGGTCATGCTCGGGCCTTCGACTGGTCCGTGTTGACCGGGTGGGTGTCGCCGTTGCCCTGGATGCTGGCCGGCGGCCTGACACCAGAGACGGTGGCCGACGCCATCCGGGCCACGGGCGCGCGCGGCGTCGATGTCTCGTCCGGCGTCGAACGAACGCGGGGCAGCAAGGATCCGGCCTTGATCGCGCGGTTCTGTGCCGCCGTGCGGGCCGCCGAAGGGACTGAGCGGCCATGAACACGCCCCCATTCAACGAACATCCGCAACGCGAACAGCTTGTCCGCGAGCTTCATGCCCGGGCCTCGGAGCCGTTGCGCGCGCCGATCCGCGTCTCTCAGTTCGCGACCCTGACGGACGAGCACGGCGCCGAGGCCGACTCCGCCCATCTGGCGGCCCTGTGCGCCCGCAAGGGCGGCACGGCGCCGGCGAGCGGCGCCAAGCAGCATGTCGCCGACCTGGGCGGGTTGACCGTCAAGTGGGAACGGCATACCGAGTTCTGCTCCTACATGTTCTTCCGCCGGGCGCACTTCTCTGAGCCTTTCGCCAGTCCGGTGTTGGATGAACTCCCGGCGGACTGGTTGCACGACCTGCCCGGTGAAGTCCTTTCCGCGATCCACCTGGCGGTGGTTCAGAAGGACGTCGAACTCCCGAACAACGACGAGATCTCGCTCCGCTACTTCAACGGCAACATGCTGACAGGCAATACCGTGGCCGGCGGCAAGGCCATGGTGTGGACGGACTTCCGGCTGCATTCCGACCACTTCTCCCGGATGCTGATCCAGGATCAAGGGTTGGACGACCGCCACACCGGCCGCACCGTTCAGCGCCTGATCGAGCTCAACAACTACCGTGCGCTTGCCTTGCTGGCCCTGCCCATCGCCCAGGAGATGTTGCCGCGTTTGCGCGACATTGACGCCGCCCTGGCCGATGTCAGCGCGCGGATGGCCGATCGGTCTGATCATTTCAGCGATGCGGAACTGTTGGACCAGCTGTCTCAACTGTCGGCGGACATCGAGAGCATCGCGGCGCGGACAAGCTACAGGTTCGAGGCCTCGCGCGCCTACTATCAGCTGGTGCAACAGCGCTTGCGGGACTTGCGGACCGCGCGCGCGGGGAACCTGTTGACCATCGACGGGTTCCTGTACCGGCGTCTGGGTCCCGCCATGGCCACCTGCGAATCGGCCGACTCGCGGCAGGAGGCCCTCGCCCAGCGGGCCACGCGGATCGGCAGCCTGTTGCGCGCCCGGGTCGAGGTCGGGCTGGAACACCAGAACCGGGACCTGCTGAACAGCATGAACGAACGTGCGCGGGTCCAGATCAAGCTGCAGGAAACCGTCGAGGGCCTGTCCGTGGTGGCCATCAGCTACTACGCCGTCGGCCTGGTGGGGTATGTTCTCAAGGCCATCGAAAGCAGCGGCGTTGCCTTGAACGTCGGGATGCTCACAGGCCTGTCCGTGCCCGTGGTCGCCGTTCTGGTCTGGACCGCCGTTCAACGGCTCAAGCGGACCGTGGTCACGAACAAAGAGGAGTAACCCGATCCCATGGACATCGGCCATCTGTTCAGCAAAAACGCGGCGTGGGTCGAGCGCACGACGCAGCGGGATCCGGATTTCTTTCACCGCCTCGTTCAGATCCAGGCACCGGAATTCCTGTGGATCGGCTGTTCCGACAGCCGCGTGCCGGCCAACGACATTGTCGATCTCGCGCCAGGCGAGTTGTTTGTCCATCGCAACGTCGCCAACCTTGTCGTGCCCTCGGACCTCAACATGCTCTCCGTCCTGCAGTATGCGGTGGACGTTCTGAAGGTTAAGCATGTCATGGTTGTTGGCCATTACGGCTGTGGTGGCGTCAAGACGGCCTTGTCGCGGACCCAGATGGGCCTGATCGACAACTGGCTCGCCCCCATCAAATCCCTCATGGATCGACACAAGGCGGTGCTGGAGGGGCTGGACGAAGCAACGCAGGTCGACCGGTTGTGCGAGTTGAACGTCGCCGCCCAGGCCCACAACGTGGCGGCCACACCGATCGTCCAGGCCGCCTGGGCGCGGGGGCAGGCATTGCAGGTGCACGGCTGGATCTATGCCCTGCGGGACGGCCGCCTGCGCGATCTGGGATGCACGCTGACGGCCCCGGAGCACCTCGAAGCCGCCTTCCGGGTCGCGGGCGCGCCCGCCGGACCAACCGGGGCCGGCACTTAACGCGGCCGGCCCGCACCCCCCTCGAATGAACGCCGGTCCGCGCCCTCTTGGCGTGGCCGAGCCCTCTGATATGATGTGCGGCCTTGCGCGGGTTCATCGTGACCGGTGAGTCCGCCATCACGGCGAAGGATGGCGCTCGCCTTGGTGCTTCCCATTGACGTGCACATGTGGCTGACGCTGGCGCTGACCGCGGTCGTCGTCGCGCTGTTCGTCACCGAGTGGATCTCGCTGGAACTGACCGCCCTGGGCACGCTGGCGACGCTGCTGGTGGTCTTCCAGGTCTTCCCGGTCATTGGCCCCGACGGCGCGCGGCTGGTCACCTCGGCCGATCTGCTGGCCGGGTTCTCCAACCCGGCGCTGCTGACGGTCATGGCCCTTCTGGTGGTCGGCGAGGGCTTGATCCGCACCGGCGCCCTGGACAGCGTCGCGCAGTGGGCGGCGCATCCACGCCTGTCGGCCGTGGCGTCGGTGGTGCTGATTCTGCTGGCGGTGATGGGCCTGTCGGCGTTCCTGAACAACACGCCGGTGGTGGTGATCTTCATCCCCATCCTCCAGGCCATGGCCGTACGCCTTTCGGTCAACGCCAGCCGCCTCATGATGCCGCTCAGCTACGCGGCCATTTTGGGGGGCATGACGACGCTGATCGGCTCCTCCACCAACCTGCTGGTCTCCAGCGCGCTGATCGACCTCGGTCAGTCGCCCCTCGGCTTTTTTGAGATCACCGCCCCGGGCCTTGTGCTCGCGTCCATCGGCATGGCCTACGTGGTGCTGGTCATGCCGCGCCTGCTGCCGGAGCGGGCCGGCATGGCCAGCCACATGACCCGCCACGGCAAGCAGTTCATCTCGCAGATCGTGGTGCCGTCGGATTCGCAGCTGGTCGGCGAAAAGGCCGTCGCCGGCACGTTCAAGTCCCTGCCCGATGTCACGGTGCGGATGATCCAGCGCGGGGAACATGCCGAGTTGCCGCCCTTCGACGACTACCCCTTGCGGGCCGGCGACACGCTGGTCATCGCCGCGACGCGCACGACGTTGACCGAACTGGCCTCGCGCCACCCCGGGCTGCTGCACCCTCCGAGTGGCCCCGGCGCGGCGGACCGCGCCCGCGACCGCCTGCGCGACGGCGCCAAGGTGGAGGGCGAGCCGGGCCGCCGCGAGACCAACGGCAACGGTGACACCAACCGGCCCGCCCCGGAAGAGCAGGTCATGGTCGAAGCCATGATCACCCCGTCGTCGCGCCTGATCGGACCGAACCTGCAGCAGCTGGCGTTCCGCCAGCGGTATCGTTGCCTGGTGATCGGCATCCAGCGGCGCGCGCGCATGATCCGCGCCAGCATGACGCAGATCCGCCTGGAAGCGGGCGACAACCTGCTTATCGTCGGCCGCCAGGCGGACATTGAGGCGCTGGGGCGTGAACGCGACCTTGTGGTGCTGTCGGGGACGCGGGGCACCCTGCCCAAGCGCCACCACGCGGGGCTGTCGGCCGGCATCTTCGCCGCGGCGGTGGGGCTGGCGGCCGTGGGCGTCGTCCCCATCGTCGTCGCCGCGATCGTCGCCGCGACGCTGATGATCGCCATCAACGCCGTCAACATCCGCCAGGCCACGCGCGCGCTGGACCGGAAGATCCTTCTGGTGGTGGTGGCGGCGCTGGCCCTGGGCCAGGCGCTGGAGGCCACAGGGGGCGCCGCGTTCGTCGCCAATGCCACCCTCGGGCTGTTCCACAACCTCGGACCGGCTGTGATTCTGTCGATGTTCTTCCTGATCGTGGCCGGATTCACCAACGTGCTGACGAACAACGCCTGCGCGGTTCTGTTCATTCCGGTCGGCATCAATCTGGCGCACCAACTGGGCCTGGATCCGCACATCTTCGCCATCACCACGGTGCTGGCGGCCAACTGTTCCTTTGCCTCACCGGTCGGCTACCAAACCAACCTGCTGATCATGGGGCCGGGCCACTACACCTTCAGCGATTACACGCGGGCCGGGCTGCCCCTGCTGCTGATCCTCTGGCTGGTCTACAGCCTGTTCGCCCCCTGGTACTGGGGCCTGTAGGGGCACGCGCGGCGCTGGCCGGGCCGGCCGGAACACGGTAGTCTCTTCGGCATCGAAACGACGGGCCGCTCTCATATCAGGCATGGAGGTGCCGCATGGACACCATGAACCGATGCGTCGCGCTGCTGTTCCTGGCCGTGGTGCTGTTGGGGGCACTGCTGATCGCCCAGGACAAGGACCGCCGGGCAGCCACTCCGGCCGCACAGGTGGCGGCCTCCCCCTTCATGGTGGCCGCCGCCAACCCGCTGGCCACGGAGGCCGGCCGGGCCGTGCTGGCCGACGGCGGCACCGCCGCCGACGCGGCGGTCGCCGTCCAAGCCATGCTGAACCTGGTGGAGCCGCAGTCCTCGGGCATCGGCGGCGGCGCCTTCCTGCTGTACTGGGATGCGTCCGAACGGCGCCTGATCACCCTTGATGGCCGCGAGAAGGCGCCGATGGCGGCGGATGAGACCTACTGGCTGGGACCGGACGGGGAGCCGGTCAGCTGGTGGGACGCGGTTGTCGGCGGACGCTCGGTAGGCGTGCCCGGAACGCTGAAGCTGCTGGAAACACTGCACGGGCGATATGGCAGCCAGCCGTGGGCCGACCTGCTGCGGCCGGCCATCGACACCGCCGACGCCGGGTTCGAGATCTCGCCGCGCCTGGCCGAGTCGATCGCCGCCGCGCAGGAGCGGCAGCTGGACCGGTTCGAGACCGCCCGCGCCTACTTCTTCAACCCCGATGGCACTCCCAAGGCCGCCGGCACGGTCCTGAAGAACCCCGCGTTCGCCAACACCCTGCGCCTGATCGCGGAGCAGGGCTCGGCGCCGTTCTACGAGGGCGAGATCGCCGCCGACATCGTCTCGGCGGTCCGGACGGACATCAACCCGGGCATCCTGACCCTGGAGGACCTGGCCGCCTACGAGGTGGTCGAGCGCGAACCCGTGTGTATGCCGTATCGGGCCTTCGAGGTCTGCGGTATGGGGCCGCCGACGTCCGGCGGCCTGACGGTCGGCCAGATCCTGGGGATGCTGGCGACGGTCGACATGTCCGCCCTGGGACCGTCCGCCGAGGCGTGGCACCTGTACATCGAGGCCGCCAAGCTGGCCTATGCCGACCGGGCGTTGTACATGGCCGACTCGGACTATGTCGCCATGCCCACCAAGGGCCTGATCGACGCCGGATACCTCGCCGAGCGCGCCGCCCTGATCGATCCGGACGCCGCCATGGACACCGCCGAGGCCGGCTCGCCGCCGTGGGACGAGGCCGCCCTGTGGGCGCCGGACACTCAGGTCGAGCGGCCGGGCACCAGTCACTTCGTCATCGTCGATTCGCACGGCGACATGCTGTCGATGACCACCACCATCGAGACCGGCTTCGGCAGCCGGGTGATGACAAGGGGCTTCCTGCTGAACAACGAACTGACCGACTTCGCCCGCGCCCCCGGGGCGGACGGCCAGCCGGTGGCCAACCGCGTGGAGGGTGGCAAGCGGCCGCGCTCGTCCATGTCGCCGACCATCGTGTTCAAGGACGGCGAGCCGGTACTGTTGGTCGGCTCCCCCGGGGGCTCGCGCATCATCAACTACGTGGCCAACGCCCTGGTGGCGATGCTCGACTGGGGCATGGACCCGCAGGCCGCCGTCGCCATGGGCCATGTGGTGAACCGCAACGGCGCCACCGACCTGGAGGAAGGCACCGAGGCGGCGGACCTGGCCGAAGCGCTGCGGGCGCTGGGCCACGAGGTCAATCTCCGACCGCTCGAATCCGGCCTGCACGCGATCCAGATCCTGGACGACGGGACCCTGACCGGCGGCGCCGACCCGCGCCGGGAAGGGGTGGTGCTGGGCCGATAGACCAACCCGGTCGCGGGACGGCCGGGCCCGGCACACCCGGCGTCCCGCCGGCACCGATCCGCCTCGACGAATCAGTGCCGGCCCCCCAACCATCCTGTCTTGGATGGGCGGGGGAAGTGGACTGGTTCCGCACGGCGGATGAGTATACCTCATCCGTCGCGGTTATCAGGCGTCATCGTCCGGCCGCCATGTCCCTCGGCTACCCAAAAAATCCGGGTTGAAACGACGATGTGCCAGTGCCATACCGTCACCCTGAAGAAAATTGCATACACCTGAACGAAAATTGTATGCGATCACTTGCGGTCTCCCGCATGAGTCGTTAGCATAACAATTGTGTTCAGGAGGGGGTGAAACCTCCGGACGGGGGGCTTTCCGTGAACCCGGCGCGGCGTGCGTCTGGTGCGCCGCTGTCCGGTACAGCGTCAACCGAACCCATAACAAGAATGAGGGGGAGCCAGCCATGGCAAGGGGCGAAGGACCCGATCCGGTCGACATTCACGTTGGGGAACGCATTCGTTTACGCCGCGCCATGTTGCGCCTGACCCAACAGGACCTGGCGCAGTCCATTGGCATATCGTTCCAGCAATTGCAGAAGTACGAGCGAGGCGCGAACCGCGTATCCGCTTCACGCCTGTTCGACATCGCCAGCCATCTCGACGTCCCCATCTCGTTCTTTTTCGAGGATATCGAAAACGACCTGCTGGAGCAGCGAGGCCTGACCAATGTCCGCCCAGACGTGGACCCGTCGCTAAGCAGCGAAGCCCTGAAGCTGATGGCCGTCTTCAACCGCCTGCCCAATGATACCG
>NZ_CAKZOT010000007.1 GCF_937138205.1 uncultured Rhodospira sp. | reverse complement strand
CGCGATGGATGGCCATTCATCTGGGACGCCCGTCGCCGGACGCCTCGCGCGACATACCCGAGCGGCGGCGCGGAAACCCGCCTGCCCCCACTCCGTGAAGAGCTGGGCCGGCCGCTCCTACTCCGTCTTGCTCCCGGTGGGGTTTACCATGCCTCCCCCGTCGCCGGGGGAGCGGTGCGCTCTTGCCGCACCCTTTCACCCTTGCCCGCCGGCCCGCCCCGAAAGGCGCAGGGACGGGCGGTTTGCTTTCTGTGGCACTTTCCCTAGGGTCGCCCCCGCCGGACGTTATCCGGCACCGTGTTCCCGTGGAGCCCGGACTTTCCTCCCCAACCACGTCGCCGTGGCCAGGGCGGCCATCCAGCCATCTGACGCCCCCTCAGGATAGGGCGCGTCGGCGCCCGGTCAACCTCGCTCGGTGCATGATCACCATCCAGCTTCTAGGGATGCGAAGCGCCGCCGAACGTGGCACAGTTCGGGGCAGCCGCAACCGCGTGGGACCACGACCGTGGCCGACTGCACCATCGACTGGGACGCCTTTTTCACCCTGCATCACGACCTGCCCCGCGAGGGACCCGGCAGCGACGCCATGACGGAGCAGGTTGCGCGCGGCCTGCCGCCGCTGCCGGCGGGCGCCATCCTCGACCTGGGATGCGGCCCCGGGCGCCAGACGCTCGTGCTGGCGCGCACGCTCAAGCACTCCGTCATCGCCATCGACACGCACCGGCCCTATCTGGAGCGGCTGGCCATGGCCGCCGACCACGCCGGGCTGTCCACCCTGGTCGAGACGCGCCAGCAGTCCTTTTTCAACCTGGCCGACGAGCCCGACGGCGTGGCCCTGATCTGGGCCGAGGGCTGCATTTACATTCCGGGCTTCGTCGACGGCCTGAGGATGTGGCGGCCGCTGTTGGTGCCGGGCGGCCTGTTGGTGGCCAGCGACGTGGTGTGGCTGACCGACGATCCGCCGGACGAGGTCCGCGCCTTCTGGGACGAGGAAGGCGCCGAGATGCGCACGGTCGAGGAAAAATGCATCCAGGCGGCGGCCGAAGGGTACGAGGTGCTGGGCACGCACACGCTGCCGAAACAGGCGTGGTGGGACGAGTACTACGCACCGCTGGAGGCGCGTAGCGCCGCCCTGCGCGACGGGGCCGGGCCGGCCCTGACGCAGGTGCTGGACGGCAACGATCACGAAATCGACATCTGGCGGCGATTCGGCGACAGCTTCGGCTACGTCTTTTTCGTGCTGCGCAAGGTGGCCGATGACAGCCCGTGACGACGCCGCGTCGGCCGGCGCGCTCGACGCACGCGAGAGCCACGCCGCCCGGCATTTCTCGCCCCGGCGGGTCTATGCCCTGATGCTGCGGCACTGGTTTCTGATGCGCGGCTCCATCCCGCGCCTGCTGGAACTGACCTACTGGCCGATCATGCAAATGGTCACCTGGGGCTTCATCACCCAGTTCCTGGCGTCGGAGTCGAGCCTGATCGCCCAGGCGGCCGGCATCTTCATCGCCGCCGTGCTGCTGTGGGATGTCATGTTTCGGGGCAACCTGGGACTGTGCCTGTCGTTCATGGAAGAGATGTGGGCCCGCAATCTGGGCCACCTGTTCGTCAGCCCGCTGCGCCCGCTGGAACTGGTGGCCGCGCTGATGGCCATGAGCGTCATCCGCACCCTGATCGGCATCCTGCCGGCGACAGCGCTGGCGTACCTGTTCTATGCCTACAACATCTATGACATGGGGCTGCCGCTGCTGGCGTTCTTCATCAACATGCTGGCCATGGGCTGGGTCATCGGTCTCCTTGTGAGCGCCCTGGTGCTGCGCCTGGGGCTGGGGGCGGAAAGCCTGCCGTGGATCCTGATCTTCGCCTTCTGGCCCATCAGCGGCATCTACTACCCCATGGACGTGCTGCCGGGGTGGCTGCAGGCGATCGGCTACAGCTTCCCGCCGGCGCACGTGTTCGAGGGGATGCGCCAGGTGCTGTTCGAGGGGACGGTGCACTGGGGCCATCTGGCCGCCGCCGTGGGCCTGAACGGGCTGTACCTGGGCTTGGCCACGCTGTTCTTCCTGCATGTGTTCCGCGTGGCGCGGGTGCGCGGCCTGCTGCTGAACATCGGCGAGTGAGCCCGGCCGCTCACCCGCCTTTGCCACCCTTTGCGTTTCGACAATTACACCCGTCCGTGCATCATGGATACTGGACGCCTCGCGAAATCCAGGAGATTCGGTGATGCTGGAGACGGTGCGCGCGGCTCTCGCGGAGGCCCTTGACGCGGAATACCGGGCGGAAGCGATATACGAGTCGGCGATCGCGGCGTTCGGCCCGGTGGAGCCGTTCGTCGAAGTGGTGGAGCTGTCGCGTCGCAACACAGACGAGTTACTGCGGCTGTTCGAACGCCACGGCCTGGAACCGCCGGCGAACGACTGGCGCGGCCGGGTCGCCAAACCCGCCGACGTGGCCGACGCCTGCCGGACCGCGCGCACGGTGGCGGCGACGACGGCGGAGCGGTACGAGCGTCTGCTCGGCACGGTGGAGGTCACCGACGTTCGTGCCACGTTCCAGCGTCTGCGCGACGCCCTGCGCGCGGTCGACCTGCCCATCCTGCAGCAATGCCGCGACCGCACCCAGCATCTCGACGCCATTTAGGCCGCCTCACCGCTGACGCCGGCACCCGGCCCCCCGGAATCGGTTCTGCCCCTGGAAACCAACCAGGAGGTCAGGCGCGTATCGGGGGCGCGCCACGAAAACGGCATTTGCATTAGCAAGTACTTATATATATAAATGGCGGATGCACCCGGGTGCGCCACGGCGCGCCGCCGGCACCAAACAAGAATGCATCCAAAGGGAGGACAGCTGCCCATGGAACCGTTGAAGACCAGTCCGCCGGGACCGGCGGGCCTCGACCGCCGCACCCTGCTCAAGCTCGGCGCCGCCGGATCGGTTCTGGCCGGCACCGCCGGCCTCGGCGCGATCCCGGCGCGGGCCCAGGCCCCCGGCCGGGTCCAGAGCAACGCCCGTATCGCCATTGTCGGCGCCGGGGCGGCCGGCCTGTCCATGGCCTCGCGCCTGGCGGACCGACTGGACGGCGCCAAGATCACCCTGATCGACGCCCGCAAACGCCACCTGTACCAACCGGGCTACACCCTGGTCGCCGCCGGCCTGAAGGCGCAGGAGTACCCGATCTCGCGCACCGAGCAATACGTCGCGCCGGGCGTGGACTGGATCCAGGAGGCCGCCGAGGAGATCGACCCCGACGCCAAGAAAGTCGTGACGGATAGCGGCCAGGAGGTGGCCTACGATTACCTCGTCGTCGCCGCCGGCATCCACCTGGACTATGACGCCCTGGAGGGCATGGAGACCGCCCGCATCGGCCAGGAAGGCCTGGGCAGCCACTACATGGGGCCGGAAGCCGCCTACGCCACGTGGCGCGAGATGTCTCGTTTCGTCGAGACCGGCGGCACCGCCGTGTTCCAGCGCCCGGCCACCGAAATGAAGTGCGCCGGCGCGCCGCTGAAGTACACCTTCCTGACCGACGATCGGATGCGCCAGAACGGGTCGCGCGACAAGGGCCACATCATCTACGCGGCGCACACCGACAACCTGTTCAGCGTGCCCATCGTGCACGAGAAGGTGCGGATGCTGTTCGACGATCGCGGCTTTGACGTGCGCTACAGCCACGTCATGACCGGCATCGACCTGGGCAGCAAGGAGGTCCACTTCGACACCCCGAACGGCGTCGAGAAGATCAAGTACGACTTCGTCAACGTCATCCCGCCCATGCGCGCGGCGAAGGTCGTGCGTGACAGCCCGCTGCCCTGGCAGGACGACTCCGCCTGGGCGCGCGACGGCTGGGTCGAGGTGGACAAGCACACCATGCGCCATCCGCGCTATCCCGAGGTCTTCGCCGTCGGCGACGTCGCCGGCGTGCCCAAGGGCAAGACCGCGGCCAGCGTCAAGTGGCAGGTCCCCGTGGCCGCCGATCACCTGGTGGCCGCCATCGCCGACGCCGACAGCGATGCCTATTACGACGGGTACACGTCCTGTCCGTTGATCACGCAGATGGGCCGCGCCATGCTGATCGAGTTTGACTACAAGAACAACCTGACGCCCTCGTTCCCCGGGGTCATCGCGCCTCTGGAGGAACTGTGGATCACCTGGGTGATGAAGACCATCGCCCTGAAGCCCACCTACATCGCCATGCTGCGCGGCGAGGCGTGAGACCACGGGGAGGACTGACACATGGCCGGGTTTGATTTTGCCGTCTACATCTCTGTATTTCTGGAAATGATGGGCAGCATCCTGTGGCTGCTGGTGGCGCTGGCCGTGCTCGGCCTGGCCGGTTTCGTCTATGTGATCATGCGCGACGGCACGATTCACAGCCGCCGCCTGTTGCGTGCCGAGATCCTGGGCGTCTTCGGCGGGTTCGGCGCCTTGGCCCTGATGGCCTACGTCACCTTGTCCGGCTTCACCGACGCCGGCGGACCGGTCGACTGGCTGTTGATCGGCATCATCTGGGGCATGGGGCTGGTCGGCACCACGATTCTGGCCTATGCGGTGATGGGCATTTTCGACATCATGCGCGGGCGCGTCCCCGGACGCGCGGGCCAAGCCGCCTGACACCGGCTGACGAATGAACTGACTTCATTTGTCGGCCGGTTTCATTCCTATCGTCGCGCGGTATGATCCGGTCCGGTCCCGATGAGTCAGGGACGGGCATGACTATCCGGTCCCCACCAGGGCGATCTTGCCCAGTAATACGACCGCCACGAGCGCGCCATTGAGAAAGCACGCCCGCACGTACAGGCGCAGGGCGCGGCGGATGTCCTTCGGCGTGACGCGCACCCGGCCGTCGCCGACCCAGGGTTCGTCGGTGGCCCGGCCGTGGTACTGGCGCGGCCCCGACAGCGCCAGCCCGAGCGCGCCGGCCGTCGCCGCCTCTGGCCAGCCGGCGTTGGGCGAGCGGTGACGGCGCGCGTCGCGGCGCAGAATGCGCCAGGACTGGCGCCAGTCGGCTCGGGGCAGGGTTGCGGCGGCGGCCACAATCAACAGTCCTGACAGACGCGCCGGCAGCCAGTTCCAGGCGTCATCCAGACGCGCCGAGGCCCAGCCGAACTCCCGGTGGCGCTCGGTACGGTGGCCGACCATGGAATCGAGGGTGTTGATCATCTTGTAGGCTAGCAGGCCGGGCAGGCCGAAGACCACATACCAGAACACCGGCGCCACCACGCCGTCGGAGAAGTTCTCGGCCAGCGATTCCACGGCGGCGCGGCCGATGCCGCCGGCGTCCAGGCGCTCCGGATCGCGCCCCACCAGGTGGCGGATGACCTTGCGGCCCGCCTGCACGCCACCCGTCTCCAGCGCCCGGGCCACGTCGCGGACGTGGTCGTGCAGGCTCTTCTGCGCCAGCAGCACGGCCACGAGGACCAGTTCCACGACCCACCCGGCCAGGGCGGTGGTGGACAGCCATTGGATCAGCACACCGAACAGGGCGGCGGCGGCGGTCAGGCCCAGGGCAACCACGACTCCGCGCATTCGGCGGTCGAATGCGCCGCGCTCCGGGCGGTTCAGGCGCCCGTCAGCCTCGCCGATCCAGTGGCCCATGATGACCACCGGGTGCGGCAGCACGCGGAAAACCGGGCCGAACTCGCCCAGATAGGCGTCCAGCACCAGCGCGCCGAGCAGCAGCACCAGCGGGTCAAAGACATCGGTCGCGGCGTAATCGAACAGCAGGAACATGGCGGCGGCACCATGCCACCGGCGGGCGGGGGAGGGAAGCACCGTGGGGCCGCCGCTGTCCCTACCGCTGGTCCAGCTTCAGTTCGATGCGGCGGTTGCGGGCGTAGGCCTGTTCGGTGTCGCCCTCGGCCACCGGTCGGTGCGGGCCGAAGCCGGCGGCGGCCAGCCGCTGCGGCGGCACGCCCTGGTCGATGAGGAACCGCACCACCGAGATGGCGCGGGCCGCCGACAGTTCCCAGTTGTTGGCGAAGCGGAAGGTGTTGATCGGCCGCTTGTCGGTGTGGCCGTCGACGCGCAGGATCCAGTCGATATCGGACGGGAATTCCTGTGCCACGCTCATCAGCGTGTCGGCCAGGTCGGCCAGGTCGTCGCGGCCGGCCGGCCCCAGGGTGGCCTCGCCGACGTCGAACAGCACCTCCGACTGAAACACGAAGCGGTCGCCCTCGACGCGGATGCCCTCGCGGTTGCCCAGCACCTCGCGCAGACGGCCGAAGAACTCGGACCGGTAGCGTTGCAGTTCCTGCACCTTGGTGGCCAGGGCGGCGTTGAGGCGGTCGCCCAGGTTGGCGATCTGCACCCGTTGGGCCTCGTTCTCGGCCTCCTGAGCGTCGAGCAGATCGCCCAGGCGCGCCAGTTCGGCCCGCACGCGCTTCAACTGGGCGTTCAGCATGGCCGCCTGGGCGCGCGCCTGCTCGGAGATGGCCTTCTCCTCCTCCAGCGCCCCTTCGGTCTCCGCCAAGTCGCCCTCGGTCTCGGCCAGCCGGCTGTCGAGCGTGCGGATACGGTCCTCCAGCTCATCGCGCAGGGCGCTCAGCGCCTCCAGGTCCTGGCGCAGGCGCGCGAGTTGGGCGAGCTTGACCTCGATGGTTTCCTTGTCGGCCCGGATGGTCTGGTTGGCGGCCTCCAGTTCCGCCTGCAACGCATCGCGAGTCTTGCGCAGTTCGGCCACCTGGGCCTCCAGCCGCGCCAGATCGGCCAGCCGCGTCTCGATGGTCTCCTTGTCGGCCGCGATGGTGGCGTAGGCGCCTTCCAGGTCCGCCGACAGGCTTTCATTGAGCGCTTCCAGGCGAGCGATGTCCTCGCGCAGAGCCTCGCGCCGTGCCTCCAGGTCCTCGATGGTCGACTCGCGCGCGGCCAGATCGGCCTCCAGCGCCGCCACCCGGTCGGCGCGGCGGGTGAGGGCCGCCTCCTGCTCCGACACCTGACCCAAGGCCGCCTCCAGCCGCTCGTTGAGCGAGCGGCGGTCGGTCTCCAGGCTGGCGATCTCCTGGCGCTGGCGCTCGACCAGCCCCAGCATCTCGGCCAGTTCCTGTTGCGCGGCCTCGCCCTCGCGGGCGGTTCCGATCAGGGATTCCCAGCGCGCGTTGGCGGCCTGCAGGTCCTGGGACAACTGCGCCACGTCGGCGCGCAGGCCAGCGTTGGCTTGGCGTTCGATGGCCAGCAGATCCTCGAGTTCCCCGACTGTATCGTTCAGCCGCGCCAACGCCGCGTCGCGCCCGCTCAACGCCTGGCCGAGGAAGAACTGGGCCAGCACGAAGACCATCAGCACGAAGATGACGATGATCAGCAGCGTGGCCAGGACATCGACGAATCCGGGCCAGATATCCAGGCTCTGACTGGCGCGACGGCGGCTGAGGCTGCCCATGAGACTCCGTTCAGCTGTTCCGGGTCCGGCCCGGCCAAACAATCACCCCGGGCGCTGTTGGTCCGGCACCCCGGCCGTGGCGGCGATGGTGCGCGCCAGCAGCTTGATCTCGGCGCGCAGTTCCTTGACCGTCTGCTCGCGGTTGGCGGCCATCTCGTTGGCGATGTAGGTCACGGCGGCGTCGGTGTTGCGGATGTGGCCGCGCGTGGCCTCGTCCAGGCCTTCCTCGGCGCGGTGTTCGGTGGCGGCGACCAATTGCTGCATGAGCGGGCGCAGATCGGCGTGGCTTTCGGCCAAACGCAGCAGGACGGCCTGTTCGGTGCGCATCTGGTCCGTCAGGGTCGTCAGCGTTTCCACCAAATGCCGCATCTGCGTTTGCGTGGCCAGCCGGCTTTCCTCGCCCTGGGCGATGGTGCGTTGCAGGTCGTCCAGGCTGTCGGCGGTCTGCTCCAGCAGCGCCTGGATGTAGGCCGGCACCGAGCCGCCGCCCTCGCCCTCGCCCAGGCCGCCGCCGGACGACAGGCGCGTCAGGCCCGACAGCCATTCCTCCAGGTCGTTGAGAAAGGCGTTCTGGGCGCGGCTGGACTGAAGATCGAGAAAGCCCAGGATCAGCGACCCGGCCAGCCCCAGCAGCGACGACGAAAAGGCCGTGCCCATGCCCGACAGGGGGGCTTCCAGGCCGCTCTTGAGGTCGTCGAACACTGCCTCGGCATTATCGCCGGCGATGGTCAGGTCGCGGATGACATCGCCGATGGAACTGACCGTCTCCAGCAGGCCCCAGAACGTGCCCAGCAGGCCGAGAAAGATGGCCAGGCCGATGAAATAGCGGGCCAGATCGCGGGCCTCGTCCAGGCGCGAGGCCAGCCCGTCCATCAGCGAGCGCATGGCCGGGACCGAGATCGAGAACCGGCCGCGCCCGTACGACTTCTCCTTGTGCTCGGTCAGCATCTGCGCCATGGCGCTGAGCAGCGGTGGCGGCCGCTCCGAGGTCAGGCCGACCTCGCCGGCGCGGAAGCGCTCGACCCATGCCACCTCCGGGCCGAGCCGCAGCACCAGGCGGAAGTTCAGGCCGATGCCGAACAGCACCACGAACAGGATCAGACCGTTCAGGGCCGGGTTGGCCATGAAGGCGGACAACAGCGGCGGGAACAGCACGGCGGCGACCACGCCCACCATGGCGACGAACAGCACCATCCGCGTCAGGAAGCGACGGGGCTGGGTCATCGGCGGGGCTCCACGGTGCGGCTCTTCGTGTTTTGAGCGGGTTCACGCGCCAGATCGAAATCGCGGCGCGAGTCCGATGTGGCGCGATCCGCCTTAGCGCTCGGCGGTGACCACATCGACGCGATCCTTGCGGTTGTCCCCGGCCTGATCGCCGAGGGCACGGACGTCAATGCGGGCGCTGGCCACGCCCTGGTCGATCAGATAGGCCCGCACTGACAGCGCGCGGGACAGCGAGGTGCGGCGCGCCTGGTTGGCGTCGCCGCCGCCGTCGGCATAGGCGCGCACGGTGGCCCGCGCGGCCGGGTTGCCGTCCAGCACCGCCACCACGCGGTCCAGGGTGGGGCGCGCCGAGTCCGGCAGGTCGGTGCGGTCGCCGTCGAACAGCAGGCTGACGGTGCCGCCGGCCGGGGTGACGGCGCCGGTTCTGGCCGGCTCCGCCGGGCGGGAGGCCGTCTGTTGCGGTGGCGCGGTGTCGGCGGCGGGCTCGTCGTCCGTGGGGTCGCCCACGGACTCGGGCAACTGGGCCGTGGCCGGTTCGGCCGGAGGCGGCTCCGGCGGTTCGGCGGTATCCGGCGGGGGCGCGGCGGGCGCGGTTGGTGCTGGCGGCGGCGAGGCCGGCGGCCGGGTCATGGGCGAGCCGGTCACGGCCAACGGCGGCGGCGCGGGACCGACGCGACCCGAGGCGTCCGAGGTCAGCCGTGTCGTGCCGGCCATCAGGCGGGTGCGGACGGGTTCCGCCCCGGGCGCCCGGACGACGGAGCGCGGCGGCGCCTCCGGCTTGGTCATGGTGACGGAGGCCGGCGGCGGCGGGCCGCTGTCCGCCGGGGTGATATCAACGGGGCCCGGCGTCGGTTCGGACTCCGGTTCGGGCGGGGCCTCCGCCGATTGAGGGGCCGGCTCGGGCTCGGGCTCGGGTCGCGGCTCCGGCTCTGGGGGCGTCGTGGCCACCGTCTCGGGCACAGGTGGCGGCGGCGGCGCCTCGGCCGGCTCGGGCGCGCGCGGTGCCGGCGGCGGCGACGGCTTGGCGGCCGCCTGCGGGGCCGGGTCCGGGGTTGGCTCAGGAGTTGGTTCACGGGTTGGTTCAGGGGCCGGCTCGGGCCGGGCGGCGGTGGCCGGCCGGCGCACCAGCGGCGCCGGATCCCGGGCCGCCGGGGCGGAGATGATCGGTTCCGGCACGCCTGGTGGCAGCGTCAGGCGCGACCTTGGCATCCCCCGGGGCGGCAACTGCAAGGGGGCACCCACCGGCGGCGGCTCGGCGCCGGCGGGCGGTTGGTTGGCGCCATAGGCACCGCCGTATCCCGGAACGCCGGTGGAGCCGACGGCCGGTGCCTGCGGGCCGGCGAAGGCGGGGTTGACGACGACGCTGGGCGAGGACGTTTGCGCCTGCGCCTGCGCCTGCACCGGCGCGCCAATGGCGGCGGCCAGCAGAACGCCCGCGCAGGCCGACGCGGCATGCCGGGAACGGGGCTGGATGGCGGGTCGCTTCAGGCGCATGGCCGGCTCGTGCTTGCTGCCTCTGTCTGATTGCGGTCGGGGCCACCTGCGGCGGCCGATTGGCACAGTCTGGCGCCACACTATGGCGGTATCGAGGCCCGGGACGGGCCTACTCTCCCGCGCATCCCCGGGCAGGGCTCACCGTATATCACGGGCGAGTCGGGGGCAAGCGTGGGCGAAACGGCCGGGTTTGCGCGGGCGTTGTGCCGCCGCGACCGGGAGAGGGCAGGGTCGGGCCGACGGCAGCGTTGCGTAGACCGTTGAGTTAAATCGTACATTTTCGCCGACGCCGGCGCACGGCGCACACTGCCGCGCGGCGCGTCGGGTTGTGGTGCAGGAACCAAGCCACGGGTCTCGGGGGCGCCCTTTTGTCGGGAAACACCGGCGGGAGTGTAGCATGAGGGGTCGGAGGGCGGGGCCAAGACTCGAGTGCTTCGGATGCCGCATTCGTGCCACTCAACACCTGGGTGCCGTCAACTGAGTCTGGCCCTAGGCGGCGTGCGAGTAACGAATGGTAAACATGACCGGCCTATGATCTTGAAAAAGTTCGATTCAAGGGCGCGCTGAATGCTACCGCAGTTCGATATGTCCGAGGTTCTGCCACCCTTTACAGGGAGTGACCCAACGATACCGGCCAACATGTCGCCCTATCCGGCCCAGATGACGGAGGTGGCGGAAAGGTTCTGCACGTCCGTGGAACGAAAAACCATCTTGAACGGTCTGCTCCAGTACAGGACCGATCTGATGTCGGCCGGGATCATCTCGGGTTTTCAATGGCTTGACGGCAGCTTCGGTAACCGGGGCAAAAGTCCGGGCAGCGGGACTCATAATTGGTTGCGCGCGAATCT
>NZ_CAKZOT010000006.1 GCF_937138205.1 uncultured Rhodospira sp. | reverse complement strand
CCTCAAGTCTAAACGTGTGGGGGGCAGCTGTCTCATGATCGTTGGCACAGAGGGCCGAGGGCAGGCAATGCAGGCACGCATGAGGCAGCATATGAAACAACCACATCTGTCATCCCGAGCGAGCGAAGCGAGCCGAGGGAATGAGCCTTCTCGAGCCTTGGCTTGATGGCAGGCCGCCAAGACCGGTCAACCTTTTCGTCGGTTGGGATAAGAAAATATGGGATTGTACTCACTCCGCTGCCGTCACCGGGATTCGGCTATGATGGGCGTATGTTTTCCAGGTAATTTCGTAGCATTCCGATTGATTACCCCAACCGACCCAACCCTTTCGCGTATCACGGGCAAACAGCTCAAGGAATGGCCCAGGACTGCATGACTCTATAAGGTCGTATATTTCATCGGGCTTGCGACTATGCTCGCGCTTCTGCGAAGCTACAAGATTCACCTGCCGCCGACCTGGAGCAAGTGTCCGCGCGTTCTTGCCTCGAACCCCAAAAAGCACCAACTCTGTTACGTTTCGAAAATAGAATCCAACGCCGCGTCCGTCAGAACCACCGTCTTGACGCACCTTATGCCATATTAGGTTTGACTTATACTCGAAGCCCCAAGATTTCATGACATCCAACCCCTCTGGCAGAAGGGCGTTCGGCACCCATAGGTATAGGTGTGCGGGCTCCGCTACAATATCGGAAACCGGCAGAGCCTTTATCTCGGGAAGCTCCATTGTCGCATACCGGCTGAGTCTGCGGTGCTCGGGAGCCATTTTCCCGGTTCTATTCACGAAACGCCATGGCGGGTCAGCCAAAATCGTATGGAATCTGGTACGATTGGCTGTCGCGAGAAGCTCATCATTGGGTCGGATGGTCATGGCGTTTCCCACCGTCGAATACCCAGATTTAGTAGCAGGCACCGCCGCCTCTGGCAATATACGTACGGGCATGAAAAAGCGTGCCGCCCTGCCACCACAAACGCGATCCCAAACCGCGTCGCCGCACGGACGCCGTCTCCATCGTGCGTATGCAATCTTTTTGAAACGCTCCGACCTGTCTGGTATACGGATGACATTGGAATCCATCCCCCGTGCGATCCGCCTCCGCCTGACCGCCCTCCCTTCGGGTCCACGCCGGATACAGCCGCCATGACGAACTCCCCCTCGACCGCGTCCGATCCCCACACCGTCCGGGCCTTCGACGGCGAACTCGTCGGGCTCGATGCCACCCTGGCCGAGATGGGCCGGCGCGTCGGCGATGGCCTGACCGACGCCCTGGCCGCGCTCGCCGCGCGCGATCGCGACGCCGCCAGCATCGTATCGGCGGCGGACAGCGAGATCGACGCCCTCGAGACCAGCCTGAACGAGGCGGCGGTGCGCCTGCTGGCCTTGCGACAGCCGGTGGCCGACGACCTGCGCAGCATCGTCGCCGGGCTGCGCTGCGCCACCATGCTGGAGCGGGCCGGGGACTACGTCGCCGGCGTCGCCCGACGCGGCATCGTCGAGCACACCGCGCCGCCGGGCCGCAGCGGTGCGTCCGTGCAGCGCATGGGCCGCATGGTGGGCGAGCTTCTGGCGCAGGCGATGCGCGCCTATCTGGAACGCGATACCGAGGCCGCCCGCGCCGTCTGGCAGGCCGATGTGGAGGTCGACAACGTCCACTCCAGCCTGTTCCGGGAACTGCTGACGTACATGATGGAGGACCCGCGCGACATCGGGCAGTGCAGCCATCTGCTGTTCGTGGCCAAGAACCTGGAGCGGATCGGCGACCAGGCCACAAACATCGCCGAGCTAGCCTTCTACCGCGCCACCGGTGAAACCCTGGGCCACGCGCGGCCGAAGCACGATCTGGCGAACTACGCCAGCGCCGAACAGCCCACGAAGATGACTCCCACGGCCTGGCCGGGCCAGGGGTCGTTATCGGCGGAATAGCGCCGCCTCGGCGAATCGCTCCTCCAGGAACGTCTGCACGATGGCAAACAGCTCGAACCGGCGGCGGTCCAGCATCGCCCAGTGGCCGGCGCGCCCCAGCACCACCAGCCTGCGGACGCTCGTGCCGCCAAGGGTTTCGAACAGCCCGCGCGCCTGGTCGAGCGTCGTTTCCCGGTCCCACTCTCCCACCACCAAAAGCGTCGGGGCGCGGATGGCCCGGGGGTCATACGGCACGGCGCCGACGCACCAGTGATCCAGCGCGTCCTGGATCGTGCCGTTCGGGGCGCGGATAGCCGGCGGCGTGCGCCCACGGGACGTCGGATCGCTGTCCAGCAGGGCCTGCTCCCAGGCATCAAGCCAGGCCTCGCTCACCAGGCCGGCGCGTTCCGCCTCCGGCACGCCGCGCAGACGGCGGAGTCGCGCCGCCTCCATCGTCACCAGACGATAGGCACCGATGGCCGTCGAGCCGGGGGCCAGCAGGGTCAGCGTGTCGTGCAGCCACTGCGGTCCGAACAGGACCAGCCGGTCCACCAGCGCCGGCTCGCGCGCCGCCACCGAGGCACACAGGGTCGTGCCCCAGGACCAGCCCAGCAGCGTCAGCGACGCGTGGCCCGTCTCCGCCAGCACGGCGTCGCGCGCGGCGGCGACGGCGGCGACGCCCTCGCTGGTGTGTGTCACGGGCGCGTTCACGGGCGCCGGCGCGTCCATGGCCGGCGGACGGTCGGACAGCCCGTATCCCGGCAGGTCCACGCACCAGGCTTGAACCCCGTTCAAGGCCAGAACGTCCAGCCACGACAGGCCATCGAGCGCCAGATCGAACACCGCGTGGCCGGGAAAGGTCGCCCCATGCACGCACAGCACGGGCGACAGACCGCTGTCGCGCCGCGCCGGCCGTTTGCCGCGCAGGTAGACGGTGGGGCCACCCGGGCCGAGGGGGATGCGCCGCTCGGTCGCCACAACGGCCTCAGCGGCTCGGCTCTCGGTGACGGGCGCGCGCGTCATGGTCGCGGCCCGATGGTCCGTAGGGGCATGGTTTTTTCCTCCCTGTGTGGGCGGCCTTTTCGGCTGTCCCGTGCCGGTGCCGGCACTTGTTCGCGATCGTCTTTTTGCGGTCGTCGTTTTCCCGGGACGCGGACTGCGCTAGGATCCCCTCCTCCCGGGCCGCCACGACGCCCTTTGGTAGCAGAGGACCCTATGAGCGAGACCACACCCCAGACCGACTCGTCCGACGTCGGCGGCATCGCCGCCGATCAACTGCGATCGTTTATCGAGCGTATCGAAAACCTGGAGGAAGAAAAAAGCAACCTCCAGAACGATATCAAGGACGTGTACGCGGAAGCCAAAGCGGCCGGGTTCGACACGAAGATCATGCGCCAGATCGTGCGCCTGCGCAAAATGGACCGCGACGACCTCGCCGAGCAGGACGAACTGCTGGAGGTCTACCGGCGCGCGATCAACGTCTGAGAGATCGTCCGGAAAGTCTCTAAGACCGCAATATATTGTGTGCGGCCCCAAAACGAACGCCGCCCGTGGTACCGATCAGGGCTTTGCGGACAGACACCGAGGCTGGTCGGCGACGAAACGGACTCGTCCGTCCCGCCGCCGCCGACTCCCTACCGTGGGATCGACCCGCGTATGGCGTCGCGCACCGCTTGACGCTGCGCCTCGTCGTAACGCCCGGCGGGGTCGAGCGCGAACGGCAGGTCGAGGTCCAGGCGCGCGGTGAAGGCATCCACGGCCAGATCGCACACCCGGCGTTTCGGGCTGGCGCCGCTGGGCACGCCCAGGTCGATCGTGCGATCGTCCCCCAGGGTGAGGGCCGCCAGGTGATGCAGGACCGGCGGCGCATCAACATCGCGCAGCACCGACAGCAGGAAGACCAACTCCTCCGTCGGACCGTCGGGCTGGCGCTGCAACAGCCGATCGCGCGCGGCCGCGTCGCCGCGCCGTGACAGCGCCACGTCCCCCGCCAGGGTCGCCGGCACGGGGCGATGCCAGGGGCGCAGCTTCACGGCCGCGCCCGCGTCGACGCCGCGCAACATTGCCTCGGCCCCGGGGTCCTCGACATAGCCGAGCAGCAGCAGTTCGGCGGCGGTCAAAGGCCTGTCGGACGCGGCGGCCATCAGGGCCTCGGCGGCGCCGGGTTCCGCGTCCAGGGCTGCGCCGGGCAACGGCAGGTCATACAACGCGGCCGCCGCCCGCGACTGGACTTCCGGTTCCGCGTCGCCCAGCAAACGGACCAGCAGGGGCGCGGCGGCCGAGTCGCCCAAGCCGGCCAGGTACTGGACCAGGCCGAGCCGAAGCCCCGCGTCGGGATCCTCGGCCAGCGGGGCCAACGCGGCGACAATCGCCTCGGGCTCGGCCGACACGGCGTTCAGCGGCTGCCAGTCCCCGCCCCGAGCGGCGGCGACGGCCTCGGTCAGGCCGCCCGCGCCGGGCATGATCTCGGTGGTCATGTTCTCTCTCCCCTCGTCACCAGGGCCGCCCGCCAGGGCGTCCACTGCGGTCGTGCAGCAAAGGGTCAGGGCCAGCGCCATCACAGCGCGCACACTGGACCGCCGCCGCGCCGACCCGGGCCGTTCAAATGCGGGCAGACCGAGCATGGCACATCCCTCTAACCCGTTGGAAAAACAGGGCGTTCCGGGGCTGGATCGGACTAGACCGGCGCCCGGCGCCCCACTACGGGTTCATGGTATTGGCATGGGCCTTCGGGATCTTGCGGCCGCGTGAGTCGGTATACCCGTACATGAGGAAGGGCCGGTCGGCGGCGTTGTAGTAGTCGCTCTCGCCCAGGAAGTGCCCGGTCTCGTGCGCCATGGTCTCGGCCACCTCGGCGCCGGCCGCGTCCTCGAAAAGGCAGTTGGCCCCCAGGGCGCCGGCATCGGCGTTGTCGGTGCCCGGGGTGGCGTCCTGTTCGTATTCCCAAACCAAAAAGAAATTGAAGTCGGCCGAGTTGTCGCGCAAGGCGATAACGTCGTCCCATTCATGGTGGGCGGCCGAGACGCCGGGCAGATGGCTGGAGAAGCGGATCACCGAACCCAGGTTCTTGTTGACCCGGACGGTCCGCACGCTCTTCTTCGTGATTTCGACATTGATCTGGGGCGTGAAGATGCCGTTCATGGTGCGCACCCAGCCATCGACAGCGTTCGTGCCGCGCGAGGTCCTGTGTCCGGCGGTGTCACTGACGAAGTTGAAGGCGACCGTCACGGTCTTCTTGCGCTTGACGGCGATATCGAGGCGCGCCCGCAACGTGCCGCCCTGTTTCGCGAGGATGCTGGTGGTCCCCACCCGGCGGCCGCGAATGCGGAACTCGCGATGGCCGTCGGCGAAGCACATGGGCACCTCTTCCACGGAGGCGATCGGCGGGTTGCTGGAGGTCACGGTCAGCCCCCGGCCGTCCATCAGCTTGACGGTCTTGGTGCCATTGAGCGGCACCATCTGCCAGGGCGGCGTGGCCCGGCCGTCAAAGCCGTCATTGGTGCGCATTTCGGCAAAACGAGTCGGCATGGCTTCCTCCCGCAGGCAGCGGACTCCCCCGCCCATAACACGAGCCAACGACACGCGACGCCACGCGTCGTCACATCCTCTTGATCAACGAAACAACCGGTGCGGGCGATCGACGATCGCCGTGAGACGGTCGGACGCGCGTTCTGCCGCCAGAAATCCAATGCTAGCGCATATGGGCCGCGCCCGCACCTGTCAGGCGCGCGCTCTTCGGCTTTGGCGGGTCGTTTCCAGGGCTCAGGTGGTGGCGTCGGAGGAATGATGGCTGGGTCGGGTGTGCATCAGCGCCTTGGCGGTGCGAAACACGGTCTCGATCTGGAGCAGATCGCGATACCGCATCATGGCCTGGACCGGAGAGAGGCGGGCATTGGTGCGCAGCACGAAGAGGCCGCCATAGCGAACCTCGTCGGCCAGCGTGCCGGCATCGATCTCGAAGACGGGCCCCCTGGTCTCCTCCGGACCGTCCTTGCCCTGGCGTCGGGGCTTGCGTAGATACCGCCGTTAGCCCGCGCTGCCGACCAGCGCCTTGTCGCCCCTGGCCAGTTGCTTCTCCAGACCCTCGACGATGGCCTGGCGGTCATCGGGCAGCGCCTTGCCCAGCCAGGCCACGGCGCGGTAGACGTGATGCAGGGCCAGCCCGCCTACGCCCGGGATGTCGGTGTCGTCCATCCACTGCTCACAGGCCCGGTCCGAGCCGGACACCATGATCCGGTGCAGAACGGCGGTGAACACGGCGCGTTCGACCCGGGCCTCGAACCCGCGCGAGGCCAGGGCGTCTTCGATCACCGCCCGGCAGCCGATCTCCTCCCACAGGCGGCCGAACAGCAGCGGCGGGCCGATGCGTCGGCATCGCAGCCCGGAACTATCGCCCACCTCGATGCGCCACAGGATCGCGGCGCGTTCCGAGACCCGGCCGATGGAGGCCAGCAGGCGGTCCAGATCGCGGTTGGCCAGCACGGCGTCCTTGCGGCCCAGGTTCTAGATGGTCCGTTGACGCGTGCGCTTTCCCTCTCCCACGTTCTACGCGAGATAGTGGCAGGTGTACCCGTTTATGGTCTTCTCGCGCACGAACATGCCACTATGGCACCGCGCCACCACGCATTAGCCAAGCGAAGAATCGCTTTTGAGCGCATTGTTTAGCACCGCACTATTCAGCCTCGAGAATCACGACCGTCCATTCGGCACCGCCCTACTGCGGTGTGAACACAAACGTGAAGTCGTTGAAGTAGTTATAGAACTCGCGCGGGATGGGCAGCGGGCTGGACATCTGCACCGCCCGCCGGGCCGACTCGGCGAACGCGGTGAAAAACGGATCGCTGCCATAGGCACCGCTGCCGCCCAGGATCTGCACGCCCACCACGGTCCCGTCCGGCTGCACCCGCACGCGGATCTCGACCGACATGGTGAGCACGTCGCGGCCTCCCGGGTTGAAGCGCCAGTTGGCGCGCACGTGGTCGGCGATGCGCTTCTTGTAGGCGTCAAGCTGCGTCATGGTCTGCCGGTCGGACAGGCGTCCGCCGGTGTTCGAGGCCGGGGCCGGCGCGGAGTCGCCGAGCAGGTCGCGCAGCATCGAATCCACCACGGCGTCGGAACTGTCCTCCGCCGGCACCGGGTCCGGCCGCGCGGCGGTCTGCGGCGCCGGACGCTCCGGGCGCGGCGGGGCGACCGGCTTGGCGTCCGGCACGGGCGGCTGCGGCGCGGCGACCTGCTCCGGCTCCGGTTCAGGTTCAGGCTCCGGCTCCGGTTCCGGCTCGGGTTCCGGTTCGGGCTCCGGCTCCGGTTCAGGTTCAGGCTCCGGCTCCGGCTCGGGCTCGGGTTCCGGTTCGGGCTCAGGCGACGGGGGCGCCGGTTCCGGTTCCGGTGGCGTAGGCTCCGGTTCAGGCTCTGGCTCCGGTTCGGGCACAGGTTCGGGCTCGGGCGCGGGAGGCGGTGGCGGCGCCTCGGGCGGAGGTGGTGGTTCGGGTTCAGGCTCGGGCTCGGGCTCCGGCTCGGGGGTCGGCGGCGTCGGCTCCGGGGTGACCGACGTCGTTTCCTCGCCGATCTCCACCAGTTCCACCAGCAGCGGCTGGCGCTCCGGCGGTTCGCGCAGCACTCGGGGCAGCCCCAGCCAGGCGATCAGGATGATCGCCACATGCATCACAACGGAGATCAGCAAACCCCGGGACATGATGGACTCACCCGATCCGCGCGGCCGTCATTGGGGTGCGCTGGGGGACGCGCTGGGGGGCGCGCTGGGGGCCCGCCCGCCGGCCGTGCCCCCGCCCGGCGGCCGCGTGATCAGCGCCACCCGGCGATAACCGGCGTCGTACAGCGTGCCCATGGCGGCCATGACGCGGCCATAGGCCACGCCCTCGTCGCCGCGCACGTAGACGCGGGCCTCCGGGTTGGCGCCGGTGATGGCGTCCATGCGGGCGCCCAGGGCGTCCAGCGGGACCTCCGTCTGGTTGAGGAAGACGCGCCCGTCGCCCTGCACCGTCACCGTCAGGGCGGTGTTGTCCTGGTCCAGGCTGGGGCTGGAGGCGCGCGGCAGTTCCACGTCGACGCCGGTCACCAGCAGCGGCGCCGTCACCATGAAGATGACCAGCAACACCAGCATCACGTCGACCATCGGCGTGACGTTGATCTCGCTCATCGGCTGGCGGCGGCGGCGCCCTCCGCCGCCGCTTCGGGGTTGCAGGCTGGCCCCCATGGCGATGGAGTCCTTTCTTTCGGGTCTTTCGGGTCTCTCGGGGTCGTTCGCGGTCGGGTTGGTCTCAGTCCGCCGAGCTTTTCTGGCCCGTCCGTTCCTCGATCTGGCGCGACAGGATGGCGCTGAACTCGCCGGCGAAGGCCTCCAGCCGGCGCGCGTAGCGGTCGATCTCGGTCGACAGCTTGTTGTAGGCCACCACCGCCGGGATGGCCGCCACCAGGCCGATGGCGGTGGCGAACAGGGCCTCGGCGATGCCTGGGGCGACCGTGGCCAGGCTGGTGTCCTTGGACGCGCCGATGGCGTGGAAGCTGTTCATGATGCCCCAGACGGTGCCGAACAGGCCGACGAACGGTGCGACGGCGCCGGTGGACGCCAGAAAGCCCAGGCGGCGTTCCAGCCCCTCCAGCTCGCGGCTCATGGTGATCTGCATGACGCGGTCGATGCGCTGCGACAGGCTGGCCGACAGGCCGCCACCGCCCTCGCGCCCGGTGGCCCGGCGCCATTCGCGCATGGCGGCCAGGAACAGCGAGGTCATGGGGTCGCGCGGGTTCGGCCCCAAGCGGTCGTACAGGTCGTCCAGCGAGCCGCCCGACCAGAACCGATCCTCGAAGCTGTTGGCGCGGGAGAACAGGTTCCGCAGCCGGAAAAGCTTGTCGACGATGATGGCCCAGGACCACACCGAGGCCAGCGCCAGCAGCAGCATCACCCCCTTGACGATGGGATCGGCCTGCCAGAACAGGCTAACGGGGTCCAGCTTGGTGGCCGCCAGCCCGGCCCCCGGACCCGCCATGGGCGCGGCCGGTCCGCCGTCCAGCACGCCCAGGGCGTCGCCGCCGGGGGCGCCGGGCAGGGCCTCGCGCCCGGCCGGGGCGACGGGAGCCGCGTCCGGCGCGGGGGGTTCGACCTGCGCCAGGTCAAAGGCACCGGTCGGCAGGGTGTGCGCGAACCCGCCGAGGGCGGACCCGAGCGCGTGTGAGAGATCGAGGATCAGCGTGTCCATGGTCCGTCCGTCACGAATCCGGGGGGTCGTCCCCGGGGGGATGGGGGTGGTTGAGCGGCCGGCTCGTCATATGGGTCCGCAACGCCCGGCGCAAGCCTTCCGGAATGCGGCCGGGCCGGCCCTGCCCGGTGACCATGGCCAGCCGCAGCCGAACGTCCACGAGGCGCTGGGCATCGCGGCGGATATCCTGCGTCAGCCGCATGGTGGCGCCGCCCACCTCCGTCAGGCGGGTTTCGACCATCAACAGGTCGTCCAGCAGCGCCGGGCGGTGAAACGTCGCCTCGCAATGGGCGACGGCGAAGGCGACCCCGGATTCGACCATCAGGTCCTGATGGCCCAGGCCGAAGTGGCGCATCATCTCGGTGCGCGCCCGCTCGGCGAAGCGGAAATAGCCGGCGTGGTAGACGATGCCGCCGGCGTCCGTGTCCTCGTAGTACACGCGCACGGGAAAGACATGCAGGCCGCCAACGATGACGCCCGTGTGCGGCTGTGGATCGTTTTGCATGGCGATGGCGGTCACGGCGCCGTGTCCTCCCCCGCGTCGTCCAGCAGATCGGGTTGCCGCGCGTCGCGGCGCGGCGGCGGGCTCTGGCCCAGGTGGCGATAGCCGCCGTCGCTGACGAGGCGGCCGCGCGGGGTGCGCTGGATCAGGCCCTGCTGGATCAGGAACGGCTCGATCACCTCTTCCAGGGTATCCCGCGCCTCGGACAAGGCGGCGGCCAGGGTCTCGACGCCGACCGGCCCGCCGCCGTGGTGGCGCACGATGCAGTCCAGGTAGCGCCGGTCCATGGCGTCCAGGCCGAGCGCGTCCACCTCCAGCCGTTGCAGCGCGGCGTCGGTGGCCACGCGGTCCACCCGGGCGCGGCCGGCCACGGCGGCGAAGTCGCGCACGCGGCGCAGCAGGCGCCCGGCCACGCGCGGGGTGCCGCGTGCGCGGGTGGCGATCTCGCGCGCGCCGTCCGGGGTGAGACTCAGGCCCAGCTTCTCGGCGCCACGGCGCACGATCACCTCCAGGTCCTCGGGATCGTAGAAGTTCAGGCGCACCGGAATACCGAAGCGGTCCCGCAGGGGCGTGGTCAGCAGCCCGGAGCGGGTGGTCGCGCCCACCAGGGTGAAGGGCTTCAGGTCGATCCGCACCGACCGGGCCGCCGGCCCCTCGCCGATGATCAGGTCGAGCTGGAAGTCCTCCATCGCCGGATACAACACTTCCTCTATGGCGGGATTGAGGCGGTGGATTTCGTCGATGAACAGGACGTCGCCCTGGTCCAGGTTGGTCAGGATGGCGGCCAGATCCCCGGCCTTGGCGATCATCGGCCCGGCGGTGGCGCGGAAGCCGACGCCCAACTCGCGGGCGATGATCTGCGCCAGCGTGGTCTTGCCCAGGCCCGGCGGGCCGTGCAGCAGCACGTGGTCCATGGCGTCGCCGCGCCCGCGCGCCGCCTGGACGAACACCCGCAGGTTCTCGCAGGCCAGCCGCTGGCCGATGAAGTCATCAAAGGTGCGGGGACGCAACGAAACATCGCCCGCGTCCTCCGGCCGGGCATGGCCGGAAACGAGGCGGTCGGGGGCGGGGTCGTCGGGGGCGGTGGTCGGGGTCATCAGGGCCGGGCGTCCGTTCGTGGTCCCAGGGCGTCGCGCAGGCCAGCGACCATAGCACCAACCTCGCGCGGCGCGCAGCCTTCCCTCAATGCGCACCCGCCGTGGTGGGGCGGATCAAAGACCACGCGCCACCAACTTGGCGAGCAGGCCGGATCGGCTGGCCCCGCGCCGCGCGGCGGCGATGTCGAGGCGGGCCAGCAGACCCTCGTCCATGGTGATGTTGACACGCACGGATCGGCCCGGCGCCGTCACCTGGAGCAGGGCGACGGCCACCACGTCAGGCTCCGCGCGCAGCGTGGCCAAGGCGCGACGCGGAACAAGGTCTTTCCGTCGGGCGCTGCCGTCAACGGGATCGTGGACGGGTTGCGCCCCAAGTCCTTGCCGAGGGGAAGCCTTCCGTCTACCTTCTTAGACACATGCTCGCTGGACCGGTGATGATGGAACACGCCCGCCTCGCGGCCAGTGGCCGCACCACCATTCCCAAGGCAATCCGCGAGGCCGTGGGCCTGCGGGACGGAGACACGCTCGTGTTTTCGGTCGAGGGGGACCGGATCGTGCTGCGCAAGGTGCCGGGCGACGACCTGTATCTGTGCGGTGTCTCCGACATGCTGAGCGAATGGGCCTCAACCGAGGACGAGGCGGCGTGGCGTGACCTTTGAGCCGTTCGACGTGGTCGTCGTGCCGTTTCCCTTCACGGATCGCGCCGCCACCAAACGGCGCCCGGCGCTGGTGCTGTCCTCCGCTCCCTTCAACTCCGCGCACGACCAGACCATCTTGGCGATGATTACCTCGGCCACCGGTCATCCGTGGCCCAGCGACGTGCGGTTGGCAAACTGGCAGGCGGCGGGGCTAACGGTGCCGTGCATCGTTCGTCTGAAGCTGTTCACCCTGGACGCGGTGTTGATTGTTCGGCGGATCGGCGCCGTGTCATCCCATGACGCCGATGCCGTACGGGCCACGCTCCGGCACGCTTTGGGCGACAGACCGGCGGACTGACACACTCTCAATGCGCCCCGGCCCAATTCGCGGCCACCCCCGTATCCACCACCAGCGGCACGGAGAGCGACGCGGCGCTCTCCATGACCTTCCGCACCAACCCCGCCGTTGCCTCGGCCTCCCCCTCCGGCACCTCCAGGATCAGTTCGTCGTGAACCTGCAGCAGCAGGCGCGCCGCCAGCCCCGCCTCGGCCAGGGCGTCGGGCAGTTTCACCATGGCGCGCTTGATGATGTCCGCCGCGCCCCCCTGGATGGGCGCGTTGATGGCCGCGCGTTCGGCCAGGCCGCGCGCGTTGGGGTTCTTGTCGTTGATCCCCGGCGCCCAGCACTTGCGGCCGAACAGGGTGCGCACAAACCCATAGGTTCGCGCCTCGGCCTTGGTGGCCTCCATGTAATCCAGGATCTCCGGGAATTCCTTGAAATAGGCGTCGATGAACCGTTGCGCCTCGCCGCGCGGGATCGACAACTGCCGGCCCAGCCCGAACGCCGAAATGCCGTAGACGATGCCGAAGTTGATGGCCTTGGCGCGGCGGCGCAGCATCGGGTCCATGCCCTCGACCGGCTGGCCGAACATGCGGCTGGCGGTGATGGCGTGAATGTCGGCGCCGTGGTGGAAGGCCTCCTTCAGCGCCTTGATGTCGGCCACGTGGGCCACCAGCCGCAGTTCGATCTGCGAATAGTCCGCCGACAGCAGCACGTGCCCCGGCTCGGCGACGAAGGCCTCGCGGATGCGCCGGCCCTCCTCGGTGCGGATGGGGATGTTCTGCAGGTTCGGGTCGTTGGAGGACAGCCGCCCCGTCGACGTGCCCGTCAGCCCGAACGTGGTGTGCACGCGCCCCGTCTCCGGGTTGATGTCCTCGACCAGGGCATCGGTGTAGGTGCTCTTGAGCTTGGAGAACTGGCGCCAGTCCAGCACCCGCGCCGGCAGGTCGTGGCCCTGGGCGGCCAGGTCCTCCAGCACGTCGGCGCCGGTGGATTTGGCGCCGGTCTTGCTGCTCTTGCGGCCGGCCTGCAGGCCCATCTCGTCGAACAACACTTCGCCGAGTTGCTTGGGCGAGCCGATGTTGAACGGATGGCCGGCCAGGCGGTGAACCTCGTCCTCCAGGTCGCCGATGCGGTGGGCGAAGGTCTTGGACAGGTCCCGCAGCACCGCCGGGTCCACCTTGATCCCGGCGCGCTCCATGGCCGTCAGCAGCGGCACCATCGGCCGGTCCAGGGTCTCGTAGACCGCCACCATGCGCTCGTCGATCAGGCGTGGCTTGAGCAGCCGGTGCAGGCGCAGCGTGTAGTCGGCGTCCTCGGCGGCGTAGTCCAGGGCCGTGTCCAATGAGACCTTGTCGAACGTGATCTGGCTCTTGCCGGAGCCGCACACGTCCTTGAAGGCGATCATGGTGTGCCCGAAGTGGCGCTGGGCGAGGTCGTCCAGGCCGTGCGTGCCCTGGCCCAGCCGTGTCCCGTCCAGCACGTACGACAGCACCATGGTGTCGTCGATGGGCGAGACCTCCAGGCCGACGCGGGCCAGCACGTGCAGGTCGTACTTGATGTTGTGCCCGACCTTCAGGACGCCGGGGTTGCGCAGCAGGTCCGTCAGGTCCGCCACGCAGGCGTCAAGGGCAATCTGGCGCGGTGTCTCCGCCGTGCCGCCCAGGTCAAGCTGGCCCTCGCCGCCGCCCGTGTGCGCCAGCGGGATGTAGCACGCCCGCCCCGGCGCCGTGGCCAGGGAAATCCCCACCAGCCCGCCGCGCATGGCCGACAGGGCGTCGGTCTCGGTGTCGATGGCCACCACGCCGGCCTCGCGCGCCTCGGCCACCCAGCGGCGTAGCGCGTCGCTGTCCTGGACCAGCTCATACGCGGCTTCGGCCGATGTTGCCTCGGCCACCGGATCGACGGCCGCGCCAGACCCGTCGCCGGGCTTGGGGATCAGGTCGCCCTCGATCCGCGCCAGCACCGACTTGAAGCCGTTCTGCACCAGAAAGGCGCGCAGGGTCTCCGGGTCGGGCTGGCGCACGTCGAAGCCCTCCAGCGGCTCCGGCACATCCACATCGTCGCGCAACAGCACGAGGTCGCGCGACAGGCGCGCCTGGTCGGCGTACTCGGTCAGGTGCTGGCGCCGCTTGGGCTGTTTGATCTCCCCGGCGCGGGCCAGCAGGGAGTCGAGGTCGCCGTACTCCTCGATCAACTGCGCCGCCGTCTTGACGCCGATGCCCGGCACGCCCGGCACGTTGTCGGACGAATCGCCGGCCAGCGCCTGCACGTCGACCACCCGGTCGGGGCCGACGCCGAACTTCTCGCGCACTTGTTTGGGACCGATGGGACGGTTCTTCATTGGGTCGAACAGCGCCACGCCGTCGCGCACGAGCTGCATCAGGTCCTTGTCGGACGACACGATGGTGACGTCGATGCCCTTCGCCCGCGCCTGTTTGGCATAGGTGGCGATCAGGTCGTCGGCCTCGAAGCCCTCCATCTCGACGCAGGCGACGTTGAAGGCCCGCACCGCCTCGCGGATGATCGGGAACTGCGGCACCAGATCCTCGGGCGCCTCCGGCCGGTGGCCCTTGTAAGCCTCGTGAATGTCGTTGCGGAAGGTGCGTCGGCCCTTGTCAAAGATGACGGCCACGCGCTCGGCGTCCATGTCGGCCAGCAGTTTCATCAGCATGGTGGTGAAGCCGTAGACGGCATTCACCGGCGTGCCGTCCGGCCGCGTCATCGGCGGCAGGCTGTGGTAGGCGCGGAAGATGTAGCCCGAACCGTCGACCAGAAACAGGCGGTCGGGGGCGGTGGCGGCGGCGGCGGTGTCGGGATCGGTCATCGGTGGTCCGGTGGATCGGGGCGAAAGACGGGTCTGATCGTCGCGGGCGCGGCGTCTCGGATCAAGCCCGGCGTGACCGGGGCCAGGGGTCGGTCTCATACCGGCCGACGAATGAAGTCAGTTCATTCGTCGGCCGGCATTATAGATGCGGCGCGTTGGTCGGCGGCACCAGTTTCGGCCGGTCGGGGGGCCTACCGCGCCTTGCCGATCCGCAGCGTCCAGCCGCGCCGCGCCGCCCAGCGGGCGACCAGCAGGGCACCGAGGATGCCGATCAGGCTGCCCACCAGCACGTCCGACAGGAAGTGCACGGTCACGAACAGGCGACTCGACGCCACCAGCACGCCGATGCCGACCCACGCCGGCCAGTGGCGCGGGAACATGACCATCAGCATGGTCATGGCCGCCCAGATGGTCTGGGAGTGCCCGGAGGGGAAACTGGCCGCCGCCGCCTCGAACGCCAGAGGGTCGAACCCGTACGCTTCCTCGCGGAACAGCTTCACCGGGCGCAGCCGGCCGACCAGGTGCTTCAGCACCGTCACCACCAAGCCGGTGGCCGCCAGGGCCAGCAGGAACGCCAGCCAAGCGCGGGCGATATCGCGCCAGCGCGCCCAGGTCGCGTTGGTCAGGGCGCTGGTGCTGCGGGCGTGGCTCCAGCCCCATGCGGCCAGCCCCAGCACGTACCAGTACAGGGCGGAGCCGAGCTCGGTGACCACGGACCAGAAGCCCTTCCACTCGCCCTGAACCTGCGCCTTCAGCCACAGCGCCAGGGACCGGTCGAGTCCGGCCATGGCCACGGCACTGAGGACGGCCACCCACAGGCTGACCGCCACCATCGGCCGCCGGCGCGCCCAGGCGGCGTGGCGGCGGAGCGCGTGGGCAAGGCGGTGGGCCGAGGGCGGGAGGCGCACGGGCAACGGTCCGTCATTGGAACTGTTGTTTGAAAAAGCCGGCTTATCAAATGTTCTTAAACCAATGGATCGGCTATGATGGGGCCGTGGGAGCGGGCCGCGACCGATCCCGTCCTTCCTAACCGCGCGGCGGAGGGCAGACAAGCACTGCCTGAGGGCCGCTCCCCTCGCCCACCCCCTGCCTGGGACCGTGTCCGGTCATGAGTCTGGCCGCCCCGCCGCGTCCGTTCGCACACACCCCGAGGCCGGAGACCCGCCGCGCCGTCCCGCGCGACGGCATTCTCCTGCGGCCGGCGACCACGGCCGACGTCGGGCCGATGCGCGATTTCCTGCTGAGCCAGTACGACACCTTCAACGCCATCGACAACACGCCCGAAGGGCACCGCGTGTTCGGCGACTTCGTGGCCGCCCCGGCCCTGCGCGCGCGCCTTGAGGCCGGCAGCGTCGTGACCGTCGCCGAGCGGCACGGCGCCATTCTGGGCGTGTGCGAGATGCACCGGGATGGCTACCTGACGCTGCTCTACGTTCACGGCGACCGGCAGGGACGTGGTCTCGGGCGGCGCCTACTGGTGGAGACGCTGCGGCGGCTGCGAGCCGAGGCACCGTCCGCGCGGACGATCCGGGTGCGCGCCACGCCCTACGCGCGCGGGTTCTACGCCCGCCTGGGATTCCGGCCGCTGGAGGCGGAGGCGCGCACGGACCGGGGGCTGCGCTTCTACCCGTTCGTTCTCGACCTGGATGCGGTATAGGTGGGGCGTTCCCCCCCACCCTCAACCGGGCCGGCCTGACCCCATGGCGCGCGTCGATTTCTACCACCTGTACCACTGGCCGCTGGAGCGCGCCTTGCCTCGGCTGCTGACCCGGGCCTATGCCAGCGGGGCGCGGGCGCTGGTCCTGGCCGCCTCGATGGACCGGGTGCGCGCGCTCAACACCCTGCTGTGGACGTTCGACCCCAACAGCTGGCTGCCGCACGGCTGCCGCGACGATGGCTATGCCGAGCACCAGCCGATCTGGTTGAGCGACCAGGAGGAACGCCCCAACGACGCCACGCTGGCGGTGCTGACCGAGGGCATGACGGTGGCCGATCCGGCCGCCTGGGACCGCGTGCTGGACCTGTTCGACGGCCGCGACGAGACCGCCGTGGCGGCGGCGCGGACGCGCTGGACGGCGGCGCGCGACGGCGGACACACCCTGCACTACTGGCAACAGACCGAGCGCGGGGGGTGGGAGGAGAAGGCGAGCGCAAACGCGGACTAACGGTGGACACCACCACCGTCCGGCCGTTTCCCGCATCCGGTTTGTGGTTGAGACCCCGGACCACCGGCTGGCAGCGTCAAGCGGTTGCAGCCGATGGAGAGTGCCCGTGCCGTACGAAGTGTACTGCGTCAATCCCCGGGAAAGCGCCTTCGACGTCTACCAGTGGAGCAACCAGATCCGGCTGGGCTACCGCGCCGCCTGGAACTCGGCCACCGAAGACGACTACGCCGTCGATATCCTGGAAATGACCGACGGCCAACGCATGATCGACGCCGCCATCAAGTGGTCGTTCAAACGCCAACGGCGCATCGACAGCCTGCATTTCGTCGGCCACGGCTGGTCGGGCGGGATGCACATCGGCCGCACGGCGCTGGGCCCCAGCGAGGTGGATTCGGTGCCGAGCAGCAAGGACGGCAAGCCGGACTTCCGGCCGTTGTTCCTGCGGCTGGGTCGGCGCATGGCGGCCGACGGCGCGATCTACTTCCTCGCCTGCAGCATGGGCAAGGAGCCGAAGACGCTGACCACCATTGCCGGCCTGACGGGCTGCACGGTCTATGGCTGCGACTACTTCCGTGTGGGCGGCGATTCGTTCAAGGGGAGCGCCAACCTGAAGTGTTCCGCCTCGGGTTGCGAGACCCTGTACGAGCCCCTCAATGTGGGCAAGTACGTCTCGGCCAAGGTGGTCCGGATGGACAAGGCGACCGATCAGGCCTGGACCTGGGCCAAGGAGACCGCCGGATCGGTGTGGTGAGGGGTCCAGTCGTCCGGCCGGCTGGGGGTTCAACACCGCCCTAACTATTTGATTTAGAGCAGATTCACGTGAACAATCTGAAACACGAGGTGATTCAGATTGTTCACGATCTGCTCTCGGCACCCGAGATGCCCGTCCACCGACAGCCCGGCCGGCCCTGCTTGCTGAATGGCGGTTGCATCCGGATTGCGGTTGTTACCGCCCCAGGGCGCGGCGCACCGCGTCCGGTTCCCGCTCCATGACGCGCAACAGCACCCGCGCCGCGCCGCTCGGAACGCGCTGCCCCTGTTCCCACTTGCGGACCGTGGACAGCGACACGGACAAGGCCCCGGCAAAGGCGGGCTGGCTCATGCCCAGGCGCGCGCGAATCGCGGCCACGTCCGCCCGCTCGGCCTCAACCACCGTCTCGCGTGCGCGGGTTGCGTCGCCCTGGCCATAAGCAATGGCGTCTTCCAACCCGTCGCGGATCGCCTCGAAAGCCTTGGTCATGGTCGTTTCCCATACGTGTCCACGAGCACCTGAACCAGCGCCGCCAGGTCGTTTCGCTCGGCACGGGACAGGTTGTCCTTCTCGTTCTTGGCGAAGACGGTCAACAGGAACAGCGGCATGGCCTCGTTCCGGTAGTAGTAGACCACCCGCGCTCCGCCGCTCTTGCCGCGCCCTTGCAGGGCCACCCGTACCTTGCGAACCCCGCCGGTTCCGCGCATCACCGCGCCGCATTCGGGGTCTGCCGCCAGCATCGTTTTTAGGGCGTCGCGGTCGTCCTCATCCATCAGGTCCGCCGCACGGGAGATGAAGGCGCGCGTCTCGACGATGGTCACCAGCGGGCCGCTTTCCATACCCCAACGTAACCCTCTGGGTTAGTTTTGCGCAAGGACGATCATGGAAATGGGGTTCCCCGTTCTCCCTCAGGTTATTCTGGAATCGGTTCCGGGCGGGAGTACCACTCCCGCCAGACGTCAGCCGGGCGGGAGTTGTACTCCCGCCAGACGTCAGAAGGTACAAGCGGAGCCCGAGGGTTCCGCATGACAGGCCGCGCGGGCGGCGATACGATCCGGCGCCCGTGCGCTGTTCTCTCGGAGGCCCCTCCCATGTCCCTGTCCGTCGCCTTTCAGATGGACCCCATCGAGACCATCGACATCAATGCCGACAGCACCTTCGTGCTGGCGCTGGAGGCGCAGGCGCGCGGCCATCGCCTGTGGCACTACCTGCCGCGTGACCTGTCCTTTCGCGACGGCCGCGTGCTGGCGCGCGCCCGGCCGCTGACCGTGCGGCGGCACGTGGGCGGGCACTTCACGCTTGGGGACCCGCAAACCCTCGATCTGTCGACGGTGGACGTGGTGATGATGCGCCAGGACCCGCCGTTCGACATGAGCTACATCACCGCCACGCACATCCTGGAGCATATCCACCCCCGGACCCTGGTGGTCAACGACCCGGCCGAGGTGAGGGGCGCGCCGGAAAAGCTGTTCGTGTGCCGCTGGCCCGACCTGATGCCGCCGACGCTGATCAGCGCCGACGTGGCGGAGATCAAGGACTTCCGCGCCGAGCACAAGGACATCATCATCAAGCCGCTGTTCGGCAACGGCGGCGCCGGTGTGTTCCACCTGAAGCCGGACGACGAGAACCTGGGCGCCCTGCTGGAGATGTTCGCGTCCATCTCACGCGAGCCGCTGATGGTCCAGCGCTACCTGCCCGAGATCCGCGCCGGCGACAAGCGCATCATCCTGGTGGACGGCGAGGCCATGGGGGCCATCAACCGCATTCCGGCGGCGGGCGAGGCGCGCTCCAACATGCACGTCGGCGGCCGCCCGGTGGAGACGCAGTTGACCCCGCGCGACCGCGAGATCTGCGCCACCATCGGCCCGGAGTTGCGGGCGCGCGGCCTGGTCTTCGTCGGCATCGACGTGATCGGCGATTATCTGACCGAGATCAACGTGACCTCGCCGACCGGCCTGCAGGAGATTGCCCGCCTGGGCGGGCCGCGCCTGGAGGCCCCGCTGTGGGACGCCATCGAGACACGGGCGACAGAGGGGATCAGTCGAAGTTGAACGAGATGTCGTCGTCGCGGAACATGGACGCGTTCTCGTGCATCTTCTGCTGCATCTGCTCGGCGGCCTTGGCGTGCGCTTCCGCCATCTTGCCCAACAGGCGCAGGTGGCCCATCGAGTACAACTGCCCATAGGCGATCGGCAGGGCGCCGGCGTCGCGGACCTCGGCCAGCGCGGCCGGTTCGAGGGCGTTCAGCGCGCTTTCGTTGATGCGCAGCAGACCGGTGACGTTGGTTTCCCTTTCGCCGGCCTTGATGGTGATCGGCCACGCCTCCAGCAGGCCATGTTTTTCCAGGGTGGCGACCCCCGCCATCGTGGCCTGCCGGTCACGGGCCAGTTGCTGCAGGAACCCCATGATCTCGCGCAGGAACGGGGCCGGCTGATCGTTCTCGTCGAACAGGGGCTTTGCGCCCGGACCCTCGCGTAGGCATCCGCTGTCCTCGTCAATGCAGACCACCTGGCGGCCGTCCTCGGTGTTGCCCAGCGCGAACGGGTAGCCGCGAAAGATGGCCGGGACATAGGCGCCGGCCCACCGGTTGTCAGCGGTGACGAACAGGTTGCGTTCGGTGGTCAGGCCCATGACCGCCACCAGGGACGCGCCTTCGGCGGTGGCCTGAAAGGCGATCGGAAACGCCAGCACCGCGCGGGGCACCTCGGTCCGGGCGAGCGGCACGATGGGCTGGCTCCGCGCCATCTTGTAATCGGCGTGCGGCGTGAACAGCCGGTGCGAGGGCTCGGTGGTGCGCAAGGGAATGAACATGGCGGGTCCTTGTTCGTCGCGGAAAAGGCGGGGCGGGAGATGAGGCTACCTGCCAACCCCCGGGCGCGGCTGTCAAGTCCGCGAGCGCAGGGCCGGCCCGAGCCGGTGCGGCGGCCTGGCTGGCGTTGCACTCGCGCCCGGAACCGCCTCGTCCGACGCTGCGCGCCGACGACAACCCGCCGGCGGAGGAAAGAGCAGAGTGCGGTCTCTGGCGTTGAGCCCACCGCCCGGTCATCCCATATAGCCTTCACCCCCTCACCCGTCCGCGAACAGGTCCGTCGATGCCTCGTCCTCCTCGTTCCCCGTCCCGATCCCGCGCCATCGCCGCGTCTCGCGCCGTCGAGGCCCGCGCCCGCCTGGGGCTGGCCGTCACGGCGCTGATGGTGCTCACCCTGCTGGTGCTGCTGTCCCCGGCCCGCGCCGGGACCTTCGACGCCGAGAGCTTCACCCTCGACAACGGCCTTCAGGTGGTGGTGGTCGAGAACCACCGCGTGCCCGTCGTGACTCATATGGTTTGGTACAAGGTCGGCGCCGCCGACGAGCCCCCCGGCAAGTCGGGCATCGCTCACCTGCTGGAACACCTGATGTTCAAGGGCACGGAGTCGATCCCGCCGGGCGCGTTCTCCAAGATCATCGCCCGCAACGGCGGCCGCGACAACGCCTTCACCAGCAGCGACTACACGGGCTACTACCAGAACATCGCCCGCGACCGGCTGGAGCTGGTCATGGAGATGGAGGCCGACCGCATGGCCAACCTGCGGCTGGCCGAGGACGATGTCCTGACCGAGCGTGCCGTCGTCATCGAGGAACGCCTCAGCCGCACCGAGAACGAGCCCTCGGCCCTGCTGGGCGAGCGCCTGGATCAGGCGTTGTGGGTGGTCCACCCCTACAAGAACCCGATCATCGGCTGGGCGCACGAACTGGCGGCCTTGACCCGTCAGGACGCGCTGGACTTCTACGACCGGTTCTATGCGCCCAACAACGCCATCGTGGTGGTGGCCGGCGCCGTGACGGTGGACGAGCTGCGCCCGATCGCCGAGCGCACCTATGGCCGGGTGCCGGCGGCGCCCGAGACGCCGGCGCGGGAGCGCGTGCTGGACCTGCCGCCCCCGGCCGACGTGACCGTGACCATGCACCACCCGCAGGTTGCCCAGGCGACCTGGTGGCGGCGCAGCATCGCGCCCAGCCGTAACGTTGGCGAGATGGACCTGTACCCGGCCTTGCAGGTGCTGGGGGAAATCCTGGGCGGCGGACCGGTCAGCCGGCTTTACGAGCGCCTGGTGGTCGAGGACGGCGTGGCCGTGTCCGCCGGGGCGCATTATCGGGGCCGCGCCGTGGACTTCGGCACGTTCTCCGTCTACGGCTCGCCGGCGGAGGGGCATACAGCCGCCCAGGTCGGCGACGCCATCGACGGCGAAATCGCGCGCCTGTTGGCCGACGGCGTCACGGCCGAGGAGGTCGAGAGCGCCAAGCGCCGCCTACGGGCGTCGGTCGTCTTCACGCGCGACAACGTGTTCGGCGTCGCCCGCATCATCGGCAGCGCCCTGGCCACCGGCGCCACCCTGGAGCAGGTCGAGCGCTGGCCCGAGGACATCGCCGCCGTAACGCCGGACGACGTCATGGCCGCCGCCCGGGCCGTGTTCACCGAAAACACCAGCAGCGCGACGGGCGTGTTGCTTCCCGCGACCTCCAGTTAAAGGTGCGTTCGATGTTCATCCCGGTCCGTAGCGTCCTCTCGGCCCTGGTGCTGGTGGGGGTCATGATGACCGCGCCGGTCGCGCGCGCCATCGACGTCGAGATCGTCGACAGCCCCGGCGGCCTTCAGGCGTGGCTGGTCGAGGACCACACCAACCCGCTGGTGACCCTGGAGTTCGCCTTCAAGGGCGGCGCGGCGCTCGATCCCGACGGCCGGGCTGGACTGGCCCATATGGTGTCGGGCCTGTTGGACGAGGGAGCGGGCGACCTGGACTCGCGGGCGTTCCAGCGGCGGCTGGCTGATCTGGCCATCGAGCTGGACTTCGACGCCGGCCGGGATTCGCTTCACGGCACCCTTCGCACGCTGACGGAGCACCTCGACGAGGCCGTGGCCTTGCTGCGGCTGGCGCTGACCGAACCCCGGTTCGATCCGGACGCGGTCGAACGCATCCGGGGCCAGGTGCTGGCCGGGCTGCGCTATGACGAGACCGACCCGAACGACATCGCGCGGCGGGCCTGGTACGCGGCGCTGTTTCCCGATCACCCCTACAGCCGCCCTGTGGAAGGGACGCCGGAGAGCATCGCCGCCATCACCCGGGACGACCTGGAGGCGTTCGCCCGCCGCCATCTGGTGCGCGACCGGCTTCTGATCGGCGCGACCGGCGATATCACGCCGGAGCGGCTGGCCCGGCTGGTGGACGATGTGTTCGGCGCGCTGCCGGCCACGTCCGATCTGCCCGCCGTATCGCAGGTTGATCCCCGCGCCGACGGGCGTACGCTGGTGATTGACCGGCCGCTGCCGCAGAGCGTGGCCATGTTCGGCCATGGCGGCATCGCCCGTTCGGACCCGGACTGGTACGCGGCCTACGTGGTCAACTACATCCTCGGCGGCGGCGGTTTTTCCTCGCGCCTGATGGAGGAGGTGCGGGAGAAGCGCGGGCTGGCCTATTCGGTCTACAGCTATCTGGTGCCGATGGACCACGCGGCGCTGTGGATCGGCGGGGTGGCCACGGCCAACGCCCGGGTCGGCGAGTCCCTGGACCTGGTCAAGGCCGAATGGCGCCGCATGGCCGAGGAGGGGCCGACGGCCGAGGATCTGGCCGACGCCAAGACCTATCTGACGGGGGCGTGGCCAATGCGTTTCACCTCGACGCAGGCCATCGCCCGCATGTTGGTGGCCATGCAGGACGAGGACCTGCCGCCGTCCTATCTGGACCGGCGCAACGACCATATCGAGGCCGTGACCCTGGAGGACGCCCGGCGCGTCGCGGCGCGCCTGCTGACCCCGGAGGCGCTGACCACCGTCATTGTTGGCCAGCCGGAGGGCATCGCCGAGGCCTCGCACTGATGGGGCGTGGGCGGGCGACCGGCCGGCCGCCCCGCCCACCACGCGCCCGGAGCCATGCTTCCGCCGCATACCCATTACCCGCAAAAAGATGTGGTCTTGGCCGCTCCGGCTTCATATTTTCACGGGTGTGGCGTCGTTCGCCAAGGGTTTGCGTCTCACGCGGCCGCGCCAGCCCGATGGGGTTGGTCTGTCGGTGTGGACGCCACGGGTCATCGGATGTTTCATCCGGTGCGGGTCCTGTCCTGGACAGGTTCCCGACGTCTCCCAGACGTGAAACCTCCCTGTTCCACTTGCCCCGGAAGCCGTTCGGTTTCCGGGGTTTTTTTCGGTGCGCCAAGCATGGCGCGTAGCGCCGTGACTGGCGCTGTCCGGTCCGCTGTGGTGGCGGTCCGGGCGACTTGGGTGCCCGGGGGGCTCCCGACCGGACGCGGAATCCGGGCTGATGGACGCGGTTGTCAGCCGGGAGAACATGTGGGCGGCCTACCGTCGGGTGGTCTCCAACACGGGCGCGGCGGGCGTGGATGGCATGACCGTCGCGGACCTGGGAGAGCACCTGAAGGTCCACTGGCCAGCCCTCAAGGACGTCCTGTTGGCCGGCCGCACCCAGCCGAAGGCGGTGCGCAAGGTGGAGAACCCGAAGCCGAACGGCGGCGGGATGCGCCTCCTTGGCATCCCGACGGTGGTGGACCGGCTGGTCCAGCAGGCGCTGCATCATACCGGGCGACGGAAATCGTGACACGTTTTCCGGACCGTCGGCACGCCACCTTGGGAGATCCCTCGCGTCCTAACGGACGCTTCGGGATGACGTATGTGTTTGTTTTTTAAAGAAAATCGTCATCCCGAGCGAGCGAAGCGAGCCGAGGGATCTCCCGCGTCGGCACTGCGCCCGGCGAATGGCGACGAGTCATGACTTCGGTCGGCTGGTATCAGGTGCTGATGCCGCTGTTCGATCCGGGCTTTTTCGGAGTCGTCGTTCGGGTTCCGGCCCGGACGGAGCGCCCATCAGGCCCTCGTGGCGGCGCGCGGCCATGTGGCCGCTTCCTCCTGGATGCGGAGCTTGTCCTGGGCGGTGAAGGTTCGCCGTTTCGGCCGATCAGACATCTCCGGATCGGTGGCGGCGGGCGGGCTTGCAGCCTTGTCGGGCATCACCATGAGATCGCTCTCCTAGGCCCTCAAGTCTAAACTTCCGGGGAGGACCTGTCTCATGATCATTGGCCCGGAGGGATCCTCGTGAGCACAACGCCGAACCCATGCCGTTTGTCTGGACCAAGCCCACCGATGCCATCCTGGGTAACCTCGACCGCCTCCCTGAACCCCTTGTCTGAGTCGCTGCGCACCTTAATGAATCTAATGAATTCACGACATCGCCGCCACCGCCTTGCCCGTCGCTTCAGCGGCGGCGTCGATGTCCGCTTCGCGGCCGGCCAGGGTCAGGCGGCCGAAGGCGCCGACCGCGCGCACGTCCACCAGGGTCACGTTGGCCGCCTTCTCCGCCTCGTTGGCGGCGTACATGACGTAGCCGGCCGGCTCCGTCTCCAGGATGAACAGGCTCTGCCCCGGCAGGATCATCGAGCCCCTGCGGTCCTGGCGGTTGATGAGCACGGCATGATCGGGGGCGATGGCGCGGATGGTCTCGGTCCACGCCACGCGGCAGGGCCGGCGTGCGCCGACATCCAGGCCCAGGCGGGCCAGCACGGCATCGCCGGCGGCCAGCACGTCGGACTGGTCGCGGTGGTGGATGACCATGGAGCCGAAGGCGCGTTCCACCACCAACTGCCCCAGATGGACCCGCGTGGCCTTCAGGGCGATGTCGGTCAGCCGGTGCACGGCCATGCCGGGCTCGACCTCCATCCATAGGCAGGCGTCGCCCGGAACCGGTGGGAACCCCTGCGCCACGGTGCCGAGATAGGTGGCAAGCTGGGGCTGCAGGGAATCGATGAACACATGGGTCCGCAGGGTGATCATGCCGCCACCCTCCGGCCGCGCCGCAGCGCCAGTGTCTTGCGGGCCATGCGGTGCACCGACAGCAGGGTGGAGAAGCTGGGCACCTCGGGCAGCGGCACCCAGGCGACGGCGTGCGTCTCGTCCGGATTGCCGGGCAGGTCGAGCCGGTCGTCGACCTCCAGCAGAAAGCGGACGTCGTAGTGCATGTGGCGCGGGTCCGTCGCCGTCGCCGGAATGGAATGCACGTCCACGTCGAAGATCTCCGACGACAACGGCGTGACCGCGTCCAGGGGCAGGCCCGTTTCCTCGGCGGTTTCCCGCACGGCCACGCGCAACAGGTCGGGCTCGCCGTCGGCGTGTCCGCCCGGCTGCAGCCACAGGCCCAGCTTGCGGTGCAGGATCATCAGCACCCGGTCCCGGGCCGGACTCACCACCCAGGCCGAGCCGGTCAGGTGGCCATGACGGGTGGCCCGCTCGAAACAGCCCGGCGTTTCGGCCACGAAGCGGCGCGTGCGGGCGGTCATGGCCGCCTCTTCCATGAACCGCGTGGCGTGCCGATCCAACAGGGCGAGCAGGGGGGCGCGATCCATGTCAGGCCGCCCCCGCGTCGGGCGGCGCCGAAGCCATGCCGAACTCGGCCAACAGGTCGGTGACCTGGGCGGACAGCACCGGCTCGTAATGGCGCGTGAACGCCAGCAGGGCCGCCGCCGCCGGCGATAGCTCGCGACCGCGCGCATGAACCACCCACCATCGGCGATGGATGGGAAAGCCCTCGACATCAAGCACGGCCAATGGTCCCCGCGCGCCCTCCACCGACAGCGAGTGCAGGGACAGGACGGCCAGCCCAAGTCCGGCGATGGCGGCGTGCTTGATGGCCTCGTTGCTGCCCAGCTCCATGCGCACCGTGGGCGTCACGCCTGCCTCGGAAAACGCCCGCACCATCGCGTGGCGCGTGCCGGAACCCGGCTCGCGTAGGATGAAGGGTTCCCGCGCGACCTCGGCCAGCGACAGGCCGCGCCGCCCGGCAAGGGGGTGATCGCGCGCCGCCACCACGACCAGCGGATTGGGCGCGAAGGGATGGATGGCGACGTCCAGGTCATCCAGATCCGGCTGGCCGAAGATATACAGGTCGTCCTCCTGGGCGCGGATGCGTTCGATCACCCGGTCGCGGTTGGAGACCTTCAGCGACAGGTCGATATCGGGGTATTCGCGGCTGAATGCGCCCAGGAGCTCCGGGGCGAAATACTTGGCCGTGGTGATGACGGCCAGCCGCACCTTGCCGCGCCGCAGGCCCTGGTACTCCGCCACCCAGTCCTCGACCTCGCCGAGCGCCTCGAACACCGTTTTGGTGGCTGCCTCCAGCCGCAGTCCGGCCTCGGTCGGCCGCACGGTGCGGCCCACCTGTTCGAACAGCGGCACGCCCACGGCGGTCGACAGCTTCTTCATCTGCATCGACACCGTGGGCTGGGTGACGAACAGGGCCTCGCTGGCCTTGGTGAAGCTGCCCAGGCGCACGATGGCCGAGAAGATCTGCAACTGCCGCAGGGTGGCATAGCGGGCGAGACGGGTCGTCGACCGCGCCGGTACGGTGAACTCCCGGTTCTCGACCATGGCGATGTCCTCCGGCGGCCTACGCTCCTAAAGATCGAACGGCCGGGTGAACTTTTCCGGCGTGATGACGGCGACGTCGCTGACGAACACCGTCAGGTGGTGGCCCCTGCCGAGCAGGCGCTTCAGGTCGTCCAGTACCGGGTCCAGGCGGTCGGCCGGCAGGATCACCTTGACCAGGATGTTGGCGTCGAAGTCCAGGCCGCTTTGTTCACCGCGCGAGCCCGCGCCCCGCGCCGGGACGATGGTGTAGCCGCTGGTGCCGCGTTCGCGGAAGATGCGCACGAGGCGCTCTTCCAGCGCGCTGGTGGTGATGATGCTGATGAGTTTTTCGGGATAGAGATCGACCATTTCCTCTCTCCGTCCGTGTGTCCGCGCCGCGTCGCTCATGGTCCGGTTCCCGCCAGCGCACTGGCCATCCAATGATACAGAGGAATGCCAAGGACCACGTTGAAGGGAAACGTGATTCCGAGCGACAGCGTAAGATACAGAGAGGGATTGGCCTCCGGAACCGCCAGCCGCATGGCCGGCGGCACGGCGATGTAGGAGGCGCTGGCGGCCAGCACGGCCACCAGCGTGGTGCCGCCGACGCCGAAGCCCAGCGCGTAATGGCCGATCAGAACCCCGATGGTGCCGCCGATCAACGGCATGACGACGCCATACCCGGCCAGAAGGGCGCCGACCCGCTTGAAGTCGCCCAGGCGGCGCGCGGCCTCCATGCCCATCTCGAACAGGAACAGGCACAGGGCGCCCATGAAAATCTCGTCGATGAAGGGCTTGAGCTTGTCCATGGAGCCGGGCAGCGACATGGCGCCGATGGCCATTGATCCCACCAGGATCACAACGCTGCCGTTGGTGAACGCCTCGTGCAGCAGGGCGCCCAGGCGGATTTTGTCCTCTCCGTTGCCATGGCCGTTGCCATGGCCGTTTCCGTTGGCCATCGCCGCCGCGCCGTTACCGCCGGCCTGGAGCTTGACCTTCTGGCGCGCCTGCGCCGCCAGCAGCAGGCCGACAATGATCGCCGGTGATTCCATCACCGCCAGCATGATCAGCGGATAGGTCTCGTAGACGACGCCCTGCGTGTCCAGAAAGGCGATGGCGGTCAGGAAGGTGCCGGCGCTGACCGAGCCGTAGTGCGCGGCGATGGCGGCGGCGTCCAGTGGACTGACGCGCCGGGTGACGATCAGCAGCCAGTAGCCGAGAACCGGCATGGCGAAGCCCAGGATCAGCGCCCAGATGATGGCGTTGATCGCCGCGCCCAGATCCGCCTTTGCCAGTTCCACGCCGCCGTGCAGGCCGATGGCCATCAGCAGGTAGATCGACAGCGCCTTGGCCAGATCCGGCGGGAATTTCAGGTCCGACTTGACGAGCCGGGCCAGGACCCCGAGGCCGAAAAACAGCACGGCGGGGATCATCAGGTTGCTGAGCATGGTCACCTCCCGACGAGGGATGTCTCAACGCCGTGTTCCGGCCTCAGTCCGGCCAGACCGGGGGGCGGCGTGCGGGCATGGGGCCGAGCGGATCGGCATCCGCCCGGCCGCGGCGGTCGGAGCCTTCGGCCGGGTCCGGGCTTGGCTTGGGTGACGCGCGCCGCGCCCGCCGCGTCGCGCCGCCGCCCGAGCGTTGCGACGAGTCCGCTGGCTTGGTCTCCGGCGCGTTCGCGTCGGTGTCCTTGTCGGCCTCGGTCATGATGCCGTGTCCTGGTCACGCTGTTCGGCCGCCAGCCCCGACAGTTGGGCGGCAAGATCGCGTTCCGCCGCGCAGACGGCCGTGCCGTCCTGCCGCGGACGCACGGTGACATTGACGTAGGTGCGGCCGAAGCTGAGGTCCGGGTGGAGCCCCGCCGACTCCGACAGCGCGGCGGCCCGGTCCAGGAAGGCCCGGGTCTGGCCGTAGGCGTCGAAGTCGAAGCGGCGGAACAGGCCGGGGGGGCGGCGCTGTTCCCCCCAGCCGGGCGGCGTGTCTGTGGTGTCGGTCATGGCGCATCCTTCCATGCCGGGGAGCGGGACGAAAGCCCGGATCAAGCGGCGGCGGCCGACGTCGGCGCGCCGCTGGACAGTACCGGCTCCACCTCGCGGTGCGGACGGGCGATGATGTGCGCCGCCACCAGGCCGTCGCCGACCCGCTCGCAGGCGTCGGCGCCGGCGCGCACGGCGGCGTTCACGGCGCCGGTCTCGCCGCGCACCATGACGGTGACATAGCCGCCGCCGACGAAATCGCGGCTGACGAGGCGCACCTCGGCGGCCTTGGTCATGGCGTCGGCCGCCTCGATGGCCGGCACGAGGCCCCGGGTCTCGATCATGCCGAGGGCGATTCCATAGGTATCCTGAGCCATGGCTTCTTCTCCGTGAGAGGGGGTTTGGATCACTTCGCGCCGGCGGTATTGCCGGACAGCACCGGCTCCACCTCGCGGTGCGGACGGGCGATGATGTGCGCCGCCACCAAGCCGTCGCCGACGCGCTCGCAGGCGTCGGCGCCGGCGCGCACGGCGGCGTTCACGGCGCCGGTCTCGCCGCGCACCATGACGGTGACATAGCCGCCGCCGACGAAATCGCGGCTGACGAGGCGCACCTCGGCGGCCTTGGTCATGGCGTCGGCCGCCTCGATGGCCGGCACGAGGCCCCGGGTCTCGATCATGCCGAGGGCGATTCCATAGGTATCCTGAGCCATTGTCCTTGGTCCTTCTTCAGGGGGCGTCGTCATCGGTCCAGTCGTCGATGATCCCGCCGACGGCGAGGTCGGTCTGCAGTTTCGGGTCGCCGACGGCGTAGCGCGCCGCCGACCCGGATACGGTGAACACCCACGATCCCGGGCTGGCCCCGACGGTGTCGGTCGCCACCGCCAGGCCGCCGGCCCCGTCGCGCAACAGCCGCAGGTCGGTGGTCCCCAGCCCGGGTACGCGGCGGGTACAGACCAGGGCGCCGGTCACACGCATGATGTCCATCAGGCGGTTTCCTCCGGCTGCCAGTGGTCGATGATGCCGACGATCGTCAGGTCGCTCGGGAACTCCTTGCTGCCGGCGGCGTCGCGGGCCGCCGAGCTGCCGACGCAGATCACCCAGTCGCCCGGGGTGCAGCCCACGGCATCCACAGCCACGGCGCGGGAGCGGCCATCGCGCACGACCTGCAGGTGACGGTGCTCCAGGCCGCTGATGCGGTGGGTGGCGACCAAGGGCTTCTCGACCTGATAGATCTTCATGCCGCCATCCCCGCGCCGATGAGGTCGTGAACCGTGCCGCCGTCCACCTCGATGCGGGCGCCCGGGGCGGCGCAGTCGCGCACCATGCGAGCGGTGTGCAGGCGGCCGGCGGCGATCAAATCCGGGAATCGCGCGTGCACCGCCGCCTCGACCCGCCGCGCGCGGGCGATGGCGCGGTCACGCGCGCCGGGCACCGTGCCGTGGTAGTCGAAGCGGATCACCGCCGGCACCGGCAGGCCGCGCGGCCCGTTCAGGCCGCCCAGCACCTTCACGCCGACGTCGACGCAGCCGGCGCCCTCCTCGACGGTGTGCAGATAGGCGAAGTAGGTCAGGTTGCGCAGTTGAATCTCCTCGAAGCCGATGCCCAGGCCCATGAAGCGCTCGGCGTGGCCGATGTCGGCGTAGCGTCCACCGTGGTGGGCGGCGACGAGGTCGATCTGCGACAGGTTGCCGACCAGCAGGCGGGCGCAGAAGCGCACCATGCCGTCCTCGGGCAGTGTCGCGCCCTGGGCGGTCAGGCGGGCGCGGATCCATTGCTCGGCGGCGGACTGGGCATCGCCATGAACCGATCCCGCCTGGCGGGTGTCGGCAAAAAGGTCGCGGGCGTCCAGCGCCCGGTCCGGGTCGATGGCGCCGGCGCGGTCGGGGATGTGCAGGCGGATGGCGTCGCTGTCCGTGTCCACGCCGATCAGCAGCAGGTCGATGGAGGCGCCGCAGCAGAAGCCGGCCTCGATGGCTTGGCGGAAGTCGCGCAGCCGTGCCAGCCCCGCGGCGGCGGCGGCGGCCGTGTCGCCCTTGTGCGCGGCGCAGCCCTGGCCCGCCGGGTCGGACTCGCTGGTGTGGTAGACCACGACCTTGAGGTAGCGCGTCGGCCGGTGGGCCGGGGTCGGCAGGCCCTCGCGGTAGCGGTGCATTTCCACCTCGACCCACTTCCGCACGCTGTCCTCGATATCGAACAGGGCGCCCGCGTGCGACCGGCGGCGCACGCCGCCGTGCGGCAGGCGCAACACCTGACTGATGACGTGGGCCAGCCGCCCGTCGGCGCAGGGCGAGATGTCCACGGTGTGAAAGCCGCAGTCGTGCAGGAACGCCGTGAACGCCGGATCGGCGCGGCCGTTCAGGGGGTCCTCGGCGAAAAAGCGGTCGGCGACGATCCGCGCGGTCTCGAACACCGTCCAGGCGTACAGGCCACGGACGTCCAGCCCGTTCACCCGGGCCCGGTCCAGCAACGGGGCCGGCCATTCGATGCCGAGTTCGGTTCGGGCGATGTCCCGGGCGACCGTCGTGAAATCCAGCCGGCCGCGCGCGGCGCCCGCCTTTCGGATCGTCGGCTCGATGCGGTCAAAGGCGTCCTTGACCGTTTTGTCATAGGCGAACAGGCGGGCGTTTTCCGCGTCGTTGGTCAGCGGATGCCGGCTGGCGGCGGTGGCCGGCGCAGGCGCCAGCGCGGACGCCGCCGGCCTTGACGGCGGCCGGGCCAGGGGCGGCCCGGGCGAGGCCCAGAGCAACGAGCGCTGTTGTCTGCCTGTGCGCGGGGTCATGTCACACACGCCTTCCTTATCCGCGCGCGCCGCCGGAGACCGTCACGCGGGCCCCCCGTTCGGTGTTACCGCTGCTGCCGGTGACCAGGAACTCGGACGCACGCGGAGTCTGGCGCGGCGCGGGATCGGGCGTGGCGGGCGTCGGTGTCGGTGTCGGCATCGCCGTGCCGCGCCAGCTCGGGTTGCGACCGCTGGACGAGTGGCCCTCGGTGCCGGTCACCCGGTCACCCCGGTTCCAGTCGTCGCCGGTGATGCGGGTGCCGCCGTCCAGTCCCTCACCGGTGATTCGCGAGCGGGTGGGTTCGGTCGGCCCGGCGGCGGGCGCCGGAGAGTCCGTACCGGTCGCGGCGGGCGGCGCTTGAGGCGCTGGCGGCGCGGCGAATTCGATGGAGACGGGGGCGGACACGGGGGCGGACACGGGGGCGGACACGGGGGCGGACACGGGGGCGGACACGGCCTCGACCGGCTTGCGGAAGGCCATGGCCATGGCCGGCGTCGGCCCGGCGGCACGCGCGCGGGTGGGTTCGCTGCTCCGATCCTCGGTGCCGGTGACCTTGCCCGCGCCCCGGCTGAAGGTGCCGGAAATACGGCTGCTTTCCCCGCGCGTCCCGGTCACGCCGGACCGAGGCGCGGCGGCAGGGAGAATGGAGGATGGTGGCGGCGGTGTCGCACAGGCCGCGGCGGTCTGGGCGGCCCCCACGTACGGCGTGCCGGTGACGGTCTCGCACGCCCCCTTGGCCGCCCCGGTCACCTGGGTCGGGCCGGGTTGCAGGCCGGTGATGTCTCTGCCGGATCCGGCCGGACGCGCCGGCCTGTCGGCGATCGCGGCTGAGTCGCCGCCGCCATAGGGCGTGCCGGTCAGGGCGCGCGCGGCGCCGGCCTCGGTGCCGGTCACCCGGGCGCCGTTGGTCATGCGTGGGCCGCTCACGGTCTGACCGCGTTCGGTGCGGGTCAGGCCGGTCACGATGGGTTGAGGAGCCGGCGCGGTCTCGCAGACGGCGGCGAAGTGCTCACCGCCCAGGTATTCGTCGCCGGTGACGGCGCGGCAGCGGCCGGCCTCGGCCCCGGTCACGGACGCGGTTCCGGTCACGCTGGTGCTGGTGCCGGTCACGGCGCCACCCCGCAGGGTGCGCATGTCTCCCACCTTGCGCGGCGCGCGCGGGGGCTCGCCCTGACAGAACCGATCAAACACCTCGCCCGACATATAGCGCGTGCCGGTGATGTCGCGGCACAGACCGGTTTCTGAGCCGGTCTCGCGCCCGCCGGGACCGACCTGGGTTCCGGACGTGGCGTCGGAGGCGGCAGGGTTCGGGCGGCGGCGGCCGGTCGGCGGGCTCTTGGCGGCGCCGGAGCGGCCGTTGCGGGCGCGGTCCTCGCGCACGGCCTTTGACAGATCGCGTCCACTGATGTCGGGATTGAGCTGGCGCGCGACCTGGGCACAGGCGCCCCCGCCGCGATGGGTCTCGGTGCCCTTCTTGCCCGCGCTGCTGATGGCGCGGCGCCGCGCCTGAGCCAGCATCCGCCCCGGGCTGAGGCTGGGCGCCTTGGCCGGGCTCGCCGCGCGCGTCGCGGAGCCTGCCCGGGCAGGGGGAGAGGCAGGGGCAGAGGCCGGCGCCGGCGCCTGTTCAGGCGCATCGTGCGCGGCGGCCGACAGGTCGGGCGCCGGCTTGGGCGCCGGCTTGGGCGCGGGCGCGACCCCCGGTCCCTGAGCCGGCGCGTCCGACCGGGTGCGTTCCGGGCGGGCGATCGCGGCCTTGCCGGCGCCGGCCAAGGCCTCTCGCCGCGCCTTGGATGCCATCCGCGCGCCGCCGTCGTCCCGTACTGGAGCCGGCCGTGATGGAGCCGGCGCGAGCTGGGACGGAGTCGACGGGGACCGCGACGGCGCGGCGACGGTGTCGCCGGCGCGCAAGGCGGACTTGCCCTGGATCTGGGCCTCGCGCCGCGCGCGCGCGGCGGCGCGGCCATTTTGCTCGGGGCTGGCCATGGTCGGCTCTCTCGGGCTGCTCAGGAGACGGGGCGACGGTCGAGACGAATGGGGTGGCCGGAGCTACCAGCCGCGCCCCCGGAACACGACGAACGCCGCGCCCTGGCACTGGGTGTAGTTGTCGTAGCCGACCAGGCGGACGTGGTGGCCCGGATAGGCCTGCCGGCAGGCCTCGCACTCCGCCAGCACGGCGTTGACGTCGGTCTCGCCGAAGAACGGCAGTTTCCACATCGGCCAGTAGTGGCCCGACGCACGGGCGGGCTCCTCGTGCTCAACGGCCGGGGTCCAGCCCTGGGCGATGATGTAGGCGGCCTGCTCGACGATCTCCTCGCGGGTCAGCGGCGGCAGGAAGGCAAAGGTCTCAAGAGACGCTTGCGTCTCGTAGTCCTTCATGGCCGAAGGGGCGTGCATGGTCATGGTTTCGGGCTCCGTCACGAATGGGGCATGGGATCGAACCGGGGCGGAGGCGGCATCCGCCTCAGGCGGCGTCCAGCTTGTCCACGGTCTCGAACTCGAACTTGATTTCCTTCCAGGTCTCCATGGCCATGCCCAACTCGGGGCTGTGACGGGCCGCCTCGGTCAGGATCTCGCGGCTTTCGCGCTCCAGGTCGCGGCCCTGGTTGCGGGCCTTGACGCAGGCCTCCAGCGCCACGCGGTTGGCGGCGGCGCCGGCGGCGTTGCCCCACGGGTGCCCCTGTGTGCCGCCGCCGAACTGGAAGACGGAGTCGTCGCCGAAGATCGTCAGCAGGGACGGCATGTGCCAGACATGGATGCCACCCGAGGCGACGGCGAAGACGCCCGGCATCGAGCCCCAATCCTGATCGAAGAAGATGCCGCGCCGGCGATCCTCGGGAATGAAGGACTCGCGCAGCAGGTCCACATAGCCAAGGGTGGAGGCGCGATCGCCCTCCAGCTTGCCGACCACGGTGCCGGTGTGCAGGTGGTCGCCGCCGGACAGGCGCAGACACTTGGCCAGCACGCGGAAGTGGATACCGTGCTTGGGATGGCGGTCGATCACGGCGTGCATGGCGCGGTGGATGTGCAGCAACATGCCGTTGCGGCGGCACCACTTGGCCAGCGACGTGTTGGCGGAGAAGCCGGCGGTCAAAAAGTCGTGCATGATGATCGGCTGGCCCAGTTCCTTGGCGAACTCGGCGCGCTGGATCATCTGCTCGCAGTCGGGGGCGGTGACGTTCAGGTAGTGACCCTTGCGCTCGCCCGTCTCCTCCTGGGCCTTGCGCACGGCCTCGGCGACGAATTCGAAGCGGTTCTCCCAGCGCATGAACGGCTGGCTGTTGACGTTCTCGTCATCCTTGGTGAAGTCCAGGCCGCCGCGCAGGCACTCATAGACCGCGCGGCCGTAGTTCTTGGCCGACAGACCCAGCTTGGGCTTGATGGTGCAGCCCAGAAGTGGACGGCCGTATTTGTTCAGTTTGTCGCGCTCCACCTGGATGCCGCTGGGCGGCCCCATGCAGGTCTTGACGTAGGCCAGCGGGAAGCGAATGTCCTCCAGGCGCAGGTGCTTGACCGCCTTGAAGCCGAACACGTTGCCGACCAGCGAGGTCAGCACGTTGACGACGGAGCCTTCCTCGAACAGGTCGATGGGGTAGGCGACGAAGGCGTAGAAGCTCTCCTGGTCGCCGGGCACGTCCTCAATCGCGTAGGCGCGGCCCTTGTAGTACTCCATGTCGGTCAGAAGTTCCGACCACACGGTGCTCCAGGTGCCGGTGGAGGATTCGGCGGCCACGGCGGCGGCGGCCTCTTCGCGGGGAACACCCGCCTGCGGGGTGATCTTGAAGCAGGCAAGCAGGTCGGTGTCGAGCGGAACATAGTCCGGAGTCCAGTATGTCTCGCGGTACTCTTTGACTCCGGCATCGTATTTCTTCGCTGACATTGAAGGGCTCCTGTCGGTGGGTGGGCGCCGATTCTTGGGCCACCCTAGCCGCGCCGATGGAGTTCATCAATTCGACTGTTTCTATGCATCCCATAGATCAAGGGTGATGGATGACGCGCCGCGAGGGGTATGGGACACCGTGGAGGCACGTCGCATTCGGACCCCTTTAGCCTTCGCAAGACACCAGGAACTCCTCCAGACCGGCGTGCAGGCGGTGGAGGGGGTGTGCGCGCGCGTGGCGCGGGAGAGTGAAACACCCACAGCGGACGAAGGCGCCAACCGGCCGGCGGTCCGGCCAAACGGCCGGTTGTTCGAGGTGCCCACGATTCAACCGGCCTGATGTTTTAGCGGCACCGCGCGCAGGTGCCATGGATCTCGATCGCCATTCGACTGACGGTGAAACCGTGTTCGGAGGCGCGGCGGAAAAGATGGTCGCCGATGTCAGCGTCGGCGAACTCATGGGCGCCGCCACATGAGTCGCAGATTTCGAACACCGGTACGCTGTCGTTCGAATGGGCATGGGCGCAGGCCACGTAGGCACTCGTGCTTTCGAGCTTGTGGGCCAGGCCGTCGGCAATCAGCCGGTTCAAGGCCCGGTAGACGGTTGGCGGCGCGGAGATACCCACGGGTCGCAACAAGTCGATCAACTCATAGGCTGTCACGGGCCGGCCGGCCTTCTTCAGGGCGTCGAACACAACGACGTGGTTCGGGGCCAGGCGCCGATTCTTCATGCGATCCATCCTCCGCCTGCCATTGAACGCAGAAACCCGTATCGTATATTATACGCTACGCATTTGGCCACATCGGACTCCACACGGCACACAGTGGCCACACTCGTCGGCGTGCGCCGTTCAGGCAACAAGGAACCATTCGCCATGACGTTCCGCTCCGTCCACCGCGGTCTCCTCCCCGCGATCCTTGCCCTGGGCCTCATGTCCCCCGCGTTCGCGGATGATACTGGACACACCGACAGCCCGAAGGCAGGGCCGATTCCGGTGATGGTCTCGATCATCCCACAGCAGTGGCTGGTGGACTCCATCGGCGGTGACCACGTGACCACGACCGTGATGGTCGAGCCTGGTGCCTCGCCGGCAACGTACGAGCCGAAACCGAGCCAGATGCGGGCCGTGAGCGAGTCCGAGGTCTATTTCACCATCGGTGTGCCGTTCGAAAACGCGTGGATGCCACGCATCCACGATGCGGCCCCGGACATGCGGGTGATCGACATGGCCGAACGGGTCAAGCGGAGGACCATGGACGGCGGCTACGGTTCGCACGAAGAGCAAGAGCACGAACACGAGCATGACGCTCATGCGGATGAAGAACACCATGACGAACACCATGACGAGGCCGCCGGGCACGACGGTCACGACCATTCGGCGGGCGCGCCCGATCCCCATGTCTGGGTGTCTCCTCTCCTGATGCGGACCATGGCGTCGACCGTGTTCGAGGCGCTGCGTGACCAGCGCCCCGGCTTGGCGGAGGAGTTCCGCCGCAACTACGCGACCACCGTCGCCACCATCAATGCGGTCGACGCCGACGTGGCGAAGGACCTGGCGTCCGTCCCGGAGCGGACGTTCATGGTCTATCACCCCGCCTGGGGCTATTTCGCCGATGCCTATGGTCTTCACCAGATGGCCATCGAAATGGGCGGCAATGAGCCCAGCCCGCAGGACATGCACAAGATCATCGACGCCGCGCGGGCGCATGATATCAAGGTGATCTTTGTCCAGTCCCAGTTCTCGCAGCGCTCGGCCCAGGCCATCGCCGAGGATTTGGGGGGCAAGGTTCGCCCGCTGGATCCGCTGGCCTATGACTGGCCGGAGAACACGCGGTCGATCGGCGCCGCCTTCGCCGAAACCCTGCGCTGATCCCGGGAGACCGCGCGAAATGCCATCGGTGATCGCCTTCGAGGACGTCAGCTTCCGATATGACGGCACCTGGGCTGTCGAGGATGCCTCGTTCGCAGTGGCCGAGGGCGCGTTCGTCGCCGTGCTCGGCCCCAACGGCGGCGGCAAGACGACCCTGGCCAAGCTGATCACCGGGCTGCTGCGGCCGACGACGGGCCGGGTTCGGGTGTTCGGGGATGATCCGGCCCGGAGCGCGCGACGCATCGGCTATGTCCCGCAGGCGGCCACCATTTCCCCCGCGTTTCCCATTACGGCCGGAGACCTGGTGGCCCTGGGTCTGGACGGCGGCGAGGGACCCGGCTCGTGGATCGGATTTGGGCGCCGGCGGAACACCCGCGAGGCGGTGCGAACGGCGCTGGCTTCGGTCGAGATGGCGGCCTTCGCCGATCGGCCGATCGGCGCCCTGTCCGGCGGCCAGCGGCAGCGGGTGCTGATCGCGCGCGCCCTTGTCGCGGCACCTGACATCCTGGTGCTGGACGAACCGACCGCCAGCATCGACCCGGCCGGGAGGTCCTGCATCGTCGAACTCCTGGAGCGACTGGCGGCCGACCGCACGGTGATCCTCATCTCGCACGATCTGGCGACGGCCGTACCACAGGCAACGGCGGTGGCCTGCGTCAACCGTCAGGTCCTCTACAATCCGGACCCCATTCTGACCGAGCCGATGCTGACCCTGGTCTATGGGGTCCATCGGCCCGACTGTCCGATGGGAACCTTCGTCCATGACATGGCCCGCGTTCTGCCGGTGAGGGGGGAGCGCGCCCATGCTTGAGGCCCTGGCCTATCCCTTCATGCAGAAGGCGCTCCTGTCCGTCGTTCTGATCAGCATCGCCTGTGGGGTCGTTGGGTCGCTGGTGGTGGTCAACCGCATGACCTTTCTCGCCGGCGGCGTCGCCCACGCCGGATACGGCGGCGTCGGGCTGGCGTTTTTCGCCGGCTGGCCGGTGATGATCACGGCCACCCTGTTCGCGATGGGTGCCGCGGTGCTGGCCGCGCTGGTGACCCTGCGGGAACGCGAGCGCATGGATGTCGCCGTCGGCCTGTTGTGGGCCGGCGGCATGGCGTTCGGGGTTCTGCTGCTGGATCTGACGCCCGGCTACAACGTTGATCTGATGAGCTATCTGTTCGGGTCGATCCTGGCGGTCGGCAGCGATGTCTTGCGGACGATGGCGGTCAGTGTCGGTGTGCTGGTGGGGATCGTTGTCGTATTCTATCGACCGCTCCTGGCGGTGTCGGTCGACCGCGAATTCGCCCGCGCGCGCGGACTCCCCGTGGCGGCCGTGCATGTCCTGCTGGTGGCGTCCGTCGCTCTCGCCGTGATGACCGCCGTGCCGGCCATCGGCCTGATTCTCGTCATCGCCCTGCTGACGATCCCGGCCTATCTGGCGGAGATGACGGCGCGCTCCCTGGCGATGCTGATGGTGACCGCCGTCCTCTGGGCGCTGGCGTTCTGCCTGGCCGGTCTGGCGCTGGCCTATGCCTTCGACCTGACGTCGGGGGCCGTCATTGTCGCGTCGGCCGTCGTTACCCTGGCCGTTGCCGAGGGGGTGCGGTTCATCGTGCGCCGCGCCCGGCGCGGTCTGGCCGGGCGCCTGTCGTCCGCGACCGGTCCTTAACGTGGACCTGACTCACTCTGCGTGCAGGACACCTCCGTTTTCCGGAGAGCTGGTCGGGAAATTTGGACAGGGCGGTAAGTGATGCTTGGCCCATTTTTTGTCTGGATGAATGCACGGGCCGGCGCGTGCCTCCCCCCGGCTTGGGGATATCCACCCCCTTGACCGGGTGCGGGCGATACGTGCCGCCAGCCGGGCCTCGTCGAAGAGGTCCAGTTGTCGTGGTCGGTCTGGCTGCTGCCACCTGTCCATCGAAAGGGACCGTCCTGTTCCTTGACGTCCGAATTCAGCCCTTCGTCCGGCGGACCGGACGACTATGGCCTCTGCTGATTTCTCCCGCCCCGTCGGGGGCCATCGCTGACCCCCTGCTCCGGATCGCCCGGAGAGAGCGGGAGACCTCCCAGGGTAAGACACGACCCTTTCCCCTGGTCGCCGCCGGGTTAACCTGCGCGCGTGTCCGGGTGATCCTCGGGCGTCCCGGTCCATTGCGGGGTTGCCCCACCGCGCCGGCCTCGTATCCGGTTTCTGTTCGTCGGCTCCAGGTTTCGCCTCCGGCTTCCTCCCCACCCCGCCTCGCGACGACGCAGTTGCCTTCGGCTCGTGGTTCCCATCACCAAGGCCCACAGAGGACTTTCACCTCCAAGGTTCGTGCCATGCCTGGCACACAAAAGAGGGGGAACGGCCGGACCATTCCCCCTCTCGATTTTGGATGATGTCCGCGGGTGACGGGCGTCCTACTCCGCCGCCTCGGCGGTCGGCGCCTGGGCCGGCTCGACACAGACGAAGGTGCGCCGCTTGAAGCCCTTGCGGAACGCCACGTGACCGTCGGTCAGCGCGAACAGGGTGTGATCCTTGCCGATGCCCACGTTGTCGCCCGGGTGCCACTTGGTGCCGCGCTGGCGCACGATGATGTTGCCGGCGAGCACGACCTCGCCGCCGAACTTCTTGACGCCAAGGCGGCGTCCTTCTGAGTCACGGCCGTTGCGGGACGACCCGCCTGCCTTCTTGTGAGCCATGATGCTCTCCGTTACTTGCTTGCCGCGCCGGGCCGGCCAAGGCCAACACTGGAAAAATCTCTACCCGGTGATGTCGGTGATCCGCACCCGGGTCAGGGTCTGACGGTGCCCCTTCTTGCGACGATGGTTTTGGCGCCGCTGCTTCTTGAACACGATCACCTTCTTGTCCCTGAACGTGCGTTCCACGGTGGCGGACACGCTCGCCCCGGCCACGGTGGGCGTCCCGACCCTGTCGCCGACCATCAACACGTCGTCAAAGGTCACGCTGGTGCCCTCGTCGGCCTCCAGTTTCTCGACGTTGATCACATCATCCTTGGCGACCTTGTACTGCTTGCCGCCAGTCTTGATCACAGCGAACATGGTGTCTCTCGCACGGACAGGAAGGAAAGTGAGGGCAAAACCGGTCCGGGCGGCACCGCGTTGGCGCCGCCTCGGAAGCGCGACACTCTACGCGCGCCGCCCCCGGAGTCAAGAGGGTTTTGCCCGCGCACCCTACCGCCGTTCCCGCTTGGCCACGAACGCCAAGCGCTGCAGCATGTGCACGTCCTGTTCGTTCTTCAACAGCGCGCCATGCAGCGGCGGCAGGACCTGCTTGACGTCGCCGGAGCGCAAGGCCTCGGGCGAGATGTCATCGGCCATCAGCAGCTTGATCCAGTCCAGCAGTTCGCTGGTCGAGGGCTTTTTCTTCAGCCCGGGCACCTCGCGCACGTTGTAGAACATGGCCAGCGCATCGCGCACCAGGTTGGCTTTGATGTCCGGGAAGTGGACGGCGATGATCTCCTGCATCGTCTCGGGGTCGGGGAACTTGATGTAGTGGAAGAAGCAGCGGCGCAGGAAGGCGTCCGGCAGTTCTTTTTCGTTGTTCGACGTGATGATCACCACGGGCCGGGTCACCGCGCGCACGGTCTCGCCGGTCTCGTGCACGTGGAACTCCATGCGGTCGAGTTCCAGCAGCAGGTCGTTGGGGAACTCAATGTCCGCCTTGTCGATCTCGTCGATCAACAGCACCGCGCCGCCCTCGTGCGTGAAGGCATCCCACATGCGGCCGCGCTTGATGTAGTTGCGGATGTCGTGCACCCGCTCGTCGCCGAGCTGGGAGTCGCGCAGGCGCGAGACCGCGTCGTATTCATACAGGCCGTGCTGGGCCTTGGTGGTGGACTTGATGTGCCACGGGATGAGCGGCAGGCCGAGGGAGTCGGCCACTTCCTGGGCCAGCACGGTCTTGCCGGTGCCGGGCTCGCCCTTGACCAGAAGCGGGCGTTGCAGGGTGACGGCGGCGTTAACGGCCACCGCCAGGTCCTCGGTGGCGACATAGGTCTTGGTGCCGGTGAACTTCATCGCGCGGGTGTCCTTGCGTGCGGGGGGCCGTGCGGGGGCCGTGCGGGGCCGTATGCGTTGGCCCGAAGGTAGCGACGCGGCGGCGGGGGTTCAACGGCGGCAGACACGCCGGCGGTATCACCCTAATAATCTGCTTGACGGATACCGAATCCTGGATACCCTTTAGGCATGATCAAATCCGCCGCCGACAAGCGCACCGCGCGGTTCCTATCCGGCCAGTCCGTGAGGGAGTTTCGCGCCTTCGAACGGCAAGCGCAGCGACGGATGAACATTCTCAACGAAGCAAGCAGCCTTGAGGATTTAATGCGATTGCCGTCGAATCGTTTCGAGGCGCTTCGCGGGGACCGGCAAGGCCAATACAGCATCCGCATCAATGAGCAATGGCGGATCTGTTTCCGGTTCGAGGAAGGTGAGGCCCATGACGTCGAAATCGTCGATTACCATTGAAAAGATCCGCCTGCCGGCGATCCATCCCGGGGAGATCCTGGCCGATGAACTGGAGACCCTTGGCGTTTCGGTGGCCGCGATGGCCCGCGCCATCGACGTTCCTCAAAGCCGCATGGCGGATGTCGTCAACGGCAAACGCGCGGTGACGGCGGACACGGCCTTGCGTTTGGCGTGTTACTTCGGCACCTCGGCGCGGTTCTGGCTCAACCTCCAGACCGCCTACGATCTGGCGGTCACCGAAGCGGACGCCGGCGATCGCATCGCGGCGGTGGTGCGCCCTCACGCGGCGTGAGCGATATATCACGTCAGGCACCGATCAGGCGATAGGTCCCGGCCTCGTCGTCCCAGGCCAACCGGTTCCGATGAGCTTCGAGCCAGTCCCGTAAGGCCTGCTCGGTCTCGGATCCGCGGATCCACGTCGCGGTGTTCTTCAGGGCATCCGGCCACGGCAGGACGGCGGCCAGCACCACGAACGGCGCGACCAAACAATACCCGGCGCCGTGGTCCAGTTTTATGGGCGCTGTGGGAAGTTCATCCAGGATTTCGTTGGCCGCGTCGATGTGTCCAGCGAGGAGGTCCAGGGCGGCGATGAGGATGCGTGAAAGGGGATCGAGATCAGGGTCGGCCCGCCAGCGTTCGGCGATCTGTTTCGCATAGGCGCGATAGGCGGCGAAAATGTCATCGCCCGGTTCGGGGGCGAACCCCTGCGCGCCCGGCCCCACCGGCGCGACGCAGGAGAGAATCCGCAAGCGGTTCGTCCCGAGACGGTCGGCATCAACCACCCCGGAGTCATGCCCCGGTCCGGCCTCCCGCGCCGAGACGTTTGGTGACCGCGACGAAGAGTTCCTCACGGCGTCGTCATCCCACCCGCTCCACATACCGGCGCCGCAGGTCGGCCTTGAACATGCCGTCCTCAGGGCAGCCGAGAAGCGTACAACCAGATGGCCCCATTGGTCACCGCTCCGGGGGAAGGCGCCGCGCCAGTACCGTGGCGATGTCCCGCCGCCCAACCAAGACGCAGTAGGCCGTGACCACATCGCCGGTCAGCCGATAGATGATGCGGTACGGCTTGTCGTGCAGTTCGCGAAACTCCGGGCGCCCGATATCAGCCAGCACGCGCACGACATTCCCCCGTTGCGGGAATTCCGAGATAGACACGCACAGTCGTTCCAGATCATCGACTATGGAGTGGGCACGCGCCGCGCCATCCTGGGACCTGATGTATCGCCCAATCGCCAGGATATCGGCTTTGGCGGAGAGGGTCAGGCGCACACGCATCACCAACGCATCAAGAACTCGCTATCCGCCGACGGATGTCCGCGAAGGCCGTATCCAGGGGCTCCGTCTCGCCCGCTTCGATCTCCCGATCGATCACCGCGACAAGCTGGGTCAGGGCCAAGGCCTCCTGCGTTTCCCGATAGCTGGCAACATCCTGGATCACGACCGCCGGTTCTCCGTTCTCGGTGAGAACGAGGGGCGTGCAGGTGGATGCGACGGTTCGGGCAAGGTTCGCCGCGACCTCACCCATGGCATCAATCGGTCGGATAGAGTCCCTGGTGGGCATGTCGGACTCCTGTAGGGGTTTGACGCCCATTGTGAACGTTCGTGCGAGCGAGAGGAAGAAGAGATCACCCCACCCCCTCCACATACCGGCGCCGCAGGTGGGCCTTGAACACGCCGGCGTCGAGCGGCTTGCCGGTGGCGCGCTCCAGCATCTCGGCGGCGGTGACGGATGAGCCCAGCGCGCGGCCCACCGGCTGGTCGCGCCACGCTGGCGGCAGGCCCTTTTCGTAGAGCGCGTGGCCGGTCTCGTGCAGCACGGCCATGATGGCGCCGGCGGCGTCGGACTCGTCGTAGCGCGTGGTGATGCGCACGTCGTCGGGCACGCCGCCGCAGAAGGGATGCAGGCCTTCGTCCAGGCGGCCGCGCCCGAAACGAATCCCACCGCCTGCATCAGCCGTTCGGCGAGCGCCTTTTGGCGGGCGGGGGGGGGACGGTCCCTTGGGCGGGGTCGGCGCCGGCCCCTGGGCGGCCAGGGAGGCGACAAAATCAAAGCCTCAGCATCATCGGCGCGCCGGTGATACCGAGTCTTTGTTTTTTCGCCGCAGCGCCCCTTCGGGGCGCGCGGCTCCGCGGCTTCGCCGCGCCGGCGCAGTCGCGCCGGCCGTCCGACGAATGAAGTCAGTTCATTCGTCGGACGGTATCATTCCGATCGTCGCCCGGTATAACGAGGCCCCACTTCGGTCGGCCGGTATTTTGGATCACCCACGGCACCGGGCGGCAGAGCCAAGGCCGGGCTCTGGAAACAGGCCCGGACGGAACCGACTCGGCAGTCGGGGCGACCGGCGCGCGGTTCCCCCATAAAAAGGGCAAAGCAACCCGGGGCACTCACTGAACCGTGAGGCCCCGGATTGCTTCGTCATATCCCCTTCGCCGGTCCTCTTCGCCAGGACGGCGAAACAGGCGATGCTTACTGGCGGCGGCACCAGACCGTCACGGAACAGGCGGTCACTTCGCCCGAGTCGTGGCAATTGCAGTCCGACTTGGTGTAGATGCGATCGAAGCGACAAGCCTGCGGCGCGTAGGCCATGGCGCCGGCGCACGCGGCGTCTTCATCGGCGCCGGTGCCGTGCACGGTAACCGGCGGGATCGGACGCGGCTCGCCCGATGTACCCGACGGATACCACTGGACCATGGTCATGGCGGACGTGTCGTCCTGGATCATGTCGAGGGCCGCCGGACCGGCGGTGGCCGGCGCCTGAGCGAGAACGAACGCAGCGCCCAAGGCGGCGGTGGCAAAAAAGGCGTTTTTCAGCATGGTGAGACGTGCCTCCACGAATTTCCCCAAGGTCGGGTCAACCGTAACCGACCGCAAAAAATCATACACATCGGGGCCAGAGAAACCAAAGAAAATATGGCTTTAGGCCATCGGTCGCGATAACCGACCACGGACGGCCGCAGCCGGCCTGATCCCGCGCCCACACCAGACCCGGTGGGACCGGTCGCAGTCAAAATCCCATGCGGCGCAAGGTGCGGTCAACACCGCCCAGATAGCCGGCGCCGAACAGCCGCACGTGCACGAGCAGCGGATACAGGTTGTAGAGGTCAAGCCGCGTTTCGAAAAAGCCCGGCTGGATCGGCCTCAGCTCGTGATAGCGGTTGAAGAACACGTCGTTGAAGGTGCCGAACAGGGTGCTGAAGGCCAACTCGATCTCGGGGTGGCCCCAATAGATGGCCGGGTCGATCAGCCCGGACAGGCGCCCATGGTGGGCCAACACGTTGCCGGTCCACAGGTCGCCGTGCAGCAGGCTCGGCTGGTCCGGTTCGTCCAGAAACGCGTCCAGTTGGGCGGCCAGCGCCTCCAGCCGGCGGAGGTAGGCGGGCGGCAGGCGGCCGGCCCGCGCGGCCTCGCCGGCCATGTACAGCAGGCGGTGGTCGCGGAAGAACGGGATCCACCGATCCGTGGTCGGATTCGGCTGGTGCAAGCCGCCGATCACCGTGTCGTACTCGAAGCCGAACGCCGGGCCGGCATTGTCGTGCAGGGCGGCGATCACATGGGCCGCGTGGTCCTGCACCTTGGGGCCGAGTCCGTCCCCGGAGTCGACCCAGGTCATCAGCAGCAGGTGGTCGTCGGCGTGCAGCACCGATGGCACCGGCGCGCCGTGGGCCTCCAGATGGCGCAACATGCGGCCCTCCAGCGCCAGGCCGCTGCCGGGGCCGCCCACCTTGGCCACCAGGTCGCGGCCGTCGGCGGCGGAGATGCGATAAACCTCGCCGATGCAGCCGCCCGACAGGGGGCGGCTGGCGGTGACCCGGGTGCCGGTGGCCTGTTCGATCAGCGTGCGGGCGGGCTCGCGCATGGCGTCTCTCCACGCGGGGACGGGGGAGGAACGGCGACCAGCGCGGCCGGTCAGGCCACGTCCGGGCGGGCGCGGACGTGGTCGAGCAACCCCTCGGCCGCGTCCTCCAGCATGTCCAGCACCCGCTCGAATCCATCGCCGCCGCCGTAGTAGGGGTCGGGGACATCGGCGAGGGCGTTCGGCCGCCGGGAAAAGTCGCTCATCATGACCACGCGGGCGCGGGCGTCGTCGTCCGGGGCCATCCGCAGCAAGGCCTTGTGGTGGCCGCGATCCATGGCCACCAGAAGGTCGAAGCGGTCGAAATCGTCTGGATGGACGCGGCGCGCGAGCTGCCCGTCAAGGCTGTAGCCGCGTCGCTGCGCCGCGTCGGCCGCGCGCGGGTCGGGCGGCTCGCCGACGTGGAACGCGGTTGTGCCCGCGGAGTCAATGCGCACGGCCCCATCCAGGCCGGCGGCATGGACCTTGTGTCGGAACACCGCCTCGGCGGTGGGCGAGCGGCAAATGTTGCCGGTGCAGACAAACACGATGGCGACCATGGGCGCTCTTTCCTCGGGACACTCGAGCAGATCGTGATCAATCTGAGTCACCTCGTGCTTCAGATTGATCACGTGAATCTGCTCTATATCAAATATTTAGGGCGGATTCCAGTAACCGGGGCAAAAGTCCGGGCGGTCAGGCCTGGCAGCGCGCCGCGACCAGG
>NZ_CAKZOT010000005.1 GCF_937138205.1 uncultured Rhodospira sp. | reverse complement strand
GACGACTACCTCGCAAGCGTCGTCACGGCATGACCCGTTCACCCGATTCCCCTGCGGCCTCAATAGTCCCCGCCCGGATCACCCCCCATCCGCCCGCGCGCCAGGATTTCGCGCTTGCCGACGTGGTTGGCGGGGCTGATCAGGCCCTCGCTCTCCATGCGCTCGACAATGCGGGCGGAGCGGTTGTAGCCGATCTGCAGGCAGCGCTGGATGAAGCTGACCGAGACCTTGTTCTCGCGCAGCACCAGGGCCACGGCCTGGTCGTACAGGTGATCGCCCGAGCTCTCGCCGAAGCCGCCGTCGGTATCACCACCGGCCGGACCGGTGTCGTCGACCACCGGGGCGCCGTCCTCGTCCTCCTCGATGATGGAGTGGACGTATTCCGGCTCGCCCTGGTCCTTGAGCTGCGACACCAACGCCTCGACCTCGCGGTCGGAGACGAAGGCGCCGTGCACGCGGGTGATGCGCCCGCCGGCGGTCATGTACAGCATGTCGCCCTGGCCGACGAGCTGCTCGGCCCCCGCCTCGCCCAGGATGGTGCGGCTGTCGATCTTGCTGGTCACCTGGAAGCTGATGCGGGTGGGGAAGTTGGCCTTGATGGTGCCGGTGATGACATCCACCGAGGGGCGCTGGGTGGCCATGATCAGGTGGATGCCGGCGGCCCGCGCCATCTGCGCCAGGCGCTGGATGACGGCCTCGATTTCCTTGCCGGCCACCAGCATCAGGTCGGCCATCTCGTCGACCACGACGACGATGTAGGGCAGGGTCTTCAGGTCCATGGGCCGTTCCTCGATGATCGGCTCCTTGGCCTGTCGGTCATAGCCCACTTGGACCGGCCGGGTGATCACCTCGCCGTTGGCCTGCGCCTCGCGCATCCTTTGGTTAAAGCCCTCGATGTTGCGCACGCCCACGGCCGACATGGCGCGATAGCGGCTTTCCATCTCGCGCACCGCCCACTTCAACGCCATCACCGCCTTGTTGGGATCGGTCACGACCGGGGTCAGCAGGTGCGGAATGCCGTCGTAGACCGACAGCTCCAGCATCTTCGGATCGACCATGATGAGGCGGCAGCGCTCCGGCGACATGCGCGACAACAACGACAGGATCATGGCGTTGATGCCCACCGACTTGCCCGACCCCGTGGTGCCGGCGATCAGCAGGTGCGGCATCCGCGACAGGTCGACCACGAACGGGTTGCCGTCGATGCCCTTGCCCAGGGCCAGCGGCAGCTTGGCCGCCGTGTCGGCGAAGGCGGGCGCGGTCAGGATACCCTTCAGGTAGACCGTCTCGCGGCTGTCGTTGGGCAGTTCGATACCGATGACGCTGCGCCCCGGCACCACGGCGATGCGCGCGGTGACCGCGCTCATGGAGCGGGCGATGTCGTCGGCCAGGTTAATGACGGTCGAGGACTTGGTGCCGGGGATCGGCTCCAGTTCGTACAGCGTGATCACCGGCCCCTGATGGACCTGCATGATCTCGCCCCGGACCTTGAAGTTGCGCAGGACCGTTTCCAGCGCCCGCGCCCGGTCGGCCAGGGCCTTTTCGTCCAGCACCCGTTCGGGATCGTCGGCGGGGTCCTGCAGCACGTCGAGAGAGGGCGGCCGGTAGCCAGGCGGGGCCTCGTCCGGGGCGGGCGCGCGGTCTTCCGGTGTCTCTGCGTCGTCCGTCCAGTCGGGCGCCTCCCAGGCCTCATCGTCGGCGGCGTCCTCCACGTCGTCCTGCGTCCAGGCGTCGTCCTGCCACGCCGTCTCGGCGTCGGCGGGCGCGGTGTCCGCCGTGTCGGCCTCGTCGGGGAGATCGGACTCCGCGTCTTCCTCCACCGGCGCGGCGAGCGCGGCCTCGGGCGCCCGGAACGCGGCCCCCAGCGGCACGGCCGGCATGGGCCGGTCGTCCTCGCCCTCGCCGTCCGGGTCGCCCTCTTCAAGCGCCTCGCGCGCCGCCCGGTGGGCGGCGTCGGCCCAATCGACACCAGCAACGAAGGCGAAGGCCATGGCCGCCGCCGCCGCCTCGTCGCTTTGGCCGGTGCCGTAGGCCACGGTCTGGGCCTCCTGGCCTGGATGCACCTCGACGTCCCACTCTGTGGCGCCGTCCGGCCAGACATGCTCGGTCATGCGGAACGGCATGTTGTTCAGGGCGCACCAGAGATTGAACTCGTCCGCCGTCAACACGTCCGTCTCGGCCATGTCGTTGGAGGGAGAGGGGGGCGTCAGGGGCATCGACATCATCCTTTCAGGAGCCGCAACAACCATAGGCGACGGGCCGTTCGCGCCACGGGACACGGCACCGCGCCGAGCGCCCGCGTGTCACACGGGACCTCGCCGCAGTGCTCAGGAAGTGCTCAGGCTCCACACAGTATCCAGATGCTGTAGGATCCGGCGCGTATTGTCCACCATATCTTTGTGTCACGCAACGCGGCCGCCACTCATCCGTCGTCGTACGCGCCGCGCCGGCCGATCTGCACGTCGCGGTGCACCCAGGCGCTGATGAGCAGGCCGAACGCCAGCATCAGCGTCAACATGGCCGTGCCGCCGTAGCTGACCAGCGGCAGCGGCACGCCGACCACCGGGATCAGGCCCATCACCATGGCGATGTTGATGAACACGTACAGGAAGAACGTGACGGTCACACCAATGGACACCAGCCGGCCGAACTGATTGCGCGTCCGCAGGGCGATGGCCAGCCCGTAGGCCACCACCAGCACATACAGCACCAGCAGGCCGATGCCAGCCAGCATTCCGAACTCCTCGGCGAGCATCACAAAGATGAAATCCGTCTGCTTCTCCGGCAGGAAATTCAGGTGGCTTTGCGTGCCTTGCAGGAACCCCTTGCCGGTCAGGCCGCCCGAGCCCAGGGCGATCTTGGACTGCAGGATGTGATACCCGGCGCCCAGCGGGTCACGCTCCGGGTTGATGAACGTCAGCACCCGCTGCTTCTGATAATCGTGCAGGAACTGCCACGCCACCGGGATCACCGACAGGCCGGCGACGACGACCAGGGCGAACATCCACAGCCGCACCCCGGCGACGAAGAACAGCACGGCGGCGCCGGCCAGCATCATCAGGGCCGTCCCCAGGTCGGGCTGCCGCAACACCAGGGCCACCGGCGCCAGCACCAACAGCACGGGGATCACCAAATACAGCGGCCGTCCCACGTCGGACAGGTCGGCGCCATGGAAGAACCGCGCCAGCGCCAGGACGAGCGCGACCTTCATCAACTCGGACGGCTGGAGTTGGATCACCCCCAGGTCGATCCAACGCTGCGCGCCCATGCCGATGGTGCCCTTGACCTCCACCGCCACAAGGAGCACGAAGGCCAGCGCGTACAGCCAATAGGCGTATCGCATCCACTGACGGATATCGATCAGGGCCACCACGAGAAGCAGGACCAGCCCCACCCCGTAGCGCGTGATGTGGCGGGACGCCCACGGGTCCATGTCGCCGTTGGCGGCGGAATACAGCATGACCACGCCGATCCCGGCCAGGGCGCTGATGAGCAGGACGAACGACCAGCTCACCTGCCAGAGCTTCTCGCCCAACGTCATCTCGCCGCGCCGCATTCGCGCGGTCATCAGTCCATTGCTCATTGTGGACGCCGCTCCTCGCTCTCCTCGGCCCCCGTTTCCGCGTCGGTCAACCGCCGGACGCCCCCTTCGCCCGGCGGCGCGTCACGGATGGCCGCCACCTCCCGCGTCGTGCGGCGGCGCGAGGGATCCAGGCGCAGCGCCTCCAGCATGACGTCGTGGGCGATGGGCGCGGCATGGCGCGAGCCGCCGCCGGCGTGTTCGACGATGACCGAAATGGCATAACGCGGCGCCTCGGCCGGCGCGAAGCAGACGAACAGCGCGTGGTCGCGGAACTTCCACGGCAGCTCTTCATTGCTGCGCACCCCGGTTTGCCGCTCTTGCATGGTGATGCGGCGCACCTGCGAGGTGCCGGTCTTGCCGGACATGGTCTGGCCGTCGACGTCGATGGCCGAGCCCCGGGCCGTGCCGCGATTGCCGTTGACGACCCGCCACATGGCGTTCTGAACCAAGCCCATGAATGGCTTGGACACACCGATCGACTCAAAGGCTGGGGTGGGCCGCTCGACCAAATGTCCGTCCCGAATCTCCTGGCGGCACAGGGTCGGGCGGACCGCCAGCCCGTTGTTGGCGATGCGCGCGGTCATCACGGCCAGTTGCAAGGGCGTCGCCAACACATAGCCCTGGCCGATGCTGGCCACCAGGGTCTCGCCCTGCACCCAGGGCTGGCCCAGCGTGGCCGTCTTCCACGCCTTGCTGGGGATCAGGCCGGGGGCCTCGCCGGGCAGTTCGATGTCCAGCGGCGCGCCCAGGCCCATGCGGCGCGCCATGTCGGCGATGCGCTCGATGCCAATGCGCCGCGAGACCTCGTAGAAATAGACGTCGCAGGACTGCTCGAGAGCCGAGGTCATGTTCATGTGGCCGTGGCCGCCCCGTTTCCAGCAGTGGAACCGGTGGTTGCCCAGCCGCAGGTGGCCGGGGCAGTAGACCGTCTGCTCGGCGTTGACGATGCCGCTTTCGAGCGCCGCCAACGCCACCACCATCTTGAACGTCGAACCCGGGGCATACTGTCCGGCCAGGGCCTTGTTGCGCAGCGGGGCACGCGGGTCGTTGGCCAGCGCCGCCCATTCCGCCTGCGACAGGCCGCGCGCGAAGGCGTTGGGATCGTAGGCGGGCATGGAGGCCATCGCCAGCAACTCGCCGGTATGCACGTCCATGACGACGCAGGCGGCGCTTTGCTCGCCCAGGCGGCGCGAGGCGTAATCCTGCAGCCGCATGTCGATGGTCAGCTGGACCTCGTGCCCCGGCTCGCCCTCCTCGTTGCGCAGTTCTCGGATCATGCGGCCGACGGCGTTGACCTCCACCTGGCTGGCACCGGCCTTGCCGCGCAAGGGCAGGTCGTAGACCTTCTCGATCCCGGCCTTGCCGATGCGGAAGTCGGGCAGCTGCAACAATGGATCGTCGCCGATCATGTCCTCTTCGGCCACGGCGGCGACATAGCCCAGGATGTGCGACACCAGATCGGCGTACGGGTAGTCGCGGGTCAGGCCCTCGTCGATGATGACGCCGGGCAGGTTCGGGGCGTGCACCTGGACCAGGGCCATCTGCTCCCAGGTCAGGTTCTCGCGCACGGTCACCGGCACGAAGCTGCGCCGGCGGCTGCTTTCCTTCAGGACCCTCTGGTGGTCGTAGTCGCTCAATGGCACGAGATCGGCGAACGTCTGCAGGGTCTGTTTCAGGTCACGCGTGCGTTCGGCGATCACCAGGGCGCGGAAGTTCTGGCGATTGACGGCCAGGGGGACGCCGAAACGGTCAACGATGCGGCCGCGCGGCGGCGGGATCAGGCGCATGTTGATGCGGTTCTCGTCGGCCAGGGTGCGGTACTTCTCGGCCTCCATGACCTGGAGGTAGTACATGCGCGCGCCCAGCAGTGAGACGAGCAAGGCCTTGCCGCCGGCCAACAGCACGACGCGGCGCGCGAAAACCTTGGATCGATCGCCATCCTTCTGCATGACCTGCCTCATCGTCGCAACGGGCGGTCCGCACGACCGCCGACGGCCGTGGCGCGGCCCGGGTCCGTCGTCACGCCTCCTTGCTGAGCAGAACGTCGGCCCAGGCGAACACCCAGGCGAACACCGGATACAACAGCAGGGTCAGGCCATAGCTGGCCAGCAGCGCCCCCGGCGCCGTCACATGGCCGGTCAACACCGCGATGATCAGCGCCTTCAGCAGGATCGCGCCCAGGGCCACCAGGGCCAGAGCCCACCAGGTGATCAGGAACGGCTTGCCGACAAAGAACCGGTACTGCGTCAGCACCACCGCCTGCACCAGCATCAGCACCAGCGAACTGACCCCCAGCGGCGTGTTCATCAGGATGTCTTCCAGCACACCCAACGAGAATCCGCCCAGATACCCCATCATGTCGGGCCGGTGCACGGCCCAGTAGTACACGCACAGCACCGTGACCATCGGCCCGGCTCGCAGGAACCCCGGCGTCGTCATCGGCACGATGGCGATCAGCAGCAACACCACGGACAACCCGAACGGGATCAGGCTGCGCAGCGTCTGGATCAGGCTTTGCCAGGGCGTGGGTCTCATCGGGGCACGCCTTCCTCGTCTCTTTCACCCTTACGGGGGCGCATTTCCGGCGCCCGGATCAGCGACGATGCCATTGAGGCCGTAGTCCAGGATCCGCACCAGTTCCAGCCGGCTTTCCTCGATGAACAGCTCCACCCGGATATGGCCCTCGTCCACCGACGCCACCACGCCCACCGGCAGGCCGGGCGGAAACGCCCCCGCGATCCCCGACGTGACAATGCGGTCGCCCGGCGAGACGCCGGTCTGCGACTTCAGGAACGCAAGATCCGGCCGGTTGCGGTTGTTGCCGACCAGGATCGCCCGCGCCCGGCTTTCCTCCATCACCACCGACACCCTTGAGTTGATGTCGGTCAGCAGCAGCACCCGGCTGGAGCGCGCGCCCACCTCGGTCAGGCGCCCCACCAGGCCCTCGCCCGCCACCACCACCTGCCCGGACCGCGCCCCATGGCGCGAGCCCACCGTCACCAGCAGGCTGCGGGCGAACACGCCGCCGGTATCGGCCACCACACGGCCGGTGAGGGTGCGCGGCGTCGGGTCCGGCACCATGTTGCCAAGCTCGCGCAGGCGTTGGTTTTCCGCCTCCAGCCGGCGCGCCAGGGTCTGCCAGTGCAGCAGGCGCTGGTTCTCCTCGCGCAGGCGGGCGTTCTCGGCCCGGATGGCGGCCAGTTCGCGCAGGTTGTTCATGACCGCGCCGACGCTGGCCGCCGGCTTGCTCATGACCTCCAGCACCGGCGTCAGGGCATCCGAGACGGCGGTGCCCACCCGCGAGACCAGCAGGGTATCGGCCTTGCCCAGCAGCATGAGCCCGAACGCGGCCACCACCAGAACGACGAAGGCCAGCCGATGCAAGGCCACCTTCATCGCTCCGAACCGGGACATCTGGCCGTTCGTCTGCATCACGGGCTGTCGTGCCCCTGGCACGCGGTCTTTACAACGGGCGCCCGCGCCGCCGCCCCCCCATTGCGGGGCCGCGGCCCTGCCCGGCCGAACGGGTGCGGATCGCGCGACCCGACCCCTGTCACGAACGCCGCGCCGGGCGGCGGACGGTCATGTGTACGGCACGGCCGGTTAATACATTGTGGTCAGAACATTGCGCAGCTTCTTCATTTCCTCAAGGGCCCGGCCGGTGCCCAGCGCGACACACGACAGCGGGTCGTCGGCAATCGAGACCGGCAGGCCGGTGGACATGCGCAGTACGAAATCCAGATTGCTGAGCAGAGCGCCGCCGCCCGTCAGCACGATTCCCTTGTCGACGATATCGGCCGCCAGTTCCGGCGCCGTGTGCTCCAGGGCGACCTTCACCGCCTCGACGATGGCGGCGACCGGCTCGCCCAGGCTGTCGGCGATCTGCGCCTCGCTGATCACCAGTTCCTTGGGCACGCCGTTCATCAGATCCCGGCCCTTGATCTCGATGGTCCGACCGGGACCCTCGGCGGGCGCGCAGGCGCTGCCGATGTCCTTCTTGATGCGCTCGGCCGAGCCCTCGCCCACCAGCAGATTGTGATTGCGGCGGATGTAGGCAATGATCGCCTCGTCCATCTTGTCGCCGCCGACTCGCACCGAGCGGGCGTAGACGATGCCGCCCAGCGACAGCACCGCCACCTCGGTGGTGCCGCCGCCGATGTCGACAACCATCGAGCCGGTGGGCTCGGTCACCGGCAGGCCGGCGCCGATGGCGGCGGCCATGGGTTCCTCGATCAGGTAGACGCGGCGCGCGCCAGCGGCCTCGGCGCTTTCCTGGATGGCGCGGCGCTCGACGGCGGTGGAGCCGGAGGGCACGCAGATGATGACCATCGGGCTGGCGAAGCTGCGCCGGTTGTGCACCTTGCGGATGAAGTGCTTGATCATCTCCTCGGCCACCTCGAAATCGGCGATGACGCCGTCCCGCAGCGGCCGGATGGCCTGGATGTTACCGGGGGTGCGGCCGAGCATCTGCTTGGCCTCGTCGCCGACCGCCAGGACCTGCTTGCGGCCCTTGTGTTCGGCGATCGCCACCACCGAGGGCTCGTTCAGGACGATGCCCCGCCCCTTGACGTACACAAGGGTGTTGGCGGTGCCCAAGTCGATGGCCATGTCGGCGGATAGCCACCCCGTCATCCTGGAAAACATGTGTCCTCACTCAAGCCGCGTCTGGCGCTCCGGCGGAGCGGCGTCGCCCCCGGTCCGGCCGGGCTTCGGTCACGCCCCGAGAGGCGGTATGGGCCGCCTTCGCCACGTGCGGTGATATGCACGATGGCGGGGCGCTCTGTCCACGCCTTTCCGGTCCACTCGTGGCGAGGGAGTCTGCCCCGATCCGGCAGGAGGGACAAGGGGTGGCTGGTCAAGCGGTGGTGGATCAATTTCCAGCGCATACGAAATCAAGGATGCTTTGGGCCGTTTTGTCAATCTCTCCCGCACATCTTGGGGAGATTTTCTCACATGGAGGGCCATTTTGGTCGAAAAGCGGGCCAAAGCTGGCGTCGCATGGCGCCGTTGCTATGATCGAGCGGCTCTCGCCGATGGGGCGGGCCAGCCTGGACGAAGGGGTTAGGCAATGGAAGCGCGCGGCCTGATACGGTCCATCACGAGCGTTCTGTGGTTCGGCGCGGTGGTTTTGGTCGGGAGCATCCTGATCCTGGGCAAGGACGTCCTTGTGCCGCTGGTGATCGCCCTGATCATCTGGCACCTGATCAACGCCCTGAACGAAGGCATCGCCGCCGTGCCGCGCGTCGGGCCGGCGCTGCCCGGATGGGCGCGGCTGACCCTGTCCTTCCTGGTCATCGGGCTGCTGCTGACCCTGTTCGGCCGCATGGCCAGCCAGAACATCGCCGAGGTGACCGAAGCCGCGCCGCGTTACAAGGAAACCCTGAACGCGGTCATGCACGATCTCTCGGTCTGGGCGGGTCTCGGCCAGGCCATCGACCTGGAACACCTGATGCGCCAGGTCCCGATTGAGGACCTAGTGCCGGACGTGGCCAGCGCCGTCTCCGGCCTGGTGGGACAGGCCGGGTTGATCCTGGTCTACGTGTTGTTCCTGCTGATCGAGCAGCGGCGCTTCGACGACAAGCTGCGCGCGCTGTTCCCGGACCCCGGCAAGGAGGCCCGCGCGCGGGCGATCCTGGGCCGCATCGAACGCGACATCGAGACCTACGTCTGGATCAAGACGGCCACCAGCATCGCCACCGGCGCCATCAGCTATGCCGTCCTGATCGTGGTCGGGGTGGACTACGCGGCCTTCTGGGCCGTGGTGATCTTCCTGCTGAACTACATCCCGACCATCGGCTCGCTGCTCGGCGTGGCCTTCCCGGCCCTGCTGGCGCTGGTGCAGTTCGACACAGCGGTGCCGGCGGTGGTGGTGGCCGGAACCCTCGGCGCCGTGCAGATCACCATCGGCAACCTGGTCGAGCCGCGCCTGATGGGCCGGTCGCTGAACCTCAGCCCGCTGACGGTCATTGTGTCGCTGGTGGTCTGGGGCAACATCTGGGGCGTGGTGGGCATGTTCATTGGCGTGCCGCTGACCGGGATTCTGGTGATCGTGATGTCCTATATCCCGGCCGCGCGGCCGGTCGCCATTGTGCTGTCCAGCGACGGCCGCATCCAGGACCGGTGAAAGACCGTCATGCGAACGTCGGCCGCCCCTTGCGGGGGCCGTGACCAGTCGGTATCCATGCCCACCGGGACGACCACGGCCGGGCCGCCACCGCCGCCCCCGGCTCAGACAGGAGTACACCAGGACATGCCGAAGCTCGTCTTCATCGACCGGGATGACACGCGCCACGAGGTGGAGGTGCCGGTCGGCCTGTCGGTGATGGAGGCCGCGCACCGCCACGACATCGACCTTGAGGGGGCCTGCGAGGGCTCGCTGGCCTGCTCGACCTGCCACGTCATCGTCGATCCCGCCTGGTTCAAGAAGCTGAACGAGCCGAGCGAGGACGAGGAGGACATGCTCGATCTGGCCTTCGGCCTGGCCCGCACCTCGCGGCTGGGCTGCCAGATCATCATGACCGAGGAGCTGGACGGCCTGGTGGTGCGCCTGCCGGCGGAGACGCGCAACGCGATGCTGTAAGGCGCGCGGCCCCGGCCCATCCCCTTGTGATGCTCAAGGAGACCGTATCCATGGCGGATCAGACGGACACCCCCGAGGCCGTGCCGGGGATCGCCGAGGCGGACACCCTGTTCGCCCGGCTGCGCCACGAGTGCCGGGCGGAGTGGAATGCCTATGTGAACCACGACTTCGTGCGCCAGATGGGGACGGGCGACCTGCGCCAGGAGTGCTTCCGGCACTACATGGGCCAGGACTACCTGTTCCTGATCCAGTTCGCGCGGGCCTATGCCCTGGGCGTCTACAAGAGTGAGACGCTGGAGGACATGCGCCGCATGGGCGAGGGCATGGCGGCCATCCTCGACGAAATGGGCCTGCACGTGAAGTACTGCCAGGGCTGGGGCATCTCGCCGGAGGAACTGGAGACCCTGCCTGAGGCGCGGGCCACGGTGGCCTACACGCGCTATGTGCTGGACCGGGGCATGGCCGGCGACCTGCTGGACCTGAATGTGGCCCTGTCGCCGTGCGTCATCGGCTACGCCGAGATCGGCGCCCGGCTGCTGGACACCGTGGACCCGGGCGAGGATCATCCCTACGGCGCCTGGATCCGCGAGTACGGCGGGGCCGGCTACCGTCAGGTGGCGCGCGACGCGGTCGAGACCCTGGACCGCCTGATGGCGACGCGCGGCGGCCCCGGCCGCCTGCCGGGGTTGATCGACACCTTCCGCGAGGCCACCATCCTGGAAGCCGATTTCTGGCAGATGGGACTAACTCTTGCGCGATGACATGCCGTCTGACACCGATCTCAACGCCGCCCTGGACGGCCTCGCCCCCGGGCGCGGCCGGCGCGCGGTCGTGGCCATGTCGGGGGGCGTCGACAGTTCGGTGACCGCCGGCCTGCTGGCCGAGGCCGGCTATGACGTCGTCGGCCTGACCATGCAGCTCACCGACCACGGGCAGGTGGTGCCGGGCGGACGCACCTGCTGCGCCGGGCAGGACATCCACGACGCCCGCCGGGTCGCCGACCGGCTGGGCCTCCCGCACTACGTGGTGGACTACGAAAGCACTTTCCGCCGCGACGTGATGGACCCCTTCGCCGACAGCTATGTGCGGGGCGAGACACCCGTGCCCTGCGTGCTGTGCAACCAGACGGTCAAGTTCCGCGACCTGCTGGCGGCGGCGCGTGACCTGGGGGCCGATGTGCTGGCCACGGGGCACTACGTCCGTTGGCGGGACACGGAGGGCGGCCCCGGCCTGTGGCGTGCCCGCGACGCCGCCAAGGACCAGAGCTATTTCCTGTTCGCCACCACGCGCGAACAGTTGGAGACGCTGCGCTTCCCCCTGGGCGGCCTGGACAAGACGCGCACCCGGGCGCTGGCCGCCCGCTACGGGCTGGCGGTACACGACAAACCGGAAAGCCAGGACATCTGTTTCGTCCCCGACGGCGACTATGCCCGGGTGGTCGAGCGCCTGCGCCCTGGGGCCTTGGAACCGGGCGAGATCGTCGACACGGCCGGCCGCGTGCTGGGCCGACACGACGGGGTGATCCATTACACCGTGGGCCAGCGGCGCGGCCTGGGCATCGGCGGCACGGCCGAGCCGCTGTACGTGGTGCGGCTGGAGCCGGAGTCGCGCCGCGTCGTGGTCGGCCCGCGCGCGGCCCTCGGCCGGGACCGCTTCACTCTCCGGGCGGTGAACTGGCTGGGGCCGGGCGCGGCGATGCCGCCGGACGGCGTGCGCGCGACCGTCAAGATCCGCAACACCTTCGCCCCGGTGCCGGCGACGATTGCCCCGCGCGACGACGGTCGCGCGGCCGTCACCCTGGACGCCCCGGCCGACGGCGTCTCGCCCGGCCAGGCGTGCGTGCTGTACGACGGTGACCGCGTGCTCGGCGGCGGCTGGATCGAGCGCGGGTAGGCGCCCAGGGAACAGCTTGAGGGGCGCGCGACCGCCATGAAGATCTCTCCCGCCAAGGCCCCCGCGTTCGTCGCCTCTCCCGACCCGTCCGTGCGGGCCGTGCTGGTCTATGGCCCGGACCGGGGTCTGGCGCGCGAGCGGCTGGACGCCCTGACGCGCACGGTGGCAGGCGATGTCACCGACCCCTTCCGCGTCACCGAACTGGGTGCCGCCGCGCTGAAGGACGATCCCGCGCGCCTGGCCGACGAGGCGGCGGCGCAGTCCCTGATGGGCGGCCGGCGCGTGGTCCGCCTGATGGACGCCACCGACGCCGTCAGCGGCGCGCTGGAGTCGGTGCTGCAGGCGGGCGCCGGCGATGCGCTTGTGCTGGTGCTGGCCGGCGACCTGGGGCCGCGCTCCAGCCTGCGGCGCCTGTTCGAGGGCGCGGACACCGGCGCCGCCCTGGCCTGCTATGCCGACGACGGCATGGCCCTGGAGCAGGTCGTCCGCGAGACCCTGCGCCCGCACGGCATGTCGGTGGCCCGCGATGCCATGGACTGGCTGCTGGGCCACCTGGGCGGCGACCGCCTGCTGACCCGGGCCGAACTCGACAAGCTGGTCACGTACAAGGGTGAGGCCGGCGAGATCACCCTGGCCGAGGCCGTGGCCTGCGTCGGCGACACGGCGGCCCTGGGGCTCGACGACGTGGCGTTGTCAGTGGCCGACGGCGACGACGCCCGGGCGCAGCGGGCGCTGGACCGGCTGTTCCGCGCCGGCACCGGGCCGATCCCCGTGCTGCGGGCGGTCTCGCGCCATTTCCTGCGCCTGCATCTGGCGGCCGGGGCGGTGGCCGAGGGCAAGTCGCCCGATCAGGCGGTCGGCAGCCTGAAGCCGCCGGTGATCTTCAAGCATCGCGGGCGGGTGGTGGCGCAGGTCGAGCGCTGGCGCGGCGCCCGCCTGGGCCAGGCCATCGACGTGCTGCTGGAGGCCGAGGCGGACTGCAAGGGCTTCGGCCCGCCGCCCGAGGTGGTGTGCGCGCGCGCCCTGCTGCGTCTGGCGCAAGGAGCGCGGGCGGGCCAAAGGACGGCGAACCGGCGGTGAGCCCAGGGCGGCGTCACTCCACCCGCCGTGCCCGCTGACGGCGGGAGAGTTCGTTCCGGGCCGCTTCGGCGAAGAAGGCGGAGCGGTTCGGCGCATGAGCGTCGATGGCCAGCAGCAGGCCTTCGTCGACCGAGATGTTGGTGCGCACCGTCCGCCCCGGCACCATGGCCGGCACCAGAACGCGCGTCACCACGGCGTCGGCGTCCTCGTCGTCCGGGCGCGCCTCCGCCAGGGGTGTGGGATCCGGCAGACGCATCCCGTCCTCGGCCATCGCGGCGAGGTGCCCCTCCAGGGCCTCGCGGGCGTTGTCGAACGCCTCCTCCACCGTGGCACCGAAGGTCAGGCACCCCGGCAGATCGGGAAAGGTGATCGTATAATCGCCGCCATCGCGCAAAACGAAGGCTGGGTAGTTGCGGTTCATGGTCAGTCAACTTTGATTCATGGTTTGTTGAAGCCTTGGACCGATCGCCCCGCCGGAATGATCCGGCGGGAGGACCGTCTATCGAAGCATCAATCCGGTCAGCTTCTCAATCATCTTGTGTGTGACCTAGCCGGGGCAGACTCGGGGAGGCCATGCCCGCCTTGCGTCCGCTCCGTCGGCGCCCTACCGTGGGCGCGCGCAACGTCACAGCCGGAGGCACGGGCCATGGAGGGTATCGTCCACACCTATTTCGAGGATCTGGAGGTCGGCCAGTCCGGCTCCCTGGGCAAGACCATCAGCGAGGCCGACATCCTCATGTTCGCCGGCGTCTCGGGCGATACCAACCCGGCCCACATGGACGAGGAATACGCCGCCGGTACCCTGTTCAAGGGCCGCATCGCTCACGGCATGTTGAGCGGCGCCATCATCTCCGCCCTGTTCGGCACCAAGTTCCCGGGGCCGGGCTGCATCTACGTCAGCCAGACCTTGCGCTTCAAGGCGCCGGTGCGCATCGGCGACACCATCCGCGTGCGTGCCGAGGTCACCGAGCTTGTGCCGGCGAAAAAATTCGCGGTGTTCAAGACCACGGCGTCGGTCAAGGACAAGGTGGTGGCCGACGGCGAGGCGACCCTGATGGTGCCGTCGCGGGGCTGAGTCCGCGACGGCGGGGTGCGACCGGCGGGGCGCCCGCGTCACGACCGCCCCAACGCCCGGCTACTCGCGTTGATCGGAGACCCGGGCCTGGTGGAGGATCCAGGTGCCGCCTCGGTTGATCAGCGACAGCCCGTCAAAGGCACCGCCCCCGCCGGACGTCCCCGGCATGTCGCTGCCCGAACGCATGACCGTGCCGCCGTCCACACGGACCGTCATGGCGCCGTCGGGCGAACGCTCCCAACGAATGTCATGCCGTGCGCCGTCCGACAGGGTCGGCCCGCTGCTGCTCGCCAAGGTGGTGGCGCCGTCGCCTGTGCTCCGCAGCAAGCGCCATGCCCCGCCGCCGTCGCTGGAATAGAGCAGGCGCAGGCCAGAGGCGACATTCCGGCCTGAATAAACGCCCAGGTTCAGGACCCGGGGACCCTCGTTGGCTGCCCCGCTCTCGGCGGTGGACAGAGTCGCCTCCACGCGGAACGTCATGCCGATCTTTGCATCGCGCACGGCGGCGGCGTGATCCCCCTGTTGGCTGTTCGGCACCGCGACGCCCAGCGCCTCGCTCAGAACCGACGTGAGCACCGCACGGCCGAGATCCTCCACGTTCTGGGGCGCCGGCGCGGCCACACGGGTCACAAGGGCGCCGTCACGCACGGCGACCTCCCCGGCGACACGCTCCCAGCGGGTCGCGCCCAGTCCGGCGGCGCCGTCGAAGCTGTCGGCGAACACCGTCGTCCAACCGGGACCGGAGCCGTCGGGATACCCCCCGGCGCCGCCATGCCGGCGATCATCGCCTTCGCCGTCGCCCGGCGTGGCGTCCAGACGCCGAAGCAGAGCCTGAGACACCGTCCCGGTGATCGGCAGGCCGGCGTCGGCCTGATAGGTGCGGATCGCCTCCCGGGTGGATGGCCCCATCACGCCGTCCTCGGGACCGGCGTCGTAGCCCCGCGCGTTCAAGGCCGACTGCACCCGCGTCACCGTGGCCGGTCTGCTGATGTCGCGCTCGCCCGGGTCCCGGTCGGCGAGCGTGTCCTTCATGTGCTGGAGCAACTGACGGCTCGGGGTGCCCGTGACCAACAGGTCCTGGCGGCGTTGATAGGTGCGAATGGCCTCGGCGGTGGCGTCGTCAAGCGTCCCGCTCAGCCGGACATCGTGGCCAAGCCGGCGCAACTGCGTCTGTGTGGGGATGATCAAGGCGCCGTCGCCGGACTCCGCCGCCTGTTGGGTCGAGGATCGCGGGTCGTCGCGGCGCGCCTGCTCCGGGGAGGCGCCGTCGCTGGCGCCGGATGTCCGCTCCAGGCGGTCGCGGATATGGCGCAGCAAGCCTTGGCTGGCCTCGCCGGTGACCCGAAGATCGTGATCCCGCTGATAGCGGCGGATGGCGATGGCGGTGGTGCGGCCGTACAGGCCATCCTCCGGACCGGCGTCATAGCCGAGATCGTTGAGCCCTTGCTGCACACGCTCGACGGTCCGGCTATAGGCGGCCCGCCGCAGGGGGCCGGGCGCGGCCTCGGCACCGGCCGCCGCTATGCCGGAGGCCGGCGGTGACGCTGACACCACCGGGCACGACAGCGCCGTGGCGCACGCCAACAGGGCCGGCAGCACGCGGGAGGGACGAAAGACATGGCCCATGAGAACGGCCTCCTGACAGTCGAGACTCAATACCGCGCGATCACCCACACGGCGTGAATCACACCGGGCAGAAACCCCAGTAGGGTCAGGACGATATTGATCCAGAAGTGTTTGTTGGCCACGCCGACCTCAAGCAACACGCCCAGCGGCGGCAGCAGGATGGCGAGGGCGATGCGAAGCAGGTCGCCAGGAAGACTGTCCCTTCCACGGCTTTCGGCTGCGTCGGTATACGGGCTCATGGCCGAGCTCCCCTGAGTGTCGATGGACCGGACATCACGGCGTTCGCTGTCCCCAACGAAGCCGCTTGCCTCGGTCTTGGAACGTTAGGGGCGCCGTCGAGTTCCCAAGACGAGCGATCCATCGCAAAGGGGGGGGGGAGCACCAGGGGCATCACGCCCCGGCGGGACCGTCCGACGGCGCCAGCGGCCGGGTGGCCGCCTCCAGCCAGGCCCCCGCCTCCGCGTCCAGCAGCGGGCCGATCTCCGCCAGGACGCGGGCGTGGTAGGCGTCGAGCCAGTGCCGCTCCCCAGGGGTCAACAGCGCCGGATCGATCAGCCGCCGGTCGATGGGGGCCAGGGTCAGGGTCTCGAACCCGAACAGCGGCACCTCGGCGCCGTCGGGGGCCTCGATGGGGGTCACCACCACCAGGTTCTCGATGCGGATGCCGAAGGCGCCCGTCTTGTAGTACCCGGGCTCGTTGGACAGGATCATGCCCGGCTCCAGGGCGACGTCCGAGGGCCGTCGAGAGATGCGCTGCGGCCCCTCGTGCACGCCGAGGTGGCTGCCGACCCCGTGTCCGGCCCCATGCGCGAAGTCAACGCCGTCCTGCCACAGGGCGAGACGGGTCAGGGCATCCAGGTGGGTGCCGGTGGTCTCGGCCGGGAAGCGGACGGTGGCCAGGGCGATGTGCCCCTGCAGCACGCGGGTGAACCGGCGGATCTGTTCGGCCGTCGGGGTGCCGATGGCGACGGTGCGGGTGACGTCGGTGGTGCCGTCGCGGTACTGGGCGCCGCTGTCCACCAGGTAGAGCATGTCCGGCTCGATGCGCCGGTCGGTGGCCGGTGTCACGCGGTAGTGCACGATGGCGCCGTTCGGGCCGGCGCCGCTGATGGTCTCGAAACTGGGCCCCCGGTACAGCGCGCCCTCGGCCCGCAGTGCCCGCAGGTGCTCGGCCGCCGACATCTCGGTCTGGGTGGCGCGCGGCCCTTCGCGGTCGAGCCAGCAGAGGAACCGGCACAGGGCCGCGCCGTCGCGCTGGTGCGCGGCGCGGGCGCCGTCCACCTCCGCCGGGGTCTTGCGTGCCCGGGGCAGGGCGATGGGATCGGTGCCGAGTGTGACCGCCGCGCCGGCGGCGGTCAGGCGGGCGCGGATCCACTGCGGGCAGCCGGCGCGGCTGAGCAGCACCCGGCGTTCGCCATTGCCCAGGGCGTCCAGGGCCGGGCCCAGGCCGCCCGGCGCGCGTACGGTCACGTCGGCGCCCAGGTGGGCGCGCGCCGCCGGGGTCAGCTTGCGGCTGTCCATGAACAGTCGCACTCGCCCGTCGTCATGAAGGATGGCGTAGCTCAGGGCCAGGGGCGAATAGGGCACGTCCGCCCCCCGGATGTTGAGCAGCCAGGCCACGGCGGCCGGGTCGGTGATGACGGTGGCCGCGCACCCCTTTTCCCGGAGGTGATCCCGGATCTCGCCGCGCTTGTCCGCGCTGGAGCGGCCGGCGTAGGTCTCCGGGTGCGGCACGACCGGCCCCAGCGGCGCCGACGGACGGTCGGTCCACAGGGTGTCGATCGGGTTGGCGGGCACCGGGACGAAGCGGGCGCCGACGCGCTGACAGGCGGCCGTGATCCTGTCGGTCTCGGCGATGGTATGCAGCCAGGCATCGAACCCGATGCGCTCGCCGTGCCGGAGTGTCCGTTCCAGCCAGTCACTGACCGGGGTGCGGGTGATGGACACGATCTCCCAGTGGCTGGTGTCCACTTCGGCGGCGGCCTGGAGGGTGTAGCGGCCGTCGACGAACAAGGCGGCGCGCGATTGCAGCACCACGGCCACACCGGCCGATCCGGTGAAACCCGTCAGCCAGGCCAGGCGCTCGGCATTGGCGGCCACGAACTCGCCCTGATGGGCGTCGGCGCGCGGCACGACGAAGCCGGAGACGCCCAGGCCATCCAGCAGCCCGCGCACCGCCTTCAGGCGCGCCCCATCGGCGGCGCCGCCAAGATCCAGGGGCGGCGGGGCGAGGGCCGCGCGGGCGGCGATGAGCGCCTCGACCACCTCCGGCGGGCGCGGCGGCACGACGACCAGATCCATCCAGGCATGATCGAGACCCCGCGGCGTCGCGGCGATGCCGGCGACCAGCGCGCGCAGGCCGTCCGGATCGGGCCGGGCGCGCCCACTGCGCGCCAGGACCTCCACCAGACGGTCGATGGCCTGGTCGGTCGCCCCAGGCTGGGCAGCGGCGGTCCTGGGCCGCCGTCCGGCGGTTTTCTGAGAGGCAGTGGGCGTCATCGTCTGGTCAGGGAAGCCGACGGTCTCGGGATTGTCCAGCCCTGATGGCGGGCGAGCGTGCCGAAAGTGGGGAAACGGAGGCGACCCTTCAGCAGATGAGCCCGCGCGCGTGCCCGGTCAAGGTGCACCAAGGCGAGCCGGCCCCCTATGCGCCGGCCGCAATCCGGCACTGCGGGAATTCCGCTGCCGCGCCAATGGGATCGATCCTAGAATAATTCGGTGTCGGGTGGGTTGCGGCCTTTTTCCAAGGCCCCGGCCCGCTCGTTTCTCGTTTTCACGGCCGCGCCTGGGCTCATGTCCCGCGTCCGCCTTGCATCCTGGTTCGCCCGGGGCGTGCGTGGCGACGCCGGCAAGCCCCGTGGAGTCGCCAAAGTCCAACGGCCGCCGTCGAAAGCCGTTGGCCGGATCTCAAGGAGTGAGAGCCATGTTGAACCAATTCGACCGTCGCGGGGAAGGATCGGCCCTGCGCCAAGCCTCGACCCTCGGCCATGTGTGGAGCGCGCCGTTCCTGGCCTGGCCGGACGCGCCGATCCGGCCGTCCGGCGACGTGATGGCGCCGCATCGGGTGGTGGCGGCGGGGCGTCAGGCCGCCTCGAACGACGACCACACGCACCGGCCCGGGCTGGTCGGCCGGCTGGTGGCGTACGTCCGCGCCTGGCAGGACCGCCGCGAGCTCGAACGGGCCTTGCTGGACATGGATGCGCATCAACTCGCCGACATCGGCCTGACACGCCGCGACATTCCGGCGGTGGTGGCGGGGCGGTACCGGCGGTCGGCGGCGCGCTGATCCGGGGTCGCGCCCGACCAGAACCCGTCAGGCGCGGAGCACGGCGGCTTCCTGTTCCACCTGGGCGCGGCGCCCGTCGAGGCCGGCGTGCCCGAACAGTTCGGCCGCGTGCCGCAACAGCTTCAAGGCGTGTTTGGGGGCGGCCCGCGCCTCCAGCCGTCCGGCTTCCAGCAACGCCTCGGCCTCGCCGGCCAAGTGCCCAGCCTCGCCGTTCAGGCGGGCGGCGTGAGAGAACGCCTCGCGGGCTTCGTCGAACGCGCCCATGTCCATCATCAGGCGACCGATATCCAGGCGCGTGGTCGCTTCGTCCAGATGATCGCCGTTCATGGCGTACAGGTCGGCCGCCTGTTCCAGCGCGGCGTGCGCCTGATCCGCCCGCCCCATCTCGCGCAGGGTCGAGGCCAGGGCCGACAGGGCGGTGGCCTCGTGCAGGCCGCGTCCCGCCTCTGCATACAGCCGACGGGCGCGGGTGATGGCGTCGAGTGCGCGGTCGCCCCGGCCCTCATCCCGGTCCAGGCGCCCGATCTGCATGTAGGCGCGGGCCTCGCCATAGCTGTTGCCGGCATGGGCGGCGTGGGAGAGCGCGGCCTCGGCATGGGCGCGCGCCTGGGCGGATTTGCCGGCCAGGTGCAGGGCCTCGGACAGCAGGACCTCGGCGACCGAGCGGTCGCTGTCGTCCGCCTCGTCGGTGAACAGGTCGAGGGCTTCTCGCAGCGCCATGCCGGCCGCCTCGATATGCCCCTGGCCCAGTTCGATTTCGCCCCGGCGCATCATGGCCAGCGCCTCGCCGTCGCGGTCGCCGGCCTGGTGATAGAAGTAGCGAGCCCGGCCAAATGCCTCCAAGGCCTGCTGAAACTCGGCGCGCGTCACGTGGCGTTCGGCGTCCAGCATGGCGTGATCGGCTTTTGTCTTGGGCATCGGTGGGCTCCCTTGCGACCGGGGACCCGCCAGCACACCGGCCGGGGCCGGCGGGTTTCTGGTGCGTGGTCCGTCTCGTGTCCGGTCGGCCGTGACGGAACCATGACGCACACTGTAGGACTGTCCGATCACGGTCACAATCAAAACCGTGACGGCCCTGGGCCGGGTCGAGTCCCGCCGTCGATGGCGGCGCCGTCACAGGGTTGCCACACACAGGCCCTTTTCCTGACCCCACCAAGGGCTTACTTTAGCAACGCCATGACCAAGACTCGCCTCCTCTCCGCCTCGCCCCTCATCGTGCTCCTGCTGCTGGCCCTGCTGCCGCCGGCGCCGGCGCGCGCGGCCTGTACCGACGTCGCCGAACCCGGTGTCGAGTGGCGCCGCTGCTATCACGATGGCCGCAACCTGGAAGGCGCCGATCTGAGCGGCGCGGTCCTGCGCGATACCTCGTTTCAGCGCGCCAACCTGAAAGGGACCAACCTGAGCGGGATCAACGGCTTTCGCACCCGGTTCGTCAGCGCCGATCTGCGCGGCGCCGACCTGTCCAACGCCGACCTGAGCGAGGCGGACTTCACAAAGGCCGACCTGTCCGGCGCCGTCCTGAAGAATGCCGACCTGCGGCGGGCGCGATTCTTCCGCGCCACCCTGCGCGGGGCCGACCTGACCGGCGCGGACCTCGAGATGGCGGACCTGCTGCACGCCGACCTGTCCGGCGCGACCTGGGTGAATGGTCAGCGGGTTTGCGCCGACGAGTCCATCGGCCAGTGCAATTGAACCGGCCGCAGGCGACCGTTTCGTGCTTGCCCTTGAAAACACGCCTTTTTCGCATATGGCTTTCAGACGCCCGGGCAACCTCGCCCTTGGCGGCGCGACAGTCCTGATGTATCTCAGGACATGCCTGTCTTCGGGGCCGGTTGGTGGCCCGGGGCCGGCTGGGAGGGGCGGACCCGTCTGGCGCGCGGCGCACAGCGAGGCAAGCGGCGGGCAACGCGTGTTTTCGCGCCTCTGTTCAGAAGGATGGGCGCAGTGGGATGATGGAATACGCGGAAACGAAGGCTCAGGCCGTGGCGGCGGCCCGGCTGGCCATGGATTCCATGACCGAGCACGGGGTCATCCCGAATCCGAACAATTTCGCGATCTGGTACGTCCACCATACGCAGCGCCTGCCGGACCTCAGCCGGGAGATTGAACGGCTGATGACCGACGGGGCGCGCTTCGGCCCCGACGTGCTCCAAGCCCTTCACGACAAATACCTGTCCCAGGCCGACGAAACCAAGACTCTGGCCGAGGCCGGGCTGCGCATCGAGGACACGCTGGAAAAGCTGTTGAAGATGCTCACGGACGCGAACAAGGGGACCGAGACCTACGGCGCGACGTTGAACGATCTGTCGCATCAGGCGCAAGGCGCCAGTCAGGAGGCGCTGCACTCGATCATCTCGACGCTCGTCGCGGAGACGCAGGAGGCCCTGCGGCTCAACCGCAAGCTGGGGACGCAGTTGTCGCAGTCTTCGCGCGAAGTCAGCAAGTTGCGCGAGGACCTGGAACAGGTCCGCACGGAGGCACGGATCGACGGCCTGACCGGCGTGTTCAATCGCAAGGTGTTCGACCTCGTCATGCGGGAGGCAACGGAGGCGGCGGCCAGCGGTGGCCGCAATCTATCATTGCTGATGCTCGACATCGACCGATTCAAGAACTTCAATGACACGCATGGTCACCAGATGGGCGATCAGGTGCTCAAGCTGGTGGCCCGCACCATCCAGGGGTGCGTGCGGCCCTCCGACACCGTGGCGCGCTACGGCGGCGAGGAGTTCGCGGTGGTGTTGCCCAGCACCGGCGTTCGGGGGGCGGTCGTCGTGGCCGAGAGGGTCCGGACCACCGTGGCCGGCAAGCGGATCACCAACCGCCGGTCGGGCACAGAGTTGGGGCGCATCACCCTGTCCATCGGCGTGGCCGAATACGCCCTGGGGGAATCGATCGCCGACATGGTGCAGCGGGCGGACCGGGCCTTGTACATGGCCAAGCGGCAGGGCCGCAATCAAGTGATCTCGCAGTTGGAGATGAATGCGTCGTCGTCGCCTTGATCCGTCCCCGTTGATCCGAGCGCCATACGGAATGGCGGCGACGGGCGTCTGGCGATCGGACCGACAGCCCGGAACACCGCGGTCATGGCAGCTCGCTCTCGCAAGAACCGGCGCACCCACCACTTCGCCCGGCGCGTCGCGCGCCGGGTGGTCCGGCGCACGGCGGCCTTGCGGCCACGCCACCTGACGGGCAATGGATATCTGCGCATCGGCGCCGTCGCCGCCGTGGTCGGCCTGCTGACCGGCGGCGGGATCATTGCCTTCCGCGAGGGGATCACCCTGATCCAGGCCATGGTGTACGGGGCCGAGGAGCGCCTGCTGGCCACCACGGCGGGCGGGCTGCCGTGGTGGGTGGTGGCCCTGACGCCGGCCGTGGGTGGCCTGGTGGTCGGGCTGTGGCATCGGGCCTTCCTGCCGGAGGGACGGCCGGAAAACGTCTCGCACGTCATCGAGGCGGCCATTTTGCGGGGCGGCCGGATGCCCCTGTGGCGCGGCATCGCGGCGGCCGTGGGCAGCATGGCCTCGCTGGGGGTGGGCGCGTCGGTCGGCCGCGAGGGACCGGCGGTGCACCTCGGCGCGACCCTCGGGGCCTGGGTGGCCAAAATCTCGCGGCTCGGGCACGCCATGTCGCGCACCCTGCTCGGGTGCGGCGCGGCGGCGGCGGTCGCGGCGTCGTTCAACGCCCCCATCGCCGGCGCTCTGTTCGCCCACGAGGTGGTGGTCGGCCACTACGCCGCCAGCGCGTTCGCGCCGGTGGTGATTTCCAGCGTGGCGGCGACCGTGTTGTCGCGCCAGTGGTTCGGGGCCGAGCCGGCCTTCGCCCTGCCGCCCGACCTGACGCTGGCGAGTTTCGGAGAACTGCCGGCCTTCGCCCTGCTGGGCGTGGTGTGCGGCCTGGTGGCCGCGACGTTCATGGTGGCGCTGACGACGACCGACGCAACCATGAAGCGGTCCGGTGTGCCGACGTGGCTGCGGCCGGTGCTGGCCGGTGTGGCGGTCGGGGTGATCGCCCAGGCGTTCCCGGAGGTGCTGGGCGTCGGCTACGAGGTCACGAACCGGGCGCTGAGCGGAGAATTGGCGCTGGACATGGCCGTGGCCACGGCGGTCGCCAAGGGCCTGGCCACGGTGATCTGCCTCGGTTTCGGATTCGGCGGCGGGGTGTTCAGCCCCTCCCTGGCCATGGGCGCCATCACCGGGTGTGCGTTCGGGATTGTCGCCACGGCGATCGCGCCGTGGGACCTGTCGTCGGGCGCCGGCGCCTACGCGGTGGTGGGCATGGGAGCGGTGGCCGCCGCCGTGCTCGGCGCGCCCATTTCCACCAGCCTGATCATCTTCGAGATGACCGGCAATTACCCGCTGACGATCGCGGTGATGACGGCGGTGGTCATCGCCACGGCCGTGGCAACCGGGGTGACCGGGCACCGCTCCGTCTTCCACTGGCAACTGGCGCGCCGTGGGCTCGACGTGGACGGCGATCGCCAGCGCCTGATGCTGAAACGGATCGCCGTGCGGGATCTGGTCGTGGCCCACCCGCCGACGCTGGCGGCCGACGCCACCCTGGAGGCGGTGGCGGCGGCGTTCCGCCAGCACGGCAGCGATACGCTGTTCGTGACCGAGGGCGAGACCCGGCGACTGCTCGGCACCATCACCCTGGCCGACGTCGCCGAGGTGCTGCTGCGGCCGGACACCGCACAGGACCGCACGGCCCTCGACTTGGCCTTCACCGACCCGCCCGTGCTGGCCCTTTCGGATAGCCTGGACCAGGCGATGGACCTGCTGGAGGACCACCAGCACACGCCGTGCCCCGTGGTGCGGGACCGGGCGTCCATGGTGTTGGCGGGCGTCGTCCACGAGCGCCACGTCACCCGCGCCTATGCCGACGCGCTCAGCCGCCTGCGGGCCGAGGACCGGGGGGAGCCTGTGTGACCGGACGGCCCATCGTGATGCGCTGGCGCAACGAGTGGCGCCGGAGTCCCTGACATGTCCGCGACCCTGCGATCTCGTGGGTGGCCGTTTCAGGGTGATGGTGTATAAGAGTGCCGATGCCGTGTGGTCGCGGAGGTCGTGGGGCAATGCTTACCATACGGGGCATCACTTTGATTGCTTCTGCGTAACAAATGGCGTTGCGCTTCACCTGTGTTTGTCCAACGCGTGCGCCTGAGGGGACACAAGACAATGTGGATCGTTCGCAAGCTCTGGCGTTTCTGTCTCGTCGGTGTTGCCGTGGCTGGCCTTGGCGCCTGCGCCGGCTATCCGGATGCGCCGGCCGATCCGGATGGCGTGGATGCCGTGTACACCATCGGGCCGCTGGACGTGCTCGAAGTGTTCGTGTGGGGCGATCCCGAACTGTCGCGCCAGGTGGCTGTCCGGCCTGACGGTCGCATTTCCACGCCGCTGATCCAGGACATGCTGGCCGCCGGCAAGACCCCCTCGGATTTGTCCGAGGACCTGGCCGAGGCCTTGTTGCCCTACATTCAGGACCCCCTGGTGACGGTGATCGTCAGTTCCTTCGCCGGCCCGGTGGAAGAGCAGATCCGGATCATCGGCGAGGTGAACAATCCCACCTCCGTTCCCTATCGCCGCAACCTGACACTTATCGACATCATGCTCGCGGCCGGCGGCCTCACGGAATACGCCGACGGCAACGGCGCGCTGCTGGTGCGCGGGCAGGGCGACGACCGCCAGACCTATCGCGTGCGGATCGAGGACTTGCTGCGGGACAGCGATATCGACGCCAACGTGGCGGTGCTGCCCGGCGACGTCATCATGGTGCCGGAGGCCCTGCTGTGACGCGGACCGATCCCGACGGCACGTCCCACCGGTCGCATGGCCGTCCCGTCCGGGCCTGACAGGCACGGGTCGGTCTTTGCCACCAACAACCGCTTCAGAGTGCCATGATTCGTTCCGTGACCTCAGCAGGCGTTGGGTTTCTGGCCGCCGTGGCGCTTGCGGGCGCGCCGTCCTGGGCCGCGGAGTACAGGCTGGACCAGAGCGGGGGGACACGGATCATCCTGACCGACAACGTCGAACAGGCGCCAGACGACGAAAAGGAAAGCGCGGTCATCGGCCGAGTTGACATGACGACCCAATTCACGGCGACCGGCCGGCGGCTGGACTTCCGGTTGAACTCGTCGCTTGGCCTTGAGACGCGCAATGGCAGCAGCGACATCACGGTCGACCAGCGCGTCAACGCCAACGGCACCTTGGCTCTCGTCCCCCACCACCTGTTCGTGGATGCCGCCGCCTCCACCAACCGCGTGCTCGTCGATGTTCAGGCCGTGCCGTCGCAGGATCGCGCCAGCAGCGACGAAGACACGGAAACGGTGAACATCTTTGAGATCAGCCCGTATGCCCGCTATGTGTTCGCCGAGGACATCGAGGCCGTCGCGCGGGTGCGGCATCGGGAAGTGCTGACCACCGAGGGGACGGACCTGTCGGTCAAGTCGCGGGAACGCGAGATGCAGCAGTCCCTGCTCGTCGACACGCGGCGCCAGTTCGGACGCCTGAGCTTCGAGGGTCTGCTTGACCGGCGCACCACCGAGCGGATCGAGGATGAGGACGATGACCGCGATGACGGCGCGGATTTCGAGACAGTTTCCGGGAGTGTCACGGCCCGCTACGCCCTCGACCGCTGGACCGCCGCCATCGGTCAGGTGGGCTACGACTGGATTGACCTGGATGGCGCCGACGACGATCTCGGCGGTGTTTTCTGGAGCGCGGGACTGCAGTTCAGCAGCGCGCGCGGCACGCTCCTGCTGACCTATGGCCACCGCTACAACGACCAGGAATTCGGGGCCAGCGCCAACTATGCCATCACGCCGCGCCTGCAGGTGCAGGGCAGCTTGAGCCGCACCCTTGAAACATCCCTGGGGCGCTACAGCCGAATCCAGGCTGAACGTCGGGGGCAGGCCGAGGATAACATCGCGGCCCTGAACCAACACCGCACCGGCGACAGTGACGATGTGGCACTGACGTACGAGGGCGACCTGGGGATTTCCGCCGCGTATCGCCGGAACACGTTCGGTCTGAGCGGCAGCTTCCTGAACCGCGAGTATGTGAGTGGCGACTCGGCCTCTCAGACCGAGACCAGTGTGAGCGCCGCGGCGAATTGGAACCGCGCGCTGAACCGGCGACTGCAATCCAGCCTGTCCATCCAGGCCAGTCACTCCGAAGGCAGCGATGTCGCGGACGCCCTGACCGTGTCAGGGCGCGGGGAGTTAACATACGCGATCACGAAGAATGGGTCCGTCTATGGCGGGCTGTCGCATCGGCGCCGCTTCAGTGACGATCCGGACAATGAGTACACGGAAAATACGGTTTTTTTCGGAGGGCGGATCAGCTTTTAAGATGCTGAGACCGCCTGCCGGGGGCGCGTTGTTTCCGTGATGTCCTGCGGCGCGCCAAGCCGTATACTGGGTCCGCCCAGTGCTGTCGGCGACGTGTTCCGGAGCTTTGGCGGGCATTTTGGCACCGATCGAGTGTAGATATGCGGTGAGTCCGCAGCTCTGACGCAACCGGTGTTGGATGCACCAGAGCCAAATGGACAAACCGTGCGGGTCAAACAGCCACGTGTACCAGACCCATGGGGGAAACGTTGGAAGACGCACCGAGACCGGAGCCCAGAGAGGAAACAGCCCAGCCTGGGAACACAATTGCGCTGGCCGGCGCAGCCGTATACATTGCGTTCATCGTATTTCTGTTCTGGGACGGCTTGATTTACGCAGCCTCGTCTTGGGAGCGCGAGGAATTCAGTTATGGCTATATCGTTCCACCGCTGGCGATCTTGTTGATCTGGCACGCCTTGCGGACTCTGCCAGCGCGGGCATCGGGTGGATGGTGGGTTGGCGTTGTGGTGACAGTCGTGGCGGCCGGCTTGGCCGTCGTGGCGCGGGCCGGGGGAATGCCGGCCTTCAGTTACTACGGTTTCATCGTGACCCTGCTCAGTCTCGCGCTCATTCTCTACGGATGGCACGGTTTGCGGCGGCTGTTTTTCCCAATTGCCTATTTGTTCTTTGCTCTGCCATTGCCGAACACTCTTTACATCAAGGTTTCGACGGCAATGCAGCATATTTCGTCTGAACTGGGGACGAACGTTCTGCGGGCGCTCGGTTATTCCGTATTCCTGGAAGGAAATATTATTGATCTTGGCCCCTACCAGCTCCAGGTTGTGGAGGCCTGCAATGGGTTGCGGTACCTGTTTCCGCTCGCCAGTTTTGCCTATCTTGTTGGTTACATTTATTCGGGGCCGGCCTGGCATCGTGTTCTTCTCTTCCTGTCTGTTGTGCCGATCACGATCGCGATCAACAGCGCCCGCATTGCCCTGACCGGCATCCTGGTCAATTACCAGGGGATTTCAGCCGCCGAGGGCTTCATGCACGCCTTCGAGGGATGGGTCATTTTCCTCGTCGGTTTGGCCCTGATGTTCCTGGTTTTGCAGCTCCTTCTGCTCGTGACCGGAGACCTCCGTCCGTTCACCTCCCGCCTCGACCTAGACACCATTCTGCCGCAAAAGGGCCGGTTGCCGCCGACGGTGCGTCGGGCCACGCCCGCTCTGATCGTTGGAACGATGGCCGTGGGGCTCGGGGCGGCGGTGCTTGTCGGGCTGCCGGAAGGGGCTCAGTCGGTGCCGCCACGCAAGCCGCTGGCGACGTTTCCGCTGCAGATCGACGAGTGGTCGGGCCGGGAAGACGTGATCCAGCCGGCCCACCTCGAAATCCTGCAAGTCGACGACTACATCGTCGCCGACTTCCAAGGCAAGGACCGCAAGGCCCCTGTCAATCTGTACGTTGCCTGGTATGACGCCCAGGATCGGCGCGCCGCGATTCATTCGCCGTCGGTCTGTATGCCGGCCGGCGGATGGGAAATCGCGCAGTTTGGCACGAGAACCGTGATCCCGGAGGGCCAAGACACGGCGATTCCCGTGAACAGGACCGTGATCGCCAACGGGATGCATCGGCAGGTCGTGTACTATTGGTTTGAGTTGCGGCATCGGCAACTGACCAACGAGTTCCGGATCAAGCTGGCCAATGTCTGGGATGCGTTGACTCTGGGTCGGACCGACGGCGCGTTGGTCCGCGTGGTGACCGCCATCCGGCCGGATGAGGAGCCGGAAGACGCCGACGCGCGGTTGCAGGCGTTCCTCGGAGAGGTCGTGCCGCTGCTGGACGATTACGTTCCGAACTAGGGCGGATCGCGTCCCATTTGACCCGCTCCGCAGGGCAAATGGGACGCGTGGAATCCGTAACCGGGGCAAAAGTCCGGGCAGCGGGACTCATAATTGGTTGCGCGCGA
>NZ_CAKZOT010000004.1 GCF_937138205.1 uncultured Rhodospira sp. | reverse complement strand
CGGGGGGTGACTCGCCATCATGCTGCTTCTGATCGATAACTACGACAGCTTCACCTACAACCTTTGGCACTTCCTGGGCGAACTTGGCCCGACGCTGGAGGTGCATCGCAACGACGCGATCACCGTGGACGATGCTCTCGCGCTGGAACCCCGCGCCATCGTCATCTCGCCGGGGCCGTGCGATCCCGACCGGGCCGGCATCTGCCTGGACCTGATTCGCGCCGCCGCCGGACGTGTGCCGGTCCTGGGCGTGTGCCTGGGGCACCAGTCCATCGGCCAGGCCATGGGCGGACGCGTGGTGCGCGCGCCCGAGCCGGTGCACGGCAAGACCGACCGAATCCACCACACCGGCACCGGCCTGTTCGCCGGCCTGGACAGCCCGTTCCAGGCGACCCGCTACCACTCGTTGGTGGTCGAGCGCGACAGCCTGCCCGAGTCGCTGGAGGTCACCGCCTGGACCGAGGACGGCCTGATCATGGGCCTGTCCCATACATCGCTGCCGCTGCACGGGGTGCAGTTCCATCCGGAGAGCATCGCCTCCGCCAACGGGCACGCGGTGCTGCGGAACTTCCTGACCCTGGCCGGGTTGACCGACCTGACGCCGCTGGCCGACCTGGACGCGCGGAGGACCGCCGCATGACGATCGCGTCTCCGTTGCGCACCCTGATGGGCCGCGTGGCCGACGGCCTGCCGCTGGACGAAGCCCAGGCCGAGACCGTCTTTGACCTGCTGATGGCCGGCGAGGCCACGCCCGCGCAGATGGGCGCCCTGCTGATGGGGCTGCGGGTCCGGGGCGAGACGGTGGAGGAGATCACCGGCGCCGCCCGCGCCATGCGGGCGAAGGCCACCAAGATCACCGCGCCCGAAAACGCCATGGACATCGTCGGCACCGGCGGCGATGCGGCCGGCACCTACAACGTGTCGACCGGCACCGCGCTGGTGGTCGCCGCCTGCGGGGTTCCCGTCGCCAAGCACGGCAACCGCGCCGCGTCGTCCAAATCCGGCTCGGCCGACGTGCTGGCGTCGCTCGGCCTCAACCTTGATGCCCCCATGCCGGTGGTCGAACGGGCCATCCAGGACGCCGGCATCGGCTTCATGTTCGCCCAGCGCCACCACAGCGCCATGAAGCACGTCGCCCCCGTGCGCGGCGAACTGGGCATTCGCACGATCTTCAACCTGCTCGGCCCGCTGTCCAACCCCGCCGGGGTGAAGCGCGAGTTGATGGGCGTGTTCTCCCTCGCCTGGATCGAGCCGCTGGCCCACGTGCTCGGTCGCCTGGGCCTGGAGCGGGCCTGGGTGGTGCACGGGGCCGACGGCCTCGACGAGGTGACGACCACCGACGTGACGCACGTGGCCGCGTGGGACGGGGAGCGGGTGCAGACCTTCACCGTCTCGCCGGAGGACGCCGGCCTGCCGCGCGCGCGCCCCGAGGACCTGAAGGGCGGCACCCCCGACGAAAACGCCGACGTCATCCGCGCCATGCTGGACGGTGCCACGGGACCCTACCGCGACATCGTCCTCATGAACGCCGCCGCGTCGCTGATCGTCGCCGGGCAGGTCCCCGACCTGAAAGCCGGTGCCGCGCGCGCCGCCGAGGCCATCGACAGCGGCGCGGCCCGCGCCGTCCTCGCCAAGCTGGTGGCCATCACGCACGAACCGCCGATCGAGGACACCGAGGCGTGAGCGACGTTCTGGAACGCATCTGCGCGCGCACGCGCGAGGACCTGGCCGCGCGCAAGGCGGCGACCCCGGACACCGCCCTGGAGGCCGAGGCGCGGTCCGCCCCGGCGGTTCGCCCGTTCGCCGAGGCGCTGACGGCCCGCGTTGAGGCTGGCGGGTTCGGCCTGATCTGCGAGATCAAGAAGGCGTCGCCGTCGGCCGGGCTGATCCGGCCCGACTTCGATCCACCGGCGCTGGCCCGGGCCTATGCGGCGGGGGGGGCCGCGTGCCTGTCGGTGCTGACCGACGCGCCGTTCTTCCAGGGCGATCCCGCCTTCCTGCGGGCGGCGCGAGCGGCCTGTTCGCTGCCGGTGCTGCGCAAGGACTTCATGGTCGACCCCTGGATGGTGACGGAGGCCCGCGCGATGGGCGCCGACGCCATCCTGATCATCATGGCCGCCGTGGACGACGTGCTGGCTGGGGAACTGGCCTCGGCCGCCGCCGACTGGGGCATGGACGCGCTGGTGGAGGTGCACGACGCGGCCGAGATGGAACGCGCGTTGGCCCTCCCCTGCCCGCTGATCGGCATCAACAACCGCAACCTCAAGACCCTGGTGACCGACCTGGCCACAACCGAGGCGCTGGCGCCGATGGTTCCCGCCGACCGCCACCTGGTGTGCGAAAGCGGCCTGAAGAGCCGCGCCGACCTGGAGCGCATGGCCGAAGCCGGCACCCGCCGGTTCCTGATCGGCGAGTCGTTCATGCGCCAGGAGGACGTGAGCGGTGCCGTGGCCGCGTTGCTGGAGGCGACGCCGGCCTGACCGGCCCCCTGGTCCGGATTGCGTCTGGTCCCGATTGCGTCCCGTCAATGACTCGCATTCGCGACCCCTGATATCCAACCCCTCTCGTTGGACTTTTTCGCGCTGACCCATCTCGCCAGCGCACCCGCACGGATGAGGGGTCGACCATGACACGGAACCGAATCGCCATTGCCCTGCTGGGCGCGATGACCGCCATCGCGGCGGCAACCGCTCCGGCCATTGCCCAAAACACCGGCGGCGCCCGCGTCGAGTTGCGCTGCGACCGCGCGGGCGAGCCCGTGGACCTGCGCACCTGCCTTGCCAACTCCGAGATTGAGATCAGCCGCGAGGGCGACAAGAGCGAGTACGCCGCCGACGACCTGGCCACGTTGGGCGACCCGTCCACGGGCGACCTGAGCCTGACCATGCCCCACAACTTCTCGGTCCGGGCCATGAACAGCAGCGACTCGGCGCGCCTGCACCTGTCCGTCACCACGCCGTCCGGGCGCACCGTGCACGAGGCCGAGGCCGGGCGTCACCAATATGTTCAGTTCTACCACTGCGGCCCGCAGGTCGAGTATACGTGCCGGGAGTACAACTACACTCCCGGCACGTCCAACTGATCTCCTGTTCTGGCCGGATCACGTGATCCGGGCCAGCAACTCCATGAGCGTACTGCGATCATTGTCGGACAAGGGCGCCAACGCCTGTCGAGACGCGCGCACGGCGTCGCCCTTCGACCGCTGCAACACGTCGCGCCCCTCTTCGGTCATCTCGATGACCGCCATGCGCCGGTCGTGTGGCGCCGCGCGCCGTTCGACCAGGCCGCGCGCCTCCAGCCGCCCGACGACGCCCTTGATGGTGGCCACGTCCATGGCCGTCAGGCGCCCCAGGCGATTCTGCGAGGTGGGGCCCACTTCCTCCAGTTTCGCCAGAACGGCGAACTGCATGGGTGTCAAATCCGCATCAATCAGATCCGAGAACAGGCTGAGATGCCGCTGGTGCGCCTTGCGCAGCAGAAAACCGACTTGCCTGTCCAATACGAAGAGTTCCGTCATCTGGGTACCGTCTCCCCTGACACGTGCGGCCACTGACCTACCGCCTTGAACCAACCGTCACACACCACGGTCGCTCGTTGGCTGACACCCTTCCAAATTCGCCGCTGGGTTTCGAAAGGGCACGAACAATATCGCGTCTTGGTTCGGCCGCTGCAAGCCTAAGATTGCGTTTTCGTGCTAACGATCTCGAAAATCAAAATGGCGAGACGGTCAATCACACCGCCAGGCACGCATCCCGGATGTCCGGCCGCGCGTCCAGATCGGCGAGGGTTCCCTCGAATCGGGTGCGTCCCTTCTCGATCACATAGGCCCGGTCGGTGAGCGAGCGGGCAAAGCGCGGGTTCTGCTCCGAGACCAGAATCGTGAGCCCCTCGGCCTTCATGGTGCCCAATGCCCGCGCCAATTGCTCGACCAGGCGCGGCGCCAGCCCCTCCGACGGTTCGTCGAGCAACACCAGCGACGGATGGCCCATCAACGTCCGCGCGATGGTCAGCATCTGCTGTTCGCCGCCGGACATCTGCCCGGCCCGCCGACGACGCAGCTCGGCCAGGTTCGGGAACAGGTCGAACAGCGCCTGCGGTGTCCAGCTTGGAGCGCCCGGGCGCGGCGGCTGGCGGCCGACGGCCAGATTCTCGTCCACCGTCAGGTCGGAGAACACGCGGCGGTCCTCCGGCACATAGCCGATCCCCAACCGGGCGATGCGGTGCGGCGGCAGGCCGGAGATCGACGCGCCGCCAAAGTGCACGTCGCCCCGCACGCCCGGGATCAACCCCATCACGGCGGCCAGCGTGGTGGTCTTGCCGGCCCCGTTGCGGCCGAGCAGCGTCACCACCTCGCCCGCGTCCACCCGCAGGTCGATGTCGAACAGAACCTGGGCGCGCCCGTACCAGGCGTTCAGTCCCCGGACGGCCAGCAACTCGCTCATGGCTCGGGCTCTCCGCTCGATTCGCCCAGATAGAGCGCGCGCACCCGCGCGTCCGCCCGCACCTCGGCGGGCGCGCCACTCGCCACCAGCCGGCCGCCATCCAACACGAGGACGCGGTCCGCGTGGCCAAAGACGACGTCCATGTCGTGTTCGGTGAACAGCACCGCCACGCCCCGGGCGCGGCTCACCCGCGCCGTCAGGTCCATGAGGTGCGTCCGCTCGCCCGGCGCCATGCCGGCGGTCGGCTCGTCCATCAGCAGAACGCGCGGGCCGTGCGCCAGCGCGATGGCCAGGTCGAGGCGCTTCAGGTCGCCGTAAGCCAATACGCCGGCCGCCCGCTCGGCCTGATCCGTCATGCCCACCATGGCCAGCAGCGACTCGGCTTCGTCCCGGTAGAGGCGATCGGCGCGGGGCCACGGTGACCACGCCCGCCCGTGATGCGACAGCAGCGCCGACTGGACGTTCTGCCGCACGGTCATGGAGCGGAATGTGGCGGTCACCTGGTACGTGCGGCCCACGCCCAGCCGCCAGACGCGGCGCGGCGGCAGGCCGGTGATGTCGCGCCCGAACAGCAGCACGCGGCCGGCGTCGGGCCGGATCTGGCCCCCCAGCATGTTGAACAGCGTGGTCTTGCCGGCTCCGTTCGGTCCGATCAGGGCCAGCACCTCGCCGGCGCCAAGGCTGAAGCCGACGTCGTCAACTGCCCGCACGCCGCCAAAGGCCTTGCGGAGATGCTCGGCCTCAAGCGCCCGTTCGGTCATGACCCCGCCCCACGCGGCCGGACCCAGCGGCGCCAGACGCCGACGATGCCCTCGGGGAACGCCAGCACCAGCACCACAATCACCGTGCCCAGGATCAGCTTCCAGACGTCGGTGGCGCTGCTCACCTCGATGGCCAACGCCTTGAACACGCCGGCGCCGACCAACGGCCCGGTCAACGTGCCCAGCCCGCCCAACAGCACCATCACCAGACCATCGACCGACAGCGGAATCCCCAGGACATCGGGGAACACGCTGCCTTTAAGACCCGCGTACAGCGTCCCGGCCAGGCCGGCGAAGCCACCGGCCAGGACGAAGCACAGCCATTGCAGCCCGCGCCGGTCGAGGCCGATGGACTCCGCCCGGCCCGGGCTGTCGCGGCAGGCCCGCACCGACTGCCCGAACGGCGAGAACACCAGATGGCGGATGGCGCCCACGGCGGCGGCGCACAACGTCAGGGTCAGCATGTAATAGACCGCCGGATCCGACGCCCAGCGGCCGGGCCAGACGCCGAGGATGCCGTTGTCGCCGCCCGTGACCTCGGTCCACTGAAAGACCACGGACCAGACGATCTGGGCGAAGGCCAGGGTCAGCATGGCCAGATAGACGCCCGACAGCCGCACACAGAACCAGCCGAACACCACGGCCCCGACCAGCGCCAGGGCCGGACCGGTCAACAGGCCCCATTCCATCGGCGCGCCGAAAAACCGGACCAGCAGTGCGGTGCCATACGCCCCGAGCCCGAAATAGGCCGCATGGCCGAACGAGACCATGCCGCCCACCCCCATCATCAGGTGCAGACTGGCGGCGAACAGGGCGAAGATCAGGATCTCGGTGGTGACCGTCAGCGTGTAGGCATCGGCGACCAGGGGCAGCGCCGCCAGCAGGGCCACCAGCGCCACCCCAAGCGCCCATCCGGCGCGCCCCATCGGCCGCCACGGCTCTTCCTGCACGCCGAGGCTGGCACGCGCGGCGGCCTCCGGCCGGCCCAACAGGCCGTGCGGGCGCAGCACCAGAACCACCGCCATCACCAGGAACAGAAGGACCATGCTGATCTTGGGAAACAGCAGGATGCCGAAGGCGTTCAGCTCCGCCACCAGCACCGACGCCAGGAAGGCGCCGGGCACGCTGCCCAGGCCGCCGATGACGACGATCACGAACGCTTCGACGATCACCTCCATATCCATGGCGTGGTGCACCGCCTCGCGGGGGATGCGCAACGCCCCGCCCAACGCCGCCAGAAAGACGCCCAGCATGAAAACGCCGGTGAACAGGCGCTTCTGGTTGACGCCGAGTGCGGCCACCATGGTCCGGTCCTCGGTCGCCGCGCGCACCAGAACGCCCCAGGGACTGCGCCGCAGGAACAGCCACAGCAGCCCCAGCACCGCCGGCCCCAGCACGATCAGAACCAGGTCATAGGCCGGAAACGGATGCCCGAGGATGGTGACGGCGCCCTCCAACCCGGGCGCGCGCGGGCCGAGCAGGTCCTGCGGCCCCCAGATCATCTTGACCGCGTCCTCGGTCATCAGCGCCAGGCCAAAGGTGGCCAGCAGCGGGAACAGCTCCGGCGCGTCATAGATGCGGCGCAGAACGACGATCTCGACCACGGCGCCGATCACGGCCACCACCGCCGCCGCCGCCACCACGCCGCCCCAGAAGCCGAGCGGGCCGCTCCACATCGTCGTCAGGGTGTACGCCATGTACGCGCCCAGCATGAAGAACGAGCCGTGCGCGAAGTTCACGATGCGCGTGACACCAAAGATGATGGACAGGCCGCTGGCCAGCAGGAACAGCGACGACGCGCTGGCCAGCCCGGTCAGGGCCTGGATCACGAAGAAGTCCATGCGGCCAGCCCCTCGGGCGCCGAGACCCTATTCCGGCCGCAGCGCCCTCGCCTCCTCTTCCGACGGCAGCACCTCGGCGCCGTCGACATACTCGAAGTCCACCATCACGCCCCGTCCGTCGCGCACCGCCAGGCGCCCGACATAGGCGCCCATGGTGGACTGGTGATCGGCGGCGCGGAAGGTGATGGTGTCGAACGGCATCTTCACCTCGATGCCCTCGGCCGCCGCGATCAACGCCTCGGTCTCGGTCGAGCCGGCCTTGTCGATGATCGCCGCCACCGCCTTCAGGGCCGTGTAGCCGACCACGGAGCCCAGGCGCGGATAATCGTCCCAGCGATCCCGATAAGCCGCCAGGAACGCATCGTGCGCGGGCGTGTCGATGGCCGACCAGGGATAGCCGGTAACGATCCAGCCCTCGGGCGTCTCGGCGCCCAGGGTGTCGAGGTATTCCGGCTCGCCGGTGATCAGGCTGACCACCGGGCGGTCCTGGAACAGGCCGCGCGTGTTGCCCTCGCGCACGAACTTGGTCAGGTCCGGCCCGAAAGTGACGTTGAAGATCGCCTCCGGCTCGGCCCGCAGCAACGCCTGCACCGTCGCCCCGGCGTCGATCTTGCCCAGCGGCGGCCACTGCTCGTCCACCCACTCGATATCCGGGCGCAACTCGGCCATGGCCTCCTTGAAGGCCGCCACGGCCGACGTGCCGTACTCATAGTTCGGCGCGATCGCCGCCCAGCGCGTGGCATCCAGCGTCGCCGCTTCCTCCGCCAGCATGTTGGCCTGCATCGACGTGCTGGGCCGCAGCCGGAAGGTGACATCGTTGCCCTTCGACCAGACGATGGCGTCGGTCAGCGGCTCGGCGGCCATGAAGAAGATACCGCGCTGGCTGGCGAAGTCGGACACGGCCAGGCCGATGTGCGAGAAGAAGGTGCCCATCAGCAGGTCCACGCCCTCGGCCCTGACCAGCTCGTTGGCGGCGGTCACGGCGTCGCCCGGGTTGCCACCGTCGTCGCGGTCGATCACCTCCAGCGGCCGGCCCATGACGCCACCGGCGGCGTTGACCTCCTCCAGGGCCATCATCCAGCCCTTGCGGTAGGGCTCGGTGAACGACGGCAGGCGGGAATAGCTGTTGATCTCGCCGATGCGGATCGGCTCCTGCGCGGACGCGCCGAAGACCGGCAGCCCCCCGACAACCGCCAGGGTGACACCGGCCGCGATCCCCGAAAGCCAACGCCGGCTGATGCGGCCTGTCCGAACCATGATGACCTCTCCCGTGTTCGATGGATGACCGCCTGAGTGCGGCGGAAAGCCACGGCGCCCCCGCAATGAGGCAACACCGTGTCCCGCGTTTCGTTTGATCCTTGCGTCGTGACGACGCCGGGGCGGTCCGTGTTCGGGCCGACTTGACCGAATTGGCGGCGACGGTGCAAGACCCTATTTGACGGGGGCTCAAAAACCCGAGCGCACCGCTCCCCGTTTTGAACCGTTCAAGCCAAGGCCAGCAGGTGTGACACGCACCGGCGGCAGTCGCTGGACCCGAACCCCGGCACGGGCACGGAGACGGGCAGATGCGCCATGGCCTCGGCGATCAGCGCGCATTCCGTCGCCGCCGGCCGCACCAGAGCCCAGGCGGACACGTCCGGCGCCGTGGTCAGCCAGTCGATGTGCCAGTGCCGCGCCTTGTCCGGCCGCATGTGCCGGCGCAAACGGGCGCGCAGCCCGCCGGGTCCCCGCGCGCTGCCGGCATAGACATACCAGCCGGGGGTCAGGGGCGGCACCGCCAGACGCGGCGGCAGCGGCACCGGAGCCGGCACCCACAACGCCAGCAGATAGGCCCCGGGCGCCGACGGCGCCACCCCCTCGATGTCGTCGGCCGTCACCCACGGCCCGCCGAGGCGACAGCATACATCGGGCACCGAGGCGGGCTTGCCATCGCCGACCGCTCCGGTCATGGTGCCGCCCCCGCCTGCTTCATCCGATGAGAGTTGCGTCATGGAATACCGCCCGCTCGGCCGCTCCGGCCTGTCGGTCAGCCTCATCTGCCTGGGCACGATGACCTGGGGCCAACAGAACACCGAGGCCGAGGCCCACGCCCAGATGGACTACGCCCTCGACCACGGCGTCAATTTCTTCGACACAGCCGAACTCTATCCGGTGCCGCCGACGCCGGAGACGCAGGGGCGCACCGAGGACTCCATCGGCTCGTGGTTCGCCGCCCGGGGCACGCGCGACAAGGTGATCCTGGCCAGCAAGGTCGTCGGCCCCACCGCGCAGCCGCAGTTCCGGGGCGGCGCGGCACGGCTGGACCGCGCCAACATCCGCCAAGCGGTGGAGCGCTCGTTGCGGCGCCTGCGCACCGACTGGATCGACGTCTACTACGTCCACTGGCCGGAACGGGCCACCAATTTCTTCGGCCGCCTCGGCTACACCCACGACACCGAGCGCGACGCCCAGGCCGTCAGCATCGCCGAGACCCTGGAGGCGCTGGACGAACAGGTCCGCGCCGGGACCATCCGCCACATCGGCCTTTCCAACGAAAGCGCCTGGGGCCTGATGCACTACCTGCGCCTGGCCGAGGAGCGCGGATGGCCGCGCCCGGCCTGCATCCAGAACCCCTACAGCCTGCTGAACCGGTCGTTCGAGGCCGGCCTGGCCGAGGCGGCGATCCGCGAGGCGGTGCCCCTGTGCGCCTACTCGCCGCTGGCCATGGGGACCCTCTCGGGCAAGTACCTGCACGGCGGCAAGCCCGAAGGGGCGCGCCTGACCGTCTACGAGGGCACCTACATGCGCTACCTCACCGCGCAGGGCGTGGCGGCAACGGAGGAGTACGTGGCGCTGGCGCGGGACCACGGGTTGGACCCGGCGCAAATGGCGTTGGCCTATGTGAACAGCCGGCCGTTCCTGGCCAGCACGATCATCGGCGCCACCACGGTCGATCAGCTGGCCGCCAATATCGCCAGCGCGGATCTCACGCTGCCCGACACGGTCCTTGAGGGCATCGAGGCCATCCACGCCCGTTTCACCTATCCTTGCCCCTAAACCTTCGCACCCGCGCCGACCCGCCACGGCGGCAGGGACACCGCCACCGTCGTCCCGGCCTGCGGATGGCTGGCGATGGTCAGGGTGCCGCCGTGCGCCTCGACCAGCGCCCGAGCCAGGGGCAGCCCCAGGCCGGTTCCTCCCTCGGCGCGGGCAAAGACGTTCTGGACCTGCCCGAACGGTGACAGAGCCACCTGTACGTCGGCCGCGCTCATGCCGACACCGGTATCGGTCACCGACGCGACGACGCCCCCGTCGGTCGACAGGCTGGCCGACACGGTGACGGTTCCACCGCGCGGCGTGAACTTGATGGCATTGGACAGCAGGTTGCCGAGAACCTGGCGCATCCGCGCCGCGTCGCATCGCACCGGCGGCAGGTCGGCGGGCACCTGGTTTCGCACCGCAATCTCTTTCTCGGCGGCCCGGGCGAGAAGGTCCCGCAGGCAGGTGGCGACCAACGCATTCAGGGCCTGTGGGGCCTCGTCCAGGCGCAGCTCCCCGGCCTCCACCACGCTCACGTCGAGGATGTCGCTGATCAGGTCCAGCAGGTGCGTGCCCGCCTGAAGAATGCCGCTGACGTACTCCCGGTAGGGTCCGGCGCCGAGCGGGCCGTGCAGTTCCCGCAACAGAATCTCGGAAAACCCGTTGATGGCGTTCAGGGGGGTGCGCAGTTCATGGCTCATATTGGCCAGGAACGACCGCTTGGCACGGTTGGCATAGTCGACATCCTGCCGCGAGGCCGCGGCCCGGTCGCACAGGAACAGGGCCACCGCTTGCGCCTCTTCCAGGGAGCGCGGCACCGCCATGTGCACTTGAACCGACACGGCCCCGCCGTCCTCCGTCTCGACGACGCCCTCGGCCTCGAACACCGGCGTCCCCTCCCAGAGCGCGTCAAGCAGGCCGCGCACCGCCCGGGCATTCGCGGAGCGATCCAGAAACCGGCGCGAAACCCGGTTGGGATCGCCGTCCGCGCCGCCGCCCATGATGGCCCGCGCGCGGGCATTCACCATGACGCATCGGACCCGGCCGGAAAGGTCCGCCAGTTGGTCCGGGTTGTTTTCGAGGGAGGCGCCCAGGTTGGCGACACCTTGCGCGCGAAGCCCCTCCAGCCGGCGCCAGACGTCGGTCAGATCCTGAACGAGCACGGCCACGGGAGCCGTCTCGACCAGACGCTCCAGGCTGTGCGGTGCCAACGGATCAAGGAGGGGCATGGGCACGACACCCTTCGATGCACGCAGAACGCCCCCAACCTGTGACACCGGCCGACACCTCAGGGGCCGCAAAGGCTCAGGAAAGACTGCCCTTGAACGCGGTTACCAATCGAATAGTCCGGCCCGACACCCGGACGACAAAGTAACAATAGGGTTGCTGCCCCCACGCCCGACCGACTACGCCCAGTGCAGGAGTGTATGACACCCGCGCCTGCCTCTCCAACGAAAAAATCAACGCCAGATGGGCGAACGGCACCGGCGCGCCAGGACAGGCCACCAGAAATACTGGACAACACTTGACTTGTATTTCAACCAAAACGTTCCTGTCCGGGTGCCGGCAAGGACGGGACCCAACACCGCCTTGGTCGCGACGCCGCGTTGGCCGAGCCGAAACGCGTCACGACGCGAGGCTTGGGCCTTTCTATCGATGGCGCCTCGTCGCGACCGCTGAATCATGCGACGCTGCAGGGTCGCGGTGGTGGCTGTCCTGAGCACGATGGCGGGCGCCACGGGAGATCCTGGATGTCCGAAGGGACGGTTCATGTTTCAAGTGTTGGCCGGCGTCTGGGCTCTTCTGCTCGGTGTCGTGTTGATCATGCTGGGCAACGGGATGCACTTCACCTTGATCGGCCTGCGCGGCGGGATCGAGGGGTTTTCGGCCGCCGAACTGGCCATCGTCACGTCGGGATATTTCGTGGGCTTCCTGTCGGGTGCCCGTCTGAGCCCGGCGCTGATCCGGCGCGTGGGACATGTGCGCGTCTTCGCGGCGCTGGGCAGCTTCATGTCGGCCGGCCTGATCGCGTTCACGTTGCTGACCGAACCGTGGGCCTGGACGCTGCTGCGGATCCTGGTGGGATTCTGCATGTCCGGCATCTATGTCACCGCCGAAAGCTGGTTGAACAATGCCGCCACCAACGAGACGCGCGGCAAGGTCCTGTCGGCCTACATGATCGCGCAGACGCTGGGGATCATCGGGGCGCAGGGGCTGTTGACGCTGGGCGACGCGGGGACCGCCGCGCTGTTCATCGGCGCCTCGATCCTGGTGTCGATCTCGTTCGCGCCGATTCTATTGACCGTCGCCCGGGTGCCGGCGGTCGAGGTCGCGCGGCCGATGTCCTTGCGCAAGCTGTATTCCGGTTCGCCGCTCGGGACCGTGGGCATTTTTCTGCTGGGCGCCGTCTACGCGACCCAATCGGGTATGGGCGCGGTGTTCGGCACCCAGATCGGGCTGTCGGCGGATCGGATCGCGCTGTTCGTCGCGATGCTGTTCGCCGGGGCGTTGGTGCTGCAATACCCCATCGGATGGCTGTCCGATCGCATGGACCGGCGCACCCTGATCTTCGGGGCGGCGGTCATGGGGGCCGCATCCTGCGCGCTGGGCTGGATGAACATCGGCGGCCTGTGGTCGATGATGGCGGCCGCGTTCCTGGCCGGCGGGGTGACGACGCCGCTGTATGCCCTGCTGCTCGCCTACACCAACGATTTTCTGTCGGCCGAGGACATGCCGGCCGCGTCCGGCGGGCTGGTGTTCACCTTCGGACTGGGCGCCATCGCCGGGCCGCTGCTGACCGGCTGGGCGATGCAAGGGCTGGGGCCGTTCGCGTTCTGGCTGGTGCTGGGCGCGACGTTCGGGGTCACGGCGTTGTACGCGCTCTATCGCATGACCCAGCGGGCGACGCCGTCCGTCGACGAAACCGAGAGCTACCTGGGCGTGCTGCCCACCGCCTCGCCCGTGGCGGTCGAGGCGGCCGGCGTCTGGGCCGTCGAACAGGCCGAGGCCGCCCGCGAGGAGGCGGAGGAGGAGGCATCGGCGGAGGCGGAAGCGGAGAAGTCGGCAGCCTCGTAGCGTGTATTTGAAGGCCGCCCGGCGGCCGTCAGCGCACCGTCGGGCTTGGAGGTGTCACCACGGAGACACAGAGATCACAGAGCGCGCGGCGTTCATCCGCCCGGGCACCATGACCCGGCGGCGACACCAGGATTTCCGTGGTGGAAACCCGACGGCAGGAGTCCGGCCGCCCGGCCGGGTACGGACCGCTCCGTGTCCTTCGTGTCTCTGTGGTGATCTTTCCCGTCAGAGTCGCAGGTGTCACCACAGAGACACGGAGATCACAGAGCGCGCGCCGTTCATCCGCCCGGGCACCATGACCCGGCGGCAACGTCCGAAGATCCCTGGTGAAACCCTCTCGGCAGGAGTCCGGCGGCCCGGCCGGGTGCGGACCGCTCTGTGTCCTTTGTGTCTCCGTGGTGATCTTTTCCGCCAGGGCGGCGGGAGTCACCACAGAGCCACTACGACCACGCTCCCGCCCTACACCGCCGGCTCACGCGTGTTGCGGAAGCGCAGCTTGGGGTGTTCCTCCGCCGCCTTATCCAGGTGCCAGGCGTTGCGGGCCATGAACACCGGGGCGCCGTCGTGGTCCTCGGCGACCGCCGACTGGTTGGCGTCCAGGAAGGCCTTGACCAGGCGAGGATCGTCGCCTTCCACCCAGCGCACCGCGTACACGGGCGTGGATTCGAAAACCACCGGCACGTCGTATTCCGTGCGGATGCGGTCGGCCATGACGTCGAACTGCAGCGCGCCCACCACGCCGACGATCCAGTCAGCGCCCAGCATGGGCTTGAACACGCTGGCGACACCCTCTTCCGCGAGTTGTTGCAGCGCCTTGCCCAGGTGCTTGCTCTTGAGCGGGTCCTTGGGCCGCGCCTTCTGCAACATCTCCGGCGCGAAGGCGGGAATGCCGGTGAAGCGCAACGCCTCGCCCTCGGTCAGGGCGTCGCCGATGCGCAGGTTGCCGTGGTTGGGCACGCCGATGATGTCGCCGGCGTGAGCCTCTTCCGCCACCTCGCGGTCCTGGGCCAGGAAGAGCACCGGATTGTGCATGACCATGGCCTTGCCGCTGCGCACATGGGTCAGCTTCATGCCGCGCTTGAAGTGGCCCGAGCACAGCCGCACGAAGGCGATGCGGTCGCGGTGCTTGGGGTCCATGTTGGCCTGGATCTTGAAGACGAAGCCGGAGACCTTGCGCTCGTCCGGCGCCACGGCGCGGTCGGCAGTGGGCTGGGCGCGCGGCGGCGGGGCGATGGACGCCAGCCCCTCCAGCAACTCTCGCACGCCGAACGTATTGATGGCCGAGCCGAAGAATACCGGCGTCATGTGGCCCTCGCGATACGCCTGCAGCGAAAAGTCAGGGCACAGACCGCGCGCCATCTCGACCTCCTCGCGCAGGGTGTCGGCGACGCCGGGCGGCAGCATGGCGTCCAGCTTGGGGTCGTCCAGCCCGGAGCAGGACTCGCCTTCGTGCGGCAGCCCGCCCTTGTTGCCCTTCTCCAGCAACACCAAGCGATCCCGGAACAGGTCGTAACAGCCCTTGAACGCCTTGCCCATGCCGATGGGCCAACTCGCCGGGGTCACGTCCAGCGCCAGCGCCTGTTCGATCTCGTCCAGGATCTCGAAGGAATCCCGCGCCTCGCGGTCCATCTTGTTGACGAAGGTGACGATGGGCACGTCGCGCAGGCGGCACACCTCGAACAGCTTGCGGGTCTGCGCCTCGATGCCCTTGGCGGCGTCGATGACCATCACCGCCGAGTCCACGGCGGTCAGCGTGCGGTAGGTGTCCTCGCTGAAGTCTTCGTGGCCCGGGGTGTCGAGAAGGTTGAAGACGCAGCCACCGTACTCGTAGGTCATGACCGACGAGGCCACCGAGATGCCGCGCTCGCGTTCCACCTTCATCCAGTCGGAATGTGCCCGCCGGGCCTCGCCGCGCGCCTTGACCGCGCCGGCCAGCTGGATCGCGCCCCCGAACAGCAGCAGCTTTTCGGTCAGCGTGGTCTTACCGGCGTCCGGGTGGCTGATGATGGCGAAGGTGCGCCGGCGCGCGATGGTGTCGTCGGCGGGCGCCGCGTCGAGGGGGACGGCGGTCTGCGTCATGGGCGGGAGACCCGTGTCTGAATGAAAAAGGCGCCGGACTGTGCGACGTCCGCCCCCTGAACGCGAGTCCTTTTTCCAGCCGCTCCCATGGAATGACCAGCGGGTGCAGAGATTGGGAGCGGTCCAGTGGGTCGCTCCATTGCCAGCCGCGTTGCCAATCGTCCTGGTCCGTTGCGGCACCAACACCAATGCCTTATGATGTGAGGGTCAGGTGAGGACACCCTGCCGATGAATAAGATTGCGACGAGCCGATATAAGTTCAATGCAACGCCTCGGATGTCGGCGAACCAGATTGCCGAGTATTGTTTGGCATCGCCCACACGCAGACAGGCAATCCTAAAGAATGCGAAGTATCCGCCTGCGCTTGTCGTGAATCGCTATTCCGTTCTTAGGCGCATCATCGTCGAGTACCTTTCCAATGATGATCGCCCAGCCTCACTTTTGGAGGATGCCCGTATTCGCTTTTTGCGGGACGCCGAGGCCGCCTCAAGCAACTATCTCAAAGATCAGGCCACCTCCTGCCTGGAGGCTCTGTCAGCATTTCGGACGCTGGCCGGTTCGTCTTTCATTCGCGAAACGAGGTTCCGAGAGGTCGAAGCCGTCCGGACGCCCCTCATGATTCATGGCGTCGATGTGAGCGTCAAACTGGACGCCCTGACAAGCGTGGCCGACGCCAGTGCCGTGGGGGGTGCCATCCTGCAGATCTCCAAGACCCTCTCGTCGCAGCTTTGGCGCGAGGACCACGGCAAGACCGTGGCATCCCTCGTGCACTCTTACCTTACGGCGAACGCGCCCCAGGGCACGATTGACCATCGACTTTGTTTAGCGATCGATGTCTTCGGTCAATCGGTCGTTCGGGCACCCGGCGGCTTCAAACGGCGACAGAAGGACATCGAGGCCGCCTGTCGAGAGATCGGTGCTCTGTGGACTCGGGTGCCGACACCTCCGGGGTTTGAAGGCTGGGACGACGGAGCCGCGACGGGCGATGCATGACGCTCTGTATCAAGAAATCGGGCGCATTGCAGCATCTTGGGTGGCGATCGAGGACATGATTGATGAGTTGTTGAGTCATTATATCGGAGTGGATCGACACGTCACCGCAATCGTGATCGAGGGAATGCGTGGGATAGACAAGGAAGCCGTTCTACGGCGACTTACAAGTAAGAAAGAAAGTGACCCCATTATACTACGGGAAATCGAGAACTCTCTCAGAGCCTGCGGTCTCATACGCCAGTATCGCAATGCCATACTGCATCGCGGCATTCCGGGCACCGCGAGCGACTATGGGCTTTTTGTATCGTGGATTGGTGCCGTCAGGGCAGCGATTGACGAATTCTGTCACTACTTTAGCGAGCTGGTCGCCGTTGTCAGCGAGGCCCTCACACTGCGGGCCATGGTCGCGGATTCCGAAGATCTCGACGGGA
>NZ_CAKZOT010000003.1 GCF_937138205.1 uncultured Rhodospira sp. | reverse complement strand
GTTCGCAGCCGTCGTAGGGTGCGTCTGGAGGCGGCGACGCCGCCGACGACGCACCAGGTGGCCGCGACGGCCGCGAGGCGGTGCGTCGCCCGCCGCGTTCGCGGCGGTCAGACGCACCCTACGAGCTGGCTGGCCCGCGCGCCGGTGTAACGCACACCCGTCAGTTTCGCGCGCCGGAGGCGTCTTCTTCATCCTGCTCGGGAAACAGGGCGCGGGGTCCGCGCGGCGCGCCGACGGACTGCGGCACATGGGCGTCCAGGAACGCCCGCACGCGGCCCGCCGCCCCATGTTCGAACAGGTCGACGTGCGTGCCCTCGGCAAAGACGACGACGTCGCTGCGGCTGTTGCCGGCGTCCAGGGCGTTTTCCCCCAGCGTGTAGGCCATCTCCAGCGGCACCAGATCGTCCCGTGCCCCATGCATGACCAAGAGCGGCGCGCGAAGGGCGCGCACGGCCTCCAGGTTGTCGAACGGATGACGCAGCAGCCAGGACGCCGGATAGATGGGGTACTGACGCCGGGCCATGGCCACAATGGACGTGAAGGCCCCTTCCAGCACCACGGCGGCGGCGCCCCGCTCGACAGCCAGCGGCAGGGCCGTGGCGGAGCCGATGGACTCGCCGTAGTGCACCCGCCGGGCCGCGTCGATGCCCTGCGCGTCCAGCCAGTCCAGCGCGGCCTGTCCGTCCAGCCGGAACCCGTCCTGTCCCGGTGTGCCCGGGTTGCCGTTATACCCCCGGTAGCCCACCATCAGGACGCCATAGCCCGCGTCCAGCAGGTCGCGCGCCTTGTAGGCGCGCCCGGCCATGTTGCCCGCGTTGCCGTGGAAATAGACGATGATCAGGCCGTGTTCGGTGGGCGGCGCGTACCACGAGGTCAGGCCCAGCCCGTCCGCCGTGGTCAGCGTCACGGGCCGCAGTTCCGGCGCCTCGGTTTCGGACGGCGGCGGCGGGGGTGGTCCGGGGGCGAACAGAAAACTCTCCTGAAAGGCCCACAGGTAGGCCCCGCCGGCCAGATAGAGCGCCAGCACCCCGCCCGCGATACCGGCGATCCAACTCAGCATGGGACCAGGTCCATCCGGGCGTCTGAGGCACGGCTGAGCATGGAGGCGATGGCCTTCGAGGACACGAGGAACGACACAGCGAGACACACAGGAGTCCCGCATTTTTTAATCGCGCGGCGAAGGCAAAGCAGCCCGAGGCCGGCCCTGCAGGACTGCGCCGCATCGAAGCGCGACACGACGGTGCACCCTGAGGCCTGAGACTTGCATCATGTGTCTACAAAGAAAAGCATAATGTCGTTGCCGACGGCGGGAACGCCCATTACCCCGCCGTCGCGTCGGTCTTGGCCTCGACCCGCGCGGCCAGGGCGGCGGCCATGAAGCGGTCCAGGTCGCCGTCCAGCACACCCTGGGTGTCCGACGTCTCGACCCCGGTGCGCAGGTCCTTGATCATCTGATAGGGCTGCAGCACGTAGGACCGAATCTGGTGGCCCCAGCCGATGTCCGTCTTGGAATCGGCCAGCGCCTGCGCCTCCGCCTCGCGGCGTTGCAGTTCCGCTTCGTACAACCGCGCGCGCAGCATGTTCCACGCGTGGTGCCGGTTCTGGTGCTGCGAGCGTTCCGACTGGCACTGCACGACGATGCCCGAGGGCATGTGGGTGATTCGCACCGCGCTGTCGGTGCGGTTGACGTGCTGACCGCCGGCGCCGGAGGCCCGGTAGGTGTCGATGCGGCAGTCCTTCTCCTGGATCTCGATCTCGATGCTGTCGTCGATCACGGGATAGACCCAGACGGAGGCGAAACTGGTGTGGCGCCGCGCCGAGCTGTCGAACGGCGAGATGCGCACCAGCCGGTGCACGCCGCTTTCGGTCTTCAGCCATCCGTAGGCATTCGTGCCCTTGACCTGCATGGTGCAGGACTTGATGCCGGCCTCCTCGCCCTCGCTTTCCTCGACGTAGTCGACCGTGTAGCCCTGGGAGTCGGCCCAGCGCGCGTACATGCGCTGCATGATGCGCGCCCAATCCTGGGCCTCGGTGCCGCCGGCGCCGGCGTTGATTTCCAGATAGCAGTCGTTGCCGTCGGCCTCGCCCGAGAGCAGGCTTTCCAGTTCGCGCCGGGCGGCCTCGTCGCGCAGGGACCGGAGGGCCTCCTCGCCTTCGCCGATGCTGTCCTCGTCCCCCTCGGCCTCGCCCAGCTCGATCAGGGTGCGGGCGTCCTCCAGCTTGGCCTCCAGGTCGCGGAAGCCGGAGATGGCCTCCTCCAGACGGGTGCGCTCGCGCATCAGCTTTTGCGCCGCGTCGGGCTTGTCCCACAGCGTGGGGTCCTCGACCAGGGCGTTCAGCTCCTCAAGGCGTCTGACCGCGTTGTCCCAGTCAAAGATGCCTCCTCAGCAGCGCCATCGACTGCTGGATCTGATCGACAAGCGTTTGCGCCTCGGCGCGCATGGGGGTGTCTCCGTCTCTAGGGCCAATTCGTGAGGGCAGAGGACCATAGTCGGCGCGGGCCGGAGCGTAAAGGGTCGGGTCGGGTGCGATTCATGGGGTGGCGCCATGCGGTATTCCGTCGGATACTTCCGACCGCCTGTACAATGATCGCATCAGGAGGAAACGTCATGCCCATCCCCGCCCCGCGCCGTTCGGCGCCCGTGCTCGCCGCCGGCGCGCTGGCCGCGGCCCTTGGCGCCGCCGCCGCCCCCGCCCAGGCCGAGACGTTCCGCTGGGCCTTCCAGGGCGACTTCCAGGCGCTGGAGCCCTATGTGCTGAACGAGACCCACACGCTCGGCACCCTCAGCAACGTGTTCGAGGGGCTGGTGCGCCGCGACAAGGACCTGGGCATCGAGCCCGCCCTGGCCGAATCCTGGGAGATCGTCGATCCCACCACCTGGCGCTTCCACCTGCGCGAGGGCGTCACGTTCCACAACGGCAACCCGTTCACCGCCGACGATGTCGTGTTCTCGCTGGAACGGGCGGCGAAGCCGGGCTCCGACATGTCCAGCCGTGTCGCCGCCGTGGAAGAGGTGCGCAAGATCGACGACTTCACCGTCGACATCGTCACCAAGACGCCCTATCCGATCCTGACGTCGGACATGACCGATCTGTACATCATGGACCAGGAATGGGCCGAGGAGCACGACGCGGTCGAACCGGCCAGCGTCAAGGCGGGCGAGGAGAACTACGCCACCCGCCACGCCAACGGCACCGGCCCGTTCATGGTGACCGAGCGCCAGCCGGACGTGCGCACCGTGTTCGTCCCGAACCCGGACTGGTGGGACGAGGCGACCCACAACATCACCGAGGCCATCTTCACCCCCATCACCAGCGACGCCACCCGTGTCGCCGCCCTGTTGTCGGGCGAAATGGACCTCGTCTATCCGGTGCCGCTGCAGGACGCGCCCCGCGTTGAGGCCGCCCCCGGCGTCGAGATGCTGGCCGGCCCCGAAACGCGCACCGTCTTCCTGGGCATGGACCAGTGGCGCGACACCATGTTCGAGGGCAGTGTGACCGACGCCAATCCGCTGCAGGACCCGCGCGTGCGCGAGGCCTTCTACCGCGCCATCGACATCCAGGCCATCAAGCAGAAGATCATGCGCGGCAACAGCTATCCGGCGGCGCTGCTGATCGGGCCGCAGATCAACGGCTTTGATCCGGCATTGAACGACCGCCCGGCGTTCGATCCGGAGCGGTCGAAGGAACTGCTGGCCGAGGCCGGCTATCCGGACGGCTTCGAGATCGGCATGGACTGCCCCAACAACCGCTATGTCAACGACGAGGCCATCTGTCAGGCAGTGGCCGGGATGCTGGCCAAGGTCGGGGTCCAGGTGAACCTGCTGGCGCAACCGAAGAGCAAGTACTTCGCCAAGGTGCTGGCCTTCGAGACCAGCTTCTACCTGCTGGGCTGGACGCCCTCCAGCCTGGACGCCCACAACCCGTTGCGCGACCTGATGTCCTGCCGCGAGGAAGGGCAGGGCAAGTTCAATCTGGGCGGCTACTGCAATCCGCGCGTCGACGAACTGGCCCACGCCATCCAGAGCGAGATCGACCCCGAGAAGCGTCAGGCCATGATCACCGAGGCGTATTCGATCGTGAAGGACGACTGGGGCTACATCCCGCTGCACCAGCAGCCGCTGTCCTGGGGCAAGAAGGAGTCGATCGACCTGCACCAGCGCGCCGACAACATCTTTGAGCTGAAGTATGTGACGGTGGAGTAAAACCGGCGTCCGGCGGGGCGGAGCGGGGCGACGATCCCGTCCCGCTCCGCCAAAGGCTCGCCCCACCCATCACCGATCCCCATATCGCCAGTGGCACGACGTTGGCGAGGGAGGGACCTACGCAATGAGCAGACTGACGGTCTCCCTGTCCGAGGACCTGACGGCCTTTGTCGGCGAGCAGATGACCGAACGGGGATACGAGAGCGGCAGCGACTCTGTTCATGACCTGATCCGCAAGGAACGCGACAGGCAGCGCCTTCGTGGCCTATTGCTGGCCGGCGCGGCGTCCGAACCAGATACCCCGGCCGATGCGGCGTGGTTCGAGGCATTGCGTGATCGCATCCGGGGCCACGCAGGCCAGTGATCCGAAAACCGGATGATCCATTCGCACGCGCCGGCATGATGTACGATTCTGGCGGAAACCAGCGGCGTTGGATGTGTATGAATCAGATAGCCAACGGGGCGAGGTGACGGCCAACGCCAACCGAACTGGAACGGATCAAACGGACTTCGTATGATACCGGCTGGCCGCGTTTCCCGTGTGCCGACGGCCAGCGTGCAGGCTATCACGCTCCAAACGTGAACCAGTCCGGACACTCGCGCAGCAACGGCTGGCGGCCGTCCTTGTCGGACAGCACCGGGGCGTCGAGTCCGTCCGGCAGCGGCCACGTGATCCCCAGGTCGGGGTCGTTCCAGGCGATGCCCTTGTCGCAGTCGGGGGCGTACAGGTTGGTGACCTTGTATTCGACCTCGGTGTCCGGCTCCAGGGTCAGGAAACCGTGCGCGAACCCCACCGGCACCAGGATCTGGTTCCACTCGGCGGCGCTGATGGTGGCGCCGACCCATTTGCCGTAGGTGGGCGAGCCAGTGCGAATATCTACCGCCACGTCGAACACCGCGCCCTTGACCACGCGCACCAGTTTGTCCTGGGCCATGGGCGGGATCTGGAAGTGCAGGCCACGCAGCGTACCCGGCGTCGCCGACATGGAATGGTTGTCCTGCACGAAGTCCAGGTGAATGCCGGCGTCGGCCAGGGCCTTTTTGTTGTAGGTCTCGGAGAAGAAGCCGCGGTGGTCGCCGAACTTCCTCGGCCGGATGATCTTGATCTCCGGGATCTCCAGCGCCTCGACCTGCATCGTTGTGCCTCCCTCGCGCGACTGCCGTTCGCGGGTCGGTTTAGGCCCCATGCGCGGCCGGGACAACCCCGAAACCGCATGACACCAAGGCTCCGGGTCCGCTATACCCCCAGACGCGACAGGTGTGCAGAGGAGGCGGGGTCTTGAAAGTACTTGTCACCGGCGGGTGCGGCTTCATCGGCTCGGCCGTGGTCCGCCATGTCCTGGAGTCCACGGACGCCCAGGTGGTTAACGTCGATGCCTTGACCTATGCCGCCAATCCGGCCTCGTTGGCGGACCGCGCCGACGATCCGCGCTATGCCTTCGAGCAGGTCGATATCCGCGACGGCGCGGCGCTGGAGCGGGTGTTCCGCGCGCACGATCCCGACGCGGTCATGCATCTGGCGGCCGAAAGCCATGTCGACCGCTCCATCGATGGCCCGGCGGACTTCATCGACACCAACATCGTCGGCACCTATCAGCTTCTGGAGGCGGCGCGGACGCACTGGAAAGGGCTGACGCCGGAGCGCCAGGCGGCTTTCCGCTTCCATCACGTCTCCACCGACGAGGTCTTCGGCACCCTGGGCGAGACCGGTCTTTTCACCGAGGAAACGCCCTACGCCCCCAACAGCCCGTACTCGGCGTCAAAAGCCGGGTCGGATCATCTGGTCCGGGCGTGGCACCACACCTATGGCCTTCCGGTGGTGTCGTCGAACTGCTCCAACAACTACGGTCCGCGCCAGTTTCCGGAAAAGCTCATCCCGCTGATGATCCTGAACGGGCTCGACGGCAAGCCGCTGCCGGTCTACGGCAAGGGCGAGAACGTGCGCGACTGGCTGCATGTCGAGGACCACGCCCGGGCGCTGTGGCTGGTGTTGACCACCGGCCGGGTGGGCGAGAGCTACAACGTCGGCGGCGACAGCGAGAAGCGCAACATTGAGGTGGTGGAAACCATCTGCGACACGCTCGATGCCCTGCGCCCCGCCGAGCGGCCGCGCCGCGACCTGATCACCTATGTGACCGACCGGCCGGGGCATGACTTCCGCTACGCCATCGACGCGACCAAGATCAAGCGCGAGTTGGGCTGGGCGCCGACGCACGACTTCGCCGGCGGCATACGGCAAACGGTCGACTGGTATCTGAACAACGAGGCGTGGTGGCGACCGCTTCGCGCCAGCGTTTACGACGGCCAACGCCTGGGGACGAAAAAATGACGGCACGCGTCCTGGTGACCGGCCGCACCGGACAGGTGGGCACCGAACTGGCCCGCGCCCCCTGGCCGGCCGGACTGGTGCCGGAGGTCGTGGGGCGCGAGACCCTGGACCTCGCCGATCCCGAGCACGCCGCCGAGGTGGTGCGCACGGGCGGGTACGCGCTGGTCATCAACCCGGCCGCCTATACCGCCGTGGACAAGGCGGAAGAGGAAGAAGATCTCGCGGTCCACATCAACGGCGAGGGGCCGCGCGCGCTGGCCATGGCCTGCACCGACGCCGGCATTCCGCTGATCCACGTCTCCACCGACTACGTGTTCGACGGCGCCAAGGACGGCCCGTACACCGAGGACGACCCGGTGGCCCCGCTGGGCGCCTACGGTCGCTCCAAGCTGGCGGGAGAGGTGGCGGTGCGGGCCGAGTGCGCGCGTCATGTGATCCTGCGCACCGCCTGGGTGTTCAGCGCCCACGGCAAGAACTTCGTCAAGACCATGCTGCGGCTGGCGGCCGAAAAGCCCGAATTGCGCGTGGTCGCCGACCAGCACGGCAGCCCGACGGCGGCGCACGATATCGCCCGCGTCCTGGTCGAGATCGCCCGCCAGATCGTGCTGGAAGGGCGGAACGACGCCTGGGGCACGTACCACTTCGCCGGCGCCGGCCCGACCACGTGGCATGGCTTCGCCGAGGCCATCGTCGCCGCCCAGGCCGAACGCACCGGCGCGCGCCCGCCGGTGCATCCCATCACCACCGCCGAGTTCCCGACCCCGGCGCGACGGCCGGCGAATTCGGTGCTGTCCTCAGCCCGGCTGGAAGAGACCTTCGGCATCACCCCGCGCCCCTGGCCCGACACGCTGGCCGAGGTGCTGACGGACCTGGGGGCGGCGTAGCCGGCACCGTCACGGCAACCGGATGGGCACGTCGGGTGTGAGTGATCCTGCGGCCCGACCGAGTGGCCCATGGGTGCGCCTGTCTCGCAAACGTCATGCTCGCGCGCGTTGACAAACCGAGTGGCGTTGGTCACTATCCCCTCTTCCTTGGGCCGTGCGTGGGCAGCGTGCGGCCCGTTGGTTTTTTCACCCGGGTCCCTTCGGTCAGGACATCGGCGAGCCGCGGCACCCAAGGGGTGCGGCGCGGCCAAGCGATTCCCGATCGGCGGCTCCCCCGGCTCCGACAGGTGGATCAGGTCCATGGCCACCCCCGCCCTGATGCGGAACTATGCCCGCACCGACCTTGCCTTCGATCACGGAGAAGGCGCCTGGCTGACGGCCACCGACGGCCGCCGCTTCCTCGACTTCGCCGCCGGCATCGCCGTCTGCGGGCTGGGCCACGCCCACCCGCGCTTGGTCGCCGCCCTGCGCGAACAGGCCGGCAAGCTGTGGCACACGTCGAACCTGTACCGCGTGCCGGGGCAGGAACGGGTGGCCGAGCGCTTGGTGGCCAACTGCTTCGCCGACTCCGTCTACTTCTGCTCCACCGGCCTGGAGGCCAACGAGGCGGCCTTGAAGATGGCCCGCAAGGTGGCGCACGACGAGGGCCACCCCGACAAGGACCGCGTCATCGTCGCCACCGGCGCCTTCCACGGCCGCTCGTTCGCGTCCATGGCGGCCACCGGCAACCCGAAGCACATGGCCGGATACGGTGCCTTGCTGGACGGCTTCGACCGCGTGCCCTTCGGCGACCTGGAGGCCGCCCGCGCCGCCGTCACCGACCGCACGGGCGCGATCTTCGTCGAGCCGGTGCAGGGCGAGGGCGGTGTGCGCCCGCCGCCCGAGGGATACCTGCGGGGCCTGCGGGCGCTGTGTGACGAGCGCGGCCTGCTGTTGATCCTGGACGAGATCCAGACCGGCATCGGCCGCACCGGCACCCTGTTCGCGCACGAGCACGCTGGCATCACCCCGGACATCCTGTCCGCCGCCAAGGGACTGGGCGGCGGGTTTCCGGTTGGCGCCCTGCTGGCCACCGAACGCTGCGCGCGCGTTCTCACCCCCAGCAGCCACGGCACCACCTTCGGCGGCAATCCGCTGGCCATGGCGGTGGCCGAGGCGGTGCTGGACGAGGTGCTGGCCCCCGGGTTCCTGGAGCACGTGCGCCGGATCGGCGCCACCCTGGGCGAGGCGCTCAACGCGGTGGTGGCCGACCATCCCGGCGTGCTGGCCGAGGCGCGCGGCCTCGGCCTGATGTGGGGCTTGGTCTGCACGGTCCCCAACACCGATCTCATCGCCGCCTGCCGCGACCAGGGTCTGTTGCTGGTTCCGGCCTCCGGCAACGTGGCGCGGCTGCTGCCGCCGCTGATCATCGACACCCCCGAGGTGGACGCCGCGATCGCCAAGCTGCGGGCCGCCTGCGCAACGCTGACGACATGACATGACCACCATGCCCAGCCTGAAGCCCGCCCCGGGCGATCCCCGGGCCGGCGGACACCCCCGTCATTTCCTGGACCTGGATGACCTGGACGCGACCACGCTGAACGGCATTCTCGGCTTGGCCCGCGCCATCAAGGCGGACGGGCCGAGCCCGGCCATGGGGACCGACAAGCCCCTGGCCGGCAAGACCCTGGCCCTGATCTTCGAGAAGAACTCGACGCGAACGCGCGTGTCCTTCGAGGTCGCCATGCGCCAGCTCGGCGGCGACGTGATCATGCTGGACGCCGAGAAAAGCCAGCTCGGCCGGGGCGAGACGGTGGCCGACACCGCCCGCGTGCTGTCGCGCTACGTCGACGCCATCATGCTGCGCTCGACCTCGGCCGAGAAACTGGGCGAGATGGCGCGCCACGCCACCGTGCCGGTCATCAACGGCCTGACCGACAAGGCGCATCCGTGCCAGCTCATGGCCGATGTCATGACGTTGCGCGAGTACAAGGGCGAGGACCTCAGCCGCTGCGTCGTGACCTGGAGCGGCGACGGCAACAACGTTGCCACCTCATGGGTCAAAGCGGCGGCCCGCTTCGGCTTTGAACTGCGGCTGGCCTGCCCGGAAAGCCTGCGGGTCGACCGCCAGGTGATGGCCTGGGCGCGCGCCAACGGCGCCCGCCTGAGCGAGGGCGCCGATCCCGAGGCGATGGTGGCCGGTGCCGACTGCGTCGTGACCGACACCTGGGTGTCGATGGGCGACAAGGACGCGGCCAACCGCCACAACATGCTGCGCCCGTTCCAGGTCAACGAGGCGCTGATGGCCCGGGCCGCGCCCGATGCCATCTTCATGCACTGCCTGCCGGCGCACCGGGGCGACGAGGTGACCGACGGCGTCATCGACGGCCCGCAGTCGGCGGTCTGGGACGAGGCCGAGAACCGCCTGCACGCACAGAAGGGGGTGCTGGCCTGGTGCCTGGGCGGGTGAGCGGCCGGGCGGGCGTTGCATTCCCTCGCCGAACCGCTTTTTCGAAGGCCGGTGATGGACCCGAAAAGGAGCCGGACGGAATCGGAAACCCCGTCCGGCTCCCTATAAAGGGTGTGTTCGCCAAAAATTTTTGCCCACATGATGGGCCCACAAAATGGGATGCTCTGGCGCTACCAGACGTTGCCCGGGCCGGGTGTGTAACTCCCCCCGGCCACATGAGTCGCGACCAAAGTATCACACTGCATGATGCCGGTGGACATCGTCACGGCGGCATTGAGTTGAATGCTGGATGCGTTAATGCTGGTCATGGCCGCATTGATTGAAAGGGACCCGGCGCAGTTGAGCGTGATGCCGGATGGCCCGATCATGAGACGGGATTCAAGGACGCTCAAACGGCCCTCCAGCTCCGCGATGCGCGCGGACATGGCCGCCATCACTTCGGCCTGATTGTTTGCGCCGGCCTGCGGCAACGGTTTGCCGGGCGGGGGCTTGCGTCCGAGACCGCCGCCATTCGACCGCCCCGCCGTGGGGGACGTCATCTGCGCCGGGGCGTTGATGGGACGGGCCGGCAGTTTGGCCATGGCCTGCGCCGCGGCCATCGATTTGTTCGGTGGCATGGGGATCTCTCCTGTTCCACGTCTTCCATGTCGCCGCACCCGTCAGACCCCGGTGCTGTCGCGAGTTGCGAACTGCAATTATAACACAGTAATTTTTAGCGATGTTTTTCCACCGCGTCCATGGGCGTCGAAACCCTCAGCCTTTGACGGTTTTCTAACAGATCCCTACCAGATGCCTAACAGATCCGGGGCAACTGCTCGCCGGCCAGCCAGTCGATGATGCGCCGGCCGCCGAACGCCGTTTCCATCTGCACGAAGCGGTCCGGATCGTCCGTCACCGTGCCGATGATCGCCGCCGCCTCGCCCAGTGGGTGCGCTCGCATGGCGGCGAGCAGAGTCTTGGCGTCCTCGGGCGGGCAGATGGCCACCAGCTTGCCCTCGTTGGCCACGGTCAGCGGGTCGAGCCCCAGCAGTTCGCAGGCGTTGCGAACCTCCTCGCGCACCGGCACGTCGGCCTCGCGCACGACCATGCCGACGCCGGACTGGTGGGCGATCTCGTTCAGGGTCGCCGCCAGCCCACCCCGGGTGGGATCGCGCAGCACCCGGATGCCAGGCGCGGCGGCGACCATCGCCGCCACCAGCCCGTTCAGGGGCGCGCTGTCGGAGTGGATCGGCGTTTCGAAGGCCAGGTTCTCCCGCTTCGACAGGATGGCCACGCCGTGGTCGCCGATCGGACCGTTGATGAGGAGCACGTCGCCCGGCCGCGCCCGATCACCGGAGATGTCCAGGCGGTCATCGGTGATGACGCCCACCCCGGCGGTGGTGATGAACAGGCCGTCGCAAGCGCCGCGCTCCACCACCTTGGTGTCACCGGTGACGATGGAGACGCCGGCGTCGCGCGCCGCGCGGGCCATGGATCCGGCGATCCAGGCCAGTTCGCCCAGGGCGAAGCCCTCCTCGATGATGAAGCCGGCGGTCAGGTACAGCGGCACCGCGCCCCCCATGGCCACATCGTTGACCGTACCGTGCACCGCCAATGACCCGATGTCGCCGCCCGGAAAGGCGCGCGGCGTGACGACATGGCCGTCCGTCGTCATCACCAGGCGGCCCTTTGGCATGGCTACGGTGGCCTGATCGTCGCCCCGCCGCAGCGCCGCATTGTCGAAGGCGGCGACGAAGACATCCCGCACCAGTTGGGCCATGGCCCGGCCCCCGGCGCCGTGCGCCATCTCGACGGTGCCCTTGGTCAGGTCAAGCGGGGGATGGGGCGGCATTCTCTCTCCCTTTCGATGGCGTCTGGCGAAGGCGGCCATAGGTCCGCCCATAGGTCCACTGGGCGGCGCACGCCCCCTCGGACGAGACCATGCAGGCCCCCAGGGGCGTGTCGGGCGTGCAGGCGGTCCCGAACAGGCCGCAGTCGCGCGGGTCCAGAACCCCGCGCAGCACCGCGCCGCACTGACAGGCGCGGTGTTCCAGCCCGCGCCGGTCGCCCAGCGCGAAGCGTCGCTCGGCATCCCATCGGGCGTAGCGCTCGCGCAATCGCAGCGCCGAGCGGGGCAGCGCGCCCAGGCCGCGCCACTCGAACGACGGCCGGATCTCGAACACGTCGGCCATCAGCGCCTTGGCGGCGGTGTTGCCGGCCGGTGTCACAGCGCGGATGTACTGGGTCTCGACATCGTGACGGCCGGCGTTCACCTGCCGCATCAGCATCAGCACCCCGTGCAGGATGTCGAGCGGCTCGAACCCGGCGATGACCACCGGGGTCCGGTGTCCCTCGGCGACGAAGGCATAGGCCTCGGCGCCGATCACGGTGGAGACGTGCGCCGGGCCGATGACCCCGTCCAGACTGACGCCGTCGTCCTCGGCGTCGAGGATGGCGCTGAGAGCCGCCGGCGTCAGGACGTGGTTGCAGAAGACGGAGAAGTTGCCCAGCCCCTCCGCCTCGGCCTGTTTCAGGGCCAGGGCCGTGGGCGGCGTGGTGGTCTCGAAGCCGATGGCGAAGAACACCACCGCGCGGTCGGGGTTGGCGCGGGCGATCTCCAGCGCGTCCAGGGTCGAGTAGACCATGCGCACATCGCCGCCGTCGGCGCGCGCCTTCAGCAGGCTGTCGCGACCGGAGCCGGGCACGCGCATCATGTCGCCGTAGGTGCACAGGGTCACACGGTGCTCGCGCACCAGGGCCAGGACCATGTCCAGGCGCCCCACCGGCAGCACGCACACCGGGCAGCCCGGCCCGTGCACCAGACGCACCGCCTCGGGCAGCAGGTCGGCCAGTCCGTGCCGGGCGATGGCGTGGGTGTGGCCGCCGCAGAACTCCATGAAATGGTAGCGCCGGCCGGGCTCGACGGCGTCGGCGATGGCCCGCGCAAGGTCGCGGCCCCGGGCGGGGTCGCGGAATTCGTCGACGTACTTCATGACGGCGCGGGCTCCTCTGTCAGGCTGGCGATCAGGTCGAGGGTCTTTTGCGCCTCTTCGGGCTTCAGCCGCGACAGCGCGAAACCGACGTGCAGCAGCACGTAGTCCCCGACCTCCAGGTCATCCACCAGGGCGACCGAAACCTCCTTGGTGGCGCCGCCGGCATCGACACGCGCCATGTTTTCGGGCAGCAGTTCGACCACGCGGGCGGGCACGGCGAGGCACATGGCAGGGTCCTTTTTTGCTGACCGAATGGGCCAGGGCCCATCGGTCGTCAACGCGGTCACCGCGACACCCCTGTCGCAAGACCTATCACTGTCACACACGTCGGACGGCGGCGCGTTCCGCCTGAACCCCCTCCCCACCTCCCCCATAAATGGGAGAGGAGTCCGGGCGGCGGGCTCCGGCCGGAGTCCTTCCCATGAAATCTATCCGATTCACACATCTTTACTCCCTCTTGTCATTGCGAGGAGCGAAGCGACGAAGCAATCTAGGGCGTATTTTTGCGTTTTACGCTCTGGATTTCTTCACCCTCCTCTTGCGACGAGGGTTTGCAATGACGAGTTACATCGCCTCGCGAGCGAAGAACAGCCGCTTCGGCGGAAAGACGTGTGAGTACGGTAGCATGAATGGGAGAGGACTCCGAGCGGTGGATGCCGCTCGGAGTCCTCCCCGTTCACGGGGAGGGTTGGGGAGGGGTCTTGCGCCGCTCTGTCAGCTTGCGTGAACGCTGGCGGAGAAGTCCGAATACGATACCATTCAGGGAGCGAGGCGCCACGCCCGGACGAAATCGTGGCCCGTCAAGGCCGTCGAAAACCGGGCGGGGCTGACGCCGGCCGGGCCGGCGGCCATTTCTCTACTGGGCCGCCGTGGCCTCGGCCGCCTCCACCAGCACGAATCGGCGCGAGCAATAGGGGCACACCACGTCACGCTCACCCGGCTTGATCTGCAGATACACGCGGGGATGACCCAGCGCGATGCCGATGCCATCGCAAGCCACATCGGGGCTGGTCACCTCGACGGTTTCACTGACGGGGAAGGTGGGTGTGTGCGCCATCGCGCGGCTCCTCGACTTCTGCTCATGGCGTCCTATGTTGGGGGCGGGGCCGCCGTCCGCCGGGCTGCGCCCGCCCAGGCCCCAACGACTGTCGGGTTCAAGGACCTTAGGCATCATAGCTCGGCCCGGCCGGCGCGCAACATCGCGGACGCATGACCGCCTCACCAAACCCGCCGCCCTCAGCCCCTGCGAGGCTTGCCTTGACCGTCGACACCACCGCCCCGGCTTCGGACACCGCCCTTGAGACCGCCCCGGACAACGCCATCGAGATCGAGCGCCTGACCAAGGTCTACCGCGCCAGCGGCGGCCAGCCGCCCCGCAAGGCCCTGGATGAGGTCTCGCTGTCCATTCCGCGCGGCAGCTTTTTCGCGCTGCTGGGGCCGAACGGGGCCGGCAAGTCGACGCTGATCAACGTCATGGCCGGGCTGGTCCTGAAGAGCGCCGGGACCGTGCGCCTGTGGGGCACCGACATCGACCGCAATCCGCGCCAGTCGCGCGCCGCCATCGGGATTGTCCCGCAGGAACTGAACCTCGATCCGTTCTTCACGCCGCGCGAATTGCTGGAAGTGCAGGCGGGCCTGTACGGCCTGTCCCGACGCGAGCGGCGCACGATGGAGATCCTGGACTCGGTCGGCCTGGCCGACAAGGCCGACGCCTACGCCCGCACGCTGTCGGGCGGGATGCGCCGGCGCCTGCTGGTGGCCAAGGCGATGGTGCACAGCCCGCCCATCCTGGTACTGGACGAGCCCACCGCCGGCGTGGACATCGAACTGCGCCAGCACCTGTGGACGATGATCAAGGGCTTGAACGCGCGCGGGACCACGATCCTGCTGACCACGCACTATCTGGAAGAGGCGGAAACGCTGTGCGACCACACCGCCATCATCAACAAGGGGCGGCTGGCGGCGTTTGACACCACGCGCAATCTGTTGCGGCGGCTGGATTCGAAGACCATCACGGTGACCGTCGGCGAGCCGGTGCCGGCGCCCCTGCCGCCGGCGCTGGCGGCGTTGGACGCGTGTCCCAAGGGCACGGACCAGATCGTCGTGCGCTACAAACCCAGCGGCACGCCGGTCGGCGCGATCCTGGAGGCCTTCCGCGCGGCCGGCCTGGAGATCCGCGATCTGGTGACCGAGGAAACCGACCTGGAGGACATTTTTCTCCAGCTCACGCGGGACGCGGCCTGAGCGCGCGCCCGCATGGGGCGTTGCGCTGTCCGGCGGACACCTAAAGATACTCCCAGGGAACGATGCGGACAGCCACGCGGACAGGCCGTGGGCCGCACCGGCCAGAATAGGCGATTCGCCGCATCCGGCATGGCCAGCCCCTGAATTCAAAACAGGGCTTGGAAAAACGGGGCGCCGGACCGCGATATAAGATCGGCCTCGTTGCGCACTTGAAACCAATGAGCGCTCGCTTGGTGGCCGGCCTCCACCAAATGGGGGAGGGCAGAAAATCGCCGCCTCCATCGAAAGGGGAGGTGGGGTGGCCCGGCACCCTCCATCAGATGGGTAAGGCGGAGAAAACGGGTTTACAGAAGACGATATTTAGGCAAATGTTATGTCGAAATTTATCAGACTGTGGCGTTGCGGTTTTCCGTCCGGCAAGGCGTTTGGGATCAAGGCAAGCGGCCAAGCGGATCGGTCAACCATCGCCACCGGAAGGGTGTCCACACCGACGAGGCGTGAGATGCCGAGAAAGGGGTGGCCCAGAAGGGGGTGGATTGCCTTTCAACTGTGACCAAACCAACGATCAGCGACCATCAGGGCGAGAGCTTTGGTGCCAGGTAAGGAGGAAAGGCTCATGGGCTTGAACAAGACTCTTCTCGGCGGTCTCAGCGCGGCCGCGCTCGGGGTTGCCTTTGCGGTTGCAAGCGTCGGCAGCGCCCAGGCGGCGTATGTCGCGCCGACCGCCGTTTATTGGGATAACAACGGGACGGTCGGTTCGGGTCGTGACAGCGCGACTGTCGCGACGGTGAAAGACAAGGACGGCGACTTCTTCAGTCTCGGCCTGGGCGGCAACGCCGTGTTCGACTTCAGCGGCGAATTCACGGCCGGCATCGTCGTCGAGGTGACGTTCAACTGCGGCACTGACTCCGGCGTGTGCCCGAGCCATGGCGAAAAGGCCGATGTCTACGCCTTCAACAATCTCGGCTTTGGTGCGGGAGATTACGTGAAGACAGGCAGGACTACCAATCCGTTTGATGATGAGTACAGCGGCGAGACGGACTTCGCGAAGGTGGCAACCATTCCGAACGCGGAAGCCCAGGACGGCTTTAAGTTCACGGTCGGGACCGCCTTCACGCACCTGGTCTTGGTCGATACCACCGACTCTGGCTCTAATTCGTTTGACGGGTTCGACGTGGATCAGGTCGGCGTCACACCGCTGCCGGCCGCCGCGTGGTTCATGCTGACCGCCCTCGGTGGTCTGTTCGGCTCGCGTTGGCTGAAGGGCCGTCGCGGCGCGCAGCAGGCCGCGTAACCGGCACGTCTCTCCCCCCCCCACACACACAAGGGGAGATCCATCAGCACCGCCCCCGGCATCGGCCGGGGGCGGTGTTTGGTGTTTGGGGGTGTGGTCTCGGGCTTAGTGCCCCCTCGCCCGCCCCCCTATCTGATTCACACATCATTACTCTTCTTCGTCATTGCGAGGAGCGTAGCGACGAAGCAATCCAGAGCGGATACTTGCATTTTTCGCTCTGGATTGCTTCACCCTCGTCTTACGACGAGGGTTCGCAATGACGAGTCGTATCACCGCGCGAGCGAAGTGCCGCCGCTTCGGCGGAAAGAAGTGTGAATATGATAGGCCCGCCCCCCGGGGCACAAAAGGCCCTAAAGGGTCGCCGGAAGCTGGCCCATGCGCCCCAAAAGGTACTCCAGGTCGTCGGACTCGAAATCCACGCCCAGGTCGCCGTACTGGGTCAGCACGCGTTCGATCATGCGCCGGCTGAAACGCTCGCGGTCGTTTTCCAGGCCGTCGTAGGTGGTATGGCCGAACACGTCGACGGCCGCGCGCAGCGCCGGGAACACGCTGTCCGGCAAGCCGGAGCGTTCGTGGATGCCGCGCAGGCCCAGTTCGCCCGAATCGTGGATCAGCTCACGCGCGTTGGTCAGCGAGACACCGGCCAGTTCGGCCATGGCGCATTCCAGAAAGATGAAGTCGCCCATGCAGGCGGCACGAACGATGATCGACGGCGTCAGGCGCTGGTGCTGGCGCAACTGCCGAACCAGCCGCAGGACGCTGTCCTCGGACGAGCCGGTGGACAGGCCGATCGTGGCCCGCTCGCGCGAATGCAACACCAGCTCGGCGGCCGTCGACGCCGACAGGGCATGGCGCTCCAGCAGGCGCTCCCGCAGGGATTCGGAGGCCGTGTTGACCAGCTTCTCGGCGATGGTGATCGGCAGCACGTCACGCTTGATCAGTCCGTCGTGAACCGCCTCGCTGTCGCTGAAGCGGTCGACGATGCGCATCATGGACGTTTCGGTCAGTTCGGCCCCGGTGTTGCCGGCCAGCACCGTCACGGCGCTTTCGGCGCCTTCCGCCGCCAGGGCGTCGGCCACATCGGCCTGCACCACCTTGCGCCCTGCGATGGCCGTCTGTTTGGTTTCGTCGTGGCCGCGCACGATCTCGATCAGGTCCTCGGGCGTCAGCACCTCCGAGAACTGCAGCATCGGCACCGAGACGACGTCGATGTCGCCGGCCAGCGTCTTGGCCAGGTCGTGCGGCACCAGCGGGTTGTCCTTCAGGTTCTCGGACAGGGCCTGACGCACGCGGGCGACAGCATCGCGGGCCATCAGCCGCAGGATGTCCTCGGCCATGCGGCGTTCGGACGCGGTCAGCGAGGTATCGTCGAACTGGCGCGCCAGCTTTTCCGCCGTCTGAACACGGGTCTGGTCGGACGGGTCGGCCAGCAAGCGGTTGACGTCCTCGATCGACAGTCTGTGGTCCGTCATCGTCGTCTGCTCCACACTCCTTGTGCGGCACCCGCCCGAGGGTCTGTCATACGAGCCCTGTCGTATCCTGGCGGTCCGGGTGCCGTGTCGGGACGATCAACGCGCCAGTGTTCGCGGCGCCCTCAGAAGACCGTAATCCGAGCCGGCCGGTTTGTATAGCCATTGGCGCGACCCACCCCGACACGCGAGTCGCCGGGCGGCGCCGACTGGCGCACCGGCCCGGTTTTTTCTACCATCGTCGGGGGAAGCGTCACGGCCGAACCGCCGTTCCCCGGACAGCCGAGGAGACCGTCACCATGCCGAGCGGCGGAGGGATGCAGGCGAACAGGAACCGACGGCTGCCGCGCGACAGCGGCATCCGGTCCTGGCTGAACCGGCTGGCCGTGCTGGTGATGCTGGCGTTGGCGGTGGGGGCGGTGGCAGGGCCGGCGGCCGGCGCGCCGCCGGGGGTGCCGGACGGCTACGCCTACACCCATGCCCTGACCTACCGAATTTTCCGGGGCGACGACCCCATCGGCACGTCGACGGTCGAGGTCTATGCGCGTGGCGCCGACCGGGCCATCGTCACCCGCACCAGCATCGACGTCGCGGTGTTCTTCTATTCGTACACCAGCCGGCACGCCGCCACCGAGGTCTGGGAGAACGGCCGGCTGGTCGCGCTGAAGACCCGGACCAATGACGACGGCGAAGCCTTCGAGGTCTCCAGCACCTACGGCCCCGAGGGGCTGCGCGTGTCGGGAGCGGCCGGCGCGTACACCGTGCCGGCCGGGGTTCCCGCAAAGAGCTTCTGGAACCGCGACATCCTGACGGCGTCGCACGTGATCACCACCAAGCGCGGCGCTTTGGAGCCGGTTCAGACCACGACCCTGGGCCGCGAGACGGTCGAGTTCATCGGCGGCACCGTCAAGGCCACCCGGTCTCGCTTCAAGACCGACGACGTCATCGACCTCTGGTATACGGACGACGGCCTGCTGGTGAAGGCGCTACGGGACTCCATCGGCGGGGATATCCTCTACCTGCTCGATACCACGGGATAGCGGGTCAGCCGCCGGCAAGCCGCCTGATCACCGCGTTCAGGCACGCGCGACCGGTGGGCGTGGCGCGCAGCCAAGGGCCGTCCCAGGTCACAAGGCCCAGGTCCACCGTCTCGGCCAGACCGGCGGGATCGAGGCTGTCCGCCAGCGCCCGTCCGCACAGAAGCTCGAAGCGCGCGGCGTTGATGCCCTCGGTCAGGCGCAGCCCCATCAGCAGCAGTTCGGTGGCCCGGTCGTCGGGCGCCAGCGTCTCGCGCGCCGCCAGACCGTCGCCGCGCGCCTCCACCCGGGCCAGCCACGCGGCGGGGCTGGCGACGCACCGCGTCGCGCTCCCGCCCAGGCGCCCGTGCGCCCCCGGACCGATCCCCGCATAGTCGCCGCCGCGCCAGTACACCAGATTGTGCCTACATTCGGCCCCCGGGCGGGCGTGGTTGGAGACCTCGTAGGCCGGCCGTCCGGCCGCCGCCGTGACCTCCTGCGTCACCTCGAACAGGTCGGCCGCCGTGTCCTCGTCCGGCGGCGTCAGCGTGCCGTCGCGCAGCGCCTGAAAAAAGGCCGTGCCCGGCTCGATGGTCAACTGATACAGCGACAGGTGATCCAGGCCGAGGGCCAGGGCTTCGGCCAGTTCGGCCGCCCAGGCCTCGGGCGTCTGGCCCGGACGGGCATGGATCAGGTCCACCGACACACGGTCGAACACCGCGCGGGCGTGGTCCAGTGCCGCCAGCGCCTCGGCCCGATCGTGGCGCCGGCCGAGCGCGCGCAAGGCCGCGTCGTCCAACGCCTGTACCCCCAGCGACAGGCGGTTCACCCCGGCCGCCCGCGCGCTGGCGAAGCGCACTTGGTCCACCGCGCCCGGATTCGCCTCCAGGGTGACCTCCAGATCGGGCGCCAGCGGCCACAGCCGCGCCGCCGCGTCCAGCACCGCCGCGAGGGTGGCCGGTTCCATCAATGACGGCGTGCCGCCGCCGAAGAACACGCTGGTCAGCGGCCGGCGCGGGGCGGTGGCCGCGAGGGTCTCCAGTTCGCGGACGTAGGCCCGCGCCCAGCGGGTCTGGTCGGGCTGGTCGATCACATGGCTGTTGAAGTCGCAGTAGGGGCACTTCGACAGGCACCACGGCCAGTGCACGTACAGGCCAAAGCCTTCGTCCCCGGGATCCTCGGTGCCGGCCGGGGGTGTCATAGGGCCAGGGATCACCGCCGGCATCGTGGTTGTGGGTGTCATCATCCTGGCAACCGTGATGCTGTGGTAGGCAAAGGGGGACGCAGCCTGGGCGGTCAGCCTTTCGCAGGGCGCCCAGGTCGCAGCGACGTGCCGGGACGCCGGGGACGCCCGGACATGGACGGGCGGTAAAGAGCGCTAAACACGGCCGGGCGTTGGTCCATCGCCCGCAGCGCCAGCCGGATGGGCGACGGGAGGCGGTCCGCGTCGTGGTACCGCTGAATCGTTCGCGGGCTGGTATCCAGCATGGCAGCGGTCTCTCGGTTGTTCAGGCCATGGCGTCCCTGCCACGCGCGAAGATCGGCGCCCGACAGCGGGCGTTGGGCCTCCGCCATCTCCAGCACGGTATCGCTGGCAATGTCCATCAGGCTGGTGTCGTCATCGCCCCAGACAATGGAAAAGCCATCCTCGCCCGGGTGCGCCGTGGCAAAGACAACCGGATCGCGCGCCGGTTCGAACACCGGATCGCCGAACACAACGCCCGTCATGTCCAGGCACAGAACCCGGCCCCGGGTCAGCGTCACCGTGAGCGTGTAATCCGGTCCGGCATCGACCGACAGGATCGTGGGGTGCCAGTCTTCCGGATCAGAGGGACCGGGGCCGAGCATCATCGTGTCCGCAGCGTCGTCGTAAATGCTGGGCATTGCCTTCTCCCTAGGTCCTAAGTGGGTTCAGGCGGTCAAACGCCGCCCTGGCTTGGTGCCGGTTTTCCGCCAGCCATTCGGCGACGATCTTGCGGGTCCTGTTGGACAGGGCGCCGGCGAGGATCGTGCCCGTCTCAATGTCCACCACGGCCCGTTCCGACGCCGCGTAGACATGAACATGGGCTGGGGGATGGTCGCCGCTGTAGATGCGGATGATCACGCCCCCAATACTCGCCAGTTTCACCATCTCCGCCCCTCAATCCTAACGACGATGTTGTAGCGCCAGAATGGCCGCCTTTCAAGACAAAGCGGCCAAAATGGCGTTCCCTTCGTGCGACGGCAGGCCAAACGCCGGGTGGCGGGTGGACGCCCGTTCCCGCCCGGCCCATATTCCCTGATCGGGCGACCCTGGCGCGGCTCGTGACCAACTCAGACCCAAGCATGAATGGCTCCATGACGACGAGCGGACATCAGGCAACGCCGAACACCCCATCCCCCCCGCGCCCGCCCGCTCCGCTCGACCGGCGCCTGTCCGTCGCGCCGATGATGGACTGGACAGACCGGCACGACCGCTTTTTCCTGCGGCTGCTGAGCCGGCGTACCCTGCTCTATACCGAGATGGTCACCACCGGCGCCCTGCTGTTCGGCGACCCGGCGCGCCACTTGGACCACCATCCGGCCGAGCACCCCCTGGCGCTGCAACTGGGCGGCAGCGACCCGGAGGCCCTGGCCGCCTGCGTGCGGCTGGCGGCGCCCTGGGCCTTTGACGAGATCAACCTGAACGTCGGCTGCCCCTCCGACCGCGTGTCCAGCGGCCGGTTCGGCGCCTGCCTGATGGCCGAACCCGACCTGGTGGCCGAGTGCGTGGCCGCGATGGCCGAGGCCACGGACCGTCCGGTCACCGTCAAGCACCGCCTGGGTATCGACGACCTGGACAGCGACGACCTCCTGCACCGGTTCGTCGCCCGCGTGGCCGACGCCGGGTGCCGGGTGTTCATTGTCCACGCCCGCAAGGCCTGGCTGAACGGCCTGAGCCCGAAGGAAAACCGCGAGATCCCGCCGTTGCAGCCGGAGCGCGTGCGGCGCCTGAAGGCCGCGTTTCCGCACCTGACTTTCGTCCACAACGGCGGGGTCCGGTCCCTGGACGCGGTGGGGCCGCTGTTGGCCGACCTGGACGGCGTCATGATCGGCCGCGCCGCCTATGAAACGCCGTGGATCCTGGCCGAGGCCGACCGTGCCGTGTTCGGCGACGCCGGCACCTCGATGCCGGACCGCGCGGCCGTCGCACAAGCCATGGCCGCCTATGCGGCCGAGGTGGTGGCGCGGGGCGTGCCGGTGCAGGCCATCACCCGCCACATCCTGCCGCTGTTCCACGGCGTGCCGGGTGCCCGCGCCTGGCGCCGCCACCTGAGCGAGCACGCGCACCGCCCCGGCGCCGGCCCCGAGGTCATCCTGGACGCCCTGGCGCTGTGCACCCGGGCGCGGCCCGACGCGGCGTGAGCCTGGGCGGGCATGAAACTTTTTGGGCCGGGCGCGCCGTACAGTGGCCCGGTGGCGCTCGGGGCGATATGCTCGCCGACGGTCGACACGCAGGGGAGGCAAGGGCATGGGCCTGTTCAACGGAAATCGCGCGGCGTGGGGGCGCCTGGTCGGGCTGGCGCTGGCGGCCGGCCTGTTGGCCGGCTGCGAAACCATGCCGGGCGGCACGGCGCGGGATCCCGCCTCGGCGCCACCTCCCGAGCCCGACGCCCAGGCCGAGGCGCAAAAGCCGGCGCCGCCGAAACCGGTCGGCCCGACGCCGGTGGCCCTTTTGGTGCCGCTGAGCGGTCCGCAGGCGGACACCGGCGCGCGCCTGCGCGCGGCCGCCATGCAGGCGCTGACACCGGAGCGGGCGGCCGTGGTGCGCCTGGACGTGCATGACACCGCTTCGACGCCCGAGGGCGCCCGCGCCGCCGCCCACGCGGCCGTGGCCCAGGGGGCCAAGGTGGTGCTCGGCCCGGTTTACTCGGTGACCGCCCAGGCCGCCAAGCCCATCCTGGCGGGCGCGGGCATCCCCATACTGGCCCTGTCCAACAACCCGGCGGTGGCGGGTGAGGGCTTGTTCCTGCTCGGACACCTGCCGGGTCAGCAGGCCGAGGTGCTGCTTGATTACGCCGCCGCCCAGGGCCACGGCCGGATCGCCCTGGTCGGCCCGGATACCGCCTACGCCCGACTGGTGGCCGACGAGACCCGCCGCCATGCCGCGCGGGGTCGCGTCCAACTCGTGGACAGCCGCCTGTTTCCGCCACAGACGGAGTACGACAGCCAGGTGGACCTGGTGCGCGAGGTGGCCGAGATCGGCCCCACCGGCGTGATCATTCCCACCAGCGGCCTGTCCCTGGCGGGACTGTCTGCCTTGTTCACGTATTATGATGCCGTGCCGCCGGAGGTGCGGCTTCTGGGCACCGATCTGTGGCACCGGGCCGAGACCTACGCCGAAGGCTCGCTGCACGGCGCCTGGTACGTGACGGCCACCATACCGCCGAGCACGGTCGACGAGGCAGTCGAGGAAACGTCGGAGGACACCGAAACCGACGCCGACGCTGGCGCCGACGCGGGGGATCCCGAGGCGTCGGGCGGTACGGCCCCCGACCAGACGTCCGACGAGATGTCCGACGAGACGAGCAACGACGTGGCGCCCGCCCCGTCCGAGGGCGCGGCGGAGGCCGGGGATACGGACGACGCCGAGGCGGCCCCAGACAAGCCGGCGGACGAGCCGGGGGACGAACAGGCGGAAGAAGAAGAGGACGACACCCCGCCCCTTCAACTGACGGCCGGCCCCGGTCCGCTTGACCGGCTGATGATGGATGCCGTCGCCCTGGCCGCCGCCTGGGCGGCCGAGCGGTCCTCCGGTGCCGCGTCCGCCGGTACCGACGCGTTCCTGGTCGATCCGGCGGGGTTCCGGGGGTTTTCCGGGCTGTTCCGGCTGCTGCCCAGCGGCCTGAACGAACGCGGCCTGAACGTTTTGGAAGTCACACCGGATGGCCCGCGCATGGTGCGGCCCGCGCCCCCATCATTTGCAAGCGTCCGCCCGCCCGCCGACATCATCGGCCCGGCGGACGTCTCGCGTCACCCCTGGCTGGCCGCCGAACAGGGCAGGCCGGCGCCCGCCGCCGACGCCGAGCCACCGGCGATCGAGGCCCCAATGACCGAGGCCGAACCGCCGCAAACGGCGCCACCGGGCGCCACTGACGCGTGCCGATGGGAGCGCACCTGCATCGGCGGCACGTGCCGGACAAGTCGGGTTTGCGGGCCGACAAGCTGACGGCGCGGGCGGCCGGTTACCGGTGGCCCGTGAACGCCCGCAGCAGTCCGCCGAGCGACCCACCCCCCCGTTGTTTCTCGACGTATTGCTGGTGGTAATCCTCGGCCGGCCAGAACGGGCCGGCGGGCTCGATCTCGGTGGCCACCGGCCGGCGCATCCGCCCGGAGGCGTCCAGCGCCGCGCGGCTCTTCTGCGCCGTGGCCGCCTGCTCGGCGTCGTGCGTGAAGATGACGCTGCGGTACTGGCTGCCGACGTCCGGCCCCTGGCGGTTGACCTGGGTGGGGTCGTGGGTCTGCCAGAACACGTCCAGCAGTTGGTCATACGTGATGACGGCCGGGTCGTATTCGACCCGCACGACCTCGGCGTGTCCCGTCGTGTCCGAGCAGACCATCTCGTAGGTGGGGTGGTCGACGTGCCCGCCGGCATAGCCGACGGACGTGCCGGTCACGCCCTCGGTGTCGCGGAATGTCTGTTCCACCCCCCAGAAACAGCCCGCGCCGAAGGTGGCGGTGTGTGTGGGCATGTGTGCGGTTCTCCCTATACGAAAGACCGGAGTCACTCTCGGTCGTTCGCATATGGGCGGAGGGGGCGCCGCTCACAAGCGGTCCGCCGGCCGCGCGCGCTATTCGGCGGGCGCGGCCTCGGCGGCCGGCAGCGGCCGCTCACGCGGCAGGCGGATGCCCACAACGATGACCAGCGCGGCCAGCGCCGCCAGCAGCAGGTACAGCGCGCTGAAGTCGCCCGTCGTGGCCCGCACCCAGGCCACCAGCGGCACCGCCAGTCCGCTGATGCCGAAGGCCAGCACGAACTTCATGCCGTAGGCGCGGGAACGCCACGCCGGCGGCGTGTACTTGGCCAGCAGGCTGTTCTCGGCCGGCAGGGCGCCGGTGTTGAAGGTCACCATCATCAGCATCACCAGCAGCAGCGGCAAACCGGTCGCCGCCGCCGCCAGCGCCAGGAACGGCGCCTGCACCACGTACATGCCGACGTAGACGACTTTCAGCGGGTAGCGGTCGGCCAGGTGGCCGCTGACGATCTGAAACATCCCGGCGATGGCGTAAACGAGCATTACCGCCACGCCGATGCCGCTGGCACCCTCGCCGAACAGGTCGCCCAGGCGTTCCTCGAACACCTTGGGCATACTGGCCTGCGTGGCCTGATAGATGATCCCGCCGACCAGCATGGTCAGGGCGATGATCATGTAGACCCGCGCCGTATCGCGCTTGTCTGGCGGCGGATCGCTCCGCGCGTCGATCTTGGTCTCGATGATCACGCCGCGCCAGACCAGCCACAGGAACGCCAAGCCGAGGCCCACGGTCACGACCCCGGGGATCAGGAACGCCGAGCGCCAGCCGAAGGCGTCGATCAGAAGGCCGGCCATCAGGCCGCCGGCCGCCGGTCCGAAACCACCAAAAGCGCCGTTCACACCCAACGCCTGGCCCCGGTTGACGGCGTTGCGCACCAGCCAGGCGATGCCCACCGGGTGGTAGATCGATCCGAACAGCCCCAGGAAGCCCAGGGCGATGGCCATTTCCAGCGGACTGCCCGCCAGCCCGGCCCAGATGGCGCTGGCGCCGATGCCCAGGAAATACGCGGCCATCATGCCGGTGGCGCTCCAGCGGTCGCCCAGCCACCCCGCGAACGGCGCGGCGATGCCGAACAGCAGCTTGCCGACCAGGATCAGGGCCAGCGCCGCCTCGTAGGAGATGTCGAAGTACGCCGGTAGCACCAGGGCGACCACGTAGAAGATCGGCTCGAACACATGGCTGATGGAATGCCCGACGCAGGAAAAGCTCAGCGCCGTGCGGGCCTGCACGGGGGTCATGAACCGCTACCTAGGTGGTTGTCGCAAATGACCCTCACTGTCGCACCGGCGGCGAGGGCACGCAAGCCGGCCGTCACGTGCGATGGATGATGCCCCAGTTCTGGATGCGACCCCGGGCGCCGGGCGCGAAGGGCCGTGTCTGCCCCATGTGGGAGCCCCAGAAGTCCACCGAGAACCCACCCTGACCGGCGTTGTAGACAAAGGGACGGTTGCCGCTGATCTCCTGGACGTGGACGTTGGCGTCCCACGGGTCGCAGACGGTGGCGTAGCTGGTGCCCATGAACGTCCGCACTGTGTCGATGACCGCCCAGTGGGCGCCGCCGGCATCCCAGTCCACGCCGATGATGACGGGATTGACGGTCACCGTCGGCCCGGGCGCGGCGACCACGCCCACCCAATTGATGATGCTGCGCGAGGCCTGGGCGGCGGACAGCTGGCTCCAGGTCCAGCGGCCGCAGTTCAGGCTGTTGAGCACCGTCACCAGGTGGTTCGGGTGGGTGCCCTGTGTCGCCGGCTGGTACCGCCCGCCCGACGCCCGAGAATAGGCGTTGTAGATCGCCGTGTTGACATGCACGGCCTGGGTGCCGGGCCGCAGCTTGTTGATCTTGAACACGCACATCAGCACGCTGGCGATGCCGCACGACATGTTGTTTTCCTGGCCGTACACCAGGTGAACGTCTCCGAAGCGGGTGAAGCGACTGAACCAGGCCATGGACGGTCCTCCTGCGAGACGGGACTCGAGGGACGCATGGTCGAGGTCACGGCGGCAGCCCTGTCCCGCGCCCAATCCCCCACTGGTGCACACGGGTATTCAACGGATCATGCGCTTGTTCCGATCCCGCGACAAATGAAAATCAAGGGTCATGGCCCCTCGACCCACCGCGATCGCGAATCCGGCCCTGTCGCGCCGTCCGGTCCGCCGGGTCGCGAGAACCAGTGGTGTCTAGCGAAATTCCGAGCAACCGCGTGGAGTGCGGTGCCGGTCGGACGTGTCGGGACGCGGGTCACCCGGGTCAGTCCGAGTCGCGTGGGTGCCGTACATGCGCAATGCCGGCGCGCACCGCCGGAACACCCCACACGGCGGCGGTCACCAGGGCCAGCCCCAGCGCCCCCGGCCGCTCGACGAGCACGGCCGGGTCGCCGCCCGCCTTCATCAGCGACGTCAGGGCCATTTCCTCGATCAGCGGCCCCAGCACCAGCCCCAGGACAACCGGCGCCAGGGGGACCCGCCCCCGCTCCATCAGCAGGCCCAGCACCCCGGCGGCCATGGTCACCACCAGGGCCGTCGTCGTGCGCTCGACGGCGTAGCTTCCCACCAGACAGACGCCCAGGATCAGCGGCATCAGCACCACCGGCGGCGCCGCCAGCAGCGGCCGCGCCAGGGCAAGGGCCAACAGGCCGGCGGGGACCAGCAGCAGGTTGGCCAGCAGAAAGGCCAGAAGCACGGCCGCCATGGTGTCGCCGTGCAGCAGGAACGCCGCCGGTCCCGGCGTGATCCCGTTGAGCATCAGCACGCCGATGACGATGGCGGTCAGGGAATCGCCGGGAATGCCGAGCACGGTCGCCGGCACCAGGGCGCCGCCGATGGCCGCGTTGTTGGCGGCGCCGGCCGGGGCGATGGCGTCGAGGTCATGGTCGTCCTCGCCTTTGGTGCGACCGGGTGTCAGCCGGCGGGCCACGGCCTGGGCCACATAGGCGGCGATGTCGGCCCCGGCGCCCGGGATCGCGCCGATCACCACCCCGACGCCGCCGCCCAGGGCGATGGCGCGGCGCCGCCGACCGAGCGCTTGACCGAGACCGGCGAACACGGGGCCAATACGGGGCGGCGCCCTCTCGTCCGTCTTCGGGTCCAGGGCGTGAGCCAGCACGCGCGAAACCGCGAACAGACCGATCATGACCGGGATCAGGCCAAGCCCACCGCTCAGGTCCGTCAGGCCGAAGGTCAGGCGCGGCTGTCCGGACACCGGATCCAGCCCCACCAGCGCCAGCGCCAGCCCGATCAGCACCGCCAGCGCGCCGCGCGGGGGCGACGGCCCGGCCACCACGGCGGCGGCGCTCAGGCCCAGCACCGCCAGCCAGAAGCGCTCGACGGTGCTCATGTGCAGCGCCAGGCCGGCCAGCGCCGGCGCGCCCAGGAGCAGCACGAGGGCGCCCGCCACGCCGCCCACGGCGGCGCACACCAGGCCGGTGCCCAGCGCCAGCCCGGCCCGGCCGCGTCGGGCGAGGCGATGCGCCGCCTCGGCGTAGGCGGCCGAGGCGGGTGTGCCCGGCACCCGCAGCAGCGCCCCCGGCAGATCGCCGGCGGTGATGGCCACGGCCGCCAGGGTGACGACCCCGGCCAGCGCCGGCAGCGGCTCCAGCAGCAGGGCGAACGGCACCAGCAGCGCCACGCCCAGCGTCGCGGTCAGGCCGGGCAGCGCTCCCACCACCAAGCCCAACACGGCGGCGCCGGCCATCACCGCCAGCACCTGCGGCGTCAGAAGAAGGGCCAGCGCCGCGCCCAGCGCCGCCGGCGTCATGTCCACGGCGGGACGCCCGCAAGCGGACCGAGTGGCAGCGGCACCCGCAGCAGGCCGCCCAGCAGCGCCAACAGCGCCCCCGTCATGGCCACCGCCAGCAGCATGGCGCGCCCGGGGGGCATTCCGTGCCAGGCCAGCAGCGGCGCCAGCACCAACGGCAGGCCGAGCGCGACGCCCACGGTCTCCAGCGTGGCGGCCAGCGCCAGCGGCAGGGCGATGGCCAGCGCCAAGCCGGTCAGCCCGGTGCGGTCGGGCCGGGACGGCGCCGGGTCATGCGGTTCGCGCCGCGCCACCATCAGCGCCGCGCCCACGCCCAGCAGGCCCAGGCCGACCACCGCCGGCAGCACCCCCGGCCCGATCGGCAGGGGCGGCACCGGCCGCGCCTGCATCGCCACGCCGATCAGCCCCGCGCCGACAAGAACGGCGGCGGCGCCGGCGATCACAACCCCAGATCCCGGATCATGGCGTGAACACGCTGCTCCTCGGCGCGCATGAAGGCCTCGAACGCCGCCGCGTCGCGCCAGCGCAGGCCGAAGCCGTGCGCCGCCATCTCGGCCCGGAAATCCGGATCGTGGACGATGTCGCGCAGGGCCGCCTCAAGCCGCCGGGTGATGGCCTCGGGCAGGTCGGCGGGACCCACCACGCCGCGCCACGCCCCCAGCGTCAGCGTCAGGCCGGCCGCCTCCTCCAGGGTGGGGACGTCCGGGAACGCGGCCAGCCGCTGGTCGGCGAACACCGCCAGGGCTCGCACCAGGCCGGCGTCCAGAAAAGCCCGCGCCTCCGGCAGCGAACACGGCACCACGTCCAGCCCGCCGGCCGCCAGATCCTGCAACGAGGCGTTGGCGCCCTGGCTAGGAATCATGCGCACCCGCGCCGGGTCGATGTCCCAGGCCGCCAGCAGCGAGGCGACGGCGATCGGCCACGACCCGCCACAGCCGCCGGCGCAGCCGATGGTCACCCCCGTCGGGTCGGCCTTGATGGCGTCCAGCGCCGCCGGCAGATCCGGCCACGGGCTGTCGGCCCGCGCCTGGAAGCCGGCCGGATCGAAGTTGTACTGGGCGATGGGCGTGACATCGTCGACGTCGAAATCGGCCTGCCCCAGCGCCTTGTAGTGGGCGAAGTTGTAGAGAATGCCCAGCGTGTAGCCGTCCGGCCGCGCGCCGGTCATGGCGCCGATGCCGACCACGCCGCCGCCCTGGCCCTGGTTGATGACCGTGAACGGCTGGCCGAAGCGGGCCTCCAGGCGTTCGGCGAGCATCCGCCCCGTCAGGTCGGTGCCGCCGCCGGCCCCGGACGGCACGATCAGCGTGACCGGCCGTTCCGGCCACTCAGTCCGCGCCGACGCCGCCGTCCACGCGACCGCGACCATGGCGACGATCACGACCGCGAGGGACAGCACCGCCGCCCTGCCGAGGATCCGTGTGTGGTGGCTGTTCATGCGCGCCCCCTCCCTGCCGCGCGTTTATGGACGTTCGGGAGGCTAGGTTGTGCAACAGCGCATGGTCAACCATCCTTGGGCGGCTGCAGCAGTTCTCAATATGGATGGATAGCAGTGGTCCTCCCCCCGTCGACAATCTGATAGCCATTTCATGGGGAGGGACTCCGAGCGGCGGGTGCCGGCCGGCGCCATCATCCAAATGTGTGAATCAGAGAGGGCGCCACCCGGCGGGACCCTCACCGGTCCGTCGGGTCGAGCGGGTCGGTCGGCAACGGCCTGTCCATCCCCTGGGCCTCGGTCAGATCGACGGCCAACAGGGCTTTCAGATAGTTGTGGTCGCGCTGCCACCGCGCCAGCACCTTGGTGCAGGCGTCCTGGGTCAGCCGGTCATACAGGTCCATGACCGCCTTGTGTTCGTCGCGCAGCACGGTCGCCGACACCGGGCGCGCCTTACGCGAAAACAGAAAGATGACCGAGAAATCCTCCCGCGCCAGATCGAGTGCCTTGCAGGCAATGGCCAGGCCCTCGCCGCCCGGCTCGAACAGCATCCGACGCACCAGGATCTCGCGCATCCCGGACGCGCGGGAAAACAGCGTGACGAACAGCGACACCTCGCCATTCTGCAACGCCGAGATCATCAGGTCGGCGTCGTTGCGGCCGGCGGCGCTCAGTTCCTCGGCCAGGCGCTCGGCCGCCGTGGGACCCGAGTCGGGGGCCTCGTCGGTCGGATCGGCGTGCAGCACGGCGTTCTCGATCAGGGCGTCGACCTCGGTCGGGTCGAGGCCGAAGCGATCCACGATGGTCTTCCGCAATGCGGCCGAGACCCACAGCACCATGCGCTTGGCCAGGTCCTCGGGCAGTTCGCGGCGGGACAGGATCGGCTCGCGATAGCCCCCGACGCGGCGCGACTGCTCCACCAGATAGGCAAGCGTCGCACGCGAGATGCGCGCGTCGGGGTTCTTCAACAGTTCGGTGATGACCGTCTCGTTGCCGGTGCTGACCAGTTCCTCGCTCACCGCCTCGCTGACCTCGAATCGCACGGCGACGGCGAGCTGGTGTTCGAGGGTGCGGTTGCGGATGACCTCGATCAGGTCGGCGTCGCGCAGCACGGGGCTCTGGCTGAGCACCGGATAGGCGACGTCGATTTCGTCATTGGCCAGGAAGGTCAACAGGTCGCGCGGCACGTCCGGCCGGCTGGCGAACTCGGCGGCGATGCGCCGGCGCACGGAAAGCTCGATTTCCTTCAGAACCCGGCGCAGAATGTCCGCCATCAGGGCGAACTCGCGGTCGTTCAGGCTGTCGGCCCCCTTGGCGAACAGGGCGGCGATGGTCTCGGCCAGGGCGGTGCGGGATGCCACGGTCTTCTGCCGGGCCAGGGCCAGAAGGTAGGGGGCATCAAGACTTTCGGTCTGCCCATGTTCTTCGGACGGCGCCATGGATCGGCCTCGTTTGCGCGCGGAAACCCGGGGCGGACACCGAAACACACACCGGCATCCGACCCTCGGCTGGTCAACTATGCCAAATGTTATACGGTAGTCTATACTGAATTGTTAACGGGCCCTCATTGGAAATGCCGAAAGCGATGTGGCGGCGCCCTGGCGTGACGCCGCGTGACGTGGCGTGTGGGGGGCGTGTTGAACCGGGCTCGAATTGCTTCTATTGTTCGCGCGCCCGGACCTGCCATTGCAACTGTTCCTTGGACTCGCCCCTCAATGACCGACCTTTCGCACATCCGCAACTTTGCCATTATCGCCCACATCGACCACGGCAAATCGACCCTGGCCGACCGCATGATCCAGATGTGCGGCGGGCTGGACGACCGCGAGATGAAGGAGCAGGTGCTCGACAGCATGGACCTGGAGCGCGAGCGCGGTATCACCATCAAGGCGCAGACGGTTCGCCTGACCTACGAGGCGTCGGATGGCAAGACGTACGCCATCAACCTGATGGACACGCCGGGGCACGTGGACTTTTCCTACGAGGTCTCCCGTTCGCTGGCGGCGTGCGAGGGCGCGCTGCTGGTGGTGGACGCGTCGCAGGGGGTGGAGGCGCAGACGCTGGCCAACGTCTATCTGGCGCTGGAGAATGATCTGGAGATCGTGCCGGTCCTGAACAAGATCGACCTGCCGGCGGCCGAGCCAGACCGTATCAAGGAGCAGATCGAGGACGTGATCGGCATCGAGGCGACCGACGCGCTGATGATCTCCGCCAAGACCGGCCAGGGTGTGACCGACGTGCTGGAGGCGCTGGTGCAGCGCCTGCCGCCGCCCCAGGGCGCGGTGGACAACCCGCCCAAGGCGCTGCTGGTCGATAGCTGGTACGACCCCTACCTGGGGGTCATTACGCTGGTGCGGGTCATCGACGGCACGTTCCGCAAGGGCATGAAGATGCGCATGATGCGCACCGGCGCCGTGCATCCCATCGACAAGGTGGGCGTGTTTACCCCCAAGCTGGTCGAAACCGAGAGCCTGTCGGCCGGCGAGATGGGCTTCATCATGGCCGGGATCAAGTCGGTGGCCGACACCCAGGTCGGCGACACCCTGACCGACGACCGCAAGCCGTGCGCGGCGCCGTTGCCGGGCTTCCGTCCCTCCGTTCCCGTGGTGTGGTGCGGGCTGTTCCCGGTCGATACCTCGGACTTCGAGACCCTGCGCGACAGCCTCGCCAAGCTGCGCCTGAACGACGCCAGCTTTGAATACCAGATGGAGACCTCGGCGGCGCTGGGCTTCGGCTTCCGCTGCGGGTTCCTGGGCCTCTTGCACATGGAGATCATCCAGGAACGCCTGACCCGCGAGTTCGACCTGGACCTGATCACCACCGCGCCCAGCGTGGTCTATAAGATGCACCTGACCAACGGCGAATACCTGGAACTGCACAACCCGGCCGACATGCCGGACCCGGTGACCATCGACTCGATCGAGGAGCCGTGGGTCAAGGCCACCATCATCGTCCCGGACGAGTACCTTGGGCCGGTGCTCAAGCTGTGTACCGAGCGGCGCGGCGAGCAACTCGATCTGACCTACGCTGGCGCGCGGGCCATGGCGGTCTACAAGCTGCCGTTGAACGAGATCGTGTTCGACTTCTACGACCGCCTGAAGTCGATCTCGCGCGGCTATGCCAGCTTTGACTACGACATGGACGAATACACCGAGTCCGATCTCGTCAAGGTCTCCATCCTGGTCAACAACGAACCGGTGGATGCGCTGTCGTTCGTCGCTCACCGCACCCAGTCGGAGTTCCGCGGCCGCCAGATCTGCGAGCGGCTGAAGGACCTGATCCCGCGCCACATGTTCAAGATCCCGCTGCAGGCGGCCATCGGCGGGCGCGTGATCGCGCGCGAGACCATCTCCGCCATGCGCAAGGACGTGACCGCCAAGTGCTATGGCGGCGACGTGACGCGCAAACGCAAGCTGCTGGAGAAGCAGAAAGAGGGCAAGAAGAAGATGCGCCAGTTCGGCAAGGTGGAAATCCCCCAGTCCGCCTTCATCGAGGCGTTGCGCATGAAGGAGGGGTGACGCCTCGCCGCGCGGGGTGTGCTATCCTTGGTGCTCCGTCGACAGACTTTCCGAGTAAAGCAGGTCGCGTGAACGCCGAGATCGCCGCCAAACGCGAGGCCCTGACGGCGCTGTGCCAGACCTATGGCGTGGCCCGGCTGGAGGTGTTCGGCTCGGCCGGACGCGGCGGTGATTTCGATCCCGACCGCAGCGACATCGATTTTCTGGTGACGTTCCACGACACCGCCGCGCCCGACCTGACCGCGTTCTTTGCCCTGCAATCCGACCTGGGCGCCTTGTTCGGCCGACGCGTCGATCTCGTCATGCCCGACGCCGTGCGCAACCCCTCTGTCCGGGAGTCGATCGAGCGGACACGGGAGCGGGTGTATGGCGCATGATCCGTGATGATCGCCTTGTCTGGCGCAATGTCTGCACCCGCCTGCCGGACCTTCATTCAACCATCAAGGCGCTGCGTGTGAAGGAGGGGTGAGGCGGCAATCCCCTCGCCAAAAACGAGCACGATTCATTTGAGGGATTCACTGCGAGACTCGCGTTTGCTACGATGATCGCGACGGCAACAAAAAGCGGTGAATGCCGATGGATGGGTCCGGCACGAGCGCTGATCCCTTGCTGCGCGGGTTCTACACCGTGAGCGATGCGGCGCGCCTGCTCGGCATCGCGCGCAAGGATCGGATCCGGCGGTGGCTCGGGCCAGCCAATGATAGTGCGAGGCCACCTGTCGTCCTGCGCGACTATTCGCCCGACGGCGGACCCCAGGAACTGAGCTTCCTGGACCTGATCGAGGTGCGCTTCGTCGAGCATTTCCGCAGCAAAGGCTTCAGCCTGCAGTTCCTGCGAAAGGTTGCGCAAGCGGCCCGCAAGTATTTTGGGGCCCGCCACCCGTTTGCCCTGTCGCACGCAAAATACCTGACAGATCGAAAAAACATATTCCGGCTTGTCGCTGACGAAGAGCGGTTGAGTATCAGCAATATCTTGACCGGCCAGCTCGAAATGTATGACATCATCGAGAAGTCACTTGCTGCTGATTTGACGTTTGACCCCGTTTCATGCTTGGCCACAGCGTGGCGCCCCCGGCCCGACACGTCCCCGAACGTGGTCGTCAACCCGCGGTATGCGTTCGGTCAGCCCACGATTGGTCCCGACAGGGTGCCGACCGCTGCCTTGCGCCGCCAGTTCGATGCTGAGGACGGCGACGTGGCGCGGGTGGCGTCTTGGTGGGAGGTGGAGCCTGCCTTCATCAGGGAAGCTGTCGCCTTCGAGCGGGAGTTGGCTGCGTGAGGGTACGCGCCAACGAGCATTTTTCTCCGAAGCTCATCGAAACCGTCAAGGCGGTCGCGCTCATCAACTCGGACGTCGACCTCTCGACCGTCCGCGAGGCCGGCCACCAAGGCATGGCCGATCACCACTGGATCACGGCGTTCGCCCACGAAGGCGGCCACGCCATCCTCTCCACGGATACCGACTTCCTCAAGAAACCCCAACAGGTTCTGGCCGTTGAGGACACGGGCCTGAGAGTCATCTGGTTTGCCCCGCCTCACGGCAACGCCAAACTGGAACTCCAGACCGCGAATATCCTGATGTGGTGGCCTCGCATCGAAGCCAAGCTTCGAGAGGCGCGACCTCGTGAGTGCTGGGCTGTGAAGTGGACGATCAACGATGGCGTCGAGCTGCGGCGCGAAGAGTTGAAATTTCAGTCCCATCGCAAGAAGGCCAGGAAGGCCGCGCGTCGGTTCGATTGACGGCGGAGACACCTCCGTCTCACGCGATCGCGGGGACCGGGAGCCCCGCCCCCCCTCCTGTGGCACCGCAACCAAATCGCGCGGCGCTCAATCATTCTGGCGCCACTTTGCTCGATATCGGATCGTTTCGGTAACATATTTGCGCCTATTTTACATGCATTGATTCATATGGCCCGCCTTGCGCCGGAATAGTGATGTTGCGTTGCGATAGTGCGTTGTGCGCCCGCGTCCTTTTCCGGTATAGTTCCCCACAGCTGATCCGCATGGGGCCATGACGGGGGCACACCGAACGGACACGGTGGAGAGGGCCGCACGGAACGGTCGCGCGGCGGTCGCCCCGTGCCCAGCGCCCGCTCCGGTCCGCACGCTCGGCCAACCGCGCATCATCAGGCCCGCCGCGCTCAAAGCGCCGACACCCCTACGCCACGCCCCGGCCCCGAGACACGGGCCAGACGAGAAGGAGGACCCTTCCATGGACGTCGACTTCAATTACGCCAGCATGACATTGCGCGACTACCAGAACTGGAAGACGCGCGCCGACGCCGCCAAGGTCGCCTTCGTGCCCTTCGGCGGTGGTCCCTACTACGGCTATGAGGTCGGCGTCATCGACGCCATGCACGAACTCGGCATCGTGCCCGATGCCATGCTGCCCGGCTGCATTGGCGACTTCATCGGCATGTACTACCTGATGGCCCTGGTGGAGGGGCGCCACCCCACATATTACATCGACCAGTTCTCCAAGAACGGCCTGCTGTGGGAAAAGGACTACGTCAAGGCGCCGATCCCGCCGTTCTTCGCCATGCGCGTGGCGCAGTGGATGCGCGGCTTCGCCCAGTACTACACCACGCCCCAGGCCTACCAGAACCTGTTCGCGCCGGAGTTCATTCCCAACATGATGAAGGCCGGGATGGATTACATGATGAACCCGACCGACCGTAACCTGGGGATCTTCACGCGCAACGCCTGCGTCTGCAATCCCATGGCCCGCCTGCTGCTTGGCGGCTACTTCTTCGCCCCGATCGGCCCCTTCGCCGAGCTGTACAACCCGCAGGACCCCGACGGCTGGATTGACCCGGCGATCAACTGGGGCAGCGTCTATAGTGACACGTCGCCGATCTACATCATGAGCCTGCTGAAGGTGGGCGCGGCCGAGGTCGTGCAGTCGACCAACTGTGCCGACCACCCTGCGTTCGCGCCCGTCGACGGCCGCCGCCTGGCCTCCGGCAGCAACCTGCCGTGGCTGATCGCCGAGACCTATATCGACGGCAGCTACTACCGCGAAAGCGCCGTCCGCGATGTGGCCACCCTGACCCCGACGGCGCTCGATTCGCTGCCGTCGCTGGACGTGTGCATCTGCGTGCAGATCATGGACAGCAACGACACCGACATGCTGTCCATCGACAACGGCAACCACAACAACTACGCCCTGCAGGTCACCGAGATGGTGGCCACCATCGGCGACGACGACATCAAGCAGGCGATGGCCTACCAGAAGCAGAAGGGCCGCGACACGGAATGGATCGTCATCGAGGCCCAGTCGGACGCCAAGCCCTTCTGGACGCATGAGAACATCGCCCGCTGCCGGCAGGAGGGCTACGAGATCGCCATGCACAAGTTCATGACCAGCGAGAAGCTGCGCCCCTACATTAAGCACACGCCACGCCACGCGACGCCCCAACCGGCGCACGCGGGCCGCCGCACCAGCGTGCTGCGCGAACCCCGGGCCAACCGGACGGCGTCAGCCACCGTCACGGGCCTGCACGCGGCGGAATAAGGAGGCGGCACAAGCCCCCCACTTCAACCTTCCCCCATGAATCTGTCATGTTCAGACTTCTTTTGCCGCCAAGCTGGGGACCTACGCCCTGGCGGAAAAGTGACTCGTCATTGCGAACCCTCGTCGCAAGAAGAGGGTGAAGCAATCCAGAGCGTAGGACACCAGCATTCGCCCTGGACTGCTTCGTCGCTGCGCTTCTCGCAATGACGAGCATAAGTGAAGATGTGTGAATCGAACCGCCATTTCATTGAGAGGAAGGCCGGGCCGCACCCCCTTTCCGGTCTGCTCTCCAGCCCATCGGAAGGTGCTTGCCTGACTCCTCCCCTATGAAATGGGGGAGGTTGGGAGCGGGTTCAGGCGGAGGGTCCCGTCAGGCGGCGCGGACGTCCGCCAGGAAGGATTCCACCATCGCCTTCAGGTGGCCGGACTGCTCGTTGAGCGAGCCGGTCGCCTCCAGGACGCTGTCCGCCGCCGAGCCCGCGTCGCGCGCCGCGCGGGTGACGCCGGTGATGGTGGACGAGACCTCGGTGGTGCCCTGACTGGCCTCTTGCACGTTTCGGGCGATTTCCTGGGTAGCGGCGTTCTGCTCTTCCACGGCCGAGGCGATGGTCGAGACGACTTCGTTGATTTCCTTGATGATATCGGAAATGGCGCCGATGGCCGACACGGCCGTCTGGGTCTCGGTCTGCACGGCGCCGATCTGCTGCCCGATCTCCTCTGTGGCCTTGGCCGTCTGGCTGGCCAGGCTCTTAACCTCGTTGGCCACCACGGCGAAGCCCTTGCCGGCGTCGCCGGCGCGGGCGGCCTCGATGGTCGCGTTCAGGGCCAGCAGGTTGGTCTGGTTGGCGATGTCGGTGATCAGATTGACCACCTCGCCGATCTTGTGGGCGGCCGTCGACAGGCCCGAAACCACCTGATTGGTGCGGTCCGCGTGGGTCGCGGCCCGCTGGGCGATGTCGTTGGACTGCTGCACCTGCCGGCCGATCTCGCTGATCGAGGACGACAACTGTTCGGCGGCCGAGGCCACGGTCTGCACGTTGGTCGACGCCTGTTCCGAGGCGGCGGCCACGGTCGTCGCCTGGGCGTTGGTTTCCTCGGCGATGGAAGACATGTTCTTGGCGGTGGACTGAAGCTGAGACGCCGCCGCCGCGACCGCCTGCAATACCGTGCCCACGCCCTGATCGAACTGGGCGTTCAGGCTTTCGATCCGCTCGGCGCGCGCGTCACGACGGCGCGCGGCCTCCTGTTCCTGCGCGGCCAGACGGTCGGCCTGTTCCATGCCGTCCTTGAAGGTGCGCACGGCCTTGGCCATGTCGCCCACCTCGTCGCCGTGATCCTGCGCCGGGATTTCGACCGCGTAATCCTTGTTGGCCAGGCGGCCCATGGCGCCGGTCATGGCGCGGATCGGGCGGGCGATGCCGGCACTGAGGATCCACGCGGCGGCGAAGCCGATCAGAACGGCCACCACGGACAGGACGAGGGTGATGACCACGGTCTGGCCGATGATCGCCACGGCCTTGGGGCCGAGCGTGTCGCGGACCTGTTTGGTGTCGGTTATGAAGCCGACGATCTGCTCGGCGACGGCCGGCCCGACGACGTCGAGGGTGTCGTGCACGATCTCGTCACGCGTGCCGATCACGTCGGCGACGTCGGCGAAGGCGTCCTGGTAGTCTTGCTTGCGCGCGGCCGCCGTTTCGACGCGGCCGCGCAGGGTCGGGTCCTGCAGGGCGGCCATCAGGGCGGGCGTGGCGGTGTCAAAGGCCGCAAGGGCTTCGCGTGTCCTGGCGGCTTCTCCGGCATCCCCGTTGCCCAGGAACTTGCTGCCGTGGATGCGGGCTTTCAAAAGGGTCTGGAGCATCACGCCGGCGCGGTAGGCGCCATCGGCATTGTTGGCGGTGTCCGACGCCTGCATCACGTCGCTGAGAGCATCCTCGACCTCCGGCCCCACCGTCACAAACACCTGGGTCAGGTCCTGGCGTCGTCCTTCAAGCTCGATCACGCGGTCGAACCCGGCCCGATAGCGCTCGACCTGGCCGGCCATATCGCGCAGGCGCGCCTCGGCCCCCGGGTCGCTGGCTTCGTCCAGGGCCGTGTCGACCAGCGTCTGGACGGACTCCAGTTGCTGGACGACCGAGTCGGCCACCGCCGGGTCATTGTCGATCAGGTAGTTCTTGACGTTCAGCCGGGCTTGCAGGAACTCGTACTGCAGTTCGCTGATGGTATGGGCCGATTTGGCGGCGTTGCGGTACTGGTTGAACATATCCTGGACGGTGAGGAACTGAAGCGTCGACGCCGCGCCCACAAGGACGAGCAGGAGCAACACGATTCCGAAACCACCATAAAGCTTTGGGCCAATGCGGACTGACTTGAGCATAGCAAAGCACTCCTTGCTCCTCTCGGCCAGCGTTCTGCCGAGGAGTGGGCGATATTTTGGATTTTTCGGGTTGAAGGTCAGCGCTTTCCTTGAACGAACCGCAACAGATCGCCGTCCGTTCACACCGTCGCGCCATTTCGCATGTTGGAAGCACTACAATCAGAGTTCGTTGGTAGGAAAAGGAAATTCAAGGGGCCCAGCAAGGAAAAATATTGACCAAAATTTTATAGAAATGCCTGGCACTAGAAGGAACGGGTTCTCTCAAAATAAAAAGTTCAAGAAAATATTACTTTTGCATTAATGTCGATCGTTATCTCTGATGTTTCTAAATTATATTACCGGATCCCGACCTGGGTGTTGTGTATCGAGTCTTTCGGGTCCATGGCTGTTCCGATCCAGCGGTGCGGAAACAGATCGTAGGGTGCGTCTGGAGGCGGTGAAACCGCCGACAACGCACCGTCGGGTCGTTCAACGGTGCGCCGTCGGCCGCTGCGCGGCCTCTCAGGCGCACCCTACGGCACTCTTGCATCCGACGACGGACCGTCCGGCCGTTCAGCGGCGGGCCGTCGGCCGCTGCGCGGCCTCTCAGGCGCACCCTACGGCACTCTTGCATCCGACGACGCACCGTCTGGCCGTTCGACGGTGCGCCGTCGGCCGCCGCGCGGCCTCTCAGGCGCACCCTACAATCCTCAGGATGAAAGGATCGGCCTCAATACCCCTTCTGTACGCGGCCGAAGGTCTTCGACCACTCCTGCTCGTTGCTGTTCCAGTAGTCCGGATCAAAGAAGTTCAGCGACTCCAGCGTGCCCGTCGGATCGAACGCCGGCAGCGATGTCACGCTCTCCGGCAGGTCGACCTTGTTCGGGTCGAGCGCCGGCGGGTAGTTCTGCCCCTCGGCGACGGCGATCGCCACCTCCGGCTCCAGCATGAAGTTCAGCAGTTCCTCGCACGCCTCCATGGGGCTGCCCTTGATGACGAACAGGCATTCCTGCCACGCCAGCCCGCCCGGCGGATCCAGATAGCCGATGTCGTGGCCCTGCTCCTGCAAGGCCTTGACGCGGCCGGACCAGGCCTCGGTGACGTAGATTTCCTCTTCCGCCAGCAGGCTCATGAGTTCCGCGCCGGAATTCCAGTATTTCAACAACAGCGCGCGGTGTTCGCGCAGCTTCTCCCAGACCGCGTCCATGTCCTGGATGTTGTTCGGATCCTGGCCGGTCTGCAACGCGGCGTACCAGATGCGGGTCTTCCACTCGCCCCAGCCGCCGATCTTGCCCTTGAAGTCCGGGTTGACCAGCAGGTCGGCGCCCTGGGCCTTGGCCTCGTCGTCGCTGACGTGCTTGCGGTTATAGGCGATGCCGGTGGTGCCGTAGTCGTAGGGCACGGCCGACAGGTTGCCGCCGGTGATCTTGCGGAACGGCTCCTGCAGGGTGGTGATGACGAGGTCCAGGTTGGGGATGTTGTCCTCGTTCAGCGTCGTCGACAGGTCGAGGCCGTGATAGCGCGCGTAGTCGAACACGCCCGACAGGTGGGCGATGTTGAACTCGCCGGGCTGGCTGGCCTTGACCCGGGCCAGGTACTCATCGGCGCCGCCGAAGGTGCCGTCCACCACCTCGATGCCGGTCTTTTCGGTGTATGGCTGGAAGGCGTACTCGCGGAAGGCCTCGGAGACGACGCCGCCCCAGCCGTCGAAACGCACCTGGGCGGGATCGGCGGCGCGGGCGTGCCTGGCCATCAGGGCCATCGGGCCGCCGGCGAGTCCGGCGCCGAGGCCGGCCGCGCCCAGCAGGCCGAGGAAGCCGCGACGGTCGATGTCGCCGTTGCGGTACCGCTCCAGCAGGCGTTCGAGGCGTTTGGTCTGGTCCATGGGTCAACTCTCCCTGTTGTGAAATCTGTGTCCCGCGGATGGACTCGCGCGGGCTTATCGCCCCGTCATGCGCGCCGACAGCCGGCGCGCCAGCGCCGCTCCCAGCAGCGGCAGGGCCACCGTGAACACCACCATCACCGTGCCCAGCGCGTTGATCTCCGGACTGATCGAGTTGCGCAGCATGGCGAAGATCTGGGTCGGCACCGTCTCCACCCCGCCGGGCTTCCAGAACAGCGTGCCGGTGATGTCGTCGAAGGAAATCGTGAACGAGAACAACATGCCGGCCAGCACCGCCGGCAGCATCAAGGGCAGCGTGATCTCGCGGAAGGTCTGGACGGCATTGGCGCCCAGGCTGAGCGCGGCTTCCTCGTAATCGCGGCGGATGCCCACCAGCCGCGCCTGCACCACCAGCACCACGAACGGCAGAGTGAAGATGACGTGCCCCATCAGCAGCAGGAAAAAGCTGCGCGGCACATCCAGAAACCGCAGGAACAGCAGCAGGGCCACCGCCAGCACCACCTCCGGCACCAGGATCGGCGCGATCAGGGCGGTCGAGATCAGGCGCTTGCCCGGGAAGTCGTAGCGCACCATGGCCAGCGCCGCGAGCACCCCCATGCTGGTCGAGATCACGCTGGTCAACGCCCCCAGCACCAGCGAGGTCTGGAACGCGCGCACGATGGCGTCGTTCTGGATCAGCTCGACGAACCAGCGCAGCGACAGGCCCTCCATGGGGAAGCTGCCGAACTGGTTGGCGTTGAACGACAGCAGCATGACCACCGCCACCGGCGCGAACATGAACAGATAGACCAGCACGGTGCCGAGGCGGATGGCGGTCCAGGCGAGGGTCATGGCGTGTCCTCCCCGTCCCTAGCGGAAGCTCTTGGCGATCTGGTCGATGCCGAGGAACCGGCTGTAGACCAGGACCAGGGCGCTCAGCAGCGCCAGCAGCAGCAGCGACAGCGCCGAGCCCAGCGGCCAGTTCAACTGCGTGACGATGGCCTCGAACACCAGGTTGGCGAACATGGCGTCGCCCGGCCCGCCCAGGACCATGGGCGTGATGTAGGTGCCGGCCCCCAGCACGAAGCACAGCAGCGAGCCCGCCGCCAGCCCGGGCACCGACAGCGGCAGGGTGACCTCCTTGAACGCCTGCCATCCCGTGCAGCCCAGCGAGCGCGCGGCGTCGGTCAGGCTGCGGTCGATGCCGTCCAGGCTGACGTAGATGTTCAGGATCATGAACGGCAGCAGGAAATGCACCAGGCCCAGGATCACCGTGGCCTCGTTGTAGAGCATCTGGATCGGCTCATCGATCAGGCCGGCCCACAACAGGGCGCTGTTCACCGCGCCGGAGACCCCGAGGATGTTGATCCAAGACATGGTGCGGATGATGTAGCTGACCCAGAACGGCAGCATCAGCAGCACCAGCAGCAGCGTCTTGTGGCGCGTCGGGGCGTAGGCGATGTAGTAGGCGGGGATGTACCCCACCAGCGCGCAGGTGATCGTGGAAAGGGCGGCGATGCGCAGCGTCTGGATCAGGATGTCCCGATAGAACGGATCGGTCAGCACCTCCCGCCAATTGGCGAGCGAGAAGGTGACCTGATCCGCCCCCGTCGCCGTGCGCAGCCAGAACGAATAGACGACGATGAACAGGGCCGGTATGACCAGCAGAAGGGTCACCGACAGCAATGCCGGCGACAGCAGCACCCAGGGCCGCCGGTCAAACCCGGCCAAACGGCTGGTGATCGCGGTCACCGCAGCGCCTCCCCTTGCCGTGACATGCCCCTGTATCCGCCGCGACCCGTCGCGCGACGCCGCCGGTCCAGTTTATCCGACCTAGCCGTTCGATCTATGACGCCCGGTCAATGGACTCGGCGCAAATAGATACCGACAATGCAATGAATAACCTGTCGCTATAATGACCGGGAGGGAGGGACGGCCATGATCGAGATGAACGACTCCGGTGCGGTGGCCGACACTGCCAATGCCCCTGTCGACGCAACCATCGGAACAATGGCCGAGCCTTCCGCCGAAGCGCCCCTCGCCCGACGCGACTTCGACTGGAACCTCCTGCACACCTTCATGGTGATCGTCGAGGAAGGCTCCATCACCCGCGCCGCCAACCGCCTGCTGCTGCGCCAGCCGAGCGTCAGCAACGCCCTCAAACGGCTGGAGGACCGCCTGGGCCAGCGGCTCATTGACCGCGCCCCGGGCCGCTTCGAGTTGACCGACCAGGGCCGCGTGTTGTTCCGCGAGTGCCAGGAGATCTGCGGTGCCATCGGCCGCCTGGGCCACCTGATGAGCGACCCCGAGGCGGACCTGGACGGCCACATCCGGCTGGTGACGGCCAGCCATGTGGTGTTCCCACCGCTGGACGACGTGCTGGCCGCGTTCCACGCCCGCCACCCCCTGGTGACGCTGGATATCGAGGTCGCCCCGTCCAGCGTGGTCACACAGATGGTGTTGTCCAAGCAGGCCAGCGCCGGCCTGTGCCTGGTGGCCCAGCCGCATCCGCAGCTGGACTACCGCGTGCTGTTCCGCGAGCACTTCGGGTTCTTCTGCGGGCCGCGTCACCGCCTGTTCGGCCGCACCGACCTGACCATGGCCGACCTGGCCGAGGAGACGTTCGTGTCGTTCGTCACCGAGAAGCCCCAGGACGCCTTGCGGGCGGTCAGCATCCTGCGCGCGCAGCACCGACTCAACGGGCGCGTCATCGGTTCGGCCGCGAACCTGGAGGAAGTGCGCCGCATGATCGGCGCCGGCCTGGGCATCGGCGCCCTGCCGATCCACGCCGTGGCCCGAGACGTGGCCGACGGCCTGCTGTGGCGCCTGCCGCCGGGAGACGATGCCCCGCCGCCGGGCGGGCCGCCGGCGGTGGACGTGTTCCTGGTGACCAACCCGCGCACCACGCTGTCCCAGGCCGAGCGGACCTTCGTCGACCTGCTGACGAAGCGGCTGGACGAGGCCCCGGGCGGCCTGTTCGTGTATCCGGAGGGAATGGCGGCCCATTCGACCGGTTAGGCGCGGGCGTTGGCGATCGACCGAATTCCGAGATAGTGTGTGATCTCGACTGATCGCCCCAGGACTCGCGGAACCGATGTCATCCCCCACGTTCGAAGAGCGCGCCCCGCACGAACAGGCCTTCGCGCGGGTGTTCGACGACCAGATCCTGCCGCTGCTCTTGGCCCATCAGGGCGAACGGGACGCCGCCCGGCGCAAGGGCCGGCGGTGGGCCGCGTTGGTGGGCGCGCTTGGTCTGGGGGCCGCCTGTGCGGTCCTTGTTTTTGTTCCGTCCGGGCCGGTCCTGATCGCCGCGCTGCCGGCGATCGCGTTGACCACGGCGGGAATGGCCGTGGCCGCGCGACGCGGCCCCAGGGCCGCGTTCGACCACGACATGGCCCAGCGGATCGGCCCCATCCTGTGCGAGGTCATGGACATCGACCGGTTCGAGCATCGCGTCGACCTGGCGTTCCTTGACCCGCACCCGTTTCGCGACCTGCGCCTGGTCGACTGGTTCGACGGGGTCGACCTTCAGGACGGCCTGGACGGCGCGTGGCGCGGGGTCCGCTACCGGATGGTCGAGGCCCGGTTGACGCGGCGCCGTTCCCAGGACGATCGCCGGTCGGGCCAGCATACCGTGAACGTGTTCCGGGGCCTGCTGATGCGCATCGAGACCCCACGGGACATGCCGACGATCCTGTTCCTGCGGGCGCGCCGGGGCGTGCTCGGTTGGCTGCGCGGCCGCTTCGCGCGCTTCGAGGGCATGGAGCGCCTGCCCTTTCCCGACCCGGAGGTCGAGGCCGCCTACGACACCTACGCCAGCGACGTGGAGACCGCGCGGACGGTCATCACCCCGGCCTTCGGGCGCACCCTGCTGGCCTTGCGCCACGACCTCCAGGGGGGGCGGGGGCACCTCGCCGCCGCGTTCCAGGGCCGGCACCTTTACCTGGCCGTGCATCGCAAGGAGGACTTCCTGCGTCTCGGCGCGGCCGACCTGGAGCCGGCGGCGTTCGCCGCACGCTGCCGCGCGGCGCTGGCCGACCTGATGATCCCGCGCCGGGTGATCGACACCCTGGTCGGCGCGGGCGGTGAAGAGCTGTGATAGGCTCTTGACTGGCTCGAAACGACTCGACATCCGCCGAGTCGGATCCTTGGCGCGAATCAATCTTGCATTTTCATCAATTCCCGCCTGCCCAGTTTGTTTTCTTCTCGTATCTCAGGAGGTTACAAACGGGGACTTCGGGCTTGTCTCAACGCCCTTTAAAGATGGCGCGAAGCCTGCTATTTTTTTGGCAAAAGGTACCGGCACGTGGTTCGGTTGACCCGGGCGCGGCCGGAGCGTGTCTCCACCTCCAGAAAGGAAGCGTGTGATGGCGGAATCATTTGGTGCAGGTGGCCCCAGCGGGTCGAGCGGCGTGCTGTCGTCGACCATGCGATCCATTACACGGCAAGCCGGCGACCCCCACGACCATGAAACGCGCCGGATTGAAGACGTGGTGAGTCTGTCGCCGCAAGCGACCCGTGAGCAGTCGCCGCTTGATCGTCCGGTCGAACCGGTTGAAGCGGCCAACAGCCTGAACAACCCGGGTGCCGAAAGGGCCCGCCAGGCTCGCGAGCGGGCCGAGACCAAGGCCGAGGAAGCCCAGCAGGCCCGGGACGAGGTGCGCGCGGCCAAAGCCGATTCCGAGGCCGGGGTCGAAGGGCCGGTCAATATCGGCATGGCGGCGGCCATTTCCATTGGCGCGCCGGACATGGTGAAACGCTTCGACGTCAATGGCGACGAACGCCTGGACCAGATTGAACGCGAGAATGCCATTCAGACGGTGCAGTCCGAACGGTCGTTTGAACAGGCCCGGGGCGGCGGCGTGCTCATCGGCGGTGGCTCTGGCGAGGACGGCGCCAAAGGCGATACGGACACAGGGTCCGCCGTCTATGCCGAGGCGCAAGCCAGGCGCGCCGAAGCGGCCCAACGCTACGCCGAGGAAACGGCAAAGGCCGAGGAGGCCCGCGCGGAACGCATTGCCGAACTGGAAGAACGCGCCGCCAGAGGGGCGGAGGTTGCGGCCACGCTCGGGCCGGAGGCCAGCGAGGCCTATGCGCGCACCGAGGAGCTCGACCAGCCCCACGCCGACCCGCACGGGATCAAGGCCTGATCCGCCCCCCCCTCCGCACTGAATGGCGTGGATCGCTTTGCGTCGTGTCCGCTTTTGCGCGGACCATGACGTGAAGCGGTTCGCGTGCCGGCCTGTAAAAACCCTGGCGCGCCCGATTCGAGCCAAGGCACCCACCAAATACCCGCATAAATTTTGCCTATCTGGCCCGGACATCTGGCAATGTGTTGCTCTGCGGCAACAGGCGGCCGCGACACGGCCCGTTCAACCGGCCCCTGATGCCCGCCCGATGCGTCCGCGCCTCCCCGACGCGGGTTCAAGACTCGGGTCGAACGCATTTTCATCAAAATTTTTTTTGCCGATGCCGGGTGGCGTTTCGCCCCCGACCCCTCCCATCTGTCATGTTGCGGCGCAAGAAGAATCGGGATAGCCATGCGCCGCCCGCATGATTAGGGTCAGTGTGGTTCGACCAGAAGGGTGGCGGACCCAAGCGAACAGGACTGGGGCGAGACGCCGGACGGAATACACAGCGTCTGGGGCAGAAGGGTGTCGCTGTCGAAAAATGGCCCCTGACCTTGACCGATCGGGCGCCAGGCGCCCGCGACGCGGACGTTTGAACAGACTTTAATGTGACGGCAGTGCTTGGCGTTTGCCCCAGCGGGCGCGCAAGAGGGTGCGTTTGCCGCACGATCCCGCATAGCGGGCCGAAACCGCCGACGATGGGGCGGTGTGGGCTCTGCGGTGTGGGGTCACCAGGACACGAGGTTGACCGGTGCGTTTGCTGTCGAACCCCTATCATCTCCTGACGGGCCTGGCCGCCCTGCTGCTGGCCGTGCTGGTGTTGACCGGCCCGCGGACCGCATGGGCCGACGTCCCGTCGGCGGCGCTCCCCTCCGACCTGCGGGTCGACTGGACCCGCATGGTGGTGTCCAAGCAGGAACTGCTGTGCCTGGCGCTGAACGACTACTGGGAAGCGCGTGGCCAGGACGTCCGCGCCCGCGTGGCGGTCGCCCAGGTGGTGCTGAACCGCGCCCGTGATCCCCGCTACCCGGACAGCATCTGCGGCGTCGTGACCGAGAACCGCTCGGCCCGCCCGCGCCTGTGTCAGTTCTCCTGGTATTGCGACGGCCGCAGCGACACACCGACGGAAACCGAGGCGTGGCGCCAGTCGGTCCTGCTGGCCAAGTCCCTGCTGACGCGCAACAACGCCATCAGCGACCTGACCGGCGGCGCCCTGTGGTACCATAACCGAAACGTTGATCCCGACTGGAGCGGACGTCTGGAGTTCGCGGCCCGTGTGGGCGATCACTATTTCTATCGCGAGACCGGCCCGCGCGTTCTGCAGGCCGGCACGCCGCCGCAGACCTTCGCCGACTGGACGGACGAGCAGGCCCGGTCTCAATCGGACCAAGCCACGGACCAGTTGGCGCGCTCCAACGATCGATGATCGCGCGGCGCCGCCGGAACGCCGGCAGGCCGGGATGACGGGGCGAGCCTAACACGGTTCGCCCTTTCTGTATGGCGCGGGCCATTTGACGCGGGGGCGCCGCTGCCCCGCCGATCCCGCTGGTCCCTTTCCTTGGCCGGCCGGGTGCGGTATGTGGCTCCGCACAGGCCATCCGGGACCGGCGCCACATCACGACTGCCGGTACGACCCCCAGCCAAAAGGACACGAGAGGACCATGGCATATCGACAAGACGGTTACCGCGTCGCCGTGATCGGCGCGACGGGCAACGTCGGCCGCGAGATTCTGTCCATCCTGGCCGAGCGCGACTTCCCCGCCCGCGAGGTCATCGCCCTGGCGTCCGACCGCTCGGCCGGGCAGGAGATCTCGTTCGGCGAGGATCAGGTGCTGAAGGTGCAGTCGCTGGAGACCTTCGACTTCACCGGCACCGACATCGCCCTGTCGTCGCCCGGCGCCAAGGTCTCGGCCGTGCACGCGCCGCGCGCTGGCAAGGCCGGCTGCGTGGTGATCGACAACACCTCGCAGTTCCGGATGGACCCCGACGTGCCGCTGGTGGTGCCGGAGGTCAATCCGGAGGCCATCGCCGGTTTCCGCACGAAGGGCATCATCGCCAACCCGAACTGCTCCACCATCCAGATGGTGGTGGCGCTGAAGCCGTTGCACGCGGCGTTCGGCATTCGCCGCGTTGTGGTCTCGACGTATCAGTCCACGTCCGGCGGCGGCAAGTCGGCCATGGATGAGCTGTTCAACCAGACGCGCGGCATCTTCATGAACCAGCCGTGGCGTGACCATCAGGCCAAGTTCACCAAGCAGATCGCGTTCAACGCCATCCCGCACATCGACGTCTTCATGGACGACGGCGCCACCAAGGAAGAGTGGAAGATGAACGTCGAGACGCGGAAGATCCTCGATCCTAAGATCAAGGTGCACGCCAACTGCGCGCGTATCCCGTCGTTCATCGGCCACGCCGAATACATCAACATCGAGACGGAAAAGCCGATCGACGCCGAGTCCGCCCGCACCGTCCTGCGCGCGGCCGAGGGTGTCACCGTGGTCGACCATCGCCAGGACGAGGGCTACGTCACCCCGGCCGAATGCGCCGGTGAGGACCCTGTCTACGTCTCGCGCATCCGCGACGACGCCACGGTCGACAACGGCCTGTCGTTCTGGTGTGTGTCCGACAACCTGCGCAAGGGCGCGGCGCTGAACACCGTGCAGATCGCCGAGGTGCTGTGCCGGGACTATCTGGACGCGTGATCGAGGGCGGGCGCGGGCGCCCCCTCACTCTGACTCGGTGGTCTCCTGGTCGGCGAGGGCCGTCGCCTTGGTATCCATGCGGTCCAGGGCGGCGCGGGCGCCGCCCAGCTTGCCGACCATGGTCTCCAGGTCGCGGGCAATGCGGAACACCTCGCGCGCGGCCTCCTGCACGTCATGGGCGGTGGCGGTGCTCTCGCGGGCGGCGTCATTCACCTGCGTGACGATATGAAACACCGAGCGCGTCTCCTGCGCCGCGTGGCGGGCGTCCGCCGAAACGCCGCGCGCCGTGGTGGAGACGTGCTCGATGGCGTCCGAGATGGTCCGCGCCTGTTCGGCGGCCCGGGCCATGCCGCCGCTGATGGCCTCGGTGCCGCGGGACTGGACGGCGACGGACTCGTCGATCCGGTCCACGGCCGCGTGGACCTCGGCGATGACCGTCGCGACGTCGTCGATGACCGCCACGGCGGACGCCGTGCCGTCACGCACCGCGTCGATCCGGTGGGCGATGTCGTCGGCGGCGGACGCGGCCTGGTCGGCCAGTCCCTTGACCTCGGAGGCGACCACCTGGAACCCCTTGCCGGCGGGGCCGGCGCGCTGGGCCTCGATGGACGCGTTCAGGGCCAGCATCCGGGTCTGGGCGGCAATGGCACGGATGGCGTCGACCACCTTGGTGATCTCGCCCACGGCACCGCTCAGGGTTTCGACCGCGCCGCCGGCTTCCCCGGCCCGCGTCGAGGCCGTGGCGGCGGTCCGCGCCGCCGCCCGGGCGGTGTCGGCGATCGCCGTGATGGCCCGCGCGATCTCCTCCACATTGCTGGACGCGTCGACCACGTGGCCGGACATCGAGCGCGACGCATTGGCGATGTCGAGGACGTTTTCGTTCAGACTGCCGACGCCCTCGGACATGTGCGCGACGCGCCCGGACACGTCGTCGGTCATGGCCGCGACGTGCCCGGCGCGGTCGGTCATGATGCCGGCGTCGCGGCTCATGGTGTCGGAAATGCCGCGCAGGCTCATGGAGGACTGCAGCAGGACATGGGCATTGCCGGCCACGTTGAGGACCATGCCCTGCAGCCTCTGCATCAGGAGATTGAAGGAACCGGCCAGTTCGCCCGCCTCATCCCCCGTCGACTCGTCCAGGCGCTGCGACAAGTCGCCGCTGCCCGTGGCCAGTTCCAGCATCGCCTTTTGCAACATGCCGGTGCCGAGGGTGGTTCCGTGCTCGGCCACGTTCAGGCCCTGCAGTTCCTCCTCGGCCGAAACGCGGATGCCAAGGGTCGCGTTGAGGACCCTGAAGAACACGTAGGCCGTGCCGAACGCCCAGACGAACGCCATGCCCGCGCCCAGCATCTGCACGCCGACCTGGGTCAGGCGGTCAGCGGCGGCCAGGGCGTCCGGCGTGGCCAGCGCGCCGGCCATGATGGTGCCCCAGGCGCCGCACACGCCGTGCACCGGCACCGCGCCGATGCAGTCGTCGAGGCGGAACCGGTGCTCCAACGCGTGCGCGGCCAGCACCGCCACCACGCCGCTCGACAGGCCGATGAACACCGCGCCGTAGGTCGTCACCGCGTCGCACCCCGCCGTGATGCCGACCAATCCGCCCAGCACGCCGTTGATGGCACGGTCGGGCCGGAACACGCCGTCAACCTGGCGGCCGATCAGCATCGAGGCGATGGAGCCGAAGGCGCCGGCCAACATGGTGTTGGAAATGATGTGGGCGAACGCCGGGTCTCCGGTCGTGGTCGAGCCGCCATTGAAGCCGATCCACCCCACCCACAGCAGGATCGCGCCCGCTGTCGACAGGACCGCGCTGTGTCCGTGGATCGGCAGCGGCTTGCCCGTCTCCGGGTCGAACCGGCCGATGCGCGGGCCAATGACGATCACCCCGGCCAGGGCCACCCAGCCGCCCACCGAGTGCACCACGGTCGAGCCCGCGAAGTCGATGAACCCCATGTCGGCCAGGATCGCCGGATTGTCGCCGTCCAGCAGGTTGCCCCAGGCCCAGTGCCCGAACACGGGATAGATCAGGATCGAGATGAAGCACGTCACCGCCAGATAGGCCGAAAAGCTCATGCGTTCGGCCACCGCGCCGGAGACGATGGTCGCCGCCGTGCCGCAGAACACCACCTGAAAGACGAAGAACGTGTAGGTCCAGTCGTCGAGTTGGCCGAACGTCAGCCCGCCCCAGCCCAGCCAGCCGCCGCCGAAGACCGACGGGCCGAACATGACGCCGAAGCCGATGACGTAAAAACCCACGGTGGCGATCACGAAGTCGGCGATGTTCTTCTGGGCGACGTTGATGGAGTTCTTGGACCGCACCATGCCGGCTTCCAGCAACAGGAACCCGGCCTGCATCAGGAACACCAGGGCGGCCGCCGTCATGGTCCACATGTGGTCCATGCTGGCCTGTTGGGCGGCGAGCGCCGCCTCCATCTCGGCGCGCAGGTCGGCCAGGGTCTCCGCGTGCGCCGTTGCCCCACTAGTGATGAGGACAGCGACCGCGACGGCAACCCAGGCCGCCGCGCGCAAGGCCCCCGCCGCCGTCCGTGCACGCGAACGGGCTTCTCCCATCCGGTCCATGATCCCTTCCCCTCCCCGAGTCGGTGGCTGGACTGCCTACGGTTTGAGCGCCGCATTGTGGCCGCCCATTTTTCTAGCTTAATTTCCCTTGTTTCCGTGTGGCAATGGGTTTTCTCGGCATGGCGGCAGGCGCGGGGCGGGCTGACGTTATACCGGTCTCCAACAGTCGCGCTTGACCGCCGGCGATCCTCGCCTCACCTGGAGTCGCGAGCGCCCGCCGGCCGACGAATGAACTGACTTTCAGTCGTCGGCCGGTGAAAGACTCACGATAGACAGGCACTCAGAGCAGGCTCGTGTCGACCCAGCGGACCAGGGTGGCCAGATCGAACACGGGGGCGTCGCATTCGTGCCGGATGCGGGCGGCGAACGGTCCCAGGGCGGCGCAGTCAAGAATAACGGCATCGAGTCGTCCGCCCGCGCGGCCGCGCAGGCGCTGGGCGGCCAGGGCGGCGTCGGCCTCGGCGGCGGTGGCGTCCAGGGTCGGGCGGTCCTCGCGCAGAGCCGGATACAGCGCGCGCGACAGCTCCATGCCCTCGATGGCGACCGTCGCGTCCCCCGGCGGGAGCCCGATGTGGTCCGGCGTCAGCGTCCGGGAGTCGAAGGTCAGGATACCGATGTGAGCGGTCGGGCCATGGGTGGCGCGCACCAGCGGCAGAACCATCAGGGCGCTGGTGAACACCGGAACCGACACCGCCGCCCGCAGCCGGGAATGGGCGTCGGGCGGGAGGCTGAACCCGGTGGCGATCACGCGGGCACCGTCGGCCTCCAACATCCGCGCGGCCTCGCCGACCGCTTCGACAACCGACGCGCCGACGGCGTCCGCGCCGTGACCCACGCGCGCGTTCCGGATGCACCGGTACAGGGCGCGACCCTCGAAGGTATCCGGATGGCCGATATCGCCTGGGAGCCGGGGAACCCGTGTATCGAGAAGAATAACCCCGACCGGTCCCGCGCCGGCGGGGCGCTGGGAGGCTGCGATAGGTGGGAACGGGCGATCGGTCATGGGCGGCCGCCCTGCTGGCGGTGGAAAAGACAGCGCGAAGGGCCACGCAAGCGGCCCCCGAGACCCCGGGGCGTCAGCCCGGCGGCGCGCCCAGCGAGGAGGCGCCATCGCCCCTGGCCAGGGCGTAAATGCCACGCTGGCCGGGCACCGGCTTGAACTTGTCCGACACGCCCAGCACGGTCTCGGCGCCGCCCAGATACAGCACGGCGTCGTCGGCCATGATCTGGGAAATGGCGTTCAGAACCTTGGATTTCGTCGGCTGGTCGAAGTATATCAAGACGTTGCGGCAGAAGACCACATCGAACTGGCCAAGCCCGCGCAGATCGCCCAGCAGGTTCAATTCTTTGTACTGAACCATGGATTTGATGGCGGGGTCGATGACCCAGTTCTCGTCCTTCTTCTTGAAGTATTTGACGAGAAGGGCCATGGGCATCCCCCGCTGCACCTCGAACTGGCTGTAGGTGCCGGAGCGGGCCTTGTCCAGAATCTCCCGCGAGATGTCGGTGCCGACGATATCGATCTTCCAGCCGTTCAACCGGGCCGACTCTTCCCGCAGCAGCATGGCCAGCGAATAGGGTTCCTGGCCCGAGGAGCAGGCAGCCGACCAGATGCGGAAGGACTTGCGGGCCGCACGGGCCTTTATCAGGTTCGGCAGGACGATGGACTTGAACTGGTCGAACGGCTTGTTGTCGCGAAAAAAGAACGATTCATTGGTGGTCATCGCCTCGACCACCAGGGTTTCAAGCGCCGCGTCCCGCTTCTTCAGCGCCATCATCAGGTCGTCCAGGCCCTTGAGGCCCCGTTTGCGCGCAAGCGGCATCAACCGGCTTTCGAGCAGGTAGGCCTTGTCCCGGGTCAGGACCAGCCCTGATCGCTCCCGCAGGAGCCTGGAGACGTAGTCGAAGTCGTCCGGTTTCATGAGACTAGCGCTTGCTCGCGATTTTTGAGATGAACGGGCCGATGTCGCCGATCGGCAGCACGGCGGTACACAGCCCCGCCTGGGCGACCGCCCCGGGCATTCCCCAGACGACGCTGGTGGCTTCGTCCTGGGCGATGATGGTCCCTCCGGCCTCGACGATCATGGCGCCCCCCTTGGTCCCGTCCGATCCCATGCCTGTCAGTATCACGCCGAGCGTGCGACGGCCATACACACTGGCGATGCTACGAAACATGGGATCAACCGATGGTCGACAGAAGTTCTCGGGCGGGTTTTGATTGAGGCGAATCACCTTTTGCGCGCCACGCCCCTCGACCACCATGTGATAGTCGCCCGGCGCCACATAGACCTGGCCGCCCTTGATCGCCTCGCCGTCCTTGCCTTCGTGCGCCTCAAGGCCCGCGGCGCGGCTGATGTGGCCCGCCAGGATGGTGGTGAAGGTGGCCGGCATGTGCTGGGTGATGAGGATCGGCTGGCGCACGCCGCCGGCCGCCTTCAGCGCCCCCAAAACGGAAAACAGGGCCTGGGGGCCGCCGGTGGAACTGCCGATGGCGATCACGTCGATGGCCTCGGCGATGGCCGGGGCCTTGCGCAGAACGATCGGGGGCGCGGCCTGCGGCCGCAGCGTGGCGGCCGGCTTGGCGGGCGCGGCCGGCCGGGCGCGGGCGGCGGTGAAGGTGGACGCGCCGCCGCCGCGGCGCTTCTCGCGCCGGCGGGCCTGGCCCAGTGCCTTCACCTTGGTCACCAGGTCGTGCTTGAACCCGCCCTCGGCGGTGATCTCCCGCGAGGCGGTGGGTTTGGGCAGGTATTCGGCGGCGCCGGCCTCCAGGGCCTGCAGGCTGATCTCGGCGTTTCGCACGGTCAGGGTCGAGGCCATGATGACCTTCAGGCCCGGGTCTTTCTCCAACAGCTTGGGCAGGGCCGACAGGCCGTCCAGCACCGGCATTTCGATATCCAGGATGGCCACCTCGACGTCGTGCCGGTCGAGCGCCTGGACGGCGAGCTGGCCGTTGCCCACCGAGGCGACCACCGTGATCTGCGGATCGCTTTCCAGGATGCGCGTTTCCAGGCCCCGCACGACGGCGGAATCATCAACGACCATGACCCGGATTGGGCCATCATCCGCATCGCCGGGCGTGCGCGTGGTGCTCCTGAACGGTGGTGAAGACAAAAAGCGAGCCCTTTGATTGCCGTCGGTGGGAGGTGACGCGCACGTGGTGGCGCGTCCGGAGATGTCACAGTGCCATCAGCGGCGCGCTCCAGTCCCGGCCTCGGCCGCCGCCCCAGCGAATGGCCCAAAGGGCCACCCCGTGGGCAGGACGTCGGCGGGACCGCGCGTCACTCGTCGATCAGGCCGACCTGCGCGAACTTCGCCTGCAGGATCTCGCTGTCGAACGGCTTCATGATGTATTCGTTGGCGCCGGCTTCGATGGCCTCCTGGATGTGTTCGATGTCGTTCTCGGTGGTGCAAAACACAACCACGGGCTTGTCCCCTCCGGGCATCGCACGCAATGCCCTCAGGAACTCGATGCCGCTCATGACGGGCATGTTCCAGTCCAGGAGAACGGCGGTGGGCAGGTGAGCCTGACAGAGTTCGAGGGCGCCCTTACCGTCCTCGGCCTCCTCGGTCTCGAAACGCATTTCCTGAAGGATCTTCTTGGCCACCATGCGGATGACCTTTGAATCGTCCACGATCAGGCAAGACTTCATGACGAACCTTCGTATCCCGAGCGGTCCAAGGGCAGCCGACTGAAGGCACCGCCCATTCTGGCGACCGAAAGCGGCCCACACCCGCGACGCTTGTGCGCCCCTCGCCGACCGCCATGATCGTTAAAGGCCAAATCGGCGGACCCGTCAAGGACGCCGGTGGCCCGCGCGTGCCGCCTGCGGTCAGCCGGAGGCCAGCGCCGCCTCGATCGCCGCCAGCGCCTCGGCGGCCTTGTCGGCGTCGGGGCCGCCGGCCTGGGCCATGTCGGGGCGGCCGCCGCCGCCCTTGCCGCCCACCGCCGCCGCGCCGGCGCGTACCAGGGCCACGGCGTCATGGGTGCCCTTCAGATCGTCGGTCACCCCCACGACCAACGAGACCTTGCCGTCGGCGGTGTTGACCAGCGCCACCACGCCGGAGCCGATCTGTTTCTTGATCTCGTCGGCCATGCCCTTGAGATCCTTGGCCGGCACGTCGGCCAGCAGGCGCCCGGCGAAGGTCACGCCATTGACGGCCTTGTCGGCCGGGGCCGCGCCGGCCTGGCCACCGCCGCCACCGCCGCCGCCCAGGGCGAGCTTCTTGCGGGTCTCGGCTAGTTCCTTCTCCAGGCGCTTGCGCTCCTCGACCAGCGCGGCGATGCGGCCCGGCACGTCGGCGGGCGCGGTGCGGAGCGCCTCCGCCGCCTGGGTCAGCAGGGCGTTGCGGCCGTTGAACCAGTCCAGCGCCGCGTCGCCCACCACCGCCTCGATGCGGCGAATGCCGGCGGAGACCGCGCCCTCGCCGACGATCTTCAGCAGGCCGATGTCGCCGGTGCGGCCGACATGCGTGCCGCCGCACAACTCGACCGAATAGACCGGACGGGACCCGGCCTCCGGTGTGCCCATGGAGACCACCCGCACCTCGTCGCCGTACTTCTCGCCGAACAGGGCCATGGCGCCGGCCTCGATGGCGGCGTCCGGCTCCATCAGCCGGGTGGTCACCGCTTCATTGGCGCGGATCTGCGTATTCACGATAGCCTCGACCTGGGCCATCTCCTCGTCGCGCAGCGGCTTCGGGTGGCTGATGTCGAAGCGCAGCCGGTCGGGCGCCACCAGCGAGCCCTTCTGCGTCACGTGCTCGCCCAGCACGCGGCGCAGCGCCTCGTGCAGCAGGTGGGTGGCCGAGTGGTGCGCGCGCAGGGCGGAGCGGCGCTTGCCGTCCACGTCGAAGCGGACCTCGTCGCCGACCGAAATCGGGCCGTCCTCCACCACGCCCCAGTGGACGATCAGTTCGCCCAGCTTTTTGTGCGTGTCGCGCACGCGCACGCGGCCCTTCTCGGGCACCGAGATTACACCCGTATCGCCCATCTGGCCGCCCGATTCGCCATAAAAGGGCGACTGGTTGGCAATGACAGCGACCTCAGTCCCGGGCGTGGCGGCGTCGACCGGTTGCCCGTCGACGACGATGGCCTGGATCCGGCCCTCGGCGCTTTCCGTGGCGTAGCCAAGGAAGTCACTGCCGCCGTGCGCATCGTACAGCTCGAACCACAGCTTCTCGGTGGCCGCGTCGCCGGACCCGGCCCAGGCCTTGCGGGCCTCGGCGCGCTGGCGCTCCATGGCGGCGTCGAAGCCGGCGGTGTCCACGCTCATGCCCTGGCCGCGCAGGGCGTCCTGGGTCAGGTCCAGCGGGAAGCCATAGGTATCGTAGAGCTTGAAGGCCACCTCGCCCGGCAGCGTACCGCCCTCGGCCAGCCCGGCCGTCTCGTCCGCCAACAGGCGCAGGCCCCGGTCCAGCATCTGCCGGAAGCGGCTTTCCTCCAGCCGCAGGGTCTCGGTGATCAGCGCCTGGGCGCGTTCCAGTTCGGTGAAGGTCTGGCCCATCTCGCGCACCAGCACCGGCACCAGCTTATACAGGATGGGGTCGCTTACGCCCATCATGTGCGCGTGGCGCATGGCGCGGCGCATGATCCGGCGCAGCACGTAGCCACGCCCCTCGTTCGACGGCAGCACGCCGTCGGCGATCAGGAACCCGCAGGAGCGCAGGTGGTCGGCGATGACGCGGTGGCTGACCTTGTGCGGGCCGTCCGGATCGGTGCCGCCGGCCGCCGCGATGGCCTCGATCAGAGCGCGGAACAGGTCGATGTCGTAGTTGTCGTGTTGGCCCTGGAGCACGGCGGCAATGCGCTCCAGACCCATGCCGGTGTCGATGGAGGGCCGGGGCAGGTCGATGCGCTCGTCCTTGGTGACCTGCTCGAACTGCATGAACACGAGGTTCCAGATCTCGATGAAGCGGTCGCCGTCTTCGTCCGGGCTGCCGGGCGGACCGCCGGGAATGTGCTCGCCGTGGTCGTAGAAGATCTCCGAGCACGGCCCGCACGGCCCGGTCTCGCCCATGGACCAGAAATTGTCCGACGTCGGAATGCGCAGGATCTTCTCGTCGGGCAGACCGGCCACCTTGCGCCACAGGGCGGCGGCGTCCTCATCGGTCGAGTGCACGGTGACCAACAGGCGCTCGGGCGGCAGGCCGTATTCCTTGGTGACCAGACGCCAGGCGAAATCGATGGCCTCTTCCTTGAAGTAGTCGCCGAACGAGAAGTTGCCCAGCATCTCGAAAAAGGTGTGGTGGCGCGCGGTGTGCCCCACGTTGTCCAGGTCATTGTGCTTGCCGCCGGCGCGCACGCACTTCTGCGAGGTAACGGCGCGGCTATAAGGCCGCTGCTCGTTGCCGGTGAAGACGTTCTTGAACTGCACCATGCCAGCGTTGGTGAACATCAACGTCGGGTCGTTCAAGGGCACCAGCGGGCTGGAGGCGACGTGCTCGTGGCCCTCGCGCCGGAAGAAGTCAATGAAGGTCTCGCGGATCTGGGTCGTGGTCTGCATGTCTGGCGTGGTTCCGTTCACCGTGCGGGATAAGCCCCGGGGCGCCGTGCGCTTTTACCGCGCGGTGCGCCCCGGAGTCCAGGTGAGGCGAGGATCGCCGGCGGTCAAGCGGAACTGTTGGGGACCGGTATAACGTCAGCCCGCCCCGCGCCTGCCGCCATGCCGAGAAAACCCATTGCCACACGGAAACAAGGGAAATTAAGCTAGAAAAATGGGCGGCCACAATGCGGCGCTCAAACCGTAGGCAGTCCAGCCACCGACTCGGGGAGGGGAAGGGATCATGGACCGGATGGGAGAAGCCCGTTCGCGTGGACGGACGGCGGCGGGGGCCTTGCGCGCGGCGGCATGGCGTTGGTCTGGGCGTTCGGCACGGCCTTCGTGGTGCCCCGCCCAGGCCTTGAAGCGTGATCTGGCGCCCAACTTTGGTATGGGTGCGGGGCTCACACCGGGCGGTCGAGCAGCCCCGCCTCCTCCAGCATCGCGCGCACCGGTGCCAGGTGTTCGGCGTAGCGCCGCCACCGGCCCACCGAGCCGGTGAACACCGGCTGGCGCACCTGCCACTTGCTGGCCGTGTAGACCGCCCGTTCGGTCTCGTGGAAGCGCAGCACGGCGTCGTCCCACGGCAGGCCGAGGAAATCGATCAGCCGCCGGCCCTCGCCCTCCAGGTCGGTCACCAGGGTCTCGTAGTCGACCTCCAGCATCCACGCCGGCAACACGACGCGCCAATGGGCCATGATGCGCGCGTGCTGAAGGATGGCCTGGCCGATGGTCTCCAGGCCGTTGGCGTAGGGCACGCCGTCGGCGAAGTTCTGCTGGAACAGCGACAGGGCGGTATCCATCGGGTCGCGGCGGCAGACGATGACCCGCGCCTTCGGGAACAGCAGCGCGATCAGGCCCAGGCGCATGGCGTTGTCGGGCAGCTTGTCGCTGACCCGGGCGGCGTCCGGCTTGCCGGCGCGGCCGGCCGCGTCGTCCAGCGCGGCCAAGACTTGCCCGGCGGCGCCCGACGCCGCGTCTTGGCTCATGGTCGCCACGCCGTCGGGATATGCCGGCACCTCGGCCTGGATCGCCGGCCACAGGCCCAGTTCGCCGGCGCCCACCACGGCCGGGTGGCTGGCGATCATCTGTTCGACCAGCGACGTGCCCGAGCGCGGCAGGCCGACGATGAACACCGGCCGCTCGCTGTCGTGACCCAGCGGCGCGAGGGACTCGAACAGCTCCGGCGTGAACACCTCCCGCGACCGCTCCACCAGGGCGTCGCGGCGTGGGATGTCGTCCGGCCGTCCCCGGCGTTGCAGGCTGTTGGCCTCGGACAGGGCGGTGAACACCTCGGCTGGGTCGCCGCCGGCGTCGTCCAGCGCCTTGCCGAGCGCGAACAGCGCTTCGGTGCGCGTGCCCCGGTCCGTGACCGTGGCCGCCGCCCGCCGCAGGGCATCAAGCGCCGGGTCGCCGGCCGCCACCTTGCCCGACTTGACCAGGCCGCGCAGGGCGATGACGTTGCCGGGCTCGCGCTCCAGCGCCGTCCGATAGGCCGCCCGCGCCTCGTCGAAGCGACCCTGGCGCTGCAGGGCGTCGCCCAGGGTCAGGGATACCCCGGCATGGTCGGGTGCGCGATCGCGCAAGGGCGCAAGAAGGGCTTCGGCCTCGTCCGCGCGCTGGTCACCGATCAGCATCCCGGCCAGGGTGACGACCCGGTCCACATGCCCGGGGCCGTCACCGGACAGATCCACGGCCGTTCGCTGCGCGGCCAGGGCCTCGGCCGCGCGGCCGAGCCCCGACAGCGTCAAAGCGAGATCGTTCCAAACCGCCGGGTCCTTGGGGGCCTTGTCGCGGGCCGCCTCCAGCACCGGCAGCGCCTCGGCCGGGCGTCCGTGGCGCAGCAGGGCGCGGCCGTGCAGCGCCAGCGCCTGGCCATCGTCGGCGGCCAGGGCGAGGGCGGCGCGGGCCTCCTTGATGGCGCCGGCGGTGTCGCCGGTCTCCATCAGCGCCTTGCCGTGGGCGATGCGGGTGCGGGGATCGCGCGGCGCGCGGTGGGCCGTGTCCGCCAACACCACCAGCGCATCGCGGTGGCGGCCCAGGTGCCACAGGGCGCTGCCGGCGTTAAGGCCGTGGTCGGGGACGTGCGGCTCAAGGGCGGCGCCCTGGGCGAACAGCCGCGCCGCTGGCTCCATGTGGCCCGTGCGCGCGGCGATGACGCCCAACCCGCCCAGCGCGGCGGCGCACCGGGGATCGGTGGTCAGGGCCTGGCGGAAGCGGCCCTCGGCCGCGCGCAGGTCGCCCTGGGCCAGTGCTCGCTGCCCCTCGCTCGCCAGCCGGCGCGCCCGGGCGGTGTCGGCTGGGGAAGCGGCGGATGGGGCGGACGAGGACGCGGGCGGGGCGGCACCCGGCACCATGTGCGCCAGCGTGCCGCCGGCGGAGGGACCCGCCGGCCGTCCCGGCGAGGGTGAGGCTGGGCGTGGCGTGCCGGCCTTTCCGGACTTTCCGGTCTTTCCGGGCTGTTTGGGCTTTCGGGTCATGCGGGCTCCGCCGGGCTCGACTCGGAACAAGGGGGCGCCCCAGGATAGCGGGCACGGCGCGGAATGCCAGGGGGCGACAGCCGTCCTCCGGCGCCACGCCACGCGGCATTCGCACCTGGGTCGGCATTCCGGTGGGTCTGGGAGGCGTGCTCCTGGTCCGTGGCGTTCCCGCGAGCGACGGCGCCGGCTGGACGGACTGGGCCGGTAAGGGATCTGGCCCCGGTCAGAAGGTTTGCAGGACCAGCGCCCACCGGTCATCGACCGCGCGCAGCAGCACGATCTTCAGGGCCTCGTTCTGGGGCTGGGTCCGTCGTGCCTCGGCGAACGCGTCCTCCAGGTCGGGGACCCAACGGGCGCGCGGCGTCACCGCGCCGTTGGGATCCCGGTATAGCAGGCCTTTTTCGGCGCCCGAGATGCTGATCCCGGCCGCGTAGACCGGGAACACGACGCCGCCGAGCGACGGGTCGGACACGGCCAGGCCGATCCCCGTGGAGCGCAACGTGGCCGCCAAGGCGTCGTTTGGGTCCACCGCGCGAGTCTCAAGGTCGATTCGCGCGCCGTCCCGTCGGTTCAGCACCGCCTCCGCCACCTGGGTCAAGGCCTCCCGGTGCTCGGCCAGGATGCTCAACAGGGCTTCGTCCGACGGTCGGCGGTCCGTGCCCAGGACGACGACCATGACCGCGATGCCCAGCGCCACGACGACGGCGGCAAGCAGCGGCAGGCCTGCGGCGATCCATTTCATGGCCCGACTGTCCTCGTCCGCGTGATGAGCCGGGATGCGTTGGCGCGAGTCTTGGTAACCAGCTGTTCAGGTCCGGCGGGAAAAGCCCCCCTCACGGTCGGTACAGCCGCCCGCCGACCAGGGGGTAGGGCGCCCCGGTG
>NZ_CAKZOT010000002.1 GCF_937138205.1 uncultured Rhodospira sp. | reverse complement strand
CCGCCTCCAGACGCACCCTACGACGGCTGCGAACAGGACCATGACTCGTCATTGCTTCACCCTCGTCGCAAGACGAGAATGAAGCAATCCAGAGCGTAAAACACAAATATCCGCCCTGGATTGCCCCAGTTTTGGTTTTTGGGCTTCGCTCCTCGCAATGACGAGAAAGAGTAAATACGTGTAAATCTTATATGTCGTCAGGGTTCGGTCGACGGCCTGCGGCCGTCAGGGGTCGGTCGCCGTCCCGGACTCCGCCAGCGGCAGGGTGAAGCGAAATGTCGTGCCCCCCTCGGGCGGGGACTCGACCCAGATGCGGCCCTCGTGCCGTTCGACGATGCGCCGGCAGATGGCCAGCCCCATGCCGGTGCCCGAGTCCTCGTCGTTCCCGGTTCGCCGCAGGCGCTGGAAGACTCCGAAAATGCGGTCGTGGTGCTTCGGGTCGATGCCAATCCCGGTGTCCTGGACGCCGAGCACCGCCCGATCGCCCTGGCGGTCCCAGGTCACCGTGATGCGGCTCGGAACGTCAGGCCGCCGATACCGGACGGCGTTGGCGATCAGATTCTGGAACAGGCTCGTCATCTGCCGCCGGTCGGCCATCACCGTCGGCAGAGGCCGCAGCGCCTCGACCGTGGCACCGGCCTCGGTCAGATTGGCCCGCAGCGTCGCCGTGACCGTCGCCAGAACGTCGTCGAGAGGCACCGGGTCGGCCATCAGCGCGTGGCTGTCCAATCGCGCGTAGTCGAGCAGGCTGTGGATCATTGTGCGCATTCGCACGGCGCCGTCGACCGCGAAGCCGATGAACTCCTTCTCGTCGGGTGCCAGCCGGTCGCCCAGGCGGCGTTCGAGCAGGCCGAGGTAGCTGGTGATCAGGCGCAACGGCTCCTGCAGGTCGTGGGAGACGCCGGCGGTGAAATCCTTGAGATCCGCGTTGCGGTGCTCCAAGGCCAGGGCATACCGCTGGCGGTCGGTGACATCAAACAGGCTGACGTTCAGGTGGCGCCGGGCGGCGCCGTCCGGAACCGGCACATCCACCGTACCGACGTGTGCCGCGACGCGCCGATGCGAGTCGTCCTTCAGCCGATACGTGAATTCCAACGGGGTGCCGGTGGTGGCGGCGTCGCGCAAGAGGGCGAGGGGGTCATGGTCGCCGCCGTCGGGGTCCTCGATCAGATGCGCCAGGGACCAGCCCTGGAACGCGGCAAGGTCCTGGCCGTGCAACCGCGCGGCACTGCTGTTGGCGTTGGTGATCAAGCCGGTTTCGGGGTCCACCAGCACCTTGGCCACGGGGTCGGCGTCGAACATCTGCCGGAACAGCGTCTCGCTTTGGCGCAGCGCGGTTTCGGCCTGTTTGCGGGCCGAAATGTCGCGCATGACCCCGAAATAGCCGTCCAGGGTGCCGTCCGCGTTTCGATGCGGATAGACCATCAGTTCGACCCACAGGCGCTCGCCCTTGGCGTTCATCATTCGGACGTCATAGTGGGCGCGCTCGGTGGGCACGCCGCTTTCCTCGTGTGCGGTTCGCTGCATCCAGCCGGCGCGGAGTCGCTCAGTGCTCTCCGGGTCAAAGAACGTAAGGGCGCTGCGGCCGATGACTTCGTCGTACCCAAGCCAATCGATCAGTCGACTGCCGCCGCCGTAATAGGTGATCAAAAGGTCCGGATCGAGGTGCCAGATGACGTCGCTGGTGTTCTCGGCGATCTCGCGGAACTTCTCCTCGCTGGCCCGGAGTGCCGTTTCAGTCGCCTTGCGGTCGGTGATATCGATCATGCAGCCCAACACGACCTCTCGTCCCTGCCACATCATGGCCTGGAACGATGCCAGGCAAGGCAAGGGGGTCCCGTCTGAGCGCACGCCGTCGAAGTCGACGTCGCGCACAAGGCCTTGCTGCCTGATCTGCTTGATGAAACCGGGACGACGGCTGGGGTCGGCGTAAAGGCTGATCGTGGTCATGGACTCGACATTCGCGTCCGGGTCGATCCGCATGAGCGCCCGCATATGGGCGTTCATCGTCACGAACCGGCCCTCCGGCATTGCATTGACATAACAGGCGACCGGCACGGCCTCGACGAGCCGTCGCAGTTCGTCGATGCCGATCGACAATGTCGGGATGTCCATGGGGGCGACCAATACCCTACCCTTGAAAGACGCGCCGTCCGGGGGAGGAGTGTCGCGTCCGGAGCGGCGAAGCAGAACCGTAACGCACACGGTATGCTATAATTGGCGTGCGGGCAATGGGCGGAAATGGTTGCCGTGGGCCATCGCGCGCGGCGCCCGACGGCGGAGTCGATTTTCGCGGTGACGAGTTCTAAACGATCGCGTCCGGTCCGGCGTCGCCCAGCAGGTAAGGGCAGCCCAATCGCCGCGCCTCGGCGATAGGGTCGGGCACGTCCTCAAGCGCGGCCACCACGATCCACCCCTCGTTTCGCAAGCGGGCGGCGCGCGCGCGGTCGTGACCGGCCGGCGCCAATACCCGGGCCGGCGGCCGGTCATCGGGCACGGCGTCCAGGACCGCATCCATCATCAGCGTGAACCCGGCGGAGGGCTCGCTGGCGCCGTTGGGACCGGCCTCGTAGCGGCCGCCGCGCGCCAACTCCCCCCGGGCGCGACGCGCGAACACGGAAAAGCCGACGCCCGTGTAGTACTCGAACCCTCGGCTTTCCAGCGCGTCGACGGTCAGGGGCAGGCCCGGGTGGGCCTGTTCGATCCGCTCCACCAGATGGCCCAGCGCCGCCACGCGGTCCGCCGCCGCGGCCGGCAGGCCGAGCCCGGCGATTTCGGCCAGGGTCTCGTGCGCTGGCCCCGTGGCCTGGATGAGGGCCACCAGCAGCGCGCCCAGCGCCTCGTCCGTCGCGGCGCGGACGGCCGCGACGTCCTTGTGGTCGACGGCGGCCCGCAACGACGCGCGATCGTCGTTCGGTACGCCATGAACGTCCATCAGCACGCTCAGCAGCGTCGGCAGATTCAGGTCGATGGTCAGGTCGGCGGCGCCCACGGCGCCCAGGGCCTCGGCCACCAGGACGATGACCTCGGCTTCGGCCGCCGCGCCCGGCGCGCCAATCAACTCGGCCCCCGCCTGCGTGAACTGGCGCTCCGGCCGCAGTTGCGTCCCGCGCACGCGCAGCACCTGCCCGGCGTAGCACAGGCGCAGCGGACGGGGCTCGCGCCGCAGGCGGCTGGTGGCGATCCGTCCGATCTGCACCGTGAAGTCCGGACGCACGCCCATCATGCGCTGCGACACCGGGTCCATGACGCGGAAGGTGTCGCGGGCCAGGGCGGTGCCGGCGCCGGACAACAGGCCGTCCTCGAACTCGATCAGCGGCGGTTTGACGCGGCGGTAGCCGTGGCCGGCGATGAAGCCCATGAGCCGCTCGACGACGCGCGCCTCGTGTTCGGCCCGGGGCGGCAGGACGTCGCTCAGTCCGTTGGGCAACAGGGCGGCGTGGGGAGTCTCGGTCATGGTCGGCCCGGTCTTTGGGGAGGTGCGACCCGCTGTTTAGTCCTTTTGGGCGGTGGCGGGCAAATCAAAACCCGGCGGATGTCGCCTCGGCGGTGTCGGAACGTGTTGGAAGGCCGGGACGTTGCCACGTTGATCGAATGCGATATTTCGTCGAAAGCGGCCCGCGAACGGGAGAGTGACATGGAGGTTGTGCACCAAAGAATTGTTTCGGTTCTCCAAGACCCGGTGCTTCTGCTGGTCTGGCTGACCATCAACGGGCTATGTGTGGTGTGGTTACTGTATGACCTGCGCACCGCCAATCCGCAAACACAGGGGTTGATGCGATGGGTCTGGATCCTGACTGTTGCCTATTCGGGTCCGCTTGGCCTTCTGGTGTATGTCTACTCCGGGCGCGCCCAGATCCGCCGCGACAGTCTCTGGCGCCGGGCGTTCCGTTCGGTCTCGCATTGCTACGCGGGATGCGGGGTGGGGGAGATCGCGGGTGTTATCATTGCCGCCGGCATCCTGTCGCTGGGGGCACTGGCGGTCAGCGTGACGACCTTCACGCTGGCCTACGTGGCTGGCTTCGCCTTTACCATCGGTCCCCTCATGGCGATGGGGATGGGCTTTGGTGTGGCGTTGCGGGACACGGTGGTCAGCGAGACGATCTCCATCACGGCGATGGAGGTGACAGCCATCAGCGTCGACCTGTGGCTGGGGCAGGGGGCCACCATGTTTCAGCCCCTGTTCTGGACCGCCTTGCTAACCTCGCTGTCGGCCGGTCTTCTGGCCGCCTATCCCGTCAACATCCTGCTGATCCGGTTCGGCATCAAGGAAGGCATGGGCCACCCGGCCGAAGGGCACGCGCACTGCCATTGAGGTCATCGCGGGCTTATGTCACCGGCACGAGCCCAGCCCGTCCGGCAGCAGGACGAACCCGAACGGCACGGTGCGGTCCGGGGCGCGCGTGAGCGGGAGATCCCGCGTCTCGGCGCGGTCCAGCCAATCCGCCGGCGGCGTTGCGTCCAGCATCCGGGCCAAGGTCGCACGGATGGGCGCGGTGTCGAGCGCCCCCGCCCGCAGGGCCTCGGTCTCGGCCCGCGACAGCAGGATCAGGCAGGCCCCATCCCCGGGCGGGCGCGGCGGGCGCCAGTCCGGGTAGTGCCGTGCGATCATGCGGACCTCGGGGAAGGCCGGGCGCAGGTTGGCGCCCCAGTCGAGCGTGGCGGCGACGATGGTTCCGTCGGTGAATCCGGCCTGTTCGACCACGTCGGCCGCCCGTTCGGCCGGCAGCAGGGCGAGGCAGCGGTCGCAGTGACGCGGCTCGATCCACACCCGGTCGATGACGGTGGCCAGCGAGACCAGCACCGCCAGTGCCGCCAAGGCCCAGCCCAACGACCGCCGACGCCAGGGCGCCACGGCCAAACCACGCGCCCGCGTCCAGAGCAGCGGGATTGCCGGCAGGACCATGGCCGCCGGCATCAGGTAGTGGTAGCGCAGGCGGTCGCCGCCGCTGGCCAGAACGATGGCCAGGGTGAGGGCCATCGCTATAAGGACGTAAACCGTCAGCACGCGGTCCCAGCGCGGCCCATCCGTGGGCGCGCCGCGCGGCCGCCACCACGGCACCAGCACGGCCATCAGCACCAGGGGCGGCGCCATCGCCGCCAGGGGATCGGCGACCACATCGCTCAGCAGGCCCAGGAACGCGGCTCCGGCCCCCGGATCGGCGCCGGTGTCGGTAATCGTCGCCACGCGGTCCGACAGGCTGACGTCCTGTCCCAGGCGCCACAGCAGATGCCCCGGCAGGGCCAGCAGCGGCACCACGCCGGCCATCAGAACGCGCCGGTCCCAAAGCCGCGCGCGCGTTGCCGGGTCCGCCAGAGCACCGGCCAGCAGGCCCAGGGCGAACACGGCCATGGTGTATTTGGACAGCAGGGCCAGCGCCAACGCCCCGCCCACCGCAAGATAGCCGGCCGCCGAGGGCCGTTCGACCACCCGCACGGCGGTCCACAGCACCAGCGCCGTCGTGGTCAACAGAAGGGTGGTGTGGGTGAAATGGCGCGCGCCCTCGAACCCGAACAGGGCGGTGCCGGCCATGCCCGCCACGGCGCCGGCGGCCAACGCGGCGTCGCCGCCCGCGATGCGCCGGACAGCGTCGTACAAGGCCAGCAGGCCGACGCCGATGATGCCCCAGCGCAGCAGGATGGCCCCGGCCAGCGACGGCCCGGTGAGCTCGAACAGGGCCATCTCCAGCCAGTTGTACAGCGGCGGCTGTTCCGGGTCGTAGCCCCAGGCCCAGCCCTGCGCGAACAGCATACTTTCCAGGTCATCGCGAGCCAGGCCGGTGGACCATGCCACCGTGAGGCCAACGTGCAGCGCGAACAGGCTCAAACCCAGGCCCCATCGCGCCGACGCATGGCCCATCGGACCGCCGACGGGTCCGGCGGCGGGTGTTGTCACGCGTCCGCCCCCAGGGTCTTCGCGATCTCGGCCAGCCGCGCGAACGGGCTTTCTCCGTCGTTCAGGGACAGGCGTCCGGCCCGGCGCAGCCCCTCGCGGCCGAAGCGCTCGCGGACGAAGGCTTCCAGCCATGTTTCAGCCTGGGTATGGCGCGCGCGCGAGAGACGTCCGTCCGTGTTCAGATGCGTCGCGTGGTTCGCGATCGCGGCTATCAACGCGTCAACGCCCTGGCCGCGCGAGGCGGACAGCTTCAGCACCGGCACGTCCCAATCGCTCCAGTGTTCGCTCAGGGTGAGCGCGCCGGCCACATCGGCGCGGGCGCGCTCGGCCGCCACTGCCATGTCGGCCTTGGTGACGGCGACGATGTGGGGGATCTCGGCGATGCCCGCCTTCATGTATTGCAGGCTGTCGCCGGAGCCCGGTTGGACGCAGAACACCACGGTGTCGGCGACGCCGGCGATCTCGGTTTCCGACTGGCCGACGCCCACCGATTCGACGATGACGACGTCGTAGAGGGCGCGCATGAGGACCATGGCCGCCGTGGTCAATCCAGCAAGGCCGCCCAGGTGGTCGCGGGCGGCCATCGAGCGCACGAACACGCCCTGGTCCTCCGGGTCGTTCTTCAGGCGGGTCCGGTCGCCCAGCAAGGCCCCGCCGGAGCGCCGCGACGAGGGATCCACGGCGATAATGCCGACGGTCTTGCCCTCGCCGCGCCATGCGGCGATCAGGGTGTTGAGCAGGGTCGACTTGCCGACGCCGGGCGGCCCGGTGATGCCCACCACGTGGCCGCGCGGCGCCTGATGGGCGGCGCTGAGCAGGTCGGCGGTCGGTCCGGCATCGGGATTGCTTTCCAGCACCGCCAGGGCACGGGCCAGCGCCGCTTTGCCGCCGGCGGCGATGGTTTCCAGCGTCAGGGCATCCAAGGGGGTGCCGGGGGCGGCGGCCGTCGTGTCGGGATGGGCCATGGCGGAAGAGACTCCAACGGATCGAACGCCGAACCGTGTTTAGGGTACGGCGCAGGGGGGCGTCAACGCGGGCCGCCGTCAAGCGCCGGGGCGGGATTCGAGATGGATGCGCGGATCGACGGGGCGGCCGTCCTTGCGGACCTGGAAGTGGACCCGGGCCCCGTGCCGCGACCCGGCGGCCGGCCCTGCGCGGGCCAGCACCTGGCCGCGTTGCACGACCTGGCCGCGTTGCACCTGCGGAGTGTCGGCATGGGCGTAGGCCGTCATCCAGCCGTCGGCATGGCGGACGAGAATGAGCGTGCCGAAGCCCGGGAGATCGTCGCCCGTGTAGGTCACGACGCCACTTTCGGCGGCGCGGATCGCGGTGCCCGCCGGCACGGCCAGGGTCAGGCCGTCGTTGTGCAGCCCGTCGGCGCTGGGGCCGAAGCCGACCGCGACCTCGCCCTGCACCGGCCACAAGAATTGGTCGTGGGTGCGCGGGGGTGGCTCGGGAACCGGCACCGCCCGGCGCGCCTCGGCCACCGACGGCAGGGGCGGGGACGCCGGCGTCGCGGTCGGGGCGGGCCAGGCGACGGTGCCGGGTTCGGCGGTGGGCTTCGCCGGGGCCGCGGGTCCCGGCGCAGGGGTTGGACCCGGACGGGCTGAGGACGGGGCGGGAATCACCAGGGACTCGCCGGCCCGGATGACATAGGGCGGGGCCAGGCCGTTGGCGTTGGCGATGGCGGCCACGGACGGCCCGTAGCGGCGCGACAGCGCATACAGGGTCTCGCCGGGGACCACCACATGCACGCGTTGCGGCGGCAGCGTCAGCACCTGTCCGGGCCGGGGCTGGAACGGCGGGGCGAGATCGTTGCTTTCGATGATGGCGCGGATGGGCACGCCCAGGCGACGCGAGAGGCTGTAGACCGTATCGCCCGGTGCCACCGTGACGTTGCGCGCCTGCGTCGGATCGCCCTGGTAGCGCGGCGCGGGCGCGGGGTACGGTTCATCGCGCCAGCCCCGGCCACACCCGGTCAGGGCGACGGCCGTCAGGGCAGCAATCAGCAAAAGGGCGCGCGGGCTCACGACAGCGGATCTCATGGCGCCACTCTACAGCGGCCGCGCTCGCCGGACCAGACGTCGCCCGTTGCCCGTCACGCCCGCCACAAGCCGAGAAGCTTGGCGTCCACGTCCATCTAGAACCGTTGCCAGCGGCCTTGTGATCAGGATCGCACCGCTGGCCCCGGACCGGTCGTTTCCCGGCAGAGGGGGAAACCGCGAGGATTTCCCCTATTCGATTGCTCGCGAAGAAACCGCATATGTGTCTCAAGGCTCATACAGGCGTCGTTCACCCGATTGCCCTTGTTTCGGCCCGTCTTTTGGAGGGGCCGTGGCCAAAAATATGATACACTTGTCGCGCGTACCGTTGCAAAAACGCGAGCTCTGCCCGTGCCTGCGCGTATTCGTAACCGCCGCTTTTCGCGAACGGTAAGCCCCGAACGGACCGCGCCAGAGGGCAGACGAAACAGAGATCAGTGCACCCTTTGTTCGTCGAGACGAGACAGCATGAACGCGCCGTTGCCCCCGTCCGTATGCAAACAGGCCTGCTCCGTCGCCGAGACACCGGCGATGAAGGCCGAGATTCTTTCGACGACGACGGTGTCGCCGCGCTGGCGTGCCGAAACCTGGAGGTGCAGGGCTTCCGACAGAAGGTCACTGAGTTTTCTGCTCAGATTGCGGATTTCTTCACTGTCCTCGAACATGGCATCCCCCGAACTGGTACGGTCGCGCCCGCCTGAGTCCCCAAACTCGAACACGCGCTCTCCATCTCATGCTTTCACCTTCAAACCCTAAAATGCCGAACGCAGAGAAAGATATCCCCGATTGGGATAAAGTTTTCACCGACCGATGGCGCGCGGCGATCAAGCGTGAATTCGGGTCGGGGAATGTGGCCGCCCACCGGCTGGCCGGGGCGGGCGTGAACCCTGCGACCGTCAAAGCCTGGATCACAAAGGGGGGGCGCCCGACCATCGCCAACCTGTGTCTGGTGGCCCGGGCCGCGCGCGACCCGAGTGCCTTCATCGTCGAGGTCTGCGGTGATGAGCCGTGGGCGCGCGAACTGGCCGTGGCGTTGCAGCGCCGCCGTCTGGGCGATGCCGAACTGGCTCTGACCGTCTCAGGAGCCGGTTTGGAGGGTGATCCCCTTCAGGTGCTGCGGGCGCTCGCCGGTCCTCGGCGGCACTATCGATTCGTGACCGACACGGGCGCCATCACCCAGCCGCTAGCCTCGCCGGAAGAGGGCGCCCGACGGATGCTGGGCATGGTGGTCCCTGTTCACCCGACAGCCGACCACATTTTGCGGGACATGGGGTGGATCATGATCGAGGAGGCCGCGGAGCAGCCTTTGGTGATCCATTGCCATGGCATCATGGTCAGCGACCAAGCCTGCCGCGGCGTGATCGCCTGGCTTGAGCAGAATGTCCCGGTCCTGGGCGCCGTGGTGCGGGTCTTTATCACCGACTGGGTGAGTCTTCCCTGCGCCAACCTGTACCAGGTGGGGGCGGAACTGTCCCGCATCCGCGACATGCGGGATTTCAGTCTGGACCTCGCGCGGGGCGGTCGCGACGGAACCGGGGCTGGGCACAGGCCGCACGCAGAACGGCGCAACCTCACGGAAGCGCCAGCGGCGGGCGCCCATTTCTACAGTATCTGGGAACAGGCTGGCGGAGTCGTCGACGACGCCATGTTGCAGAACGTCACCAGTGCGTCCCTGTTCGACCTCGCTGGGCTGTACGGAACGCAGGAGTCCCATTTCCGGGTTGGATTTGTCGGGCCGTATTTGCGCCTGCCGGCTGGCATGACACGGGAAAGGATCACAGGGCAGGATGTGCTGGAAATCCAGGCCTCGCAGGGCTTTGGCGCCATGGTCGCCGCGCACTTCGCCCTGGCGGCGTACGAGCGGGCGCCGGTTGTTCACCGCGTTTACCTGCCTGGGCAGCCGGCCTATCGCCGGGTGAGCTTCCCGATCTTCGGACATAGGGACCGCAAGGTCTTGGCCGTGATCGGTTTTTCGGACGCGCACATCAAGGACGGCGCGCCCTGAGCAGCAACACCAAAGGCTGAGAGGTGCTTGCGACGGTCAGCCGCGCACCCGCTCGATGGCCGCGCCGCAGCCGGCCAGTTTGGCCTCGACGGTCTCGTAACCGCGATCGAGGTGGTAGACGCGGTTGACGATGGTTTCGCCCTCGGCGGCCAGCCCGGCCAGGACCAGGCAGACCGAGGCGCGCAGATCGGTGGCCATGACCTGCGCGCCCGACAGCCGCCTGCGCCCGCGCACAATGGCGGAGCCGCCGTGGATGTTGACGTCCGCCCCCATGCGCGCCAGTTCCGGGACGTGCATGAACCGGTTCTCAAAGATGCTTTCGGTGATCATGGCCGCGCCGTCAGCGGTGGCCATCAGGGCCATCCACTGCGCCTGCATGTCTGTGGGGAAGCCGGGGAACGGCTTGGTCATCACGTCCACCCCCCGGAGGACCCGATCGCGGGCATCCACCACGAAGCCATCCTCGGTAGGAGTGATCGACACCCCCGTTTCCTCCAGATGTTCGATGACGGCGTGCAGCAGGTCCGCCCGCGTGCCGCTCAGGTGCACGCGGCCCCGGGTGATGGCGGCGGCCAGGGCATAGGTGCCGGTCTCGATCCGGTCGGGCAGGATGGCGTGGGTCGCCGCGGTCAGGCTGGAGACGCCTTCGACGCGCAGGGTATTCGTCCCGACGCCCTCGATCCGCGCGCCCATGGCGGTGAGGCAGGTGGCCAGGTCCGTGATCTCGGGCTCGCGCGCGGCGTTTTCGATCACCGTTTCGCCGTGGGCGAGGGTGGCGGCCATCAGGGCGTTCTCGGTGCCGCCGACGGTGACGCTGGGAAAGACGATGGTGTCGCCGCGCAGGCCGCCGGAGGGAGCGCGGGCCTCGATGTATCCGCCCGCCAACGTGATGTCGGCGCCAAGCGCTTCCAGGGCCTTCAGGTGCAGGTCGACCGGCCGGGTGCCGATGGCGCACCCCCCCGGCAGCGAGACGCGGGCGAACCCGTGCCGGGCGACCAGGGGACCCAGAACCAGCACCGACGCCCGCATCTTGCGCACGATGTCATAGGGGGCGGTGGCGCTGGTGATGCTCCGCGCCTGAAGCGTCAGGCGGCGGGTGTCGCCCCCCGCGCCGTCGAACGCGGCGTCGACGGATGCGCCGTGTTGGCCCAGCAGCGTGATCATGGACGCGATGTCCGCCAGTCGCGGCACATTGGTCAGCGTCAGGGGCTGGTCGGTCAGCAGGCACGCCGGCATCAGGGCCAGAGCCGCGTTCTTGGCGCCGCTGATGGCGATGGTGCCGTCGAGGCGGCGCCCCCCCTCGATGCGGATGCAGTCCATGACGCCGCGTCTTTCCTTGTGATCCGGGCCGGCGCGGGACGACGCGGCGTCCGGAGTCAGGTCGATCAGGAGGTCTTCAGAGACGGGGGAGTGTGACACCTTGCTGTCCTTGGTACTTGCCTTTGCGGTCGCGGTAGGAGACGGCGCAGGTCTCGGCCCCCTGCAGGAAGATGAACTGGCAGGCGCCCTCGTTGGCGTAGACCTTGGCCGGCAGCGGGGTGGTGTTGGAGAACTCCAGCGTCACGTGTCCTTCCCACTCGGGCTCCAGGGGTGTGACGTTGACGATGATGCCGCACCGGGCATAGGTCGACTTGCCCAGGCAGATGACCAGAACGTCGCGCGGAATACGGAAGTACTCGACCGTGCGGGCGAGAGCGAAGCTGTTGGGCGGGATGATCACGTGGTCGTCCACGCGCCGATCAACGAAGCTCTTGTCGGAGAACTGCTTGGGATCGACGACGGCGGAATCGACGTTGGTGAACACCTTGAACTCGCCCGAGACGCGGGCGTCGTATCCATACGACGACAGCCCGTAGGAAATCACCCCGGATCGTTCCAGGCGGTCGACGAAGGGGTCAATCATGCCGTCACGAACCGCGCGCTCGCGGATCCACTCGTCATGCATCACGGCCATCGGGCATTGTCTCCGCGCTCTTCCGGCGGGATGGTATCCTGGCCGCCGTCGCGGGACTCGGCGGTGCTGTCCGTGTGCCCGGAACGGGCGCGCGACTGGACCTTGCGGCGCGCCAGATTGGCCCGCAACGCGGCCGCGCTGCGGTCGTGCCGATCGGCCGGGGCCGATGATGTCGTGGACGAGCGCGCCCCGGAGGGCCCGGTCTCGGAGGGAGGCGTCTTCATGCGCGCACTGTGACCGGACCCGTCCGGGGCGTCAACGCCGTTGCGGCACGGGCGCGATCCGACCTGCCGAGGCCAAGAGGCACGGGCGAGCGCGGTCGGGACTGGACGGTGCGGCATGTTCGGGCCATGGTCAGGGGCCGGCGAGAATGGCGGAGAGGAAACCGTGTCCGACCAATCATTGATGGACGAGGCCGGGTTGGTGCTAACCAGAAACGAAGCGCGGACCGATGCGTTGGCGGTGGCGGCGCTGGAGGCCGTGCCCCAGGCGTTGGTCGTTTCCGACCCCCAAGGGCGCCCTGTGCTGGTGAATCGGCGTGCCCGGACTCTTTTGCGTCTGCCCGACGAGGCGGCGGTCCGCGCTTGGCCGGGCCGGATGCCGGGCGTGGCCGGAGGCCGGGGCGGGGACTGGGACACCCTGCCGCTGGGCGACGGAACAACGGCGCCGTTCTGGTTCTGGTCCCGTCCGCTTCCCGGTGACGGTGGGGCAGGGGGGACGGTGCTTCACGCGTTGTGGCCGTGCCGTGTCAGCGAGGAGCAGGCCCACGCGAGCGGCGCCGATGAGGCGGGGTTCGACGAGATGATGGCGGTGCTGGCCCGCCACGCCCTGTTGGGCGAGATGGGCGGGGCGCTGGCCCATCAGATGAGCCAGCCGCTCAACATCATCCGCCTGACGGCGGAACGCGCCTCTCTGGAGGCGGAAGCGGTGGGCGCCGCCAACACCGGCGGCGACGGCGCGGCCGCCGAGCGCTTCGCCCGCCTGGCGGATCAGGCGGAGGCGCTGTTCGAGACGGTCTCGCTGGTTCAGGGCGCGCCGGCGGTGTATGGCGCCAGTGACCTTGAGCCTGTGGACCTGGGGAGCGTTCTGAATCGGGCGGCCCAGCTGGCGCGGTCTCCCTTGCGGGCCGCAGGGTTGAAGGCCGAGGTCATCACGCCGCCCGACATGCCGCCGGCCTGGGGCGAGCCCGTGCTGTTGATGCAGATCGTGTTCGCCGTGATGACGGTGCTCGCGGAAACCCTGGGCGGGGACGCGCCCCAGACGACCGCGACGCGGCGGTTTCCGGCGCCGGCTGCCCTGGTCGTGCGCGTCAATCCCGAGGCCGCGTCGGAGGCGGGCACCGGGCGTTTGTGCGTCGACATGACAGGCGATGAAAGCGTGCGTTGGGACATCCCGCTGATCGCCGTGGCCCCCGACCTGACCCTGTCGCGCCGGGTCGTGCTGGCCGCCCTGGCGTTGGCGGGCCTGGGCGGGCATCTCATGATGCTCGTGGATGACCAGGGCGCCCTGCGCGGTGTGCGTCTCGATCTTGCTCGCGCGGGCGGACGCCGGCCGGATGACCCCGATGACAGTGCGGCGCGCCAGGACGGGGATGGGGCGGACCCGGCCGACCGGCGTGTGCGGGTGCTGGTGGCGGAGGACGAGGCCGAGGCCGCCGCCGAGATCGCCGAGTTCCTGAGCGATCAAGGATACGGGGTGACGGTGGCCGGCGACGTCGCCTCGGCCGTGCGGGCACTGGATACCGCCGCGCACGACGTCCTGATCACCGATCTTTCGATGCCAGGCGGCGGGGCGCGCACCCTTCTGCGTGCCGCGCTGGCCGCGCATCCGGACATGGCTGTTGTCCTGGCCAGCGGCTTTGCCGTTGAAGGCGACGAGACCCTGGCCGACGTCGCCGAGATGGCCGACGCCATCCTGCGCAAGCCCCTCGGGCTGAGCGAGCTGCGCGATACCATCACCCGGGTTCTGGCCGGCTGACGTCGCCCGCGAGGGTGTAAGACGGCCGTTGTTTGGCGCCCCCGGGCGGGCGGTTGCGCGCGCGTGTCTGATTGGGTACGGTCAAATTTCCGTAATGGCGGGACTATGGTGCCCCCAAGACGGACTGACCCGCCACTCTGCGGGTCTGGTCAAGGCAGCGGGGCCACGCAACGTGATGTGAGTGGACCCGTGCCTGTGATGGGACGGCGGGCGCATCTTGGGCCACGGGCCAGGGTGGCGTTCTCGTGTCGTCCGGTGCCGGCGTTGACCGGCGCGGCCGACGGGATTGTCCCGTCGGTCATTCGTCTTCGCGACTCAAGATCAAGCAAGCGCGGTCTTGCGGGACAGGTCGCTCGGAGCCTTCCGCCGTGTGTTTTGGGGGGCGTTTCCGGCGGTCTTCGCAAGCCGCGTCCGCGTGAAAGGGAAGGGACGCTCTTTTCCGCTCTGTCACCACCAGGCGGTCGCCGGACCTGCGGCCGCGCAATGGGAGAGCCAATCAATGACACCACCCGAACAATTGTACGAGACCGACTACGAGGTCGGTCAGGACAACATCCAGGCCATGGGAATGGATATTCACAATCCCGTGTTCTGGGTGTCCGCCCTTCTGATCCTGGCATTTGTCATCGGAACGCTGTTGGTTCCCGAGGAAGCCAAGGTCGTTTTTGACGGGGCCAAGGCATGGTCGATTAACAATTTCGACTGGCTGTTTCTGGCCGCCGGCAACATTTTCGTGATCTATTGCGTGATCATGATCTTCCTGCCGGTCGGCAATGTCCGGCTGGGCGGGCAGGATGCCAGGCCGGAATTTTCCATGATTTCCTGGTTCGCCATGCTGTTCGCCGCCGGCATGGGGATCGGCCTGATGTTCTGGTCTGTGGCGGAGCCGGTCGGCTACTACACCAACTGGTTCGGCACGCCGCTGGGCGTCGAGCCGAACACGCCCGAGGCCGAGATCAACGCCATGGGCGCGACCATGTACCACTGGGGCCTGCATCCGTGGGCGATCTATGCCGTGGTTGGTCTGTCGCTGGCCTTTTTCGCCTATAACAAGGGCCTGCCGCTGACCATCCGCTCGGCCTTCTATCCGCTGGTGCAGGACAAGTCGTGGGGCTGGTTCGGCAACATCATCGATGTCATTGCCGTGCTGGCGACCATCTTCGGCCTGGCCACGTCGCTCGGCTTCGGTGCCCAGCAGGCGGCCGGCGGCCTTGAATACCTGTTTGGCATTCCGTCAGGCATCAACACCCAGATCGCCGTGATCACCGGTGTGACGGCGATCGCCGTGATCTCCGTGGTGCGCGGCCTGGATGGCGGCGTGAAGGTGCTCAGCAACATCAACATGACGCTGGCGGCGTTGCTGCTGCTGTTCGTGTTCCTGACCGCCTCGACCATGTCGATCCTCAAGGGGTTGATGCTCACCTCGATGTCCTACGCCGAGGTGATGGTGCCGATGAGCATGTGGTGGGGCCGCGAGGACGGCTCGTTCATGCACGACTGGACCGTGTTCTACTGGGCCTGGTGGATTGCATGGTCGCCGTTCGTCGGCATGTTCATCGCCCGTGTGTCCTATGGCCGGACCGTGCGGACGTTCCTGATCGCCGTCCTGCTGGTGCCGACCGTCGTGACCATTTTCTGGATGACCGTGTTCGGTGGCACCGGCCTGGAGCAGGCCAAGGAAGGGGTCGGCGCGCTGGCGGACGGCATTGGCGACTATACGCTGGCGATGTTCCAGATGCTGGACAACCTGCCCTTGGCGTCGGTGACGTCGTTTATCGCCATCTGTCTGGTGCTGGTGTTCTTTATCACCTCGTCCGATTCCGGGTCGCTGGTGATCGACAGCATCACCGCCGGCGGCAAGCTGGACGCCCCGGTGCCGCAGCGCATCTTCTGGGCCGTCATGGAAGGCCTGATCGCCGCCGTGCTGCTGTTTGTCGGTGGGGCCAGTGCCCTGGGGGCCCTGCAGGCGGCGTCCATCACCGTCGGGCTGCCGTTCACCCTGGTGCTGCTCGCCATGTGCGTGACGCTGTACATGGGTCTGCGGCATGAAAAGAAGTACGTGATGCGGCGATAGGGGCGCGTCGGCGACGCGCGCCTGCCCATCCTGTCGAAGCCGGGGCCGTGTTCCGATCAACGGGACGCGGCCCCGTGCCTTTTCTGGCGCCCGTCGCGGCCCCATATGCGGCGGGGGACGATCCGGACACGGGAGGCGATCGATGCAGCCCAAGGACACGACGCATAGCGAGGGCTTCAAGGGCTTCACGAACCACAGCTGCCCCTTCCTGCCCTGCCATGAAGGCGTGCGCGGCGAGTTCAACTGTCTGTTCTGCTATTGCCCGCTGATCGCTTATGAATGCCCCGGCCCGTACGAGGTGTTCACGGACAAGAACGGGGTCACGCGCAAGGACTGCTCGGCCTGCACCCTGCCGCACAACGGCTATCGCGGCGCCTGGAATTTCATTCAGAAATGGCTGGAAAAGCCGGTGGTGTGGGATGGCCAGCCGCAAACGCGGTACTACAAACAGAAGACGAAGCCGCCAAAGGGCGAGGCTTCTGATCCGTGATCCGCGCCCCTGGCGGCGCCGTATGAATGCACATGAAACGTACACTCATTATCAGTCTCGCGCTCGTTCTCACCCTGGTGATCGGAGGATGGCTGATGGCCGGATCACAGATACTTGGCGACCGCTCTGGCACGGAGGAGCCCGCCTACACCGTCCAGGCAACCCTGGGCGACGCCATGGAGGTGCGCCGCTACGGCGACCGCGTGGCCGTTGAAACCGACATGAGCGACAGCGGCGGGCGCCCGTTCATGCGGTTGTACGACTACATCACCGGCGCCAATCAGGGCACACGCAAGATCGCCATGACGATCCCCGTGGCCATGGAACCGCAGGGCGCCGAGACCATCGCCATGACGGCGCCGGTCGAGATGACGCGCCGGGCGGGGCAGGGGCGCTTCATCCGCTTCATGCTGCCGGCCGAATACACCATCGACACGGCGCCGAAGCCCACCAACCCGCGCGTTCGGCTGGTCGCCCTGCCGGCGCAGGACGTGGCCGTGCGGCGCTTCAGCGGCTGGCGCTCGCCGCCGTTGGAACGGCGAAACACCCGCGTCCTGACGGACCGACTGGCGCGCAGCGACTGGCGGGCCAGCGGTCCGCCCGTGACCTGGGTCTATGACCCGATCTGGACGCTGCCCTTCCTGCGCCGCAACGAAATCGCCATCCCGGTGGAGCCGAAAACGTCGGCCAACGACACCGGCGGCGATTGAGGCGCCCTCACCGTGGCGCGATGATCATCTGGCCTGCCTCGCTGCGCGCCCGCAGGTCCGGCCGGTACATGGATTCGACAAAGACGCCGGGCATGGTGAACACGCCCGGCGTCACCGCGCGCGCCAGATAGGCGACCGAAAACGCCGGGTCCTCGCGGGTCAGCGGCACCGAGGCGATGAAGCGGTCGTCGCGGATCTCCACATGCTCGGGCGGATCGAGGTCCGGTAGCCAGTCCATGCCCTGCGTGCCGCGACCCTCGCCGACGGCGGCGTTTTCCAGCACTAGTCCGGCCGGCAGCAGGTCGACCACCAGCGCGTGGTGGGTGCGATCGGTGCCGAGCGCCGTCGGATCGGTCGCCTCACCCGAGACCACGGCCACCAACAGGTCGCTCTGGTCCACCATCTGCGGGTCGATCGGCTGCCCGTCCAGCGAGTAGAACGTCCGGCTGATCGACAGCCCGTTCTCGATCGGCGGCTGGGCGCGGGTGGGGATGCCGTCGCCGCTGACCAGCATGGTGACCGCGCCGGCCCCTGTATTGGTGACGGTGATGCCGCCCGCCACCTGATCGAGGGTGGGGGCGATCAGCGCGACTCCGGTGCCGATGGGGGTGGCGTCGGCACCGTCGACCGTGACCGACAGCGGCCCCTGCATCTCTCGCAGAGCGGCGGCAGCCATCAGCAGGCGGGCCTGTTCCTGGGTGCTGAGGTACGACCGGCCGTGCCGGGCGCGCGCCAGATCCTCGGCGCGGGCGAGCGGGTCGCCGATGCCGGCCTCGACCATCAGCGCCACCGTGGCGGCCATGTCCCGCAGCGGACTGCCATAGGGATCGCCGGGCCGGTCGGCGTCCTCGCCCAGCGTCGTCAGGTGCACCGACGGGCGCACGGCCGCGTCGAACGCCGACTGGGCGCGGTCTGTGTCGCCGATCATGGCCAGCGCGGCGCCCAGGTGCGCGCGCGGCAAGGGGGCGGGCATCCGGTTCAGGTAGACATCGTGGACGTAGCGGAGCGCGCCCGGATCGGCGACTCCCGCCCGCGCCAGCACGTACAGCGCATACGCTCGCGACGGCAGGGCGTCGTCCGGGTAGTCGAGCCCGACCACGGCGTCCTCCAGGAAGCCCAGCGCGCGGTCCAGCGCGAACGGCGGCACGCGGTGTCCGGCCTCATGGGCCCGCAGCAGGAACTCGGTGGCGTAGGCCGACAGCCACACCTGCCGTTCGCCGCCGCCCCACAGACTGAACCCGCCGACACCGTCCTGTCGGGCCAGGACTCGGGTGATGGCCTCGTCGACGCGGCGCGCCAAGACCGCCGGATCGTCGGCGTCGATGACGCCGGCCGCCGCCGCCACGTCGGCGACCACCAGCAGCGGCAACGCCCGGCTGACGGTCTGTTCGACGCAGCCGTAGGGATAGCGGTCCAGGTCGCGCAGCAACCCGGCCAGCCCCAGCGTCGGCAGGGTGGAGACGGTGACGGACACGCTGGCGGTTTCCGGCGCCAGATCATCCAGCACGGCGGGGTCGACCGGTCGGCTCTGGCCCGGCGCCAGGCGTTGCACCAGGGTGCGGGTCTCGTGGGTCGCCGCCGGGCGGGTGGACAGGCCCCAGGACTGTTCCGTCACACGGCCGTCGGGGGCGGTGATGGACAGGGCCACGCGGCCGCCGCCGATGCGTCCGCCCTTGAGGGTGACGACGTGTTCGGCGCGGCCGCCGGCGGGGATGGTCAGCGTGCCGGTGCCGGTGGAGGCGACGGCGACGCCGCCCTCGGCCGCGACCGCGACCGTCCAGTCGCCGGCCGGTCCCTCGACATTGTCCAGCGTGATGTGCATGGCGGCCCGGTCCTCGGGCGCCAGGAAGCGGGGCAGGGTGACCAGCGAGACCATGCGGTCGCGGATGATCACGTCGGCCTCGCCGTGGCCGACGCCGCGCGCGTCGTAGGCCGCCGCCATGACGCGCACGCGGCCGTTGAAGGCGGGAATGTCGACGCTGACGGTGGCGCGGCCGTCGTCGTCCAGTTCGACCGGGCCGGAGAAGAAGGCCAGCGGCTTGACCGTCTTGTCGGGCAGGCCGGGGGCGTGGCGTCCCGCCGCGTCGCCGCCGGTGCGCAGGCGGCCAAAGGTGGCGTCTCGGCCGTCGATCAGGGCACCATAGGCGTCGCGCATGTCCACCCCCAGGCGGCGCTTGCCGTGATAGTAGGTATCGGGCTGTGGCGTCTGGAACCCGGTCAGTTGCAGGATTCCCTCGTCGACGACGGCGACGGTGACACGCGTGTCGGGGCCGGCGTTGGCCACCGACACGGGGATGGTCAGCGGCCCGCGCGGCCGCATCGTCTCCGGCGTGTCCAGCGTGACGTCGAGCGTGCGGTCGGCCATGTCCACGCCCACCCACTGCACGCCGACGGCGCGGCCGGGACCCCGTTCGGTGTTGGTGCCGGGGCGGAACAGGGTGGCGGCGACATAGGCGCCGGCCCCCCAGGCCTCGGTGACCGGCACCTCGACCACCAGGCCCTCGGCGGGGACCGAGACGGCGCGGGTGTCCAGCACGTCCTGGCCCAGCACGGTGATCAGGGCCTCGCCCGCGAACGGCGGGTCGAGTGCCACGCGGGCCGTGTCTCCGGCGTCGTACGTGTCATGTTCGACCGTCATGCGCAGGGTGTCGGGGGTGTCCTGGGCGCCCGGCCCGGCCACCCGCCACCCGGCGCGGAAGCGGAGGCTGGAGACGGCGCCGCTGTCCAGGTCGGCCACCTCGACGCGGTAGCGGCCCCAGTCCACCGGCAACGAGACCTTCACGATCCCATCCACTCCGGTCGTGACGTCGCGGGCGTCGAGTCGCCGGTCGCGCACCACGGCGCGATAGCGCCAGCCGTCGCCTTCCTGGTACCACTGGTAGTCCCAATCCTCGGCGTAGTGGATCAGGCGCAGGGTGCGGTTGGCCAGCGGTTCACCATTGGCATCCACGGCCAGCACGCGGAAATCGGCGCGGCCGCCCTCGTCGGTCACGCCGCCCTCGAACAGCGGATCCAGTCCCACCAGGGTGTCGTTCAGGCGCACCGGCAGCGTCACGGCCCGATTGGTTGGCCGTCCGCCCGGTTCCAGCACGGTGACGCGCACCAGGGCGGACAGCGGCAGGGTGGTGTCCGGCACATGGTCCAGCATGGCCTCGACCATGGTGCGGCCTTGCTCGTCCGTGTCGGCGATGGTCAGGTCGGACCGGGTCGGCTCGAAGCTCTCAGTGGCCATGCCGAAGGTGTAGTCCTCGAACGTCCCGTCGAACGGCCGGGGGGCGGCGCGCAGGATCATCTCCGCTTCGGCGGCCAGCCCGCCGGCCGGGGCGCCGTAGAGATATCGGGCCTCGACGCCCACCGGTACGGAGCCGTCGGGGCGCAACACCGCGTCGTCCGCCGCGTCGAGAAGCACTTCCATGCGGGCTGGCGCGAAGTCCTCCAACTGGAACGAGACGCGGCCCAGGGCCGGGCCGTCTGGCTCGGCGTGGGCCGTGACGGTCCAGGCGCCGACGCGGTCGGCGTCGGTGGTGGGGATTTGGACGTGGGCGCCGCCCCCGGAGTCCAGCGAGACCACCTCCCGCCGGACCTCGACCCCGTCCGGCCGCATGACCTTCAGGGTCAGGGGCAGGCCGGTGACGGCCACGCTCCGGTCGTCGCGCAACAGGGCCATCAGCTCGACCGTCTCGCCGGGGCGATAGATGCCGCGTTCCAGGTACAGGAAGGCATCCAGTGGTCCCGGGGCCTCACGCCCGCCGACGCCCCGGTCGGACAGATCCAGGGCCGGACGGCCCAGGTCGAGGAACGCGCTGTCCTGCCCGTCCGCGGTGGTTGCCGCCAGATGGGACGGACTGGCGCCGCCGTCGCCCTTCAGCAGACCGGCCGGCAGCCGGGCGAGGCCGTCGGCGTCGGTGGTCGCCGTGCCCAGCACGTCGTTGTTGCGGGCGATCAGGGCGATCTCGACGCCCGACAGCGGTTCGGCCGTTTCCAGCGACCGGGCGGCGACCATCAGGTCGCGATCACCGTGGAACGCCTGCAAGCCGATGTCCGTGACCAGGACCCACTGGGTCGGGCGGTCCTGCCAGTGCGGAAGGTCCTGGGCGGCGATCGTCGCCGTCACCGCGTACAGGCCGGGTTCGGGGTCCGGCACCGCCTCGGCGAAGGGCACCGCGCTGCGGCGCTGGCGGTTCGGTTCGTAGGGTGTGTCCATCTCGCCGGACCACACCTTTTCGCCGGTGTCGAACGTCAGATCGGAGACCGACCAGCCGGCCAGGTCGCGGAACACGTCGCCGTGCCGCAACGCCGGCGCCAGACCACGGGCCGGCAGGCGGTAGATCTCCAGCGCCACCCGTTCGACGTTGACGGTCTCCAGCGGCAGGCCCTGGCCGCCGCGCGCCGGCAGCACGTGCGAGTCGCCGACGAAGGCGACGCGGGCGGCGCGGTTGGGGATGTCCACCGGCCAGGTGCGGGTCTCGGTCAGCGCGGTCCCGCCGGCCAACGGCAGGCCCTGGCGTAGCGTCAGGGCGACGTCGGCGCCATGCGGGAACCCGGACAGGCACAGGGCATCGGCGTCGGTGCGGGCGACCATGTCGTCGGCCGGGTCGACGGCCACGTAATCCTCGTAGCGCACGGACCCGTCACCGACGACATCGGCGGTGAAGGTCAGGCAGAGCTCGGGGACATCGCGTTCGATGCGCCCTGTGATCGTCGCCAGAACCGACTGCTCGCCGGCGGCGGCGCGCAATCGCTCGCGGGTTTCGTCGTCGGTGCGGTAGGCCAGGGCCGCCTGAAAGAAGGCGACGGCAAGCGCGCGCTCATCCGCCGTCTGGGCGACCTCGCCCAACAGCCGCAACGCCTTGGCCTTGTCGTCGTCGCGGTCGGCGGTGGCATAGGCCGACCACGCCGCCAGCACGCCGTCGCGGGAGCGCGGATCGTCCTGTAGCCGCAGGCGGGCTAGGTCGAGCCAGCGGTCCGAGTCATCGCCGCCGCCGGCGTCGATGTAGTCCTCCAGCGCGGCGATGGCCTGGCCCCGCCGGTCGGCGCCGGCGGCCTCGCGGTACCGGTCGAGGGCGTCCGAGCGCTGCTCCCACGACTCGTCATCGTCGGTCCGGGTGCGGAGATCGCGGGCGTGAACGCGGGCATCGGCGGACAGGGTGCGCAGGCGCTCGATGTCCTGCAACTGGGTCACCAAGGGCGAGGCTGCCGGGGGCAGGTCATTCGCCCGGGCCGGCGCGGACGCCATGGCCATGACCAGCCCGAGGACCAGCACGACTCCCATAAGGGGGGCCAGAATGTGCAGGGGCGTACGCCGCCCTGTAAACTGGATCATGTCGTCTCTCCCCACACGGTTTTGGTGCCGGACCGCGAGCGGCCGGGGTTCGTGGTGCGCAAAGGCTATCGGCGGAATGTGGCAAAGGTGGGTTCTCGGCCGGCCAGGGCAATCGGGTGAAGGGGTGCCTCTTCGCCGAGATGGGCCTCCGGCCGAGAGGCCCTCACAAAACCCGTCATTGCGAGCCGGCGTCTTTAGACGCCGGCGAAGCAATCCAGGGCGTGTTCATGATGTATTCGCCCTGGATTGCCCCCTTGTGGGGCGGGGGCCAACCCCCGCCCCACAAGGATCTGGATTGCTTCGTCACTTCGTTCCTCGCAATGACGGAGTGCGTGTTTTTGACGGTCGAAAAACCACTCATACGGGTTTTCGCTCCCACAGGCGTCGTTCACCCGATTGCCCTACTTGGCCGGCTTGTGCCCGTTGCCTTGGGCGGGCCGAGCCCCTATGGTCTGTCGCACGCTGTTGATGCCCGCCTGACCTGGATTCTGTTTCATGACCGCTGCCGAACTGGCCGCCCTGCTGCAAGCCGAGCTTCATGGCGACGGGGCGCTGCCTGTCCGTCGTCCCTGTCATCCGGGCGAGGTCCGGTCGGCGGAGGATGTCGCGGTGGCCATGGACCCGGGCCTTCTGCCGATGCTGGAGGGGACGGCCGCGCGCGTGGCGGTGGTCAAGGCTGACGCCGTGGACCGCGTTCCGGAGGGCGCCGTGGGGGCGGTCATCGCCGTGGGCCGGCCGCGTCTGGCCATGGCCGGACTGACCCGCGCGTTCGCGTCGCCGCCGCCGGTGGCGCCCGGGGTGCACCCCAGCGCGGTGATCGAGGACGGCGCGGTTCTGGGCCAGGGCGTGGCCATCGGCCCCTTCGTGTATGTCGCGGCCGGCGCGGAGATCGGTGATCGGACCGTGCTGTGCTCGCACGTCAGCGTGGGCACCGGCGCGCGGATCGGGGCGGACGGACTGATCCATGCCGGGGCGCGGATCGGGTCGGGTTGCACGATTGGCGCCCGCGTCATCATCCACCACAACGCCAGCCTCGCCGCCGACGGCTTCAGTTTCGTCACTCCCGAGAAGGGCAGCGTCGAGAGCGCCAAGGAAAGCGGGCGGATCGAGACCACCAACACCGGCCTGGTGCGCATCCACTCGCTGGCCGCCGTCACCCTGGGCGACGATGTCGAGATCGGCGCAAACACCTGTATCGACCGGGGCACGCTGAGCGACACCCGCATCGGCGATCACACCAAGATCGACGACCTGGTGATGATCGGGCATAACGTGAAGGTCGGCGCGCATTGCATGGTGTGCGGCCGGGTCGGCATTGCCGGTAGTTCGGTGATTGGCGATCGCGTTGTGCTGGCGGGCGGCGTTGGGGTGGCCGATCATGTCACCATCGGCGACGATGCCGTGGTCGCCGCCGGCAGCGGCGTCGGCAACAACCTCAAGGGGCGCGCCGTTTACGCGGGGTTCCCGGCGGTGGAACGCGAGCGGGCCTTCGAGACCCTGATGCTGACCAGCCGGTTGAAATCCCTGTTCAGGGACGTCAAGGCCCTCAAGGCGGCGGTGAGCGGAGCTGGCATCTCCGTCGGGTACGAAAAAGACGAAGGGAACGGCCGGAAACAATGAGCGATCTGGAACAAAAGATCTACGACATCGTCGTGGACAAGACCGAGATTCCGCGCGAGCGCCTGAGCCGTGAGGCCAGCATCAAGGACCTGGAGATCTCCTCGCTCGACTTCGTCGAAATCGTTTTCGCTGTCGAGGAAGAGTTCGATATCGAGGTCCCCTACAACGCCAACACCATGGATGCCGACTTCGAGACCCTGGGCGACGTGATCGACGCCGTCGCGGCCGAGGTCGCCAAACAGGGCTGATCCGTCGCGCGGCCCTCTTCCGACATCAGGACATCTTCCGCATGAATCGTGTCGCCATCACCGGCATGGGCGTCGTCTCGGCCCTTGGCAACGACGTCGAGACCTTTCGCCGTGCCCTGCTTGAAGGCCGGGACGGTTTGCAACCACCCGAGGGGCTGGAGGACGTGCCCAAGGGGATCTCCGTCGTTGGCCAGGTGCGCGGCTTCGACGCCGAGGCCCGTCTGGGCAAGGACCGCCTGCCGCTGCTCGATCCATTCGCGCAGTTCGGGCTCGCCGCCGCCGACGAGGCCATCGCCATGGCCGGGCTCGATCTGCGCGCCGACCCCGAGGCCGGCCAGCGCACGGCCTGCATCATCGGCACCGGCGGGGCCGGCATCTCGACCTTGCAGGACGGGTTCACCCGCCTGTTCAAGGAAGGCAAGAGCCGTGTCAATCCGTTCACCGTGCCGCGCGCAATGGGAAATGCGGCGTGCAGCCACGTGACCATGGCGCACGGCATCACCGGGCCGTCGTTCGCCGTCACCAGCGCCTGCGCCAGCGCCAATCACGCCATCGGCCTTGGCTTCCATATGGTGCGCGGCGGCATGGTCGACCGCGCCGTGGTGGGCGGCACCGACGCCCTGGTGAACTTCGGCAACCTGAAGGCCTGGGAGGCGCTGCGGGTGGTCGCCCGCGACACCTGCCGGCCGTTCAGCAAGGACCGCACGGGCATGGTGGTGGGCGAGGGCGCCGGCGTGTTCGTCATGGAACGCTGGGACGACGCCGTGGCTCGCGGCGTCCCGATCCTGGCCGAGATGATCGGCTTCGGCATGAGCGCCGACGCGGGCGACATCACGTTCCCCTCGGTCGAGGGCGCCTCGCGGGCGGTGCGGGCCTGTCTGGACGACGCCGGGCTGGCACCGACGGACGTCGACCACATCAACGCCCACGGCACGGCGACCGCCGCCAACGACGCCACCGAGGCCCAGGTGATCCGGGCCGTGTTCGGCGATCACACGGACCGCATCGCCGTCACCTCGACCAAGTCGGCGCACGGGCACGGGCTGGGCGCGGCTGGCGGGCTGGAACTGGTGGCCTGCATCGTCGCGTTGCAGGCGGGCGTCGTGCCGGCGACCCTGCATGTGTCCGAGGTGGATCCCGACTGCCCGCTGGACGTGGTGACCAACGCGCCGCGCCGGACGGCCGTCACCGTCGCGCTGTCCAACAGCTTCGCCTTCGGCGGCCTGAACGCCGTGCTGGCGGTGCGCAAGGCGGGGTGATATCCCCCTGGGGCTCAGAGTCTGTCCGGAGACTTTATGATATTTTACAAAGGCGTCGCATCATGAGCCGGATTGATGCAAGCCGGAGGAAGGCGAGGTCCTTGGCGTTACGGCACTCCCAATCCTTCGCCAGCCGGACCCGCTGTCGTACTTGGTGCCGGAGTCGAACAGCGCGGCCCCGCACCCCGCGCAATGGAAGGTGCCGGCGCGCTTCTCATTTTTGAGCGGATGAGAGAACGGCCGCTCCGTGCCGTGCTGGCGCAGAACGTGGAACTGCTCCGGTGCCAGCTCGGCCTTCCACGCGGCCTCGCTCTTGCCGGCGGGAAAATCCGCCGCCCCGCCGCCCGATGCACCACCCTGTCCGCCGCCCTTCAGGGCGCGGGAGAGAATGCCACCGACCATGATCGCCTCCGGTCCTGACGCGCACAACAACCATCGTTGCACTGCCAACGCCGTGTTGTTTGTGGGTGGGAGGCGGTCAAGGCCACGCCGGCGACCGACGTCGATTTCCGACGGTCCGGCGTCCGACCGGCCGAGCGGTCGGCTGCTTCAATCCGGGGGCGCACACCCGATGCCAAGATGGAGCGAGCCGAATCGCGTAACCCTTGGCTCGGTCCAAAGCGGAAGAGCAACGGCGGCCTGCCCCGGCGTCAACGGCGCCGCTATCCGGCCCGTCAGCCGTGGGACACTCTCCGGACCCGGCCCATCGGCGCGAGGCACGGCCACGGTATACGTCAGCATGGCGCTCTTGCAGCCACAGTCGGCGACGGCACGAACAACCGAGACTGCGAACACCCCATAAACCAGATTGTGCGCGACCCTTTGCTCGCGCAACGCAAACCGGGTGCACGCCGAGACCGCATTGTCGATTGCCAATGGCACGGAAACCGCCGGCGGAGGGTCCGAGCCCTCTTGAGCGAGACCTGGCTGGGCACACGCCAGGGTGACACAAGACAAGGCAAGGCACAGGGCTGCATTCATGACTGGCGTCATGGCTTTTTTGTCCCTCCGTTCGTTTTAGCGAACGCGTACTCAACTTTGACATGGATCGTGGAGCCGGATGTATGCTTATTGCAATCGAGGAGTCTGTCAAAAAACTTCGTATCAACTTCAATGCAGCCGTGGGAATACCCTTTTGTCGAGTCGTGAAGATGGAATCCACCGCGATGCGGGGTGCACGCAGTTCGGGTCGCCGTGTTCGCGGGCTCGATCCGAACCCGGTGATCCCCCCAGTTGGCCCAATACCGTTCGCAAGCCCCCGCGGCGGCGCCGCGGGGGATCGTTTGGATCCGCCACGAGGGTTTCAGGGTGCAGGTGCCTGACCCGTCGGCTTGCGCCGGTTTGTCATCAATCCATGTGCGCATGACATACAGCCCTTCCGGAACGGGGCCCTTGTCGGGAGCACACGTGTGCCTCTTGTTCTGGGCACCGGGCATCCCCGAGGTCGCCGGGTATTTCGCCTCCGGTTTCCCGTCCTTTGGACTTTTCCAGTGCAGGTTCTGCCCATCATACAACAGATGCTCCCCATTGATGTCTGCCATGGCGGCACCTCCCGGCATCGAGCCCTATTGATTCGACGAGCGCAGTCTAACGTTCGGCGGCCGACTCTAAAACCATAAGACACATCCCGCACTGAGCCGACGACAAAGCGTGCAGCCCCCACCGGCCGATGCTGCGGTCTTCGACAGGGAAACCGCCGCGTTTCCGCAGGGGAGAATGCCTTTTTCCGGCGCAGCCCCACCGGACCCCATCTCAACCGCACCGATACCACTGCACGCGCACGGCCCTCGCCAACCCCCCTCCCCTCTGCTACATCGGCGTCCGGAACCGCCCGCCCGCGCCCTGGACGCCGCCGCCCATGACGACCGCCGCCGCCCCGCCCGAGTCCGAGTCCACGACCGCCGAGGCCCCGTCCGGCAAGCACGCCGGCACGGAGAACTTCCCGGTCGGCTCCATCCTGCTGTCCAAACGCGTGCGGCCGCACGTGGCGACGTTCTACGCCTTCGCCCGGGCCATCGACGACATCGGCGACGCGCCCCACCTGTCGGCCGACGAGAAGCTGGCCCGCCTGAACGGGTTCGAGGCCGCCGTCACCGGCCGCGACACCGGCGATCCGGCCTTTGCCAAGGGCCACGCCATGCGCGAGAGCCTGCGCGCCACCGACGTTCCCGTCCGCCATTGCGTGGACCTGATCGCCGCCTTCAAGCAGGACGCCATCAAGGGCCGCTACGCCGACTGGGACGACCTGGTGGCCTACTGCATCCTGTCCGCGGCGCCGGTGGGCCGCTATCTCGTCGACCTGCACGGCGGCTCGCGCAACGGCTACGGCCCGTCCGACGCCCTGTGCATCGCCCTGCAGGTGATCAATCATCTTCAGGACTGCCAGGACGACTACCGCACGCTGGACCGCGTCTACCTGCCGCAGAACTGGATGGCGACCGAGGGCGCGACGGTCGAGGCGCTGGACGGCCCCGCCCTCACGCCCGGCCTGCGCCGGGTTGTTGACCGCTGCCTGGACGGCTGCCGCGCCCTGCTGGCCGAGGCCCGCGCCCTGCCCGGCGGCGTGATCGACCGGCGCCTGGGCCTGGAGAGCGCCGTGATCGTCGACGTCGCCGAAACCCTGGTGCGCAAGCTGGCCCGCGAGGATCCCCTCGCCGCCCCCGTCAAGCTGACCAAGCCCCAGGCCGCCCTGTGCGCCGCACGCGGGGTGGCGCGCGGCCTGTTCGGACGCTAGAACTGGGCGGGGCGATTCACCCCGGTCTAAAAACAAGCAATGGGAGGACTCCGTGGTGATGGCCATTGTCGAGGCACTGTCACCGGCCGCGTGGGTTTCCCTGGCGGCCGTGTTGGTGTGGCTTGGCCTGGTTTTCGGGCGCGGCGGCTTCTGGCGCGCCGACCAGAAGCTCGATACCCACGGCGCCACCCATGACGAGGCCGATCCGGTGATCGCCGTCATCCCGGCGCGGGACGAGGTCTACACCATCGGCCGCGCGGTGCATTCCCTGTTGCGCCAGGACTACCCGGGGCGGCTGACCGTGGTCGTGGTTGACGACAACAGCGGCGACGGCACGGCCGCCGCCGCCCGCGCCGCCGCCGAGCGCGACGACGAGAAGGAGTGCCTGCACGTCATCCCGGGCCAGCCGCTGCCGGAGGGCTGGTCGGGCAAGCTGTGGGCGGTCCATCAGGGGTTGAAACACGCCCGCTCGGTGGAGCCCCACGCCCGCTACGTGCTGATGACGGACGCCGAGATCGAGCACAACCCCGGCAACCTCAGCCGCCTGATGGCGCGGGCGGTGCGCGAGGACCGGGTTCTGGTCTCGTTGATGGTGCGGCTGCGCTGTGTCTCTCTTTGGGAGAGGTTGTTGATCCCCGCCTTCGTCTTCTTCTTTCAGAAGCTCTATCCGTTCCGGCGCGTCAACGACCCGACATCGAAGGTCGCCGGCGCCGCTGGAGGCTGTATGTTGGTGCGTCTGGACGCGCTGGACGCCGCCGGCGGGATCGAGGCGATCCGCTCTGAACTGATCGACGACTGCGCCCTGGCCCGCAACCTGAAACAGCACGGCTCGATCTGGCTCGGGCTGGCGACACGAACCCGGTCCCTGCGGCGCTATGAGGACCAGGGAGAGATCTGGCGCATCGTGACCCGCACGGCTTTCACTCAGCTGGGCAATTCCGCGTTCTATCTGCTTTTGCTGATGCTGTTCATGGCCCTGGCCTACCTGTGGCCGCCGGTGGCGGTCGTCTGGGGCGTGCTCACGACCGACTGGATCGCCGTCGCACTCGGTCTGCTGGGATGGTTGCTGATGGCCGTGGCCTACTGGCCGACACTGAAGGTCTATCACATGCCGCGCTGGCGCAGCCTGACGCTGCCGCTCGCCGCCCTGATGTACAGTGCCATGACCATGGATTCGGCCCGCCGCCACTGGATGGGCCAGGGCCGCGCCTGGAAGGGACGGGTCTACAAATGAGCCCGACGCCGCAGCTGGATGACCTGGACGACGAGGCCCGCGCCACGGTGGTCCGCATCATGTCCGCCGCCGGCACGTCGTTCGGCGGCGCCATGCGCATCCTGCCGGCCGAGCGCCGTTACGGCATGTTCGCGGTCTACGCCTTCTGCCGGGTGGTGGACGACATCGCCGACGACCCCGCCGACGAAGCCGACAAGCGCGCCCGCCTGGACGACTGGCGGCACCGCATCGCCGCCGTCTGTGAGGGCAAACCGCGCCCGCACGAGCCCCTGGACCGCGCGTTGGCCTGGGCGGTGGCCCGGTTCGGCTGCGCCGAACAGGACTTCCACGCCGTCCTGGACGGCATGGGCATGGACGCCGCCGCCCGTGTGCGCATTCCCGACCTGGAGACGCTGTGGCTCTACTGCGACCGGGTGGCCTGCGCCGTCGGCCGCCTGTCGAACCCAGTGTTCGGCATTCCCCCGGCCCAGAGCCCGGCGCTGGCGGCCGCCGTCGGCAGCGCCCTGCAGCTGACCAACATTCTGCGCGACGTGGCCGAGGACGCGGCCCGCGACCGCATCTATCTGCCGGCCGACCGCCTGGCCGCGCACGGTCTGCATCCGCTGCCCGAGGACGCCACGGCCATCCTCGACCACCCGGCGGTGCCGGCCGTGCGCGCCGAGGTGGCGACCCTGGCCGAGGCCCGCTTCGCCGAGGCCGATGCCCTGTTCGCCCGCCTGCCGCCCCACCCCGCACGCCCGGCGCGGATCATGAAAGAGGTCTACCACGCCCTGTTCCGCCGCCTGACCGCCCGGGGCTGGGCCGAGGTGCGCGACCCGCCGGCGGTACCCAAGGCCGTCAAGCTGTGGCTGGCGGTGCGTCACGGGTTCCTGTGAGATGACCACCAACCCGCCGTGTGTGCATGTGGTCGGGGCGGGGCTGGCCGGCCTGGCCTGCGCCGTCGCCCTGGCCCGCAAGGGGCGGCCGGTGCGCCTGTACGAGGCGGCGGCCCAGGCCGGCGGACGCGCCCGTTCGTTTTTCGATGATGGACTGGGCCGGGTCATCGACAACGGCAACCACCTGATGCTGTCCGGCAACCGATCGATCATGCGGTTCCTCGACCATATCGGCGCCCGGGACCGGCTGGTCGGCCCGCCCGACGCCCGCTACCCCTTCCTGGACCTGCGCACCGGTCGCCGCTGGACGGTGCGCATCAGGCCGGGGCTGTGGCCGGGCTGGGTGCTCGACCCGGCGCGGCGGGTTCCCGACACACGGGCGCGCGACTATCTGGCGGGTCTGCGGCTGGCCCGCGCGCGGCCGGACGCCACCGTCGCCGAGGTGCTGGGATCGATCGGCCCCTTGTACGACCGGTTCTGGCAACCCCTGGCGGTCGCGGTGCTGAACACCGAGGCCGAACTGGGGCAGGCCCGGTTGCTGTGGCCCGTGCTGAAGGAGACGTTCGGCCGGGGCGGCCGCGCCTGCCGGCCTCTGTGGGCGCGCGACGGCCTCACCGAGACGTTCGTGATGCCGGCCCTGGGGACCCTCTCCGCCCGCGGGGCGATCGTGAACGTCGGCCGCCGCCTCAAGGACCTGGAAACCACGGACGGCCGGATCACGCGTCTGGTGTTCCCGGAGGGCGCCGAGGAGGTCGGCCCCGGCGACGCCGTGGTGCTGGCCGTGCCCCCGTGGGCCGCCAGCCTGCTGTTGCCCGGGCTGAAGACGCCGCACCAGCACCGCCCCATCGTCAACCTGCACTTCCGCTTGCCGGCCCCGCCGAGCCGGGTCGAGCAACCGCTCGGCCTATTGGGCGGGACGGCGGAATGGCTGTTCGTGCGCGGCGACGTGGCGTCGGTGACCATCAGCGCCGCCACGCCCCTGGTGGACCTACCGCCCGAGGCCATCGCCGCGCCGGTCTGGACCGACATCGCGCGGGTGCTTGGTCTGCCGCCCGATACCCCCGTGCCCCCGGTGCGGGTGATCAAGGAAAAGCGGGCGACCTTCGCCCAGACTCCGGATCAGGTGGCCCGCCGCCCAGGTCCCCGGGGGCCGTTGCGGAACCTGTTTCTCGCCGGCGACTGGACGGACACCGGACTGCCGGCTACCATAGAGGGCGCGGTGCGTTCCGGTCACACGGTGGCGGAATCCGTCATTGCGCTGCAACGCGGTTCTTGACGCGGACGGCCCGGCAGTTCAAAACCCCCTGACAACACTGGTAAAAAAAGGCTGAAAATGCTCTTCGGATGAAGCAACGGTCAGCAGGGCGGCCATCGGCCCGAAAAGGCCCCGGTCGCTTTGGGGGTAAAAAGAATGGGTGGGAGCAACCCACACAGGACAATCCCAGGTCTTGCCCGGCCTTCCGAAGGCCCGGAAACACGCACCGTCCGGCGCCGATTGCGTCTTCTCATTGCGCCCCGCCGGCGCCGGTTGCCAAGCCACCCTCACGCACCGTGGCCCGCCTCGCGGCCATGGCCCGCCTGCGCCCCGTCCCGGAGCCGGACACCGTCCCTGTTCCCCGAGGAACACGTCGAGGGTCAGTCAAGGGAACGCCGTCACCCATGAACCAAACGTCGCATAAGACTCCGATCATCGACATGGACAATGCCCCCCCCTTTGAGAACCTCTCCCGACCCGACGGCCCCACGGTCGCCGGCTTCGACGCGGATGAGGAGTCCGCGACCGCTGCACAGCCGCCGGCGCAGGACGATCCCGACAGCGCGGCGCTGGACGACGTGATCGACCAGGCGGCCGGCTGGCTTCAGCAGCGACAGGACGACGACGGGCATTGGATTTTTGAGCTGGAGGCCGACGCCACCATCCCGGCCGAGTACATCCTGCTCAATCACTTCCTTGATCAGATCGACGACGCGCTGGAGCAGAAGATCGCCGTCTACCTGCGCAGGCTGCAGGGGCCGCACGGCGGCTGGCCGCTGTTCCACGACGGCGACTTCGACATGAGCGCGTCGGTCAAGGCCTATTATGCACTCAAGCTGGTCGGCGACGATCCCGACGCGCCGCACATGGCGCGCGCCCGCGCCGCCATCCTGAAGCGCGGCGGCGCGGCCCGGGCCAACGTGTTCACGCGCTATACCCTGGCCATGTTCGGCCAGGTACCATGGCGAGCCTGCCCGGTGGCGCGGGTCGAGGCGGTGCTGCTGCCGCGCTGGTTCCCGTTCCACATGAACAAGGTCTCGTACTGGTCACGCACGGTCATGGTGCCGCTGTTCGTGCTGTATTCGCGCCGGGCGCGGGCGGTGAACCCGCGCGGCATCGGCGTGCCGGAGCTGTTCGTCACGGCGCCAGACAAGGAGCGCAAGTACCACAGCAATCCCACCGGCCACTGGATGGGCGAAGTACTGCTGAAGGTCGACGCCCTGGCCCGCCTGTTCGAGCCCCTGTTCCCGGCCCTGGTTGAGCGCAAGGCGACCGAGAAGGCCCTGCGCTTCGTCGAGGAACGCCTGAACGGCGTCGATGGCCTGGGCGGCATCTACCCGGCCATCGCCAACTGCCTGATGGTCTATCACATCCTCGGCTATCCCAAGGACCACCCCCACGTGACCCTGGCGCGCAAGGCCGTGGACGGGCTGGTGGTCGACAAGGGCGACCATGCCTATGTCCAGCCCTGCCTGTCGCCGGTGTGGGACACGGGCCTCGCCTCGCTGGCCATGCAGGAAACCAGCGCCCTCGGCCTCGGCGCCGACCGCGACACGACGGCCGCGCGCGAGTCCGCCGTGTCCAACGCCTGCGCCTGGCTGCGGGATCGCCAGATTCTGGACACGGTGGGCGACTATGAGGTGTGGAAGCCGGACGTGCGGCCCGGCGGCTGGGCGTTCCAGTTCAACAACGCGCACTATCCGGACGTGGACGACACCGCCGTCGTCGGCGTCCTGTTGGACCGTGCCCGCGATCCCGCCAACAAGGAGGCCATCAGCCGCGCCGCCGAATGGATCATCGGCCTGCAATCGAAGAACGGCGGCTGGGGCGCGTTCGACGCCGACAACGAGTACTACGTCCTCAACCACATCCCCTTCGCCGACCACGGCGCGCTGCTGGACCCGCCCACGGTGGACGTGACCGCGCGGTGCGTCGGGTTCCTGGCGCAAGTGGGCTACGGCCGCGACCACCCGGTGATCGCCCGCGCGCTGGAGTTCTTGCGGTCCGAACAGGAGCCGGACGGGTCATGGTTCGGCCGCTGGGGCACGAACTACATCTACGGCACGTGGTCGGCGCTGGCCGCCTTCAACGCCGTGGGCGAGGACCCGCAGGCGCCGCACATCCGCGCCGGCGTGGCGTGGCTGCACCGCCGCCAGCAGGCGGACGGCGGCTGGGGCGAGGGCTGCGAGAGCTACTGGCCGGAGAAGCGCGATTTCGTCAAGGCGTCCACGCCGTCACAGACGGCCTGGGCGGTGCTCGGCCTGATGGCCGCCGGCGAGGTCGAGAGCGACGCGGTCAAGAAGGGCATCCAGTACCTGATGACGGCGCCGCGCGACGGCGGGCGCTGGAACGAGGAGCTTTACAACGCCGTCGGCTTCCCGCGCATCTTCTACCTGAAATACCATGGCTACCCGGCGTTCTTCCCGCTGTGGGCGCTGTCGCGCTACCGCAACCTGACACGCGGCAATTCGAAGCGCGTGCAGTGGGGGCTGTAGGCCAGCCATGCCTCTCCCCTCCCCCGGGTCGGCGATCGGCGTGGTCACCGGCCTGACCGGCGAACGGCGGGCGCTGGAGGCCCTGCCCGGACTGACCGTGCGCTGCGAGGGGCCGGGGCCGGACAAGGCCGAAGCGGCCGCACGCGCCCTGCTGGACGAGGGCGCACGCGCCCTGGTCAGCGCCGGTGTGTGCGGGGCGCTGGACCCGGCGCTGCGGCCCGGCGCCGTGGTTCTGCCGGCCCGCGTTGTCAACCGGCACAACGAGGGTGAGTCCTGGCTGGTGGACGCCGTTTGGCACGCCGCCGTGATGGCCGCCGCGCCCCCGGACGCGACGTTCAACACCGGCGCCCTGCTGGGCTCGGACACGCCCGTGGTGTCGGTCGGCGGCAAGCATCACCTCGCCGCCCGCACCGGCGCGGTCGCGGTAGACATGGAAAGCCACGCCGTCGCCCGCGTCGCCGCCGAGGCGAACGTACCCTTTCTCGTGGTGCGCACGGTGGCCGATACGGCCGCCGACGCTCTGCCGCGCTGGCTGGCCGGTGTGTTGAACCGCGACGGCACACCCAACGCCGGCGCGGCGGCGCGGCGGATCCTGCTCGGGCCGTGGCGTCTGCCCACGCTCATCCGGCTGGCCAAACGCAACGCGGCAGCGGAACAAGCGCTTAGCGAGGCGGGCGCCGCCCTGGCGCGGGCGACGCGGCCCTAAAGGTTCTTCCGAGCGGTCCTGATCCAGCCCAAAGGTTTCATGGACTGCTCCGTCCTCGCCGCGCATCCAATCCTAAGTATGCCGATTCTTGTGTTCCATAGGAAGGCTCTGGCGAGGTCACTCCGTTCCGGCCACCCTTGACCGCCCCCGGTCCCCCGCCAACATGCTTGCACACACGTGGGGATCACGAACGGAGGCGATCATGGTCGGTGGCATTCTCTCCCGCGCCCTGAAGGGCGGCGGACACGGCGGCGAGGCGGCGGACTTCCCCGCCGGCAAGAGCGAGGCCGCGTGGAAGGCCGAGCTGGCGCCGGAGCAGTTCCACATCCTGCGCCAGCACGGCACGGAGCGCCCCTTCTCGCATCCCCTGAACGACGAAAAGCGCGCCGGCACGTTCCATTGCGCGGGGTGCGGCGCGGCGCTGTTCGACTCCGGCACCAAGTACGACAGCGGCTCCGGCTGGCCCAGCTTCTTCCGGCCGCTGGAAGGAGCCGTCGGCACCAGCACGGACTACAAGCTGGTCATGCCCCGCACCGAAGTACACTGCGCCCAGTGCGGCGGCCACCTGGGGCACGTGTTCGACGACGGCCCGCAACCCACCGGCCAGCGCTATTGCATGAACGGCACGGCGCTGACGTTCGAGCCGGCGGTCGACACTTAGGGTGGGGCCGGGCGCCGATCACGCCGCAAGCACGCGCTCGGCCGGGGTGTAGGACAGGCCCTGGGCCTCCGCCACCGGCTCGCAGGTCACCGCGCCGCCGGCCACATTCAGGCCACGCCGCAGGTGGGGATCGGCCTTCAAGGCCTCGCGCCAGCCCTGGTCAGCCAAGCGCAGCACATAGGGGAGGGTGGCGTTGGTCAGCGCCTGCGTCGAGGTGAGGGGCACCGCGCCCGGCATGTTGGCGACGCAGTAGTGCACCACGCCATCAACGACGTAGGTCGGGTCGTGGTGCGTCGTGGGGTGACTGGTCTCGAAACAGCCGCCTTGATCGATGGCCACATCCACCAGGACCGTTCCCTTGCGCATTCGCGCGACCATGTCACGCGTGACCAGCTTGGGCGCGCCCGCGCCGGCCACCAGCACGGCGCCGACCACCATGTCCGCGTCGACGACGGCGCGTTCCAGGGTGGCGCGCGAGGCGTATAGCGTGGTCAGCGCCGACCCGAAGCGGTGCGCCAGGCGTTCCAGCACGACAGGGTTGCGGTCCAGCACGGCGACGTCGGCCCCCAGGCCCAGGGCCATCTCGACGGCGTTCTCGCCCACCACGCCGCCGCCGATCACCACCACGCGGGCCGGCGCCACGCCCGGCACCCCGCCCAGCAGCAGGCCGCGCCCGCCCTGGGCGCGTTCCAGCGCGCGCGTGCCGGCCTGTACCGACAGCCGGCCGGCCACCTGCGACATGGGTTTGAGCAGCGGCAGCCCGCCCTGGGCATCGGTGATGGTCTCGTAGGCGATGCAGACGGCGCCCGAAGCGATCAGCTCGTTGGTCTGCGGTACGTCCGGCGCCAAATGTAGATAGGTGAACAGGACATGATCGGGACGCAGGCGAGCACGCTCGGCAGCCTGAGGTTCCTTGACCTTGATGATCATGTCCGCCTGTGCGAACACCGCGTCGGCCCCGTCGAGGATGGTGGCACCCGCCTCCTGATAGTCCGCGTCGGCGGCGTCGATCCCGAGACCGGCGCCGCTTTCCACGACAACCTCATGGCCGTGCGCGACCAGTTCGCGCACCCCGTCGGGCATGAGGCCGACGCGGAATTCCTGCGGCTTGATCTCCCTGGGCACACCGATGCGCATTCCTGAACCTCCCGATCAACAAAGAACAAAGAACTCCGTCCAACGTCGCCATAGACCCCCGCGTTCGCAAGGGGCATTCCTGGAAACGCCGAATATCCGGCGATGGTTCGGCCGTCTCAGGCCCTGGCGCGCACCGGCCGCACGAGGAAGAACAGGGCGACCATGAAGGCGGGCGCCGCGCAGATCAGGAATGCGCCCCGTGGCCCGATGGCCGTGATGAGCCATCCCGACAGGGCCGGGCCGACAACGCTGCCGGCCGCCACCGCGATGAGCGCGGCCGTGAACCCGATGGACCCCCGGCCCGGAAAAAGCCGCAACGTCCAGAACGAGAGGACGGAACTGATCGTCATGACCGCCGCCCCATGCAACCCGGCTGCGGCGACGACGCCGGGCAATGATCCGGGCACCAGGGCGATCAGCGCCAGCGAGGTCGCGAAGGCGGTGAAGATCAGGGCGATGAGCGGCGACAGGCCGACGCGCGCCTCGGCCCAGGCCGTGGTAAGCCCCAGGAGCCCGAAAATGCCATAGCAGACGAAGATCACTGGCGACGCGGCGCCGGCTGCGAGGCCGGGCAGGCCGTCGGCAGCCACGACTCGATCGGCGGCGAACGACAGGAACACTGCGTTTGTCGCGCCGAAAATCAGCGACGTCGCGTAAAGCCGGATCCTTGCCGGATGCACGAGCGCCGATGCGTGTCCCACGGGATGGGCGGTCCCGCGCCGACCTCTTGGAAGGCCGATGAGCGCGGCGGACGCCGCCACCAGGGCGGCCAGGAGGAACACTCCCCACGCCAGGCGCCACGGCAGAAGGCCGGTGGTCACCGCCAGGGCGAGACCGCCGGCCGCCCCCACCCCGAGGGTCGTGCCCGTGGCCACGGCCGACAGGGTTCTCGCTTGCAGGGCTGGCGGCACTAATCGTTCGGCGGCATCGTTGAAGGGCGCCCAGCAGAAGCCGGCGCTGGTGCCCGCCAGTGCCACTCCCACCGCGAGAAGGGCCGCGTGAGAGGTCATCGCGACGATCGCGAAGCCCACGGCGGCGGTCAACGCGCCGGCAGTCACCGGTACGCGCTGGCCGACCCGAACCGCGAGCCAGGCCGTTAGCGGTAGCGCCGCGAGAAAGGCCAGGAACCCGCCGCTGGCGATCAGGCCGGCCTGGGCCGTGGACAGGTCGAAGTCATGGCGAAAGATGGGAAGGAACAGTCCGAACCCCATGCGCGCCGGGCCGAAGGCGACCCCCGTCGCGATGAACCCGGCTGCTCCCAGACGCCGCGCCTGGGCAGCGGAGCCATCGCCCTCCAAATCCTTCACCAAAAACCTCCGGCCCCAACGTTTGCACGGTCCCTCGATATGTGATCGCCGCCGGGCTGTGCAACCGCAAGTGTCGGTTGTGCCCGCGACCGCTGTTGCAAGAACCGTCACCGCGCCGGGGCGCTCGTCACGTGGACGGCCCACACCAGCAGTCCGACGACCGCCACCGCTCCGGCCTGGTGCGCGACCGCCAGCGGCATCGGCACGGCGAGAAGCAAGGTGGCGACGCCCAGGCCGACCTGGGCGAGGACCGCCACCGGCAGCAGGCGGAAGGGCCAGCGGTCGGCGCCGTCCAGGGGTGTGCGCAGGCCATGCCACGACACCACCAGCACCGCCGCCAGGGTTGCGCCGCCCAGCAGCCGGTGCTGCCACTGCACCGTGATCACGTTATCCAGCAGGTTGCGCCACCACGGGTCCAGGTGCAGCAGCCCATCGGGCACCCACTGGCCCGCCATGCGCGGGAAGGTGTTGAAACTCAGGCCGGCATCAAGCCCGGCCACCAGCGCGCCGGCCAGGATCGTCAGGCCGGTCAGCGCCAGCGCGCCCCAGCCGAGCCGGCGCGTCACCGCGACGCGCGGGTGCCCGGCCAGGGCCGGCGTTCCGGGACCGCGCAGAAGATCGAGCGCCACCCACACCAGCGCGGCCAGGATGACCACGGCCAGGCCCAGGTGCGCGGCCAGCCGCAGGTGACTGACCTGCGGGCGGTCCACGAGGCCGCTCTGCACCATGAGCCAACCGAGCAGGCCCTGCAGCCCGCCCAGCACGAACAGGGCGGCCAGACGCCATCCGTACCCCTGGGGGATCGCGCCGCGCACCGCGAACCACACCAGCGGCAGCAGGAAGGCCACACCGATCAGGCGCCCCAGCAGGCGGTGCAGGTACTCCAGCCAGAAAATGCCCTTGAAGCCGTCGAGCGTCATGGCGCTGTTGACGAGACGGAATTCCGGGGTCTGCTGGTATTTCAGGAACAGGGCCTGCCAGTCGGCCTGGGACAGCGGCGGCAGGACGCCCGTGACCGGCTTCCACTCGACGATCGACAGGCCGGAGCCGGTCAGGCGCGTCAGGCCGCCCAGCAGCACCGTCCCGGCCACCAGCCCAGCACAGGCCAGCAGCCACGCCGCCACCGCGCGCGGCCGGGCCTTGTTTTGTGCACGGGCCGAGTCGGATTGGGCCAGCGTGGTGGCGGCGGTCATCGCCTCAGGTCCACAGCATCGGCAGGTGGCGGTCCAGCAGCACGGCCAGGAAGACCCCCATCAGATACACCATGGAGCCGAAAAAGACCCGTCGCGCCTGGGTCCGGTCTTCCGGGGCGCGCATCAGGCGCACGGTCTCGGACAGGAACAATGCGCCGGCGCCCAGGCTGACCAAGCCGTACAGCAGGCCCAATTGGCCCAGCAGCCAGGGCAGGGCGGCCGAGGCGACCAGCAGCACCGTGTTGATGACGATGGCCTCGGCGCTGCGGCGCGGCCCGGCCACCGCCGGCAGCATGGGCACGCCCGCGGCGCGGTAGTCGTCGCGGAGCAGCAGGGCCAGCGCCCAGAAGTGGGACGGCGTCCACAGGAACAGGGTGACGGCCATCAGCAGCGGCAGCAGCCACAGGGTGGGGTCCACCGCCGCGGCACCCGCCAACACGGCGAACGAGCCGGCCGCGCCGCCAACCACGATGTTCCACCAGGTGCGGCGCTTCAGCCAGACGGTGTAGACGACGGCGTAAGTGAACCCGCCCAGGAAAAGGTGCGCGGCCACCACCCAGTTGAGCGCCAGCGCCGCCAGCCCGACCCCGGCCACCATCAGCGCCACCGCGAACAACAGCGCCCGGCGCTGGTCAGCCGCTCCGGCCGAGACCAGCGGCCGGCGGGCCGTGCGCTTCATCAGGCGGTCGATATCGCGGTCGTACAGATGGTTGAACACCGACGAACTGGCCGAGCCCAGCACCATGGCCAACGCCAGCAGAACGACGGTCACCGGGTCCACGGTCTCGGCGACGGCCATATAGCCGATGATGGCGGTCAGCGCGATGATGGTGCCGATGCGGAACTTGCACAGCTCCATGTAGTGGGCCAGGGTCATGGTCGGGCCTCCTCGGGCGTGGCACGGCCAGGATCGGCCGGCGGCCGGCTCCCTATACTCACCCAAAAGAGTAGGCTATTTAACCCTGAAATTCTGGCGGGATTGGGTGTGTTGCCGAGAAACCGAGTCGGGACGCGTTTCGGCTGGTCAGGCAGCCGACCCGTAGAGCTGATACAGCATCAGGTAGACCACCACCCCGCTCACGGTCACGCACAGCCACAGGGGCAGGGTCCAGCGGGCGACGGCTTTGTGGCGGTCGAAGCGGCCGCGCAAGGCCCGCCACACGGTGAGCAGCACCAGCGGCAGGATCCCGGCCGCCAGCACGACATGCACGAACAGGATCGTGTAATAGACGGGCCGGATCAGACCCTGCCCGGGAAAGGTCAGCATCGGCGCCGTGGCGTGGTAGATCAGGTAACTGACCAGGAACGCGGCCGAAACCGCCAGGGCGCCGATCATGACGGCGCGGTGCGCTTTCCAGCGGCCGGCGCGGATGAACCCGTACCCGACCACCAGCAGGATCGTGGACAGGGCGTTCAGCGACGCGTTGACGTGCGGCAGGACGGCGGCGGTGTCCATGGCGGGGCTCAGAACCCCGCCACGATGATCTTGCCCACCATCGACAGGTAGAGCAGCAGGCCGACGGCGGCCAGCAGCCAGGCCAGGGTCCGGTTGGTGAGCGGTTTCATGGTGTCTCCCTCTTCGTCTGGCGCGCCGAAGGACACACGAGCCGCCACGCACCGGGTTTCCGAGCAGGATACTCGACGTGAGACGCGAGACAAGCCCTGTGCGAAAGAGGTGGAAAAAGCATTGTCTGCCTACCCGAACGGGGAGGGGTATTTTAATGCTTTGTTATATAAGAACGATTTCGCCAGCCGCACATGGCACGCGACGTCCGAGGCGACGCTTCAAACGCGAAAAACGCGGTGAAAAGTGGTTAAAGACTTTGGTGAACGCGTTTTAAATGCCGCGCCCCCGGACCAAAAATTGCCGATGGGGGTTGTCGGATTTTATGGAATTGGTCATCATGGCCTCGAAATGGTCCGGCCGGCCGGTCGATCGGGCCACCCTCTCGAGGTTCTTCGGCCGTTGGGGAGCGCCATGACGTCCCGATACCTTGTCCGGTCAGTGTGCGCCCTCGCGGGGCCGGGTGGCACAGTCATCGCCGTTGCCCTGTTTGCCGCGTGGGCCGCCCTTGCTCCGTCCGAGGCGCTCGCCGCCCAGCCCACGCCGTGGCAGATCTGGAGTCAGGCGGCGGCGACGCCGACCATGGAGCGCATCGACGCGCTGACGCTGTACCTCAACGTGCTGATGGTGGTGATCGTCATTCTGGTGACGGCCCTGATCGTGTTTGTGATGTGGCGCTTTCACCACCGACGCCATCCCGAGGCCTCCAAGCGCGGGCACAACACGGTGCTTGAGATCGGCTGGACGCTGGTGCCCATCGCCATCCTGCTGACGGTGGTCGGGCCGTCCCTGCGCCTGCTGTATTTCATGGACCAAACCACCGAGGCCGACATGACGGTCAAGGTGATCGGCCACCAGTGGTACTGGTCCTATGAGTATCCGGACCATGGCGGCTTCGGCTTCGATTCGTTCATGAAGTGGGAGGGCGAGTTGGCGCCCAACGAGCCGCGCCTGCTGGCCGTCGACCAGCCCATGGTCGTGCCGGCGGGGGCCACGGTGCGGCTGCTGCTGACCTCCACCGACGTCATCCACAGTTGGGGCGTGCCGTCCCTGGGCATCAAGACCGACACGGTCCCCGGGCGCATCAGCGAGACCTGGTTCCGCACGAAGGAACCCGGCGTCTACTACGGACAGTGTTACGAGTTGTGCGGCGTCAATCATGGCTTCATGCCCATCGAGGTGCGGGCGGTGTCGCCCGAGGACTTCGAGCGCTGGGTCGAGGAGACGCGCGCGGCGTTCGCGCCGACCCTGCCCGACGACCCGGCCGCTCCGTCCGTCACCGTGGCCGAAACACGGCCCGATGCCTCCAATCCGCTGCGATAATCAAGAACACACGTCAGGGAGGACCGGACCGTGAGCCCCGAATCGTCCGCCGCCGCCGATCATCAGGGGGACGGCGCACACCCCGATCACCCCGCGCCGCGCGGCCTGACGCGCTGGCTGTTCTCCACCAACCACAAGGACATCGGCACGATGTACCTGGTGTTCGCCGTGATCGGCGGCGTGGTGGGTGGTGTGATGTCGCTGTGGATCCGCATGGAGCTGGCCGAGCCGGGCGTGCAGGTCTTCGAGAATGACCACCAGAGCTACAACGTGTTCGTCACCTCGCACGGCCTCATCATGATCTTTTTCATGGTGATGCCGGCGCTGATCGGTGGGTTCGGCAATTGGTTCGTGCCGCTGATGATCGGCGCGCCGGACATGGCCTTTCCACGCATGAACAACATCAGCTTCTGGTTGCTGCCGCCGGCGTTCGCGCTGCTGATCCTCGGGCAGTACACCGGGCTGGGGCCGGGCACGGGCTGGACGTTGTATCCGCCGCTGTCGACCTCGGGCGGTCATGCCGACGCGGCGGTGGATTTCACCATCCTTAGCCTGCACATCGCCGGCGTGTCGTCGATTCTCGGGGCCATCAACTTCCTGGTGACCATCTTCAACATGCGCGCGCCGGGCATGGGTCTGCACCAGATGCCGTTGTTCGCGTGGTCGATCCTGGTGACCGCGTTCCTGCTGCTGCTGACGCTGCCGGTGCTGGCGGGCGCGCTGACCATGCTGCTGACCGACCGCAATTTCGGCACCACGTTCTTTGATCCGGCCGGCGGCGGCGACCCGGTGCTCTATCAGCACCTGTTCTGGTTCTTCGGCCACCCCGAGGTGTACGTGATGATCCTGCCGGCGTTCGGGATCATCAGCCACGTCATCTCGACGTTCTCCAACAAGCCGATCTTCGGCTACCTGGGCATGGCCTACGCCATGGTGCTGATCGGGGTCATCGGCCTGGTGGTGTGGGCGCACCACATGTACACGGTCGGCCTGGACGTCGACACGCGGGCCTATTTCATCCTGGCCACCATGCTGATCGCCGTGCCCACGGGCATCAAGGTGTTCAGCTGGATCGCCACCATGTGGGACGGATCGATCCGGTTCACGGTGCCGATGCTGTTCGCGATCGGGTTCCTGTTCCTGTTCACCATCGGCGGGGTGACGGGCGTGGTGCTGGCCAATGCCGGCGTCGATATCGCCTTGCACGACACCTACTACGTGGTGGCGCACTTCCACTATGTGCTGTCGCTGGGGGCGCTGTTCGGCCTGTTCGCCGGGTTCTACTACTGGTTCGGCAAGATGACGGGGCGGCAGTACAGCGAGCGCCTGGGCCAGATCCATTTCTGGCTCACCTTCATCGGGGTCAACCTGACGTTCTTCCCCATGCACTTCTCGGGCGTCGCCGGGATGCCGCGCCGCGTGCCCGACTATCCAGATGCCTTCGCCGGCTGGAACTACGTGTCCTCGATCGGCGCCTACATCGGCATGGTGGCGATGGCGTTCTTCTTCGTGGTCGTCATCCACGCCTTTGTCGCCGGGCGCAAGGTCGGCGCCAATCCGTGGGGCGAGGGCGCGACGACGCTGGAATGGACGGTCAGTTCGCCGCCACCGCTGCATAGTTTCGAACGCCCGCCGGTGATCAGGAACCCGGCCGCGACCGCCGCCGAGTGACCGCAACGGAGGTGCCGCCATGGCTCCGCACGAGACCGCCCCCACCGCCCCGGACCGGCGCCGCGCCAACGGCCGCATCGCCCTGATGTTCGGCGCCGTCGCCGTGGGCATGGTCGGCTTGGCCTTCGCCGCCGTGCCGCTCTACCGCGTGTTCTGCCAGGTGACCGGCTACGGCGGCACGCCGGGCGTCGCCTCGGCCGGGACACAAGTGTTCCCGGGGGGCGTGGGCGTGGACATGACCGTGCGCTTCGACGCCAACGTGGATCCCGCCCTGCCGTGGCGCTTTCGGCCCAATGACCGCGCGGTCACGGTGCCCATCGGCGCCGAGGCGCTGTCCAGCTTTCGGGCCGTCAACACCTCCGACCGGCCCGTCGTCGGCACCGCCAGTTTCAACGTCACCCCGACCAAGGCCGCCCGCTACTTCACCAAGGTCGACTGCTTCTGTTTCACCGAACAACGCCTGGAGCCGGGGCAGGCGGTGGACATGCCGGTTCTGTTCTATATCGATCCGGCCATCCTGGACGACGAGCACGCTGGCGACATCCGCACCATGACGCTGTCCTATACGTTCTTCGACATGGAAAGCTGAGGCGGCCGCGAGGACTGGCCTCGGGCTAGGGAGGACCTTCGCATGAGTTCGATGGACACCGGAGAGGCCCGCGCCCATCCGTTCCACCTCGTCGATCCCAGCCCCTGGCCGGCGTTGGGCGCCGTCGGTGCTTTGGTCCTGGCTTACGGTGGGGTCGAGTACATGCACGGCGGTGCGCCCTGGATCCTGCTGAGCGGGCTTGGCGTGGTGCTGCTGACCATGGCGCTTTGGTGGCGCGACGTAGTGCGGGAATCACGCGCCGGCACGCACCACACGCGGCGCGTCCAGATCGGCCTGCGCGTCGGCATGGGCCTGTTCATCGCCTCGGAGGTGATGTTCTTCGCCGCCTTCTTCTGGGCCTATTTCCACAACGCCTTTCTGTTCAGCCCGATCGTCGAAAGCTGGCCGCCCGGCGACATCAAGACCTTCAGCCCCTGGGGCCTGCCGCTGATCAACACGATCATCCTGGTCGCGTCTGGGTTCGTGCTGATGTGGGGCCGGGGCGGCCTGGAGACGGGCGACCGCCGGCGGCTGATGCTCGGCATCGGCGGCGCGGCGGGGTTGGGCGCCATCTTCCTGGTGCTGCAGGTGATCGAGTACGGCCACGCCGCGTTCGCGTTCACTGACGGCATCTATCCTTCGGTGTTCTTCATGGCCACCGGCTTCCACGGGTTCCACGTCTTCGTCGGCGTGGTGTTCCTGACGGTGTGCCTGCTGCGCGCGCGGGCCGGCCACTTCACGGAAGAAAAGCACCTGGGCCTGCAAACCGCCGAGTGGTACTGGCACTTCGTGGACGTGGTCTGGCTGTTCCTGTTCGGCTGGTTCTACGTCTACATCGCCCTGTGACGGAACCGCTTGGGATAGGCGCCTCCACGCCGCCGCCGCGCGTGGCGAGTTGCGCCGGTGGCGCGAACCCGCCCGACGAAGCCCCCTACATATGCAGCGGCCGGCCGTGCACGGCGAGGGCCGCTTCCTTGATCGCCTCGCCCATCTGCGGGTGGGCGTGGCTGGAGCGGAAGATATCCTCGGCCGACGCGCCGAACTCCATGCCGACCACGACCTCCTGGATCAGGTCGCCGGCGGACGGGCCGACGATGTGGCAGCCCAGCACCTTGTCGGTGCGGCCGTCGGCCAGGATCTTCACGAACCCGTCGGTGTCGCCCTGGGCGCGGGCGCGGCCGTTGGCAGTGAACGGGAAGGTCCCGACCTTGTAGTCGGTGCCGGCGGTCTTCAGTTGTTCCTCGGTCTTGCCGACGGCGGCGATCTCCGGCCACGTGTAGACCACCGACGGAATGGCGTCGTAGTTCACGTGGCCTGCCTGACCGGCCAGGATCTCGGCCACCGCGACGCCCTCTTCCTCCGCCTTGTGGGCCAGCATCTGGCCGCCGATGACGTCGCCGATGGCGTAGACGCCTTTCGCGGTGGTCTCGTAGCGCTCATTGACCTTGATGAAGCCGCGCTCGGTGCGTTCGATGCCGTTCTTGTCGAGCCCCAGGCCCAGGCTGTGCGGCACGCGGCCGATGGCCACCAGCACCACGTCCGACACCACGGAGTCGGAATCGCCACCGGTCGCCGGCTCGACCGTCAGGGTGACCCCCTTGGTGGTCTTCTTGGCCGCCGTGACCTTGGTGCACAGGCGGAACTCCAGGCCCTGTTTCTTGAGGATGCGCTGCGCCTGCTTGCGCACCTCGCCGTCCATGTACGGCAGCACGTGATCCAGGTACTCGATCACCGTGACCTGCGAGCCCAGCCGGCTCCACACCGAGCCCAGTTCCAGGCCGATGACGCCGGCCCCGATCACCGTCAGGCGCTTCGGCACCTTGGGCAGCGCCAGCGCGCCCGTGGAGTCCACGATCATGCGTCCGTCGATGGAAACCCCCGGCAACGGCGCCACCTCCGCGCCCGTGGCCAGCACGATCGTGTCGGTGATCAGCGTCATGTCGCCGCCATCATGCAGCGCGACGCCGACCTCGCCCGGATGGTCGACGCGGCCCATGCCGCTGATCCAGTCGATGCGGTGCTTCTTGAACAGATAGGCGATGCCGTCCGTGTTGGCCTTCACCACCGCGTCCTTGCGGGCCATCATGGTCGGCAGGTCGGGACGCACGGTGCCGCTGATCTTGATGCCGTGCTCGGCCGCTTCGTGCTTGGCCTGGGCGAACAGATGCGAACTGTGCAGCAGTGCCTTTGACGGGATGCAGCCCACGTTCAGGCAGGTGCCGCCCAGGGACTTGCGCATGTCGACGCAGGCCACCTTCATGCCAAGCTGGGCGGCGCGGATGGCGCAGACGTACCCCCCCGGGCCGCCGCCGATCACCACCAGATCATACGGATTCTCGCTCATCGGATTCGGTCCTTCCCTTTCGGTCTTCTTGTCCCCCGGCGGCTCCGGTCTATTTCGCGGAACCGTCTCGCATACTCTCAGTCACGATCCCGGTCCCCGAATGGAAACGGGGCGTCCGACGCTCGGACGCCCCGCACCGGGACCAGGTCACATATCCAGCAGGATCCGCTGCGGATCCTCCAGGCATTCCTTCATCCGCACCAGACTGCTCACCGCTTCCTTGCCGTCGATGATGCGGTGGTCGTAGCTGAGCGCCAGATACATCATCGGCCGCGCCTGGATGGAGCCGTCAGGCATGACCATCGGCCGCTGCTGGGTCTTGTGCATCCCGAGGATGGCCGACTGCGGCGGGTTGAGGATCGGCGTCGACATCAGCGAACCGTACACCCCGCCGTTGGAGATGGTGAAGGTCCCCCCCGTCATCTCCTCCATCTTCAGGGCGCCGTCGCGCGCCTTCTTGCCATAGGCGGCGATGTCGGCCTCGATCTGGGCAAAGCTCTTCGTATCGCACTCCCGCACCACGGGCACGACCAGCCCCTGAGGACCGCCGACCGCGACGCCGATGTCGTAGTAGTTCTTGTAGACGACATCGGTGCCGTCGATCTCGGCATTGACGGCCGGGAACTCGCGCAGGGCCACGACGGCGGCCTTGATGAAGAACGACATGAAGCCCAGGCGCACGCCGTGCTTCTTCTCGAACGCATCCTTGTGCCGGGCGCGCACGTCGAGAATGCCGGTCATGTCCACCTCGTTGAAAGTGGTCAGCATGGCGGCGGTGTTCTGGGCCTCCTTCAGGCGCTCGGCGATACGCCGGCGCAGGCGGCTCATGGGCACGCGTTCCTCGCGCGGGTCGTCGGACCGGGAGGGTTCCCGGGACGCTGCTGGGGTGGCGGGTGCGGCCGGCCCCTTGGCCGTGGGCTTGGCCTGTTCCAGGAAGGCGAGGACATCCTCCTTGGTCAGGCGGCCGTCCTTGCCGGAGGCGGGAATCTTGCTCGGGTCGAGGCTGCGCTCCTCGACCAGCTTGCGCACGGCGGGCGACAGCGGATGGTCGAGATTGGCCGTGCGGCCCTCGGTCGGCGCGGGCGCGGATTCGGGTTCGGGCTTGGGTTCGGGCTTGGCCTCGGGCTGTTCGTCCTTTTTGGGTTCGGGTTCCGGTTTGGGTTCCGCCTCCGACTCCTTTTGCGCTTCGGCCTTGGCCGGTTTCGCTTCGGCTCCCGACGCGCCTTCCTTAATGCGGCCCAGCAGCGCGCCGACGGCCACCTCCGCGCCCTCGTCGGCGACGATCTCCGACAGCGCGCCGGCGGCGGGTGCGTTGACCTCGACCGTCACCTTGTCGGTTTCCAGTTCGACCAGCGGTTCGTCGGCGGCGACCGCGTCGCCCGCCTTCTTCAGCCAGCGGGCGACGGTGGCCTCGCTGACGGATTCACCCAGGGCGGGCACGGTGATGTCGGTGGCCATCGGTGGTCCTTTCATCCTTTCATATGATCTGGATCCAGGGCAGTCCCGGCGCGATCAGGCCAGCGTAGTCGGCGCGGCGCCAAAACCAAAGGATCGTCTTGCCCGAAGCCGGACCGCCTCGGGAGAGAAACCGGTGTCGGGGGAGGCCGGTTCCTGGGCTCGGGGCCGGCGCGAAACGAACTGCACGGCGATCGCCACCCTCATTTCACCCCGGCCAGGCCGGTTGCCCGCTGGAACGGGCGCGGCAGGGCATCCCGTGGCCAGGTCAGGGCCTGTTCGACCAGGGTTTCCTGTTCGTGCTTGTGGACGCTGGCCACGCCGGCGGCCGTGGAGGCGGACGCCTTGCGGCCGACGAAATAGGCTTGGCGCGCCTTGTGGTGGGCTTCCTCCAGCGCGTATTGCAGGCGCCGATCGACGAACATCCAGGCCCCCATGTTGGCCGGTTCCTCCTGGCACCAGATCACGTCGGCGTTCGGATAGCGGGTGAGTTGCGCCTGCACACTGTCCTTGGGCCAGGGGTACAGCTGCTCGACCCGCACCAGCGCCACGTCGCGGATGCCCTCGTCACGCCGCGTCTGCAGCAGATCGTAGTACACCTTGCCGCTGCACAGCACGACGCGGCGCACGTCCGCGTCGGGTACCAGCTCGTCGGCTTCCGGCAGGACGCGGTAGAACCGGCCCTGGTCGCCCAACTCCCACAGGGAGCTGACGCACAGCTTGTGGCGCAGCAGCGACTTGGGCGACATGAGGATCAGCGGCTTACGGAAGTTGCGCCGGATCTGGCGTCGCAGGGCGTGGAAATAGTTCGCCGGCGTCGTCAGGTTGCAGACCTGCAGGTTGTCCTCGGCGCAAAGCTGAAGGTACCGCTCCAGCCGGGCCGAGGAATGCTCCGGCCCCTGCCCCTCGTAGCCGTGCGGCAGCAGCATCACCAGCCCCGACATGCGCAGCCACTTGTACTCGGCCGCGCAGATGAACTGGTCGATGATGACCTGGGCGCCGTTGGCGAAGTCGC
>NZ_CAKZOT010000001.1 GCF_937138205.1 uncultured Rhodospira sp. | reverse complement strand
CAACAGAGCTTAATCTCCCAATCCGACTGTCTCAAAGTCGTTGACACGTTCCGCCCCGTCCGATCCGCCGCCCGCCCATTGGGGGGCCAACAGTCATGCGGGCCCCTCGCTGACCGGCGAGGAACCGACCCCGCTGCACACCTCATCGTCTCCAGCGACGGCCCGGCGGAGGCTGTCGCCGATGCGCTCGGCCAGGCGATGGCTTGCTTCGGCGAGGGCGGCGGCGGCGGCGGCCCCGTCCATGGCGTCGAGCGGCTGTGTGCCGGCCCACCGGCAGATGTGGACCGCGTCATCGGACAGCGAGCGCAGCGTCCACGATCCCTCGACCGTGGCGGCCTGGCCCGAAATGGCGTCGAACCGCTCGATCCGGACCGCCAACCGGTACTGGGGCAGTGACGTCGACTGGGCCGGCACGGGCGCCTGATAGGTATTCGTGGCCCGGGCCGCCCGCCACAGGGCGTCCGCCACGACCTGCTTCATGTCGTCGGCGACCGGGGCCAACCAGCGGTCCGTTTGCAGCACGGTCACCCGGCCGCTGGGGTCCTTCAGCACGATATTGTCCCGCGCCACACCCTCGGGCACCTCGATGGGAAGGATTTGCACCAACACGCGGGCCGCCCCCGACGTGTCCGCCGTGCCGTCGGTGGTCTCTGGGCGCGACAGCGTGTGATACCGCACCGGCGGCGAACTCGCACACGCCACAAGCAGACCCAGGCACAGGATGGACGGGAGCAATCGAGACAGACTGAACATCATCATGACACCATTCTACCCGTCCGCGGGCCGACCTGTCAGTAGGGCCTCGGGATTCCGTTCCAGGCTGTCGGTCAGGGCCTTGATCGAGCGGGCCGCCTCGGAAACGGCGCGCAAGGCGTGGCGGGCTTCCTGCTGCAAGGGCGCGTCGCCGGCCAGGCTGTCCTCGATGGACCGGAGGGTTCGGCTCAACTCGCGGCCCGCCTGGGTGAGTTCCGGCAGCACGCCACTGTTCACCGTCTGCGCCAGCGTATCCAACCGGGCGAGCGTTGAGTCCAGGCCCGTCAACACGGCCCGAACGTCCGGCAGAGCCTCGTTGTTCACGGTTTCCGCCAGCGTATCCAGCCGCTGCAGGGCGGACTCGGTCCCGATCATCACGCGATGAAGGTCCTCCGCCAGCGTGTCGAACGGGACCTGAGAGAGGTTCTGAACAATAGTCTGAACCTGCTGCTGCAATTCCTGCAAGTCCCCGGGGACGGTCGGGAGTTCCGGTGGCTCGCTGTCCGGGTCGAAGCGGACCGGCTCCGCTTTTGGAAAAAAGTCGACGGCCACATAGAGTTGGCCGGTCAGCAGGTTGCCCGACCGCAATTGCGCGCGCAGCCCCCGGTCGATCAGGTCGGCCAACTCGGCCAGGCGTTCCTGTGGCGTGGCAGCCCTCGAAAACGTCTCGATGGTCCCGCCCAGACGTTCGGGATAGACATCCACCAAGACCTGAGTGGTGAATTCGCGCCTCATCGTATCATACCGCACATCCATCGATCGGACCTGTCCGATCTCCACACCGCGAAAATCAACAGGCGCGCCCTCGGACAAGCCCCGGATGCTCTGGCGAAAGTGCATAACCAGCGTCTGGGGCGCGCCGTCCGGCACCTTCAGCGCCTCCGCCCGGTCCGCCGCCAGCAGGAAGTGGCGGCCGTCATCGGCCGGGTCCGCCTGGTTCCCGGTGGCAGGTGTCTCGAATGCCACGCCACCCAGCAGGATGGTGGCGATGGACTGGGTTTGCAGGGTCACACCCGAGGCATCCATGCGGAGATCCACGCCGCTGGCGTGCCAGAACCGGCTTCTGGCCGTGACAAAACGGTCATAGGGCGATTTCACGAAAATGCCGAGGCTGAGCCGATGCCCGTCCGGCTGCAGCGAAAACCGCTCGACCTGACCCACCTGGATACCGTGGTGGTACACGGGCGACCCGACATCGAGCGACCCGAGATCGTCCGTATGCAAGACAAAGCGACGCCCCGGCACGTCCGACGCCACGACCGGCGGGTCCTCTTCGCCGACAAAAGAGGTCACGCGCTCGTCGCCCTGTCCGGGATCGACGGCGATGTACGACCCCGATAACAGGGTTCCAATGCCGGATATGCCAGATCCCGCGAAGCGCGGGCGCACCACCCAGAACTGTGTGCCGTCCACGGCGAATGATTCGGCTTCCTTGGCCAGGTCGATGGTCGCCACGACCCGCGTACGATCCTCGGCCAGCGCGATGCCGGTGACGCTGCCGATGTCGACGTCCCTGTATTTGACCTTGGTCGTCCCCGCGTCGATCCCCTCCGCCGAGGCAAAGGACACCGTGATGGTCGGCCCCCTTTGCCACAGGTCATTCAGCACCAGGGCCAGACCAATCACGGCGGCGACAAGCGGGATGCCCCACACAAGCGACGGCCGGCCACGCCGAGGTTGCACGATATGGGGCTCGGACGGGCGGGGGGCGGAGGCCGTTTCATCGGGCATCGTCGGGGCGTCCGTGATTGTCCCACAGAAGGCGGGGATCAAAACTGTTGGCGGCCAACATGCTGAGCACGACCACGGCGCCAAACGCCGCCGCGCCAGGGCCGGCCTCGACGGTGGCCAGGGACTTGAACTGCACCATGCCGGCCATCAGGGCGACCACGAACACGTCGAGCATCGACCACCGCCCGACCAGTTCGACCCCCGAGTGCAGTCGCCCCAAAGCATGGGCATCCATGCCCGAGGGCCGGCGCGCCCAGGTGGCAAGACAGGCCAGCGCGCCCATTTTGGCCATCGGAATGACCACGCTCACGGTGAAGATAAGGATGGCGAGCCCGGGTGATCCGGAGGCCCAGAAGTAGGCCACCCCGCTGATGATCGTGTCTTCGGAGGTCCCGAACAGGCTCGATGTCCGCATCACCGGCAACAGGTTCGCCGGAATGTACATGATGGCCGCGGCGATGAGGTAGGCCCAGGTGCGCGCGAGGCTGTCGGCCTTGCGCGGATGCACGGCGGCGCCGCAGCGCGGACAGCGCACCGACTCTCGGCCGGCCGCGTCCGCCTGGCACACGGTCCGGCAGGACAGGCACATCCGCAGACCTGCGGCGAGGGCGTTCATGCCTCCGCCGTCCGCTGCTGGTCCGGCTGCCACAAGGCCCTCAAGTCGTAGGACAGGATCACCGCCAGCAAAACGGTCAGTGCGATAAAGGCGTACAAAGCAACCCCCGGCAAGACGTCGGCCATCTTGGACAGCTTGATCAGGGACACCAGGACCCCCAGCATCAGCACTTCGATCATCCCCCACGGCCGCATGGCCTGAAGTGTTCGCAGCAGCGGGGCGAAGAGCGCGGGACGCGACCCCGTCTGGATCGCCAGCAGCAGCAGGAACATGGCCAGCAGGTCGAACACGGGAAACAACCAGGCGGTGACGAACACCATGGCGGCGACCGGTTCCTGTCCCGCGCTCCAAAGGGCGGCCACGCTGCCGAGCAGGGTGGCCTCGTTGACGATCCCCTGGGCCCGCAGAACCAGGATCGGGAATGTATTGGCAAGGACGAAGGCGATCAGGGCCGCCGTCACGATGGCCAGCATCTGGTCCGGCCGGCGCCGGGGACGACGGTACAATGTTGTGCCACAGCGGGCGCACCGGGCGCGTTCCCCCGGGTGCAACACACGACGGATGTGCAGTTCGTCACACTCGGGACAGGCGGCGAGGCCCGCCTCGGCCACACTGGTCATCCGCACCTTGTCTCCAATCTGCGCCGGATGAGACTCGCCCTCATCGACGCGGGGTGCCTTGCGGACACCGCTGTTACGAAAACCGGGCCCACGAAACGGTCCGGGGTCGGCCTAGGCGCCGCTCCGCCGCCCGCCAATGCACGGGTTCTGTCGCCTCCCCCGGACCGGCCGCCAGGTCCCGCTCGCAACAGGGCACCGGCCAAGCCTGGGACGCATCGGAAAACGCCCGTTGCAGATAGGTGATCACGATAGCGGCCGCTGCCAAGCATCGCGTGCTCCCGAAACGCACCGCGAGGGGAGCCGGGTCTTGCTTGCTTTTGGTACCCGTCGGCTCTTGTCCTGACTCGTCCGAACACAGGGCGATCGCCTTTCGAGCAAACAACAAAGGTAGTTTCAGCAGTGTGCAACCTGCTCTGATAGCGACGGCTGGACCCTTGACGACGGCGGGCCGGCGAGAGACAACCGCATCGTCCTGATCGTTTCCCTTACCCTCGCTCCGGAACTTCCCGCATGGACGCCACCACGGCCGCCCGGGCCAGCCTCGCCGACTACCTCACGGACAGCCAGGATGTGCTGCGCCGGACCCGGGAGGCCGGCCTGGACGACGCCGTGGAGCGGGCCGTGGCGGCCATCGTTGCCGCGCTCGGTGCCGGCCGGCCGGTGCTGGTCGCCGGCAACGGTGGCTCCATGGCCGATGCCCTGCACATCGCCGGCGAGTTGACCGCCCGCTTCCTGCTGGAGCGGCGCGGGCTGCCGGTGATCGCGTTGGGGACCAACGCCAGCACCCTGACGGCCTGGAGCAACGATGTCGGCTATGTCAGCCATCTGGCGCGCGAGGTCGAGGCCTATGGGACGTCGGGTGGCGTGCTTCTGGCCCTCAGCACCAGCGGCAACTCGCCCAACATCGTGGCCGCTGCCGAGACCGCGCGCGACCGCGAGATGACGGTGATCGGCCTGACCGGGGACGGCGGTGGACGGCTCGCGCCCCTGTCCGACATCCTCATCGCCGTGCCGTCGCGCTTCACGCCCTTGATCCAGCAGGCGCACCAGGCCCTGTATCACTATCTCTGCCTGCGGGTGGAAGCCGCCCTCGCCTGACCTTCGGGAGACGCCCCATGCACGGCACAGACTCCAGCAGCGCGCCCGTCCGTCCGGCCCATCGCCGGTTCGACGGCGATACTTTGGTGGTGGCCAGCCACAACCCCGGCAAGGTGCGCGAGATCGCCGCCCTGCTGGCGCCGTTCGGGCTGGGCCGCGTGGTGTCGGCGAAAGAGCTTGGCCTGCCCGAACCGGAGGAGACCGGCAAGACGTTCCTGGCCAACGCCGTGCTCAAGGCCCTGGCCGCCACCCAGGCCAGCGGCCAGCCGGCCCTGGCCGATGATTCCGGACTGGAGGTCCATGCGCTGGAAGGAGCCCCCGGCATCCTCTCGGCGCGCTGGGCCGGGCCGGACAAGAACTTCGCCCGGGCCATGGAACGGGTGGCGCACGAACTGGGCGGCGGCCGCGACCGGCGCGCCAATTTCACCTGCGCGCTGGCCCTGGCCTGGCCCGACGGCCACGTCGAGACCTTCGAGGGGCGGGTGTTCGGCGACATCATCTGGCCGCCGCGCGGCGACAGGGGATTCGGCTACGATCCCATCTTTCTGCCGGACGGCCACGACCTCACCTTCGGCGAGATGGAGCCGGACGACAAGCACGCCATCAGCCACCGCGCCGAGGCCTTCCGCAAGCTGGTGGCGGCCTGTTTCGAGGGGTGAGATCTTAGGGCGCCGCCGGAGCGCGGCCGTGCGCGGCCTCTTCGGTGGCGCGCTCCTCCGGGGTCATGGTTGCGAGCCGGGCGCGGTAGTTCCGCAGGCGCTCTCGTTCGGAGGCACTCTTGAGTTGTCCGCACGCCGCCAGGATGTCGCGCCCGCGCGGCATCCGGATGGGCGCCGTCAGGCCGGCCTCGGCCAATTGATCGGCGAAGCGCTCGATGGTCTTCATCGAAGAGCATTCGAACGGCGCGCCCGGCCACGCGTTGAACGGGATCAGGTTGAACTTGCACGGCAGGCCCCGCACCAGCCGGATGAGCGCCCGCGCGTCGGCGGGGGAGTCGTTCACCCCCTTCAGCATCACGTATTCCAGCGTGATGCGGCGCGCGTTCGACACCCCGGGGTAGGCGCGCAGGGCGGCTATGAGCTGGTCCAGTGGGTACTTCTTGTTGATCGGCATGATGGCCGAGCGCACCTCGTCGGTGGCGGCGTGCAGGCTGACGGCGAGATTGACCCCCATGTCGCGGCCGCAGCGCTCGATCATCGGCACCACGCCGGCCGTGGACAGGGTGATGCGCCTGCGCGACACGGCCAGCCCGTCGCCATCCGCCAGGATCGACACCGCCTTCGCCACGGCGTCGAAATTAAACAGCGGCTCGCCCATGCCCATCAGCACAACATTGGACAGCCGCCGAGTCTCATCGGTCGGCGTGGGCCACTCCCCGTAGCTGTCCCGGGCCACCATGAATTGTCCGATGATTTCGCTAGGGTCGAGGTTGCGGACCAGCGTTTGCGTCCCGGTGTGGCAGAAACGACACGTCAGGGTGCAACCGACCTGCGAGGAGACACACACCGCCCCCCGGTCGTCCTCGGGGATGTAGACGGCCTCGGCCTCGCGGCCGTCATGGAACCGCAGCAGCCACTTGCGCGTTGCATCACCAGCGGTCTGTTCGCGGGTCACGGTGGGTCGGTCGAGGCTGTGGGTGGCCTCCAGACGCGCGCGCAAGTCCTTGGACAAGGTGGACATCTCGTCGAACCGGTGGGCGCCCCGATGGTAGATCCAGTGCCAAAGCTGCTTGGCCCGGAAGGGCTTCTCGCCCATGTCGGCGAGCACGGCCGTCAACTCGTCGCGGGTCAGGCCGATCAGGGTCATGGCGGGTGGGATCTCCTCAGGATGCGCGGTCGGGGCGGGACGAGAGGCGGCGCGCCCCCGACATGGCCTCGGCTCCTCGACCCGACAACCGATTTCCGGTACCAAAGGCGTGTGTTTTTCGCTATACCGGAAACACAGGGGTCGTGCCGTCACGTCGGTGCGGCAATATGGTCACGGCGTCACGGCATCCCATGGTCTCGTGGGCTGGCCCGTTGACGGTGTGCGGGGTATGTGTTTGTCATTTTATGGGGATCGGTCGCAACCTTGCAAATGCGGCTGACCATCTGATCAGGTGATGGAGGAGATGCCTAAATGTACAAGAAGGTGATCGTCGCGATTGCTGCGGCCGGCCTCCTGTCCGCTTGCGCCAACAAGTGGGACGTGGAAGGCGCCCAGAGCATGGAAAACATGGGCAGCCCGTTCCAGGCCGCCCTGCAGAGTGAATACGCCGAGCTTGCCGCCAACGAGCGCGGCGAAGGCGATTGGCCCGACACCGCGTACTTCGTCGCCAAGGCGAAGGCCGCCGCCATGGGCGACGCCGTGGCGCCAACCACCATGGACGAGCGGGCCATTCCCGCCAAGTACGCCGACGAGTTGACGGCCGCCCGCGCCGAGCTGATGACGGTGATGAACCAGGGCGCCGCCCAGGCCAACCCGCCGGTCGCCGCCAAGGCCCAGGCGATGTTCGACTGCTGGATGCAGGAAGCGGAAGAGGACCGTCAGCCCGACGACATCGCCGCCTGCAAGCAGAACTTCCAGATCGCCATCAACCAGCTGAAGACACCGCCGATGCCGGCGGAGCCGTACGTGGTTTACTTCGATCTGGATTCCTCGCAGCTGGACGCGGAAGCCATGGCCACCCTGGACACGGTCGCCGCCGAGTACCAGCAGGTCGTGCCGCCGCGCGTGCTGGTCGTCGGCCACACCGACACCAGCGGCCCGAGCGACTACAACGTGGTGCTGTCGCAACGGCGTGCCGAAAGCGTCTCGCGCGCCCTGGCCGCTCGCGGTATCGCCTCCGAGGTCATGCAGCTTGAAGCCTACGGTGAAGAACGCCTGATGGTTCCGACTCCGGACGGTACCGTCGAGCAGATGAACCGTCGCGTGGAGGTCATGTTCCAGAACTAAGACCCCGTCCGGGTCTGGTTCCGGGCTGCCCTGTTGCGGCGCTCAACCTGACGGATTGCGGCGCGTCGGACCCTCCGGCGCGCCGTTTTCCTGTCCGCCTCATCCCCGAACCGTTTCCGTGTGCCGGAGGTCCCCGCCCATGGCCTATGATCCGAACAATATCTTCGCCAAGATCCTGCGCGGCGAAATCCCGTGCGACAAGGTGTACGAGGACGAGCACACCCTGGCCTTCAACGACATCAATCCCCAGACACCGACCCATGTCCTGGTGGTGCCGAAAGGCCCGTACGTGAGTTGGACCGACTTCAGCGAACGCGCCAGCGACGCCGAGATCGCCGCCCTGGTGCGCGCCGTCGGCACCGTCGCCAAGCAGGCCGGGGCGGTCGAGGAGGGCTACCGCGTGCTGTCCAACGCCGGCGCCAACGCGAACCAGGAGGTGCCGCACCTGCACCTGCACGTCTTCGCCGGCCGCCCGCTCGGCCGCATGGTGGCAAAGGCGAAGGAGTAGCGGCCTGACGCTCCACCCGCACCCCGGCACGCACCTGCGCGAGGCACCGACCCCGGCACCTGGTGGCGGAGCCGCGCCGGCATCCGAGGTGGGCGAGCCGATGGCTCGCCGCCGGGTGGTCCTGTGCTGCCGGGCGTGTGGGGCCGAGGTGACCACGCCGGCGCAGGCCATTTCGGTCCGCGACGCCCACGAACACCACGTCTTCAACCCCGCCGGGGTGCTGTTTCGCATCGGCTGTTTCGCCGAAGCGCCCGGCGTGCGGCCGGTCGGACCCCGCAGCGACCAGTTCACGTGGTTTCCGGGCCACACCTGGACGGTGACGGTGTGCGCGGCCTGCGGCCGGCACCTGGGCTGGCTGTTCCGGCCGGTCAGTGGATCAGGCGCGTTCCACGCCCTGATCCTCGACCGTTTGGTGGAAACGGGCGGGGAGGACGAGGGGTGACGGCCCCGCCTCTGGGGTCATAGGGGTCGCACACATCCAACGCCGCTGTCTTCTGCCTGCCCCCCCTCCCGACCTCCCCCATGAATGGGGGAGGAATCCGAGCGGTGTGTGCCGGCCGGACTCCCTCCCCATGAAATGGCTATCCGAGTCACACTTTTTCCCGCCGAAGCGGCGGTTCTTCGCTCGCGCGACGACGTGACTCGTCATTGCGAACCCTCGTCGCAAGACGAGGGTGAAGCAATCCAGGGCACAAAACGCAATTATCCGCCCTGGATTGCTTCGTCACTTCGTTCCTCGCAATGACAAACGGAAACACAGTTGTGTGACTCAAATAGACGTTTACGGGGAGGGTTGGGGTGGGGTCTGATCCCACCCCGTCGGCTCGCGGGAACACGGGCGGAGACGTGGGAATATCATAGGCCTCAGGGAGACGGAGCCCTACGCCGCCCGGCCCATGCGCTCGCTGACCAGGTCGGCCAGGGAAGCGACCTCCGGGCGCGGGCCGAAGTGGCTGATGATCTCGGCCGCGCACACGTGCCCCATGCGGGCGCAATCGGCCAGAGCGTGGCCGCTGGTCAGGCCGCGCAGGAAGCCGGCGGCGTACAGGTCGCCCGCCCCGGTGGTGTCGACCACCTTCTCCACCGGCTCGGCCGGCACGGTGATCACCTCGTCGCCGGCCAGCACCACCGAGCCTTTTTCGCTGCGCGTGATGGCGGCGATGTCGGCGTGGCCCTTGACGCGCGCCAGCGCCTCGTCGAAGTCCTCCGTCTGATACAGCGACAGGATCTCCGCCTCGTTGGCGAACAGCAGGTTGACGAAGCCGCTGGTCAGCTCGATGAACGTCTCCCGATGCCGATCGACGCAGAAGCTGTCCGAGAGGGTCAGGGCCACCTTGCGGCCGGCCTCGCGCGCGGCTGCGGCGGCCTTGACGATGGCGTCCTTGGCGCGCGGCTCGTCCCACAGATAGCCTTCGATGTAGGTGATCAGGCCGCTGGCGAACAGCGCCTCGTCGATGTCGTCCGGCCCCAGCGCGGTGCAGGCGCCGAGGTAGGTGTTCATGGTGCGCTGGCCGTCCGGCGTCACCAGGATCAGACAGCGCGCGGTGCTTTTGTCCAGCGCGTCGTTGCCGGCCTGACCGTTCAGGGGCGCGGTGTCGTAGTGGGCGCCGATCGCCGTGATGTCGTGGCGGAAAATGCGGCCCAACTGATCGTCGGCCACCTTGCCGACAAAGGCCGCCCGGGCGCCCAGCGAGGCCAGGCCGGCCACGGTGTTGGCGGCGGAGCCCCCGGAACTCTCGATGCCCGGCCCCATCGACTCGTACAGCACGGCTGCCCGATCCTTGTCGATCAGCATCATGCCGCCCTTGTGCATGTCGTGGCGCCCCAGAAAGGCGTCGTCGGCATGGGCGATGACGTCGACGATGGCGTTGCCGATGGCGACAACGTCGTAGCGCGGCGCAGTCATGAAGCAGGTCCTTTCGGTGGTGAGTCGGTTCAGCGAAGCGAAACGGGGCCGAGTTCCCCGCCAAAACGGCGGGCATCCTAGAGGCGATCGCGCCGAATTGGAACCGCTGCATCGGCGGGCGTCGGTTTCCATCCCTTGATCGCGCCATGCCATGCCCGCAGTATCTGGGGCAACGATCCTGTTCCGTCGTCCTATCGGAGTCTCTCCCCATGCGCCGTTCCGGTTCCGTCGCCTGCTTCCTGGCCCTGTGCCTCGCGCTGTTCGTGCGGCCGGCGCTGGCCGAGCCCGCCCACGCCATCGCCATGCACGGCGCGCCCAAGTACGGGCCGGAGTTCACGCATTTCGACTACGTCAACCCGAACGCGCCGAAGGGCGGCCTCCTGCGCCTCGCCTGGGTGGGCGGGTTCGACACGCTCAACCCGTTCACCATCAAGGGGCGCTCGGCGATCGGCCTGGGCCTGATGCACGACACCCTGATGACCGCCTCATCCGACGAGCCGTTCACCCACTACGCGCTGGTGGCGGAGAGCCTGGAGACGCCCGACGACCGCTCGTGGGCGATCTTCCACCTGAACCCGGACGCGCGCTTTCATGACGGCCATCCGATCACGGCCGAGGACGTGCTGTTCAGCTTCGACGTGCTGCGCACGGACGGCGCGCCCCTCTACCGGTTCTACTACGCCGACGTGGCCGAGGCGGAGGCGCTGGACGATCACACGGTGAAGTTCACCTTCTCCACCAACATGAACCGGGAACTGCCGCTGATCCTGGGCCAGTTGCCGGTGCTGGCGAAGCACTATTGGGAGGGGCGAGATTTCGCCGATACCACCCTGGAGCCGCCGGTCGGCAGCGGCCCCTACCGCATCGGCGATTTCGAGGCCGGCCGCTTCATCCGCTACGAGCGGGTGAAGGACTACTGGGCCGCCGATCTGCCGACGCGGGCGGGGTTCCACAACTTCGATGCCATCCAGTACGACTACTACCGCGACGCCACCGTGGCCGTGGAGGCCCTGAAGGCCGGCGAGTACGATTTCCGCTCCGAGAACATCGCCAAGGTGTGGGCCACCGCTTACCAGGGCGAGGCGCTGGACGCCGGCCACCTGGTCAAGCGCGACGTGCCGCATGATCGCATCGCGCCGACCCAGGGCTTCGTGATGAACATGCGCCGTCCGCCGTTCGACGATCCGGCGGTGCGCGAGGCGGTGGCCTATGCCTTCGACTTCGCCTGGGCCAACCAGAACCTGTTCTATGGCCAGTACGTCCGCACCCGTGGCAACTTCGACAACAGCGAACTGGCCGCCACCGGCGTGCCGGAGGGTGCCGAACTGGCCCTGCTGGAGCCGTTCCGCGACCAACTGCCGCCGCGCCTGTTCACCGAGGAATACAACCCGCCCTCGGTCGAGGTGCCGGGCGAGATCCGTCCCAACCTGCGCAAGGGGCTGGGCATCCTGCGCGAGGCCGGCTGGGAGATCGTGGACGGCGTCATGACCCACAGTGAGACGGGTCAGACCTTGGATTTCGAAATCCTGTTGAGCAGCCCGTCCCTGGAGCGCCTGGCGCTGCCCTACGTGCAGAACCTGGAACGCCTGGGCGCGAAGGCCAACGTCCGGGTCGTTGACACGGCGCAGTTCACCAACCGAGCCAACACCTTCGACTTCGACATGATCTCGGCCATCTGGGCGCAGTCGGACAGCCCCGGCAACGAACAGCGCGAGTATTGGGGCAGCGAAACGGCGGACGTCGAGGGCAGCCGCAACCTGGCCGGGATCTCGAACCCCGTGGTCGACGCGCTGGTCGGCGAGATCATCGCCGCCCACAGCCGCGACGATCTGGTCGCCGCCTGCCAGGCGCTGGACCGCGTGCTGCAGTGGACCTTCTACTTGGTGCCGCATTACCATAGCGAATCCGACCGGCTGGTGTTCTGGAACCGGTTCGGCTATCCGGAGGTGGTGCCGGATGCCGGCCCGTCGGTCCTGACCTGGTGGATCGACCCGGACAAGGACGCCGCCTTGCAGGCGGCCGGGATCCTCGAGCCGCGGTGATCCGGCCATGCTCGCCTACATCGTCCGCCGCCTCTTGCTGATCCCGCTGACCCTGCTGGGGATCATCACCATCAACTTCTTCATCGTCCAGATCGCCCCTGGCGGTCCGGTCGAGCAGTTGTTGGCGGAAATCCAGGGGACGGCGGTGGACGCCACGGCGGCCATCTCCGGCAACACCGGCGGCGAGGTGGCCGGCGGCGGCGCCGGCACCGGCGGCGGCGAGAGCCAATACCAGGGCGCGCGCGGGCTGGACCCCGCCTTCATCGCCGAGATCGAGAAGCAGTTCGGCTTCGACAAGCCGATCCACGAGCGCTACCTGAAAATGGTGGTGGATTACGCCACCTTCGACCTTGGGGAGAGCTACTACCGCAGCACCGGCGTTCTGGCGTTGATCGCCGAGAAGATGCCGGTGTCGGTGTCGCTGGGCGTGTGGTCGACGTTGATCATCTACCTCGTCTCCATCCCGCTGGGCATCGCCAAGGCGGTGCGCGACGGCAGCCGCTTTGACATGGTCACCAGTTGGGCGGTGATCATCGGCTACGCCGTGCCCGGGTTCCTGTTCGCCATTCTGCTGATCGTGCTGTTCGCCGGCGGGCGCTTTCTCGACCTGTTTCCCCTGCGCGGGCTGGTCTCCGACAACTGGGAGGACCTGACGTGGTGGCAGCAGGTCGCCGACTATGCCTGGCACCTGACGCTGCCGGTCACGGCCATGGTGATCGGCGGCTTCGCCAGCCTGACCATGCTGACCAAGAACTCGTTCCTGGAGGAGATCAACAAGCAGTACGTCATCACCGCACGGGCCAAGGGCCTGACCGAGCGGCGCGTGCTGTATGGCCACGTGTTCCGCAACGCCATGCTGCTGGTGGTGGCGGGGTTCCCGGCGGCGCTGGTCTCCATGCTGTTCACCGGCTCGCTGCTGATCGAGGTGATCTTCAGCCTGGACGGGCTCGGCCTGCTGGGCTTCGAGGCGGTGATCAACCGCGACTATCCGGTGATGTTCGGCACGCTGTATGTGTTCGGCCTGCTGGGGCTGGTGCTGAACCTGATGAGCGATATCACCTATCACATCATCGACCCGCGCATCGATTTCGAAAGCCGGGAGGTGTGATGGGGGCGGGCGGTAAGAGCAACGTTGGCGCCGTCATTGCGAGGAGCGTAGCGACGAAGCAATCCAGGGCAAGAGGCGCACCATCCGCCCTGGATTGCCACGCCCGCATCTGACGATGCGGGCTCGCAATGACGAAGCGAACACCATGGAACGGGTCTGACAGCGCATGACCGACAGCGCGACGCTTTCCGCCACAGACACCGGCGCCAAGACCGGCGACGCGCCTCCCCGGCGCGGGCTCAACCCCATCTGGCGGCGCCGGCTGGCCAACTTCCGCGCCAACCGGCGCGGCTTCTGGTCGCTGTGGCTGTTCCTGGTTCTGTTCGTGCTCAGCCTGTTCGCCGAGTTCATCGCCAACGACCGGCCCGTGTTCATCTGGTACGACGGCGCGCCCTATGTCCCTGTCATGGTGGACTACCCGGAAACCACCTTCGGCGGTGATTTCCCGACGCCGGCGGCCTATCGCGACCCTTACGTGGCCGACCTGATCGAGGCGAAGGGGTTCATGGTCTGGCCGCCGGTGCGGTTCTCGTACCAGACGGTCAACCAGGACCTGCCGGTGCCGGCCCCCGCGCCGCCCAGCGCCGAGAACTGGCTGGGCACCGACGATCAGGGGCGCGATGTGCTCGCCCGACTGATCTACGGCTTCCGGCTGTCCGTGCTGTTCGGGCTGGCGCTGACGGTGCTGTCGTCGGTGATCGGCGTGGCGGCGGGGGCGGTGCAGGGCTATTTCGGCGGCCTGCTGGACCTGTTCTTTCAGCGCTTCATCGAGATCTGGTCCGGGCTGCCGCAGCTGTTCATCCTGATCATTGTCTCGTCGGTGCTGGTGCCGGGGTTCTGGACCCTGCTCATCGTGCTGATGCTGTTCTCGTGGACGGCGCTGGTGGGCGTGGTGCGGGCCGAGTTCCTGCGCGCGCGCAACTTCGATTACGTGCGGGCGGCCAAGGCGCTGGGCATGTCGGACGGCCTCGTCATGGCCAAGCATGTGCTGCCCAACGCCATGGTGGCGACACTGACCTTCCTGCCGTTCATCCTGGCCGGATCGCTGGTGGCGCTGACCTCGCTGGATTTCCTGGGGCTGGGCCTGCCGCCGGGCTCGCCGTCGCTGGGCGAACTGCTGCGTCAGGGCAAGGACAACCTCCAGGCGCCGTGGCTGGGCATCGCCAGTTTCATGGTGATCGCCGTCATGCTCACTCTTCTGGTGTTCATCGGCGAGGCGGTGCGTGACGCCTTCGACCCGCGCAAGGGGAAGGTCTGAGATGGCGGGCGAAACGGTCCTGGAGGTGAACGATCTGTCGGTGACCTTCGGCCAGCCGCCGCGCGCGGTGGAGGCCGTCAAGGGCGTGTCGTTCTCCATCCGGCGCGGCGAGACCCTGGCCCTGGTGGGTGAGAGCGGCTCCGGCAAGTCGGTCTCGGCGCTGTCGGTGCTGCGCCTGTTGCCCTATCCCGTCGCCCATCACCCGTCCGGGTCGATCCGGCTGGCGGGGACGGAGATGATGGCGGCGCCGGACGCCACCCTGCGCCGGATGCGCGGCGGCACGGCGGCCATGATCTTTCAGGAGCCCATGACCTCGCTGAACCCGCTGCATTCCATCGAAAAGCAGATCGGCGAGATCCTGGCCGTCCACAAGGGCCTGACCGGGCAGGCGGCGCGGGCGCGGATCCTGGAATTGCTGTCGCTGGTGGGGCTGCCGGAGGCGGCGGATCGCCTGGGCGCCCTGCCGCATGAGCTCTCGGGCGGGCAGCGCCAGCGGGTGATGATCGCCATGGCCCTGGCCAACGAGCCCGACCTGCTGATCGCCGACGAACCCACCACGGCGCTGGACGTGACCATCCAGGCGCAGATTCTCGACCTGCTGGCCGATCTGCGCGACCGCTTCGGCATGGCCATGCTGTTCATCACCCACGATCTGTCGATCGTGCGGCGGATCGCCGACCGTGTGTGCGTGATGCAGAACGGCCGCATCGTCGAGCACGCCCCCGTCGCCGATCTGTTCGACCGCCCGGAACATCCCTACACCCGGGCGCTGATGGCCGCCGAACCCAAGGGCGCGGCCCGGCCGCCGCCGGCCGATGCCGAAACGGTGGTCGAGACCACTGGCCTGAAGGTCCACTTCCCCATCAAGAAGGGGGTGATCCGCCGCACCGTCGGCCATGTGAAGGCCGTGGACGGCGTCACCCTGGCCGTGAAGGAGGGCCACACGGTCGGCGTGGTGGGTGAAAGCGGCTCCGGCAAGACCACGCTGGGGCTCGCGCTGCTGCGCCTGATCTCCTCCGACGGGCCGATCACCTTCGAGGCCGGCCGCATCGACGGCCTGAAGTCGCGCGCCCTGCGCCCCCTGCGGCGGCGGATGCAGGTGGTGTTCCAGGATCCGTTCGGCTCGCTCAGCCCGCGCCTGTCGATCGGCCAGATCGTCGGCGAGGGGCTGGAGGTCCACCGCGTCGGCGACAAGGCCGCGCGCGAGGCCGTGGTGATCGAGGCCCTGCGCGAGGTGGGCCTGGACCCGGACAGCCGTCATCGCTACCCGCACGAATTCTCCGGCGGGCAGCGCCAGCGCGTGGCCATCGCCCGGGCACTGGCCCTGAAGCCGCGCTTTCTGGTGCTGGACGAGCCCACGAGCGCGCTGGATGTGTCGGTGCAGGCGCAGATCGTGGACCTGCTGCGCGACATCCAGGACCGCCACCGGCTGGGCTATCTGTTCATCAGCCACGATTTGCGCGTGGTGCGGGCGCTGGCCGACGACATCCTGGTCATGAAGGACGGCGTGGTGGTCGAGGCCGGCCCGGCCGCCGAGATTCTGGACGCACCGAAGCGGGACTACACCCGGGCGCTGATGGCGGCGGCGTTGGGGGCGCCGGCCTGAACCCGCTGGCGCGCCTTAGCCCGAATGCTTGTTGCGCCGTCGGGCCAAAACCGAGACTATGGGATCCCGTTCGATTTCCGGGTGCCGGGGGGCGGGGAAACCGTCCGCCCAGGCGCTGGGCACCGTGGTGGATCGCCCACATGGCCGATGGTCCGACAAGCCTCTTCGACGCCGTGGAAGGCGTGGCCATCCAGGGTTACGACGCCGAGCGCCGAGTCTTCTACTGGAACGACGCCAGCGAGGCGCTGTACGGATTCGCCCGCGCCGAGGCCCTGGGCCGGCGCCTGGAGGATCTGATCATTCCGGAGGCGCTCCAGGACGCCGTGATCCAGGAAATCGACCGCTGGCTCGCCGGGGGACCGCCGCCAGGCGGCGGAGAAATTCACCTGAAGCACCGCGACGGCCACCTGATTGAGGTGCACTCCAACCATCTCTCCCTGCCGGACGAGTCGGGCGCGCCGCGGCTGTTCTGTGTCGATGTGCCGATCGGCGGTCAGCGCGTCCTGGAAGCCGCGTTGAGCCGGGCGCCGGGCGCGGGCGCCGGCCGGTCGCACGACATCCGTACGCCGTTCAATGCCATCCTCGGGTTCAGTGAAGGCTTGGCCGCGCGTCTGCCGCCCAGCCTGGACGGGGATGTTTTCGCGGGCGACGTCGTCGGAGATGAGACCAGCGCCCGCGAACTCAGCCGTGTCCTGTCGCAAACGGTGGCGGCCCTGGGCGACACGCACGGTGCCCTGGACCCGAAACCGCGGACGGTCGAGGCCCAGGACGTGCTGGTCGAGGTCGCCAGCGTCATGGTGGCGCTGCATCCGCACCCCGACAACGAACTGGTTCTGGCCGGTTTGCTTGGCGATGTACGTGGCCGCTTCGACCCGTTCCTGATCAAGCAGGCCGTCGCCGCGTTGACCCGGTACGCGCTGGCCAACAGCCCAAAAGGCAGCCCCGTCACCCTGTCGGTCAGCAAGCCGCAGGGGTTCCTCGACACGGTGCTGTTTGTCGTCGAGGACAGCGGGCCGCCGATGGCGGACGACCTTCGCTTGCGCCTGCTGTCGGGGCAGCCCCTGCGCGTGGAGGGAGAGGGGAGGGGGCGGCGGTCGAATAATCTCGACCAGTTGGCGGTCGCCCAGCGGATCGCCCTGGCCACCGGGTCGTTGCTGACGGTCGAACGGACCGAGGCCGGCACCAACCGGGCGGGGTTGGGCGTCCACAACCATCCGATCCAGACGGAAAGCGGGCCGTCCCAGCCCGGCGAGTCGTAACGAGGCACCGCTTCGGTCGAGCGATGTTAGCTGGGTCCTGAAAACGGTGCCCGGCGCACCATGCGGAAGGGCGTTTCCCGATCGGGCTGGTGGAACACCGCGAGGTCGACCACCGGCACCGGCGCGCCGAGGACCGGGCCGAACACGTACCGCAGGGTTTCGATCGCCGCCGCCCGTTCGCCGTCGTCCTTGATCCGGCCGGTCAGCGTCAGGTGGAACCGGAATTCCTCCATCACATAGGGATAGCCCCAGCGGTCCAGCATCGCCTGCTGTCCGGCCGTCAGGCCGGCCGCGCGGCGCCTGGTCAGGTCGTCCTCGGTGGGCGGGGCGCGGAACGGGTCGAACACCTGCACGCAGGCCTGCGCCAAGTCGTCTAGCGCGGGCGAAGACGCGGACGGCACCAGGGCGATGAACCCGCCCAGCGGCGCGACCACCAGCGGCGGCAGGGTGAAAGGGGCGCGCGTGGCGGCGAAGGCATCGACGGCGGCCAGCAGGTCGTCCGCCGTGCATCCTTCGGCCAGCGCGAACGGCGCCTTCAGGGTGCCGTGGAAGCCGTAGAAGCGCGGGCTTTCGGTCAGGGCCTCGGCCCGGGCCGGCTTGAGACCGGGGCTTTTGAGGCGCGGGACCGGTTCGCCGGTGACGGCGTCCCGTCCCAGCCAACGGCGGGCCAGATCCTCCAGCGCCGATCCCTCGGGTGGTGCGTAGTACAGGGCGTATCGCGAGGTGCTCATGATGGCCAAGGCCCTTAGCACACCCGCCGGCCGTCGCGCCAGACCTCGCGCGGCAGGGGCACGCCGTCGACCCGCGTCACCCGCACCAGATCGGCCTTCTGGCCCACGGCGATGCGGCCCCGGTCGGGCAGGCCGACCATGTCGGCGACATTGGCGCTGACCAGGGCGACGCTGGCCGGCAGGGGCATGTCGATGAGATCGGCGAGGTGGAAGGCCGCCTGCACCAGGCTGGACGGCACGTAGTCCGACGACAGGCCGTCGAGAATCCCGCCCTCGGCCAGATCGATGGCCGAGACGTTGCCGGAATGCGAACCGCCGCGCACCACATTGGGCGCGCCTAGGATGGTCTTCATGCCGGCGGCGTGGGCCTTGGCGGCGGCCGTGTAGGTGGTGGGGAACTCGGCGATGGCGGCGCCTTCCGCCAGCGCCTCGTCCACATGCGTCTCGGTCGTGTCGTCGTGGGTGGCCAGGACGATGTCGCCGCGTTCGCGTACCATGGCCAGGATATGGTCCCGGTGCTTGTGGGCGTAGCGCTCCTGATCGGCGAGGCGTTGCTGCACGCGGGCATCGAACTGGGCGTCGGTCCAGCCCTTGTCGCTGTCGAACTGGCGCAGCTTGGAGACGTCCGACCACTGCCGCTGGCCGGGCGTGTGATCCATCAGCGACACCAGCCTGACCAGCCGGTCGGCGCGGTAGGGCTCGAAGATCTCCACCACGCAGGGGTCGCACACCTCGCAGCGCAGGTGCAGCCAGTGATCGGCGCGCAGCACGCCCTCGGCGCGGGCGTGCTTCACGGCGGCGATCTGGTCGGCCAGCATCTGCCGGCGCATGGTGCCGTCCTCGTACTGGCCACAGGAAATGGCGTCGAACACGGTGGTGATGCCGGCGGTGGCGATCTGGGCGTCGTGGGCCATGACGGCGGCCAGCGGCGACGGCCACATGACCTTGGGCCTCGGCTGGAAGTGCTTTTCCATGTGGTCGGTGTGCATCTCGACCAGGCCGGGCAGCAGGTAGTCGTCCTCCAGGTCGATGGCGCCGGCGGCGGCCGAGCGGCCCGCGTCCACCGCGGCCACCTTGCCGTCGCGCACCACCACGGTGCCGCCGGACAGCACGGCGTCCGGGGTGACGACGCGGGCGTTGGTCAAAATCAGTTCGTCGGTCATGCTCAGGCGGCCTCGGTCCGGACATCGAGGGTGAACAGGCGGTCGCAGACCGCCTCGCGCACCGTGGCGTCATGAAAAATGCCGACCACGGCGGCGCCGGCGTCGCGCGCCTCCCGGATCAAGGCGACCACGACGTCCCGGTTGTCCTTGTCGAGCGAGGCCGTCGGTTCGTCAAGCAACAGAACGGGGACAGGGGCGATGAACCCCCGGGCCACGTTGACTCGTTGCTGCTCGCCGCCGGAGAACGTGGCCGGGGCCAGCGACCACAGCCGCTCGGGGATGTTCAATCGGGTCAGCAGGGCACCGGCGCGCCGGCGGGCCTGCTCCTGGCTCTCGCCCAGCACCACCAGCGGCTCGGCCACCACGTCAAGCGCCGGCACACGCGGGATGACGCGCAGGAACTGGCTCACATGGCCCATGGTGCGGCGGCGCACGTCGATCACCACCCGGGGCGGAGCGGTCACCATGTCCACCCATGTCTCGCCGTGGCGCACCCAGACGTGGCCGGCGCCGGGGCGGTAGTTGGCGTACAGCGCGCGCAGCAGCGTCGACTTGCCGGCGCCCGAGGGGCCGTGCAGGGCCACGCACTCGCCGGCATGGGCGGTCAGGTCGAGGCCGTCGAACACCGGGATGCGCGCGCCGCCTTGGGTGTGCAGGACAAAGGCCTTGGACAGGCCCTCGACACGGATCATGGGGCGGGGGGACTGGGTGGGGTCTGTCATGCCTGCAACACCGATGAGACAAGCAACTGGGTGTACGGATGGTGCGGATCGTCGAGCACCTGGTCGGTCAGGCCCTCCTCGACCACGCGGCCGTCCTTCATCACCATCAACCGGTGGGCCAGCAGCCGCGCCACGGCCAGGTCGTGGGTGACGATGACCGCCGCCAGCCCCAACCGCGCCACCAAGTCGCGCAGCAGGTCGAGCAGCCGCGCCTGCACCGAGACGTCCAGGCCGCCGGTGGGCTCGTCCATGAACACCAGACGCGGGCCGTTGACCAGCACGCGGGCGATTTGCAGGCGTTGCTGCATACCGCCGGAGAACTGGGCCGGCCGATCATCGAGCCGGGTCTGGTCGATCTCCACCTGCTTCAGCCAGTCCAGCGCCTGGGCGCGAATCCGGCCATAGTGCCGGTCGCCGACGGCCATGGGGCGCTCACCGATGTTGGCCCCGGCCGAGACCCCCATGCGCAGGCCGTCGCGCGGGTTCTGCCGCACGAAGCCCCACTCGGTGCGCATCAGCAGGCGGCGGCGGCCCTCCGGCAGAGCGTGAATGTCCACCGCCCCCCAGCGCTCGCTGTGATAGGTCACGCGGCCGGCGCTGGGCTCCAAACCACCCGAGAGGCAGCCCAGCAGGGTCGTCTTGCCGGACCCGGACTCGCCGACCACCCCCATCACCTCGCCCGGGTACAGGGTGAACGCAACGTCCCGGCATCCCAGGTGGGGACCGTACCATTTGGCCAAGCCGGAGACGTCCAGCAGCGGATGCGGGTCGGCCTGGGCGGTGGGGGCATGGGCCAGGGCCGCGGTCATGGGCGGGCCTCCCCGTCTTCGCGGCCGACCGCCGCCATGGCGTCGGACAGCGCCTCGCCCGCCGCCGTGGCGGCCATGGGACCGCGATGGCCGGCGGCCCGGCGCCCGGTGCAATAGTCGCTGTCGGAGCAGACGAACAGGCGTCCGCCCCGGTCGTCGGTGACGACCTCGTCCAGATAGCTGTCGGTGGCGCCGCACAGGTCGCAGACGCGGTCCCAGGCCTGCACCGTAAAGGGGTGGTCCTCGAAATCGAGGCTGACGACCGAGGTGTAAGGCGGCAGGGCGTAGATCCGCTTCTCGCGGCCGGCGCCGAAGAGCTGGAGGAACGGCGCGTCGTGCATCTTCGGGTTGTCGAACTTGGGGATCGGCGACGGCGCCATGACGTGGCGGCCGTTGACCCGCACCGGATAGTCATAGGACGTCGAGATGCAGCCGTGCTGGGCGATGTCCTCGTACAGCTTGACGTGCATCACGCCGTAGTCGGACAGGGCGTGCATCTTGCGGGTTTCGGTCTCGCGCGGCTCCATGCGCCGCAAGGGCTCCGGGATCGGCACCTGATAGATGAGAATCTGGCCCGCGCGCAGCGGCGTTTCCGGTACCCGGTGGCGGGTCTGGATCAACGTCGCCTCGGTCGTGTGTTCGGTGGTGGCAACACCGGTCACGCGGCGAAAGAAGCGGCGGATGGAGACGGCATTGGTGGTGTCGTCGGCGCCCTGGTCGATGACCTTGAGCACATCGTCGCCGCCGATGACGCTGGCCGTGACCTGAATGCCGCCGGTGCCCCAGCCGTAGGGCAGCGGCATCTCGCGGCCGGCGAACGGCACCTGATACCCGGGGATGGCCACGGCCTTCAGGATGGCGCGGCGGATCATGCGTTTCGTCTGTTCGTCCAGGTAGCCGAAGGTGACTCCGGGGTCGGGCGCGGTCATGTGTCCTCCTGGGGGGGCTCCCCGGCGGTCTCGTCGGAGTCGGCGGCCCGGCGCAGCCGGCGGACAAGGTCCAGTTCGGCCTGGAAATCGACGTAGTGGGGCAGCTTCAGGTGCTGGACGAAGCCGCTGGCCTCGACCACGTCGGCGTGGGACAGCACGAACTCGTCATCCTGGGCGGGGGCCGTGGCCTCCTCGTCCAGTTCGCGGTGGCGCAGGGCGCGGTCCACCAGCGCCATGGCCATGACCTTGCGCTCGTTGTAGCCGAGCGTCAGGCCGTAGCCGCGCGTGAACTGGGGCGGCACCGCCTTGCTGCCCTTGAACTGGTTGATCATCTGGCATTCCGAGACGGTGATGTCGCCAATCGAGACGGGAAAGCCCAACTCCTCCGGGACGATCTCCACCTCCACCTCGCCCATGCGGATCTCGCCGGCGAAGGGGTGATTGCCGCCGTGGCCGCGCTGGGTCGAGTAGGCCAGCGACAACAGGAACCCCTCGTCGCCCCGGGCCAGCGCCTGCAGCCGGATGTCGCGGTCGGCCGGGTAGGTGACCGGGTCGCGCGTCAGATCGCCGACCGGGCCAGCGCCGTCGTCCGCCGGCGGCTGTTCCGGCTCGATCAATCCTTCGTCGCCCAGGATGTCGGCGACGCGCGGCAGGGTCTCGTCGAGCGGTTGGTCGGCGGCCGGCGGGGCCTCGGGCTCGGTCTCTCCCTCGGCCGCCAGCGCGAAGTCCAGCAGGCGGTGGGTGTAGTCGAAGGTCGGCCCCAGCACCTGCCCGCCCGGCAGGTCCTTGAACGTGGCCGAGACGCGTCGGCGCACCACCATGCGGGTGGTGTCGATCGGCGCGGTGGTGGCCAGCCGGGGCAGTGTGGTGCGATAGGCGCGCAGCAGGAAGATCGCCTCCGGCACGTCGCCCCACGCCTGTTTGATGGCCAGGGCGGCCAGATCGGGGTCGTACAGCGAGCCCTCGGCCATCACGCGGGCGACGGCCAGCCCCATCTGTTCCCGGATCTGGGCGACGGTCAGGGCGGGCACGGCGGCATCGCCGCGCCGCAGGGCCGCCAGATCGCGGTGCGCGGCGTCGATGGCGGCTTCTCCACCTTTCACGGCCACGTACATCGGCTCAGTCCTCCACCATCACGGAGCGCGGCAGGCCCGCAAGAGCGTCGGGTGCCGCCAGGAAGACGTCCACGCCCTCCGGGTAGAGCGCGCCGTTGTCGGCCAGCGCCCGCCAGAATCCATCCGCCAGCCCGGATACCTCCAGGCGCGCTTCGTCGGCGATGCCGGGGCCGGTGAGCCGCCGGCCCGCCTGTCCCGTCGCCAGTCCGGTGACCTGGACAACGACGGTGGCCGAATAACAGGGGTATTCCGGCGGGCCGAGGGCGAAGACGGACAGGTCGGCCAGCGCGGCACCGTCCCCGACCAGGGCGAAGGCGGCTGCCTGCGGCGCGTCCACCAATCGGCAGCCGCAATGAAACCGCAGCCAGGTGCGGACGGCGGGCGTGTCCAGGGGGGCGTCCAGCCAGACCGGCGTGGAGCCGTCGATCAGGGTCAGGGCCAGCGCGCCGGCCCAGGCGTTGAGCGGGGGCGGCGCGGCGACCGGAACGGGCAGCGGCTCGATGGTCCCCGGGCGGCTGAGCGCGTTCAGCGCCGCACGGAACAGCCTCTGCGCGTCATGGACCGGATCGGCGAGACCCGGCAGCGGGATGTCGTCGGGCGCGGTGGCCGGTTTGTCGAGCATCGGCTAGTCTCCCCGCATCAGCGTGAAGAAATCGACGCGCGAGGCGGCGGCGCGTTGGCGCGTGCCGCGACGGGCGGCGGCCTGGTCCTCCAGCAGGGGAGCGATCAGCGCCGATTCGAGGGCGTCGCGGCGCGCCGGGTCCTGCATCAGGGCGTCGAAGCGGGCGGCCAGGTCGGCGTGGCGGCGATCCCGCCCGGCCACGTAGGCGTGTCCGACCAGGGGTGTTCCGTCGCGGGCCGGGACGGTCACGGAACAGCGGGTGACGGTCATTTCGCCCAGGTGGAACCGGGCGCCGGTGCCGCCGGCCCGGGCCTGGACCATGGCGGTGCCGATCTCTGCCGGCCGCAGCGGCGTCACCGGCGGCGCGGGGTCCAGCAGATCCCGCCACGCGGACTCCAGATGCGCGCGCGGCGCCCGCGCCAGCGCGGCCATCCAGCGTCGTCGCGCCTCGGTTTCGGTGGCGGTCTCGACGGCGGTTCCGCCGGGGGGCGGCGGATCGCCGGGATCCGATGTGTCCGCCATGCGCGGTTTGCCTCCGTGCCTGGGGTGGGCCATCGTCCGCGCTTTGAGCGCACCTGACGGATGACCTAGCCAATTGGTATAGACATCCAGTTCAATATTCTTTACTGTAAAATCGCCGGGACCGACCCGCAAGGGCGGCTCGGTGAAACTTTTGTTGAGCACGTTTTGAACACCGGACCGGTCCGTTTGGAATGCCGGGGCCGGGACACTGTCGGAGGTCATGTCATGGTGCTGCCGCGCCGGAGCGGCGTCGCCCTGTGGCGACAGGTCCAGATCCATCTTGAACGCCAGATTTCGGACGGGACGCTGAAGCCGGGCGACCGTCTCCCCACCGAGGCCCAACTCTCCGCGCAATTCGGAGTCAACCGCCACACCGTCCGCCGCGCCCTGGCCGGCATGGAGGAACGGGGCCAGATCCGCGTCGAGCAGGGGCGCGGCACGTTCGTGCAGGAGCAGGTGCTGGCCTATCGGGTTTCGGTTCGCACACGCTTCACCGAAAACATCGTCGGCGCGAACAGGGTGGCGCAGCGGTCCTACGTGGACAGCAGCCAGGTGGCGGCGACGGCGGCCATGGCGGAGGCCCTGGACATCGACCTGGGCGCGCCGGTCACGTGCGTGGTCATGGTCGGCGATCTGGATGGGCAGCGGATCAGCCAGAGCGAACACTTCTTCAGTGTGGAACGATTTCCGGACATCGCCGAGGCCATTCGCGCGGATGAATCGGTCACCCTTGCCCTGCGCCGCCTCGGCGTTCCGGACTACCGCAGGAAGTGGACGCGCGTGGCGGCGCGGATGCCGTCGGGGCGCGAGGCGGAGTTGCTCGGGCAGCCGCGCACGCGGCCGATCCTGGTGACCGAAGGCGTCGACGTTGATCCGGATGGCCGGCCGATCGAATACGGCGTGACGCGATTCAACAGCGATTGGGTTCAGATCGTCTTCGAGCCGTGATGGAGGCGGCGGCGCGCCTCTTGTCGGCCCCGTCGGGCGCCCATACGTGAACCAACGGCCCTGGGATTGCGGGCCTACGGGCCGGACATGAACCGCGCGCGGTGTTCGGTCGTATGACAACGGATTGCCCCTTCGGGTCCCATCACAACAGGAGGACTGACCGCCATGCCGCTCGACCGTCCCGCCTCCGTGGTCCGCGACACGGCCGGACCTCGCGGCTCCGCCGACCGGGCCTCCGCCGCGCCCGCGCGTCCGGACTCGGAACGCCCCAGCCGTGACGAGGCCGAGCAGGCCGTGCGCACGCTGCTGCAATGGGCCGGGGACGATCCCGGCCGGGAAGGGCTGCGGGACACGCCCCGGCGCGTGGCGGCGGCGTACGAGGAGTTCTTTTCCGGATACGGCGAGGACCCCGAGGACATCCTGCGCCGCACGTTTGAGGAGGTCGACGGCTACGACGAGATGGTCGTGCTGCGCGACATCCGCTTCGAGTCGTACTGCGAGCACCACATGGTGCCGATCATCGGCACGGCGCACGTGGGGTATCTTCCGGACAGCCGCGTGGTCGGCATCTCGAAGCTGGCGCGAGTCGTCGATGCCTACGCGAAACGTCTTCAGATTCAGGAGAAACTGACCGCCCAGGTCGCGAACACGATCAATGACGTGCTGCAGCCGAAAGGCGTGGCCGTCGTGATGGAGGCCGCGCACCAGTGCATGACCACGCGTGGCGTGCATAAGCCCGGGGTGACCATGGTCACCAGCCGCATGTTGGGCGCGTTCCGGTCCTGCTCCGACACGCGCCGCGAGTTCCTGTCGATGATCAGGAACGGCGGTGGATCCGCGTAATCGCTTGGTCTTGTTCCCGTTTCGTGAAATTAGGCCCATCCCCTGGGACGGTGGCGCGCCGAAGGCGGCGTGCACCCTGTTCAAGCCCCCGGCCTTTCGTTAGACTTGGCCTCACCACCACCGGCGGGATGGCCATGAAAAAATCAGTGTTTGCCGCCGACCTGCGCGTGAGCGGGGAGGTCACAAGCAAAGGTGATCTCGACGTGTTCGGACACGTCGAGGGCGCGGTCAGTGTCCGCGAGCTGGTCGTGGCGCGCGACGCCAGCATCGAAGGGCACGTACGGGCGGTCTCGGCGGGGATCGCCGGGCACATCGACGGGCATCTTGAGTCCGACCGCGTGGCGATCGAGTCGACCGGACGCATGGATGGTGACGTCGCCTACCGGACGTTGTCCATGGTCGTCGGCGGGATCCTGAACGCGCATTGCGCGCCGGTTGAAGGCGCCGCCGCGACGGCCGAGGTCCAGCCGTCGGGCTCCGGCCGGGCGCGCACCGCGCGCGCCGAAGGGCCGGTGGCGACCGTCTCGACGCGCCTGCCGGTTGGTGCCTCCGTCTGACCCACACGCCCTTTGAGCGCCTTCGCGGATTCTGGTTTCGGGGCCGGCGGCGCCCGTGCTAGACGACGCGATCGCCAGTGCCTCTCATGGCGCCCCTCACAACACGGGGACCCGCCTGCCGCGCCTCACAGGCTGATGTGCGACGGCAGAGCGTCCCCCAACGGACCCGCCCATGCGCTTCCTGGATTTCGAACGCCCCATCGCCGAGCTTGAAGGCAAGATCGCCGAACTGCGCCATCTGGGCGACGACGCCGACGGCATGAACATCGTCGAGGAAGTGGCGCGCCTGCAGCAGAAGGTGGAGCGCCAACTCCATGCCACGTATGCGAAGCTCACCCCGTGGCAGAAGACGCACGTCGCGCGCCACCCGGACCGGCCGCACTGCCGCCACTACATCGAGCGCCTGATCGACGACTTCACACCGCTGGCCGGCGATCGCGCCTTTGCCGAGGATCAGGCCATCATCGGCGGCCTGGGCCGCTTTCGCGGGCAGGCAGTGGTGGTGATCGGCCAGGAGAAGGGGCACGACACCGAAAGCCGGGTGCAGCACAATTTCGGAATGCCCCGGCCCGAGGGCTACCGCAAGGCGCAACGGCTCATGCGGCTGGCGGAGCGCTTCGGCCTGCCGGTGCTGTCGCTGGTGGACACGGCCGGCGCGTTCCCCGGCAAGGGCGCCGAGGAGCGGGGCCAGGCCGAGGCCATCGCGCGGGCCACCGAGACCTGCCTTGACCTGCGCGTGCCGTTGCTGGCGTGCATCATCGGCGAGGGTGGCTCCGGCGGCGCCATCGCCCTGGCCGCCGGCAACGTGGTGCTGATGCTGGAACACGCCATCTACTCCGTGATCTCGCCGGAGGGCTGTGCCTCCATTCTGTGGCGCAGCGGCGACAAGGCCCAGGACGCGGCCGACGCGCTCAAGCTGACGGCGCAGGACCTGGAGTCCCTGGGGGTGATCGAGGAGGTGGTGAAGGAACCCCTCGGCGGTGCCCACCGCGATCCGGAAACCGCCATCGACGCAGTTGGGGCGGCCCTGGAGCGCCATCTTGAGGCCCTGCTGTCCCTGTCCGGCGAGCAGGTGCGGGCGCGCCGCCGCGCCCGCTTCCTGGCCATCGGCCGCCAGGGCATGGCCTGACGCCCCGTTGATCGCCGCGAGTCCGGTGTGGCTCTTCTCTGCGCCGGGTCGGCGCCTCATGTGTGTTGCATGAAGCCCAACCTGAACCCGAGAGCCACGGAGAGTGTTGCATGACGTACACGGGACCGATCGACCGCATCGAGGCCTTGCGGGGCGAGATGCAGGACTGGCGGCGCGACTTCCACGCCCACCCGGAGATCGCCTACGAGGAGGTGCGCACCAGCGGCATCGTCGCCGAGAAGCTGGCCGCCTGGGGAATCGAGGTGCACACCGGGCTGGCCGGGACCGGCGTGGTCGGCACCGTGCGCGGCCGCCGGCCCGGCAACCGGGCCATCGCCCTGCGCGCCGACATGGACGCGCTGCCCATGACCGAGGCCAACACCTTCGGCCACCGCTCTCAAAACGAGGGCCGGATGCACGGCTGCGGTCACGATGGCCACACCGCCATGCTGCTGGGCGCGGCCAGGGCGTTGGCCGAGGCACCCGACTTCGCCGGCACCGTCCACCTGATCTTCCAGCCCGCCGAGGAAGGCGCGGCCGGCGCGCGCCGGATGATCGAGGACGGCCTGTTCGAGCGGTTCCCGGTCGAATCGGTGTGGGGCCTGCACAACTGGCCCGGCGTCGAAGTCGGCCGTTTCGATGTCCGGCCGGGTCCCATCCTGGCGGCCACCGATTCCTTCCAGATCACCCTGACCGGCCAGGGCACGCACGCCGCCATGCCGCACCTGGGCTCGGACGTCGTCGTCGCCGCTGGCGCGCTGGTGGGGGCGTTGCAGACCGTCGTCTCTCGCGCGCTGGATCCAGTGGACGCCGGCGTCATCTCGGTGACCACCCTGCACGGCGGCGAGGCGTTCAACGTGCTGCCGAGCACCATGGTGCTGGGCGGCACGGCCCGCGCCCTGAGCGAGACCGTGCGCGATACGCTGGAAGAGCGCATGGGCGCAGTCGTGCACCACATCGCCGCCGCGCATGGCGTGCAGGCCAATCTGGACTACGAGCGAGGCTATCCGCCCACCGTCAACAGCGCGGCGGAAACCGACCTGGCCGTCGAGGTCATGCGCTCGATCGTCGGACCGGACAGGGTCGAGGCCGACGGCCGGCCCTGTCTGGGCGGCGAGGATTTCGCCTTCATGTTGCGCGAGCGCCCCGGCTGCTACGCGCGGATCGGCGCCGGAGTCGACCGGCGGGGCCTGCACAATCCCGAATACGATTTCAACGACGAGATCCTGACCCTGGGCGCGACCTATTGGATCCGCCTCGTCGAACGCTTGCTGGGGGATGGCGCGGCGGCCTGATGCCGCGCCTCTGGCGGCTGGTCGGATCACGGAATTCCGCCGCGATTCCGGGGCGAGGACCCGTGCCCAGGCAATGTGTTGCGCTGACGCAACGCTGTGGTCAATTGCATGGTTCTCGGGCACCGGTGCGTTGACGGGCCAAGGCCCACCATGGCTTCATCAATCTGTAACCCGACGCGACAGGCGGGATTGAGTGTAACCGGTTCATCCGGTGCCGACGGCACCCTGCGGAACCGATACACGAGGTCATAACACCGGAGTCTCAAGAGAGGAGAAGTCATGAAAAAGGTCCTTTTCGGCACGACGGCCCTGATCGCCGCGGCCGCCTTCGCGGGCACCGCCCACGCGGAAAAGATCAAGCTGAGCATCGGCGGCAAGCAGGAAGTCTTCTTCGGCGCCGGCGACGTCAACGACGAGGGCGGTGAGACGTGGGCCAGCACCGGCATGGCCACCGACACCGAGCTGTACTTCACCGGCTCGACCACCCTGGACAACGGCATCACCGTCCAGGCCATCATCCAGCTTGAGGCCGAGGACCGAAATGACCGCAACGCCGACGAGCAGGCCATCATCATGTCCGGCGGCTTCGGCGCCCTGCAGCTCGGTCAGCGCCAGACCCACGTCGGCATGATGCAGTACTATGGACCGAGCGTCGGTGGTCCCTTCTACGCGAACGAGATCCGTGACTGGAACTGGCCCAACTATACGAACGCTTCCAGCCACATCAATCACTACACCGCCGACGACCTGAGCGTCTCCTACGTCACGCCGTCGTTCTTCGGCTTCACCATGGCCACAGCCTACGCCCCGGATAGCGCCAACAACGACGACAGCGCCTTTGAGGATTGGAACAACACCGCCTCCACCTACAAGGACATCTTCCACGTTGGTGCGGCCTTCGACAACGAGTTCAGCGGTGTCGGCATCCACGCCGACATGACCTATCAGTACATGTTCGGGGTCGGTGCCACCGTCGACCGCTCCCTGCTGCGCGGCGGTCTGTCGGTCAGCTACATGGGCTTCGAGGTCGGCGGCTCCTACGGCCAGTGGAATTACGATAACACCGACGACACCCTCGACTCCTGGACGGCCGGCGCCAGCTACTCGAACGGCCCGTACGCCGTGGCGTTCGAGTATCTGGGCAGCTCGGAAGATGTCGGCGCCAACACTGACGCGCACACCTTTGTCTTCTCCGGCCGTTACATCCTCGGCCCGGGCATCAACCTGGGCGCGGCCATCTACCATGGTGACGAGGAAATCGACGGCAACGACAACGACCGGAATTCGACCGGTGTCGTGATGGGCGTTGGTCTGAGCTTCTAAGCCAGAGCGGACCGTCACAGAGACGATCCGTAAGGGTCGTATCGGGTAGGAGGGGACCTTGCGGCTCCCCTCCTCCCACACTACCGTGCGTACGGTTCCGTACACGGCGGTTCATGCAGACCGCTGGACGCGGTGCCAGTGGTCGATGAGCGGGATCAGACCAAGAGATCGGAAGACGGAGGTCTCCACCTCTTTGCTCCGAAGGGAGCTTAACGGAGGTGTCCACCGTTGTGGAGCAGGGCTAGGTTCAGCCTACTCGGGGACGACGCTCAAGCGGCCGTCCAGGGCCGCGCCCAGGTCGGGGGTGATGGTGCCGGCCTCGCGGATTTCGGCCACGATCTCGTTGCGATAGACGAAGCCGGTATCGCGCTTGGGCAGGGCGGTCAGGTCATAGCCGACGATCTCGCCCGGCACGCCGCCGGAGATGGTCTTGCCGTTCCAGGCCTCCGAGAAGCCGCCGTTGCCGATGTAGCTGCCGAAGGCGACGCGGAAGGTCTCGTCCATGACCTCTTCGACCGGCGTGCCGTTGATGGTCACGTCGCGCACGGTGGCGCTCTGGGCGTCCTCGTTCAGCACCAGGGTGTAGCGCAGGCCAGACGAGAAGTGCAGGAACCCCCGGCTGACGTAGCCGGACAGATCGACCGCGCCGGACTCCAACTCCGCCGGGCGCACGATGCGCTTGGCGTTGCTGTCCAGCATGGCCAGGATGTCCGCCCCGGTGATCTCGAAAATCTGCACGCTGTCGGTGAACGGCATGACCCCGAACCAGTCGGCGAACGTCAGCGGCCCCGATGCCGGAACGCCCTGAACCAGCCCGGTGGCGTTGAAGGCGGCGATGTCCACCGCGCCGTCGGGGTAGCTTTCGGTGCGGGCCACCAGCAAATCATTCATGAGGTTGGCGATGGCCGTCTCGCCGATATAGCGATTGGCGACGGTCGCCTCGGTGCCGATGGCGTCGGTGGCGTCGATGGTCGCGATCTGCTCTTGCAGCACCAGATCCAGGCGGGCGCGCAGGGGGTCGATGACCAGCCGCTCGAACCCGGCGTCCCAGTCGCCGTCCTGTTGCAGGGTGGCGTATTTCGGGTCGTCGGCCGCCACGCGCACATCGCTTTTCTTCAGGGCGTGCAGGCGGGCCGTCATGTCCCCGGCGCTGGCGCCCGCGCCCGTGCCGGTCAGGGAAACCCGGAACTCACCCAGATGGCTGCCGTGGCCACCGGCCTGCAGCACCGGCACGCCGCCGAACACCTCTTCCAGGCCGTCGGCGTTCAGGACCGTGTGGGTATGGCCGCCCACCAGCACCACCGGGCTGTCGACCAGTGAGCCGGCCAGCTCGGCCACCGCGCTGTCGCCCTCGCCGATGCGGCGCATGGCCCCGGCCTTGCCGGAGGCATCCGACCCGGCGCCATACCCCAGGTGCGTCAGCAGGATGACCACGTCGGTCTTGTCCGCCAGGGCGGGCAGCAGCGCCTCGACCGTCTCAAGCGGGCTTTCGATCTCCAGGCCGGGGTTCTCCGGCGTGCCCAGGCGGGTGTCCTCGGCCGTGGTCAGGCCCAGGATGCCGATGCGCAGGCCCTTGGCGACGGCGATCAGGGCGGGGAAGTAGTGCCCGCCGTTGTCGACATGCGGGCTGCCGACGGTGTTGGCGGAGACCACCGGCAGCAGCGGCGCGCTTTCGATCCAGGTGGCGAGCATCTCGGTGCCGCGGTCGAATTCGTGGTTGCCCAACACGGTGGCATCGACCCCCGCGACCGTATAGGCGGTGTAGGCCGGATCGACCACGAAGTCCTCGGGCGTGAAGCCGGTCAGCTCGTCGAACACACCACCGGTGTGGTCATCGCCGGCCGACAGGAACAGCACGATGTCATCGGCCTCGGCGGTGGCGCGGGTCTCGGCCGCGATCCTGACCATCTGGGCGAACACATGCGTATCGCCCTTCTTGCCGTGCGGCTTGGTCAGGTAGTTGTGCAGGTCGTTGAAATGCAGGATGCGAAGATCGCGGGCCTCGCCTTCGCCCAGTGTCGCGGCCGGAAAGGCCAAGCCCTCTGGCGCCGTCAACGTGACCGGAGCGCCGTCCAGCACCGGCCCGGACAGGCCGTACAGCTCTTCCACCACGCCATAGGGGTTCGGCGTCAGCCGCGACAGGGTCAACTCGCCGGCGGCGGCCGGGGCCATCGCGGCGGCGCCCAGCGCGGCCAGGGTCAGGACGGTCGAGCGGACGGGCAGGCGGCTCATGGACATGTCTCCGGTCTGGGCAGAATGCCTTACTCTACCGCTCGGCCATGACCGGCGCATGACGGAGCCAAGAAAGTTCGATGACGGCCGGGCGGCGGCCCCCTCAGCGGATGCCCGCGCGCATGAACGACTGCACGAACTGGCGCTGGAACAGCAGGAAAGCCAGCATCAGCGGTGCCACGCTCAACAGGGTCGCCGCCGAGACGACGGACCAGTCCACGCCCGATTCCGGTGCCCCGAACACCCCCAGGCCGACCGTCAGGGGCCGTGTCTCGACCGAGTTCGTCACCACCAGCGGCCACAGGAAGTTGTTCCAGTGGTGACTGACCGACACCAGCCCATAGGCCAAATAGGTGGGTCGGGCCAGCGGCACATAAACGCGCCACAAGACACCCAGGGTGCCGCAGCCCTCCAGCCGAGCCGCTTCCTCCAGTTCCTTGGGCGTGGACTTGAAGGCTTGGCGCAGCAGGAAAATGCCGAACGCGCTGGCCATGTAGGGCAGGCCGATGCCCAGAATGGTGTCGACCAGCCCCAGGTGGGCCAGCGTGGCGTAGTTCTCCACGATCAGGATTTCCGGCGCGATCATCAACTGCACCAACACCAGCGCGAAGGCGATGTCGGCGCCTTTGAATCGGTAGCGCGCGAAGGCGTAGGCGGCCAGCGTGCACAGAACGAACTGCGCCGCCAGCAGCATCGTGACCAGGATGAAGGTGTTCAGCATGTAGCGCGGGAAGGGTGCCCGGGCCAGCGCCTCGCGGAAGTTCTCCAGCGTCAGCGGGGCCAGCGGATCGAACGTGACCGCGAATTCGGCCGGGTGGAACGCCGCCCACAGCGCATACAGCAGGGGCGAAATCCACAGCAACGCCAGCAGCCAGGTGGCGCCGGTCTCCAGGGCTCCGCGCGGGCTCATCGGTAGTGGATCCGCTTGTCGAGCACGCCGTATTGCACCAGCGACAGCACCGCCAGCAGGGCCAGCAGCACCACCGTCAGCGTGGCGGCATACGTCGTGTCGAAGAATGAAAACGCCGTCTCGAAGATGTAGTACAGAAGCAGGTTGCTGGCGTTGTCCGGCCCGCCCTTGGTCAGGATGAACAGGTGATCGACCAGCTTGAACGAATTCAGGATGGCGTTGATCAGCACGAACAGGGTCGTGGGCATCAACAGCGGGAACAGGATGCGCCGGAAATAGGTCCAGCGGGCCGCGCCTTCCAGGCGGGCGGCCTCCCACAGCTCGGGCGGAATGGTCTGAAGGGCGGCCAGATAGAAGATCATGAAGAAGCCGGCCTCCTTCCACACCGTCATGACGATGATCGCTCCCAGTACGGTGTCCGGATCGCCCAGCCAGTTGTGACCGGGCAGCCCGACCAGTCCGGCGATCTGGTCGATCAGGCCGATGTCGGGGGTGTAGAAGAACAGCCAGATGTTGGCGACCGCGATCATGGGCAGGATGGTCGGCGTGAAGAAGGCCATGCGCGCCAAGGCTCGGCCCGGCAGGGCGCGGTTGACCATCAGGGCCATCAGCAGGGCCAGCGTGATCGAGGCCGGAATGGTGCCCAGCGCGAACAGCGCGTTGTTCCACAGCACCTGCCAGAAGATCGGGTCGTCGGCCATCAGGGCGTAGTTCTCCAGCCCGATGAAGCGCGACGGCCGGATCGGATTGCCCCGGCTGAACAGGCTGTCGGCCACCGTCGCCCCGATGGGCCAATAGGTGAACGCGATCAGCAGGATCGCCGCAGGCGTTAGCAACAGCCAGCCGATGACGTGGCGCATGACGCCGTCCTCGCATCCCTCAACGGTACGATCCGGGGCCGGAGACGCTCCCCGCCGGCCCCGGATCGCCGGCACGCCTACCGATAGGGCTTCAGCAGGCGGTCGGCGGTGGCCTGGGCCTCGCCCAGCGCCTCGGCCGGGGTCTTGGAGCCGGTCAGCGCGGCCTGGATGGCGTCATCCAGGGCCTTGCGCACGCGGCCGGTCTGGTAGGTGGACAACTCGGCGGTGGCGAATTCAAGCTGATCGCGCGCCACGGCCGCATAGGGGAACTCTTCCACATACGCCTGAAGGACCTCGGTCTCATAGGCGGCCGGCGAGACGCCCATGTAACCGGTCTTCATGGACCACTCGGCGGCCCGCTCCGGCGCGGTCATGAAGCGGATCAGCTTCAGGGCGGCGGAGCGCTCCTCCGGGGTCGCGTCCTTGAAGATGTAGAAGTTGCCGCCGCCGGTCGGCGTGCCCCGGCGCTCGTTGGCCGGCAGCATGGCGACACCGAAGTCGAACGAGGCATTTTCCTTGACGGCGGTCAGGTTGCCGGTGGAGTGCCACATGATGGCGGTCTTGCCCTCCAGGAAGTTCTGGCGCAGCGTGCCCCATTCGATGGTGCCCTCGGGCATGACGCCATGCTCGGTGCCCAGGGAACGCCAGAAGTCCAGCGCCTCGACGGTGGGCTCGGCGTCGAAATAGGTCTCGGTGCCCTCGCCGTTCATCAGCACCTGGTCGTTCTGCATCGCCAGCGCGCCGAACATCCAGTACGGATAGCCGGTCGAGGGGATCATGACACCCCACCGCGAGCCGTCATCCTTGGTCAGCGCCTGGCCGGCCTCGACCAGCGCGTCCCAGGTCGCCGGCTGTGCCTCGGGATCCAGGCCGGCGTCACGGAAGGCGTCCTTGTTGTAATACATGACGATGGTGGAACGCTGGAACGGGATGCCCCAGGTCTTGCCGCCGGTGCGGCCGTTCTCCATCAGGGTCGGATAGAAGCTGTTGAGCCACGCCTTTTCCTCGTCGGTCTCGACGATGTCGTCAAAGGCGACGATGGCGTCCTGCTCGATCAGGTCATAGATGTCGATGGAGAACATCACCGAAAGCTGCGCCGGCTCGCCGCCCTTCAGCGCGGCCAGGGCCTTGATACGGGCGTCGTTGTAGTTGCCGGCATAGATGGCGTTGACCGTGATGTCCGGGTTCTCGGCCATGAAGTCGGCGACCATGCCGTCGACGATCTCGGTCAGCGGGCCGCCGACGGCGACCGGGTAGTACATGGTCAGTTCGGTTTCGGCCTGGGCGGTGGAGGCACCGGCCACCCCGGCCATCAACGCGGTCGCGGCGGCGGTGCCGACGACGGCCTTTTTCAGGTCATGGAACATCGTCTAGACTTCCTTTTCGTCTGGGCTGGCAAGCGACCGGACCATCCGGTCCGGCCCGGGCGGGTCCGTCGGGCGCGGCAACGCCCGGCGGACGGGGCGGGGCGGCTCAGGTCTGACCGCCGTCCCGCCTGATTCCGGTGTCCTCGAAGTGGTGCTCGGCCTCGGCCGGCCAGGCGATGCGTACCGCGTCGCCCGGTTGGGGCGCGGCGCGACCGGGGGCGCGGGCGATGATCTCCTCGCCGTCCAGCGACAGCCGCAGCAGGGTTTCGGCGCCCAGGTAGTCCAGCGCCTCGACACGCGCCGGGCGGCCGGAGCCGTTCAAAGCCACATCCTCCGGCCGTACCCCCAACAGGGTGCCCGGCGTCGGGCCGCGCAGCAGGTTCATGGGCGGCTGGCCGATGAAGCGCGCGGCGAAGGCGGTGGCCGGGCGCTCGTACAACAGCGGCGGCGGCCCCTGTTGCTCGATCCGCCCGGCGTTCAGCAGCACCACCGCGTCCGCCATCGTCATGGCCTCGGTCTGGTCGTGGGTGACGTAGACCATGGTCAGGCCGAGCGCCCGTTGCAGCCGTCGGATCTCGTCGCGCATCTCGGCGCGCAACTTGGCGTCCAGGTTGGACAGCGGCTCGTCCATCAGGCAGACGGGCTGTTCGGCGACGATGGTGCGCGCCAGTGCCACGCGCTGCCGCTGGCCGCCGGACAGGCTGGCCGGCTTGCGCTCCAACACGCTGTCCAGGCCGACCATGCGGGCCGCCGTCTCCAGCCGCCGGACGCGCTCGGCCTTGGTGACGCGGCGCACCTTCAGGCCGAACAGAATGTTCTCGGCCACGCTCAGATGCGGAAACAGGGCGTAGGACTGGAACACCATGGAAACGCCGCGCTTGGCCGGATCGAGACGCGTGACGTCGCGCCCGCCGATGGTCACGGTTCCGTCGGTCGCCGTCTCCAGGCCGGCGATCAGGCGCAGGATGGTGGACTTGCCGCAGCCCGACGGCCCCAGCAGGACGGTCAGGCTGGCTTCCGGCACGGCGAACGACACCCCGTCGACGGCGGCGTGACCGTCCCAGCGCTTGACCAGCCCCTCGACCGCGATGGCGCTCATGCTCCGGCCTCCGCGTCGGCCACCGTCAGCGCCGTGCCGGCCTGTGCCAGACACGCCGTCAGCGCGGGCGGCGGCGCCCGGTCGCAGAACACCCGGTCCACCTCGGTGATGGCGCCGCCGCGCACATGGGCGGCGCGCCCGAACTTGGTGTGATCCAGCACCAGGAACGAGGCCCGGCAGTTCTCGCGGATGGCCTGACGGGCGGCCACCTCGTCCTCGTGGAAGTCCAGCAGGGTGCCGTCCTCGTCCACGCCGGCGACGCCGAAAATCCCGATGTCCACCTTGTAGGCGGAGAAGAAGTCCACCGTGCCGGACCCCAGGATGTCGCGATCGCCGCTGCGCAGGCGCCCACCGGCGATCGTGACCTCGCACGACGGATTGGCCGACAGCGTCATGGCGACGTTGAGGTTGTTGGTGAAGACGCGCAGTGCGCGGCGATCCGCCAGCCGGCGGGCGACGACCTCCGGCGTGGTGCCGATGCTGAAGGCCAGGGTGGCGCCATCGGGCACGAAGCGGGCCACCGCGCCCGCGATCCGCTCCTTGGCCTCCAGATTCAGCACCTGACGGGTGCCGTAGGCCAGGTTGCCGCCGTTCGCCGGCCGTTCCACGCCGCCGTGGCGCCGGCGCACAAGCCCCAGGTCGCACAGGCCGGTCAGATCGCGACGGATGGTCTGGGTGGTGACGGCGAAACGCTCGGCGAGCCTGTCCACGGACAGGAACCCGCTTTCCCGCACCAGTTCGGCGATCTCGGCCTGACGCTGGCTCAAGTCCATGTGGGCTCCATGGGGGCGCCTCTCCCGCCGGCGTCGACATGAACGCGCGAACGCCGCCGGTGACCAGACCACGCGTCGAGTGAGTCATCAAATGAAAGTCTGGTGACTGTTGTGTTGCAGTTCGAGCTTTCGAATGAACAGGCACGGCCCCGAACCAGCAGAATCAGGCGTCGGCCCCCCCCCACCACGCCCCAGTCCCGTCCCGGTCCGTCACCCACGTTCGGCCATGGCTCCGCCACGGCTGGTCCGCCACGGGTGGAGGCCCCTCGTTCACTTCAGGCCGCCGGCGAAGCCGCGGGTCAGGCCCCTCTGCACGATGCCGACCAGCGCCAGGATCGGGAGCGAGGCCAGGAATCCAATCGCCGTCAACTGCCCCCAGAAGGTCTCATCCTCGGTGATCAGGGTGGCGATGTAGGTGGGCAGCGTGAACTTCGACGGGGTCTGGATGAACAGCAGGGCGTAGGCGAACTCGTTCCAGCACAGGATCATCAGGAACACGGCCGTCGCCACCAGTCCGGGCGTAATCAGCGGCAGCACGATGGTGGCCAGACGCCGCGCCAGGCCGGCGCCCTCGATCCTGGCGGCGTCCTCGTAGGCGATCGGAACATCGCGCACGAAGCCGAGCAGCATCCAGATGGCGAAGGGCAGGCAGTAGACCTGATAAACCAGGATCAGACCGGGCAGCGTGTCGAGCAGTCCGATGGTCCGCAGCACCTGATAGAGCGGAATGGCCAGTACCAGGGGTGGCGACAGCTTGACCACCAGGACGAAGATCAGGAACACCCCGTCCAGGCGACGCGGCAGGCGCAGGCGCGCCAGGGCATAGGCGGCGGGAAAGCCGGCGGCAAGGGCGATCAGGGTGGCGCCGGTGGCGACGATCAGACTGTTGAGCACCTTGCCCAGGATGTCATCGGCCCACAGGGCACGATAATGGGCCAGCGTGGGCGCGTCCGGGATCAGGTCCACGGTGGTGGACACGTACTCCAGCGGCGGCTTCAGCGACGTCCCGACCATCCAGACGATGGGCAGCAGCATCACGCCGGTGATGGCGTAGATCAGGCCAATGCGCAGGCTAGCGGCCCCCATCGGATTGCCCCCGCACGATGTGCCACGCATAGACGGCGGCCAGAAGGCCGGCGATCACGATCATCACCACGGCCGTCGCCGAGGCGAGGCCGATGTCGAAGTACTGAAATCCCAACCGGTATAGGTACATGGACAGCGTCTCGGTGGCCTGCCCCGGCCCGCCGCCGGTCAGGGCATAGACCTTGTCGAAGATCTTGAAGCTCTCGATACTGCGCAGCAGCGCGGCCAGCAGGAGATGTGGCACCAGCAGCGGCAGGGTGATGGTCCACAACCGGCGCACCGGCGAGGCGCCCTCGACCTGCGCGGCCTCGTGCAGGTCGCGCGGGATGGACTGCAGGCCGGCCAGCAGGATCAGGAACGTGAACGGGGCCGTCTGCCACAGGTCCACCAGGACCAGCGAGACCAGGGCCAGATCGGGGTCGAACAGCCATTCCACCGGCGGCAGCGCCACGGCCCGCAGGGCGTTGTTGAGAAAGCCGAAATCGTAGTGGAACCAGGCGCGCCAGACCGCCGTGACCACCATCGTCGACAGAACGAACGGCGCCACAAGGGACGGCACCACCAGCCAGCGCCCCGGGAAGCGCGCGTTGACCAGCAGGGCCAGCGCGAGCCCGAACGCGACTTCGGACAGCGTCGCCATCAGGGTGAAGGCCACCGTGTTCCAGGCCGCGCCCCGGAAGAACGGATCGCTCAGCAGGAAGGTGTAATTGTCAGCCCCCACCCAGGCGGCGTCGGCCAGTCCGTAGTCCGTGTTGACCAGCGACAACAGCAGCCCGCGCCCCAGCGGATACAGCGTCAGCAGCGCGAACAGCACCAGCGCGGGCGTCAGCAACAGCAGGGCGGTCAGGCGCGAGGTCGGCATGTCAGAAGACAGTTGGCAGATGACAGAGGACAGAAGGAAGAAGAAAGTGCAAACTACCTCCGCGCATCCAGCATCCAGTCGGGACTTCGAACACCATGCGCGACCGCAGGACGTCTGACCTCAAGCCATTTCCCCGGCACGAAAGCGACGCCGCGGCCGAGCGGTTCGTCGACGAGGCCGACTTGACCGAGTACGATTTTTCGGGTTTCCAACCCGGACAGTTCGAGTTCGCCAGGAAAGAGGCCCGTGTGAACATGCGGCTTCCCGCATCCATGCTCGAGGCTGTCAAGGCCAGCGCCGCCGCGCGCGGAATACCCTACCAACGGTTCATTCGCGAAGCCATCGCACGCGCCCTGAGCAGCAATCGCCCGTAACCAAAGCCGATGACCTTCGTTCGCCTGAACGCCAAGGCGGGCGGGCCGCGTTCCGCGACCCGCCTGCTCGTGGGTTCGCGTGAACGCCTACCGCGCCAACGCGCGGGCGATGCGCTGATTGGCGCCCTCCAGCGCGGCCTTCGGCTCCATCTCGCCGATCAAGGCGAGTTGCAGGAAGTCGCCCAGGATGGTCTCGACTTCGGCCCACTGTGTGATGCGGGCGCGCGGCTGGGCATTGTTCAGCGCGGCCACCTGCGCCGGGTACCAGCGGTAGGCGTCAACCACCTCGGCGTCCCTGTAGACGCTGGCGCGCGTCGGCGGCGTGCCGACCTCCAGGGCCAGCACCTTCTGCACCTCGGGCGAGGTCAGGAAGGCGATGAAGTCCTTGCCGCGCTCCGGGTTGGGCGCGTCGGCCGGCACGGCCACCAGCCAGGTCCCCAGCATCGGCGCCGGACCCTGCACCTGACCCGGCGCGGCCATGATCTCGATCTGCCCGACCACCTTGCTCTTTTCCGGGTCGTCCAGGTCGGGCGCCCAGGAGGGCCAAAGCTCAATGGCCATGGCGGTGGTGCCCTGCATCAGGGCGTCGCGCACCTCACCCGAGTTGTAGGTCTCGACGCCTTTCGGGGCGTACTGCGCCAGGTCCAGGTAAAGGTTCAGCGCGTCGAGGGCCGCCTCGCTGTCCAGGCCGGCGGCGCCGTCGTCGGTCACCACGCGCCCCCCGTGCGCCCACAGGATCGGCAGGAAGCCGGTGACGATGGGGTTGGCCTTCTTGCCACGGAAGACAACGCCGGACACGCCGTCTTCGGCCTCGTCGATGGTCTTGGCGGCGTTGACGACGTCGGTCCAGGACTCGGGGCGGTTCAGGCCATGCTTGTCGAACAGCGCGGTGTTGTAGGCGAACAGTTCCACGTTGCCGACGAAGGGCTTGGCGTAGAACGGACCCTCGCCGACGGGATACCGTGCCACCGCGCGGGCCGGGGCAACGAAATCCTCGTCCAGGGCGTCGAGTTCGCTTAGCCAGCCATTGGACATGAACTCCACGGCCCAGATGTCGTCCAGCATGACGACGTCATAGGCGCCGGCCTTCTCGCGCATGGCGATCGTGACCTTCTCGCGTAGCGGCCCGCCGCCGAGGGCGAGGCGCTCGACCTCCAGCCCGGGGTTGGCGGCCTTGTAGGACTCCACGGCCAGGGCGAGGGCATCGGCGTAGCCCCCATCGCGGCCGGCGATCACCAGCGTTTCGGCGTGCGCGGCGGAGGCCCCGATCAACAGGGCGCCGACCAGCGCGGCGGCGGACTTCAGAGTCATGGCATGGTCTCCCGTGGCGGCATGGCGGATTGGCGTGACGGCGCCAAGTGAATGCAAACGTTTGCATTCTTTCGCTCGCGGTGTCCGTGGTAAAGTGACTGTTTCTTGAATACTCTTGATGCTTCAGATCGATGACAGGGCCGTGACGGCGAAAGAAAACGTTTGCAAGAGCGATGGTCCGCCGGATAATGCCCGTCATGTCTCGAGTCACCATCAAGGACGTGGCGCGGGAGGCCGGTGTCTCACCCTCCGCCGTTTCGCGTGTCTTCACGACCGGCGCCAGCGCCTCGCCGCTGACGCGGGAGAGGGTCCTGGCCGCCGCCGATCGTCTGGGATACCGGCCGTCCCTGCTGGCCCGAGGCCTGGTGGGGCGGTCGACCCATCTTGTCACCGTCATCATGGGGTCCCTGAGCGATCCGTTTGACGCGCTGTTCCTGGATGCCCTGGCCCGCGCCCTGGCCGCCCGGGACACGCGTCTGATGATCGCCTCGACGGCCGGGGGCGCGCCGACCGAAAGTGGCCTGCAACAGGCCCTGGACTACAAGTCGGACGCCGTGATCGTCGCCGCCGGCACCATGTCACTCGCCGACTCGGCGCTGTGCGCGCGCGCCGGACTGCCGGTCATCCTGGCCGGGCGGGCGCTGGAGGCGCCGGGGGTCGATGGCGTCCTGGCAGACAATGCCGACGGCGGACGGCAGGCGGCGGACCTGCTGATGCGGACCGCCTGTCACCGGCCAGCCTACCTGGGATTGGGCAAGACGACGTTTTCCGACCGCGAACGCTGGCAGGGGTTCGCCGATACCCTGGCGCGGCTCGGTGCGAAGCCAGCGGAGTGGGCCTGCGAGGGGCGGGATCCGGAGGCCGCGTTCCGCGCCGCCTCAGCGGTGCTGTCGGCGCCGCATCGGCCTGACGGCCTTTTTTGCAGCAATGACGCCGTCGCCCTGCGCGCTGTCGAGGCGGCCCGCGCCCTGGGCCTGTCGGTGCCGGAGGACGTCTCGATCATCGGCTTCAACAACCTTCCGCAGGCCGCTTGGCCCAGCTTCCAGTTGAGCACCCTCGATTATCCCATCGGCTCGCTCGTCGGCGCCATCATCGACCTGCTCGACACGCGTCTGGCCGACCCCCAGAGGTCGGGCGAAGTGCGGCGCCTGCCTGTCCACTTGGTGCCCCGCGCCACCACCCGGCGGGCTGACGTTGGCGTGCCGGCATCCGCCGTTCGTCCTGTCCCGATCAATCCCGAGGCATTGTGAGGCCATGAAGCTCCTGCTGTTCAGCGACCTGCACCTGCCCGCCGACCGCCGCATGAAGGGCCGCGATCCTGTCGAGTCCTTCCAGGAAGCCCTCGCGCACGCGCACGCCCACCATGGCGACGCCGACCTTGCCGTATTGCTCGGCGATCTGGTCGACAGCGGATCCGCCGAGGAATACCGCCTCCTGGCCGAGTCCCTGAGGGGCTTTGCGCTGCCGTGGCAGGCCCTGATCGGCAATCACGATGACCGCGCCGCGTTCCGGGCGGCGTTCGGTGGAGGCGCTTCCGACCCTGTGCAGGCGGTTCGCGATGTGGAGGGATATCGGCTGGTCTTCCTCGACAGCCATGTGCCCGGGCAGAGCGGCGGCAGCCTGTCGGACGGCCGCCTTGACTGGCTGGCGGCGACGCTGGCGGCGGCCGACCGACCGTGTCTGGTGTTTCTGCACCATCCCCCGGTGCCTGTCGGGCTGCCGGCCTTCGATGCCATCGGCCTGGATGACCCGGCCGCCTTCGCCACCGTGCTCGGGGCGCACCGGGACAAGGTGCGTCAGATCGTCTTCGGGCACTGCCACATGCCGATCTCGGCTGTTGTGGCAGGGGTGCCGGCGGTAGGGATCGGGTCCACCGCCTATCGGGCCTTGCCCAATTTCAGCGAGCCCCGGTTCACGGACGCCCCCGACCTGCCGCCCGTCTACGCCGTGGTACTGGGGGATGCCGGCGGGGGCCTGGTGACCCACACCATCGAATACGGGTCCCTTGGCGCCGTGATCTCGACCGCGCCCTGACCCGTCCACGACGGTGTTTACCCATCCGTGTTGCCGCCGAGGGACACCCCATGGCCAGCCTGACCCTGGAGACCGTGACCAAGACCTTCGGCGCCACCCGCGCCGTCGATGGTGTGTCGCTGGAGGTGGCGGCCGGCGAGTTCGTCGCCCTGCTGGGGCCGTCCGGCTGCGGAAAGTCGACGCTGCTGCGCCTGCTGGCCGGGTTCGAGCGCGCCGATGCCGGCGCCATCCGCCTGGGCGGGCGGACCATGGATGGCGGCGGGGTCCATGTGCCGCCGGAGCGGCGCAGCCTGGGCATGGTGTTCCAGTCCTATGCCCTGTGGCCCCACATGACCGTGGCCCAGAACGTCGGCTATGCGCTGCGGGTCCAGAAGGTGCCGGGACCGGAGCGCCGCCGCCGGGTGGCAGCGGCGCTGGAGACGGTCGGTCTGGGCGCCCTGGCGGAGCGCCGGCCGGCGGCCCTGTCCGGTGGGCAGCGCCAGCGGGTGGCGCTGGCGCGTTGTTTGGTGAAGGCGCCGGCGGTCATGCTGCTGGACGAACCGCTCGCCAATCTGGACGTTCACCTGCGCGAGTCCATGCAGACCGAGTTCCGCCGGGTCCACCGCGAGACCGGGGCGACCATGGTCTATGTGACGCACGATCAGGCCGAGGCCATGGCCCTGGCCGACCGAGTGGCGGTCATGAATGCCGGGATGGTCCATCAGGTGGATACGCCCCGTGCCCTGTTCGAGCGCCCGGCCGACGCCATGGTGGCGACCTTCGTCGGCAAGGGCACGGTGCTGCCGGTGGAGGTGTTGGCGGTGGCGGCGCCTGACGGTGCTTCGGCGCCCTGTCGGGTGCGCCTGTGGGGCAGGGATGTCGAGGCCCGCGCCGCACCGGGAACCCGGCCCGGCCCGGCCTACCTTTGCGTCAGGCCCGATGACCTGTCCCTGGAGGCGGAGTCGTCCGGCACGATGCCTGCGCGCGTGGTGACAACGCTGTATCAGGGCGCGACCACGCTGATTACCGTGGCGCCGGAACAGGCGCCTGACACACCCCTGACGCTGCGCTATCCGGGCGCCGACGTCCCACCGGAGGGAACCCGGTCCGGCCTGAGGATCAACGCCGCCTGGGTGGTGCCGGACGGCGCCGCGCCTGACAACGATCAGGTTTATCTTCAAGGGTAAGCCGCAGCGCGATGGCCGGACACGGATCAGAGGACCCGACATAAACGTCCGATTTCAGGGGGAACAGGCCGCCTGGTTTCACCTGCCGGCGGATATGCTTCAAGACCTTCTCCAAGTCGGGGACCAGATGAAGGAAGCTGAAGGCGCAGACGGCGTCGAAGGGCGCGCCGTCGATCTCTTCCAGCGCCGAGCAGAACAGCATGGTGAGGTCGAGACAAGTCCCTTGGCCACTGTCCATGATCTGGCCGGGCAGCCGGATCTTCTGACCATACCGCTTGAAACTGGCGGGCGGCGTCGCGTAGTTGAGGCCGAGGTTGGCGACGGCCGTGTAGACGGCGGCGGCGATCTCCCAGACGGGCTCGCGCCGGCCGGACTGGTAGCCGTCGATGCCGCCCGGCCGGCCCGCGCGCCGCATCACGTCTGCCGCGTTGCCGAGAATGCGGTCCACGACCGGGTCATTGGGGACCGAGAACGCCGCCAGCAGCTCCGGCATGTAGCCGGCGCCGCCCCAGGGGCGGTCCGGTGCGGCCGAGGCCTCCGGGACCACACTGTCCGTGCCGAGGACGTGTCGAGAACCGATGACAGACCGGTCCACGGGAGGGTAGGCTCATACATCGCGGGCGCCGCTCTTTGGGCAACGGTCTTGTTGGCGTCAGCACCCGAATGATCCGCAATCCCAGGATCGTACGCGGCGTCCCCCAATCCCACCGAACACGACGGCCTGAAGCGGTGGAGGCTGTTCGGAGACGACATGCTTGTCGAGGCGAAGGGTGTTCGCAAACGTTACAGCACCGGCGGCGATCCGCTGACCGTGCTGGACGGCGTTTCGCTGCAGTTGGCCGAAGGCGAGACGCTCGCGCTGACGGGCGAGAGCGGCAGCGGAAAGTCGACGTTGCTGCATCTGCTCGCGGCGCTCGACACGCCCGACGAGGGCACGATCCGTCTCGACGGTGTACAGCTGGTCGGTCTCGACGACGCCGGTCTTGCCGCGCAGCGGCGGCAGACCGTGGGGCTGGTTTTCCAGCAGTTCAACCTCATCCCGGCGCTGGATGTGAGGGCCAATCTCGCGTTTCAGGCCCGGCTCGCCGGTCGCCACGATGCCGCGTGGCAGGGGCACCTGGCCGAACGGCTGGGCCTGACCGACTGTCTTGGCCGCTATCCGGAGCAATTGTCCGGCGGCCAGCAGCAGCGCGTCGCGATCGGCCGGGCGTTGGCGGCGCGCCCGCGCGTGTTGATGGCCGACGAGCCGACCGGCAATCTCGATGAGGCCAGCGCTGACGCCGTGATGGGCCTGATGCTCGATCTGGTCGCCGAAACCCGTGCAGGGCTCCTGATGGTCACCCATTCATCGCTTCTGGCGGGCCGGCTGTCGCGCCGGGCGCATCTGAGCGGCGGGCACCTCGCATGAGGGGCGTTGCGCTGACGGCTCTTCTGGCCCATTGGCGCCGCCGGCCCGGCCAGCTCGCGACCCTGGTGATCGGTCTGGCGCTGGCGACGGCGTTGTGGTCCGCGGTGCAGGCGATCAACGCCGAGGCGCGCGCCAGCTACGACCGGGCGTCGGGTCGCCTGGGCCAGGGGGCTTACGAAACGCTGACCGATCCATCGGGTTCGATCGCACTCGAGACGTTCGTGTCGCTGCGGCGCGCCGGCTGGCTGGTGTCTCCGGTCCTGGAAGGCCGGATGATGGCGGGCGAGATGCGCCTTCTGGTGACCGGGGTGGAGGTTCTGACCGCGCCGCCCGGCACGCTTGCGGTGACTCCCGGCGGTGCCGATGACATCGACCTGGTCGCCCTGATCTCCTCTCCGGGTCTTGGCTTCGCCGCACCGGAGACCATCGACCGGCTCGATGGCGCGGACCGGTTGCCGCCCCTGCGACCGGGCGCGCTGGTGCCGCCGGGCCAGATGGTCACCGATATCGGCACGGCCGAGCGGCTGCTGGACCGGCGCGGAGAGATCACCGCGCTGGTGGTGCTGCCGGATCAGCCCCGCAACCGGGCACCGCTGTCCGCGATTGCGCCGAACCTGGTCGTGAACCCGGCCCAACAACAAGGCGACATGGCGCGCCTGACCAACAGCTTTCACCTTAACCTGACCGCGTTCGGCCTGCTGTCCTTTGCCGTCGGCCTGTTCATTGTCCACGGCGCCATCGGACTTGCCTTCGAGCAGCGCCGGGCCACGTGCCGCACGCTGCGGGCGCTCGGTCTGCCGGCCCGCGATCTGATGGGACTGCTGCTTGTCGAACTGCTGGTCCTGGCCGTGATCGCGGGCGGGATCGGCATCGTGTTGGGGTATGCGATTGCCGGGGCGCTGCTGCCGGACGTCGCCGCCACGCTGCACGGCCTGTACGGCGCGCGCGTGCCTGGCACGTTGAGTTTCGATCCCGTCTGGGCCGTCACCGGGCTGGCCATCGCCGTGGCCGGGGCGGTGATCGCCGCCGGCCAGGCGCTCTGGCGCGTGCGGACCATGCCGCTGCTGGCCAGCGCGCAACCGCGCGCCTGGGCGACCGTTTCGGCGGTCTTGCTGCGGCGGCAGGCGATCGCCGGGGCCGGCTTGATTGCCGCCGGCTGTGCCACCGCCTGGATGGCCCAAGGGTTGATCGCCGGTTTCGCGCTGTTGGCCGGTCTGCTGCTGGGCGCCGCGCTGATGCTCCCGGCGGGTCTGGCCACCGTGCTGGCCCTTGGCGCCCGCGCGGCGCGAACCGCCGAGGGCCAGTGGTTCTGGGCCGATACGCGCCAGCAATTGCCCGGCCTGTCGCTCGCCCTGATGGCGCTGCTGCTGGCGCTGGTTGCCAACATCGGCGTGTCCACCATGGTCGGCTCGTTCCGTCTGACCTTCACGGGCTGGCTCGATCAGCGCCTGGCCGCCGAACTGTATGTGACCGTCGCCGATGCCGGAGAGAGCGCCCGGCTCGAAACGTGGCTGGACAGCAGGGCCGATGCCGTTCTGCCGGTCATCACCGTCGACAGCCCGATCGAGGGCGCCCCGGGCGAGGTGATGGGTGTCGCCGACCACGGCACCTATCGCGACACCTGGCCCCTTCTGACCGCGCGGGATGGTGCCTGGGACGAATTGGCCGCGGGACGTGCCACGCTGATCAACGAGCAACTCGCCCGCCGGGAAGGGCTCGCGCCCGGCGATCCGGTCCGCCTTGCGCCCGGGTGGACCATGCCGGTCGCCGGTATCTACTCGGACTACGGCAATCCGATGAACCAGGCGATGGTCTCGCTTGACCTTCTGGAGACACGGTACCCGGATCGGCCAAGGCTCAGTTTCGGCTTGCGCACCGACGATCCCGAGGCCCTGGCGGAGGCCCTGCGCGCGGACTTCGGGCTCGATGCCGCCGCGGTTGTCGACCAGGCCACGATCAAGCGGGTCTCCCTGGAGGTCTTTGAGCGCACCTTTACGGTCACCGGGACCCTGAACGTGTTGACGCTGGCGGTTGCCGGCTTCGCCATCCTGACGGCGCTGCTGACGCTGGCGAGCCTGCGGCTGCCGCAACTGGCGCCTGCCTGGGCGCTGGGCATCACGCGCAAGCGCCTGGCGCGGCTGGAACTGATGCGCAGTCTGGCGTTGGCGGCCTTCACATTCATCGCGGCCGTTCCGGTCGGGCTGGCCTTGGCTTGGTCGCTGCTGGCCGTTGTCAATGTCGAAGCGTTTGGCTGGCGTTTGCCCATGCACCTGTTTCCGATGCAATGGCTTGTGCTCCTTGTGTTGGCGCTGGCCGCTGCCGCCCTGGCGACAGCGCTCCCGGCGCGGCATCTCGCAAGGACAGCGCCCGCCGATTTTCTCAAGGTCTTTTCCAATGAGCGGTAGATCGGTCCGCGCTCTCGCCTCCGCGCTCGCTTTGGTGCTTGGCCTGACCGCGCCCGCGCACGGCCAGGGGTTCGCCGGGCTGGGCGCGGACGCCGAAGGCTTCTCCGTCCCCGACCCCGGTCGCGCGCTGCGCTTTCCCGAAGATCACGGCCCCCACCGGCGCTACCGGGTTGAATGGTGGTATCTCACCGCCAATCTCACCGACGCCGAGGGCCGCGACTACGGCATTCAGTGGACGTTGTTCCGCTCCGCGCTCGCCCCTGAAGAGCGTGAGGGGTGGCAAAACCCGCAGCTTTGGATGGGCCATGCCGGGCTCACGACACCGGACGCGCATTTCCACGCCGAACGGCTGGCGCGCGGCGGCATTGGCCAGGCCGGCGTGGCCGCTGACCCCTTCGAGGCGTTCATCGACGACTGGTCGCTGACCAGCCTGGGCATCGGTGATGACGCCTTCGATGGGCTTGCGGTCACCGCGACGGGTGCTGCGTTCGGCTATGCCCTCGACCTGAGGGCCAATGGCCCGCTCGTTCGCCACGGAACGGACGGCTATTCGGTCAAGTCCGCCGCCGGTCAGGCGAGCCATTACTACTCCCAGCCCTTTTTCGAGGTTTCGGGGACGCTATTCCTTCCCGAGGGAGACGTGCCGGTGACCGGCCTGGGCTGGCTGGACCGGGAATGGTCCTCCCAGCCCCTGTCGGACACCCAGACCGGCTGGGACTGGGTGTCCCTGCACTTCGATACCGGCGAGAAACTGATGGGCTTCCGCCTGCGCGACCGTCGGGCCGCACCGTTCACCTCGGCGACCTGGATCGAACCGGACGGGACGGCGACCCCGTTTACCGACGGCGCTCTGATCCTGACCCCGCTGTCGGAAACGGAGGTCGACGGCCGCCCCGTGCCCACGCGCTGGCGCATCGAACTGCCCGAGAAATCGGTCGATGTCCGGATCACGGCCGTCAATCCGCGGTCCTGGATGGCCGTGAGCGTTCCCTATTGGGAAGGCCCGGTGCGAATCACCGGCAGCCATGGCGGACG